>NZ_JBHTKR010000003.1:0-576914 GCF_042678485.1 Seohaeicola saemankumensis | reverse complement strand
AAACGATCACAATCAATACCGCGGGATGGAGCAGCCCGGTAGCTCGTCAGGCTCATAACCTGAAGGTCGTAGGTTCAAATCCTACTCCCGCAACCAAAAATACAATAAATACAATGCGATAACGGCCACCCTCGGGTGGCTGTTCGCATTTGTGGCATAAGCCTGGAAGCAACGCGGTGGCGGCCAAACGCGAAAAGGCCTGTGGCAGCAACGGAATGTCCCACACGAAATGGGAAACGCCCCGTTGCATGAACCTTCGGAATGCTACCTTGCTCGGCCTATCTGTTGCTCTGCTGGGGGCTTCGTATCACCGCCAAAGATGACGAGGCCGCGCGCCTAGGTATCGATGAGTGCCATGTCCCGGCCGATCACGGCGGCATGGGCCCTGTTGCGGGCGCCCAATTTCTTGCAGATCGAACGCATGTACATTTTTACCGTGGTTTCGTTCTGATCCAGGTCATTGGCGATGTACTTGTTGGTCAGCCCGCTTGCCGTCAGGCGCAGCACGTAAAGCTCCACATCGTTCAGCTCTTCCCGTTCGCCCGCGCTTTGCTTGTCCTTCAGCGCGTTTGTGGGCACGAACATCTGCCCCGACCCGATCAATTCCAGAACGCTGACTAGCGACTGCAGGGGCATTGTCTTCGGGATAAGGCCGCGGACACCCATCTCGATGGCGCGGTTCAGGCTGTGACGATCAGCCGTCGCAGAGAACAGCACGACCTGTCCCTTGCCAGCATCCTCGACCACCCTGCGTACGCAGTCCATCCCGACCAGACCGGGCATCTTGAGATCCAGCATCACGATGTCGAAGGTTTCCGAATTCTGGAGACACTCGATCGTTTCACCGAAGGTTTCTGCTGTCTCGACATAGAACCTGCCGGTGTTTGAAAGCAAAGTTGCAACGGCTTCTCCGATCAGCCTGTGATCATCGGCCAGCAAGACCCTGGTCACGCGCGCGACCTGCTGTTGATGGGGTGTGGTCGCCATGGCGTTCTTTCCGCTTGTGTTTTGCTTTTCCCGCAAACCGCCGACCAGCGCCATCCTTGGTAGTGTCGAGCGAACCACCGGAGCAAAGTCGTCAAATTTGTACTATAATCTTGCCGGCAGACTGCGCCGCAATGATGGAAATATTATCAATACCGCTATAGGTGTAAACTGTCCGCAACCTTTTATAGTTGGCATTATCCTATGATACTATTGCCGGACGTAAAGTGCGGCGATACCTGTTTGACTGAATAAGAAGGAATTGGTTTGTCATGTTACGCCGGGATTTGATGCGTCTTGCTGGTGCTGCCAGTGTTTTTTCAGTTTGCGGCAACCTTGGCTGGGCCAATACCGATGCGTTGCTGGCCATTGATCCTGCTGGCGATGGATCAACCCTGCATCACTTCAGCGATGCGGATCTGATGGCGCTGCCACAGGTCGAGTTTGCGACCTCGACGATCTGGACGGATACCGTTGCCATGTATTCGGGGCCGACACTGGCCTCGGTGCTTGATGCGGCAGGTGCAGCTGACGGACGGCTGGTGATGACGGCAATCAACGACTACAAGGTTGAAATGCCCCGTTCCATAGTCGAACCTGCCGCGCCGATCATAGCGAACCGGATCGATGGTAAGCCCTTCGGTATCCGCGAGAAGGGGCCGCTGTGGTTGATGTTCCCTTTCGATTCAGACAGCCGCTACCAGAGCGAGGAGGTCTATTCCTTCTCGATCTGGCAGCTTACCCAGATCAGGGTTCTGCAAGGATGATCCGTTGTTCGCCTTCATAGGCAGCCGCGTCCTGGGGCAGGGCAATTCCCGCCGGTTGACGGCCTTTTCATTGCTCGCTTTGCTGGTACTTTCCTGCGTCGCAATGGTCTACAGCGCGCAATCGTTTCGCGACAGGATCGACGCTGTCCGGGCGTCTCAGTCGGACAATGCCGGCTGGTTGATCTCGCAGCTTGACGTTGATCACAAGGCACTTGCGCTAGCCATCGACCGGGTTCTGTTGTCGGACATCTATCCTGATCTGCTGACCTACGAAACCGCTGGGCTTTCGGCGGTGAACCTGCGCTTCGATATCTTCTACAGCCGGGTCGAGACCGTGATTTCCGCACTGCGACGCGAGGCACTGTCCGACAGGTTGACGGAACGGCTGTCCGTGCTGGGCGCGACACGCGATGCGATGGCAACAGAGATCGCCGCGATTACCGAAGGGGACAGGGATCGGCTTTTGCGCTTTGGGGAAAGCGTGAAGGACGCGGGACCACTGGTGCGCGATATCACCACGCTGGCCCTTCAGTTCTACGTCGCGCAATCCGAACGCGTGCGCCAGATGGAGCAGTCGCTTCTCAGGCAATTCTGGATCCAAAGCCTTGTGCTGCTGGTCCTGATGATCGTTTCGGCCTGGTTGGCCCTCAGTCTGTGGCGAGAACTGGAAGACAGGACCGTGCGAATGCAGCGGGCCCTGGATACGGTGTCAAAGGTGTTTGATGTCTCTCTCGGCGCCATCGTGATCACCGACATGAAAGGGACCATCCAACTGGCCAACCCTGCCGCGTCCAGCGTTTTCGGTGTGCCCCAAGATCAGCTTGTGGGGCGGCAACTGGATGAGGTGATGGTCGTTGAGGGGCTTCATGACCCCCAGGGCCGGATCGCGGGGACCAGCGTCGGGCAACGCCTGATGGCGGGTGCGGGGCCGATGCGGATGGACGCCAAGCGCATGGACGGCACGCCATTCAAGGCAGAGGTTTCCGTCGTCGGGGATGCCGATCTTCATGGTCGGCCCATCATCATCGGGTTCATCCGCGATATCTCGGAAATGGTTGCGGCGGAAGACAGGCTGCTGGAGGCCCGCGATGAGGCGCAGCGCCATGCCGCAGCAAAGGCCATGTTCCTGGCGACGATGAGTCACGAAATGCGTACACCGCTTCATGGTGTGATCGCATCGCTTGACCTGATCGAGGACAGCAGCTTGGACGACGAGGCGCGCGCCCTGCTGCAAACCGCACGAGATTGCAGCGATCGCGCCCTGCAGCAAGTCAACGACGTTCTCGAAATCACGCGCCTGGGTGAAAGCCAGCTGGGCGAGGTTCCGTTCAAGCCCGCCGATGTGGCGGCCGATATCCTGCGCGAGCTGCGGCCCATGGCCGTGGCGCGCGGCATTGCCCTGGATCTGGATATCCGGGGGCAGGGCAGTGACCAGGTCTGCCGTGGCCTTGCGAATGCCTTTTCCCGTGCGCTTTACAATCTTGCCGGTAATGCCGTGAAGTTCACCGATCACGGGCGTGTTGCGATTTCGCTGACGTTCCAGCCTGTCGCGCAGGATACGTTGGGTTTGCGCGTCGAGGTCGCTGATACCGGCATCGGCATTGCGCCCGCCGATCAGAGCCGCATTTTCGCCGAGTTCGAAACGGTGGACGCCGTGGCCAGGGGGCGTGAGACAGGGACAGGGCTTGGTCTGGCCATCGTGCGGCTTGCCGTCGCGCGCATGGGCGGCGTGCTGGAATTGCAAAGCGCATTGGGCCAGGGCAGTACCTTCAGCTTCGACATCACGCTGCCCTCCGCATCCGAGGGTGGCGATACCCTGCCCACACATCTGCAAGCATCGCCGACCGATCCCAAGGTGTTGGCAGACTCTTGCCCCCTTGATGTGCTGGTTGTCGATGACAATGCCGTAAACGTCGTCCTGATGTGCAAGATGGTCCAGAAGATGGGCCATCGCGCCGTACAGGCATCCAATGGATTGGAGGCTGTCGCCCTTGCTTCGGCCCAGGCATTTGACGTGATCCTGATGGATGTCAGCATGCCCGTGATGGAGGGCCGCGAAGCGACCATGCTCATTCGGTCAGGGGGGGTGTCCTCTGGGGCCGTGATCATCGGTGTGACCGCTTTCAGTGATGAGGAACGTCTGAAAGACTTGAAGGCAAACGGGATGGATGACGTGTTGACCAAGCCCGTGAATACGGTCGAACTGGCTGATGCCATCGGGGCAGTTTGGGACATGCGGCTTTCCGACGATCCCATTGAGACCGCAGACGAGGGGCCCTTTGACCCCGAGCTTGGAACGGCACTTGCACAACTGGGCGATATGTTGGACCGCCCGAGCGCGCTGCGTTTCATGTTCCAGGCCCTTGACGATCTCGAGGGTATGCTGCCGATCATGCTTGATGACGATATCCCGCTTGAGGCGATTGCAGACTGTGTGCACAGCGTGACCGGCTCAACCGCCGTGGTCGGGCTGGCGCGCTTGTCCGCGCTTGTCGCGAGGGCCGAAAAAGCATCACAGAACGCAGACAGGGCGGAACTGAAGCGGCTGCATGCCGAGATTTCCACCCTTCTCGACGCAACGCGAGCAGGGCTTGCGCGGGCAGGCTCGGCCCTGTCCGCGTAACCTGCTGCAACCCCTGCCAAGATGATCCCGCAGCGATACGGTGCCGCTGCCGTTGCGCCTTTGGGATGCACTGAAAGGCGCGCCCGCCGGCCCAGGCAAGGATGCGTTCATAAACTGCCTAAATTTTACCAGTTGATAAAAAATGGAATCGTGGAATACTGCCTCTGAGGATTGAACACAGGAGAGGCTTTGATGACTGCAAATCCCCTTGCAGAAGGGATCGTGGCAGGGCGGCTTGACCCCGCAGCCTATGCCGACCATTTCGCGGACCTGCACCCCCCTCTTGATGATCACGAGGCGCTGGTCGCTGCGGATCGTTGTTATTTCTGCCATGATGCGCCCTGCATCACGGCTTGCCCCACCGATATCGACATCCCGCTTTTCATACGCCAGATCGCGACCGGCACACCCGAAGCGGCGGCAAAGACCATTTTTGAACAGAATATTCTGGGGGGCATGTGCGCCCGCGTCTGTCCGACGGAAACCCTCTGCGAACAGGCCTGCGTGCGTGAAAAAGCCGAAGGCAAGCCCGTCCTGATCGGACAGTTGCAGCGCTATGCAACGGACACCCTGATGGCGCAGGGCGTGCACCCTTTTACCCGCGCGGCCCCCACGGGTAAGCGCGTGGCGGTGGTGGGCGCGGGGCCTGCGGGCCTGTCCTGCGCGCATCGTCTGGCCATGCTGGGCCATGACGTGACCGTGTTTGACGCCCGCCCCAAGCCCGGCGGACTGAACGAATACGGGATCGCCGCCTATAAATCCGTTGACGGTTTCGCCGAGGCCGAAGTGAACTGGCTGCTCAAGATCGGCGGCATCACCATCAAGACCGGCGTGGCCTTGGGCCGTGACGTGACGCTGGCCGAAATGCAGGCTGATCACGACGCGGTCTTTCTGGGTATGGGGCTTGGCGGTGTCAACGCGCTGGACGTGGACGGTGCGGAAAAGGCGGGTGTCCGCGACGCCGTCGATTTCATCGAGGACCTGCGCCAGTCAAAGGACCTTGCACAACTGCCGATCGGCCGTGACGTTGTGGTCATCGGCGGCGGCATGACGGCGGTGGATGCCGCCGTGCAAGCCAGGCTGCTGGGCGCGCTGAACGTCACCCTGGTCTATCGCCGGGGCCGCGACCGCATGAACGCCAGCCGGTTTGAACAGGATCTGGCAGCTTCGAAGGGTGTGCGGATCATCACCAACGCAAGCCCCGTCGCCGTGCATGGCAATGGCGCGGTGCGCGAGATCGAATTCGAATATACCGATGACGATCTGAAACCTACCGGGCAACGCATCCGCCTTGCTGCCGATCAGGTGTTCAAGGCCATCGGCCAGACGCTGGCCGGTGCAGGATTGCCGCAGGTTGCGAAGGGTAAGATCGCCGTCACAGGTGCTGGCCGCACCTCGGTCAAGGGTGTCTGGGCCGGGGGTGACTGCGCCAGCGGTGGCGACGATCTGACCGTGACGGCAGTGGCCGAAGGCCGCGACGCCGCCATGGATATTCACAGCGCATTGACGGGCAAGGGCTAAGGCCCGCCCAGACAGGGAGACCAGCATCATGGCCAATCTCGCATCCGAATTCGCGGGCATCAAATCGCCCAACCCCTTCTGGCTGGCATCCGCCCCGCCCACCGACAAGGAATACAACGTCCGCCGCGCCTTTGAGGCCGGCTGGGGCGGGGTCGTCTGGAAAACCCTGGGCGAGGCAGGCCCCCCCGTCGTCAACGTCAACGGCCCACGATACGGTGCCGTATGGGGCGCAGACCGCCGCCTTCTGGGCCTCAACAACATCGAACTGATCACCGACCGCCCGCTTGAGGTGAACCTGCGTGAAATCAAATCCGTCAAACGCGACTACCCCGACCGCGCCATGGTCGTGTCGCTCATGGTGCCCTGCGTGGAAGAGGCGTGGAAAGCCATCCTGCCATTGGTCGAGGAAACCGGCGCCGACGGGGTCGAGCTGAACTTCGGCTGCCCCCATGGCATGTCCGAACGCGGCATGGGCAGCGCCGTGGGCCAGGTGCCCGAATATATCGAAATGGTCACCCGCTGGTGCAAGCAGAACACCCGGATGCCCGTGATCGTGAAACTCACGCCCAATATCACCGACATCCGCAAACCCGCTGCCGCCGCCCATGCCGGGGGCGCCGATGCGGTCAGCCTGATCAACACGATCAACTCGATCACATCGGTCAACCTCGACCTTTTCGCGCCGGAACCCACCATCGACGGCAAGGGCGCGCATGGCGGCTACTGCGGCCCGGCTGTCAAACCCATCGCGCTGAACATGGTGGCCGAGATTGCCCGCACGCCTGAACTGGCGCATTTGCCCATCAGCGGGATTGGCGGCGTGACCACATGGCGCGATGCCGCCGAATTCATGGTGCTGGGCGCGGGCAATGTGCAGGTCTGCACGGCGGCCATGACCTATGGCTTCAAGATCGTGCAAGAGATGATCAGCGGCCTCAGCCAGTGGATGGACGAGAAGGGGATCGAGCGCACAGCCGACATCGTCCGCCGCGCCGTGCCCAATTGCTCGGACTGGCAGCACCTGAACCTGAACTACGTGGCCAAGGCGAAAATCAACCAGGATCTCTGCATCAGCTGTGGCCGCTGCTTTGCGGCCTGTGAGGATACCAGCCACCAGGCCATCGCCATGTCGCCGGATCGCGTCTTCACCGTCAAGGACGATGAATGCGTGGCCTGCAATCTGTGCGTCAACGTCTGCCCCGTGCAGGACTGCATCACGATGGAGGCGATGGCACCGGGAACCGTCGATCCCCGCACCGGCAAGGTGGTCGAGAGCGATTACGCCAACTGGACCACCCACCCCAACAACCCCGGCGCCGTGGCGGCGGAATAACAGTCTCTCCCTGAGGCACCTTGCGCGGTCACCATCCTCCCGGTGGCCGCGTTTTTTGTTTTGGGGGGAAGCGGGTATCACCCCGCCCAGGAACAGCGGCGCAGCCGCCCCGGGCAGCGGTGAGGAGGATCAGCAAACTGTCCGGGGGACAGTTTGCCCGACGAGCACCGCCCCCCGGGCGGGCGCTTTTGCACAGTAGCGAAATACGCAGGCCGAGGATGTGATTGCACCATAAACTGCCACAGATCAGCGTTGCAGCGCCCCCCCGCGGTCGGCCGCTGGTCGGGGGGCAGGGGCCTCAATCAACGGGTGCTATATAGCTAGTCGCCATATTCATTGCTCCAGTCTTGATAACCCCTAACAAATCCCTGATGCCCACTGCCAACCCATTGAAACCATTAGCTTCGGGAAATGTCTCATCATGGGTCAGCCCCCGGATCAGACCTTGAGCATCCGGCGGAACATCGTCTCGAGATAGGTGGCCGCGCCGGGGAACACCCCGCCCCCAGATTCGGGATCGGGCATCAGGACATTCACCTGCGCCTCGAAATCCGCATAGTGCTGGGTGGTCGCCCAGATCGAAAAGATCAGGTGCCGGGGATCGACCGGCGCGATCCGCCCCGCCGCCGCCCAGCCCGCGATCAGCGCGGCCTTTTCATCCACCAGCGGTTTCAGCCGCTTCTCAAGATGCGGCCCCATCCTTGGTGCGCCCTGCAGGATCTCGTTGGCGAACAGCCGGCTTTCGCGCGGATAGGCCTGCGCCATATCCAGCTTGCGCCGCACATAGGCGATGATCTCCTCTAGCGGTTCACCCTCCGGGTTCATCTGCTCCAGCGGGTCCAGCCATGTCTCCATCAGCTGGTTCAGCAGCGTGACATGGATCGCTTCCTTGCCGTCGAAGTAATAAAGGATGTTCGGCTTGGACAACCCCGCCTCGGCCGCGATCTGATCCAGCGTGGCGCCGCGAAACCCGTGGGCCGAGAATACCTCGAGTGCCGCATCGAGAATCCGCTTTCGATTGCGTGTCTGGATGCGGCTGCGTTTGACGGCAGGTTGCGCGCGGGGTTTTCCGCCCGCCTTGCCGCCGCTCTTTTCCCCGTCCTTCATCCGCCCTCTCACTGCTGCGAAATTCATCGCTCGTCGCTGTGCCCACCTGCCTCCAGACTGCCGGTTCAAGACAAATCTTGACACAGATGGCGCGGGTTGCAATCGTCACTTTACCAATTGGTAAAAAAGCGACAAGGCGCAAGCCGTTTGGCAGGGTGTATGGTGCGCCGAAAGGCGGCGCCCCCTGCGCTGACACAGCGCCGATGACGGACAAGACAGGGAATGACACGATGGCCGCACCCGGTGAAAACCTCAAGATCAACCCGGACCGCCTGTGGGACAGTCTCATGGAGATGGCCAAGATCGGCCCCGGGATCGCGGGCGGCAACAACCGCCAGACCCTGACGGACGAGGATGCCGAGGGTCGCGCCCTGTTCCAGCGCTGGTGCGAGGAGGCAGGCTGCACCATGGGGCTGGATACGATGGGCAACATGTTCGCCCGGCGCGAAGGCACGGATCCCGACGCGCTGCCGGTCTATGTCGGATCGCATCTGGATACACAGCCCACGGGCGGGAAATACGACGGGGTTCTGGGCGTTCTGGGCGGGCTGGAGGTGATCCGCACCCTGAACGACCTGGGTATCCGCACGCGCCATCCCATCGTCGCCGTGAACTGGACCAACGAGGAAGGCACGCGCTTTGCCCCCGCAATGCTGTCATCCGGCGTATTTGCGGGTGTGCTTGAGGAAGGGTGGGCCAAGGATCGCATCGACGCCAAGGGCAAGCGGTTTGGCGATGAGCTGAAACGGATCGGCTGGGAAGGCGACGAGCCCGTGGGCGCGCGCAAGATGCATGCCTACTATGAATTGCATATCGAACAGGGTCCGATCCTTGAGGCCGAACACAAGGACGTGGGTGTTGTCACCCATGGGCAGGGCCTGCGCTGGGTGCAATGCACGGTCACCGGCAAGGGTCAGCACACCGGATCGACCCCCATGAGGATGCGCCGCAACGCGGGTCGCGGATTGGCGCAGGTCACTGAACTGGTGCACGAGATCGCGATGAAGCATCAGCCCGCCGCCGTGGGCGCGATCGGCCATATCGACGTTTATCCCAACAGCCGCAATGTGATCCCGGAAAAGGTGGTCTTTACCGTCGATTTCCGCAGCCATGTGCTTGAGACGCTGGAGGCGATGGTGGCCGAATTGCACGAGCAGGCTCCTGGCATCTGCAAGGCGCTGGGTTGTGACTTCGAAGCCGAGGTGGTCGGCGCTTTCGACCCCCCCGCCTTCGACGAGGGCTGTGTGACCGCGATCCGCAATGCCTGCGAACGTCTGGGGTACAGCCATATGGATGTGATCTCGGGCGCCGGGCACGATGCCTGCTGGATCAACCGTGTGGCCCCGACCGCGATGATCATGACGCCCTGCGTGGACGGGCTCAGCCATAATGAGGCCGAAGAGATCACCAAGGACTGGGCCCGCGCCGGGTGCGACGTGCTGCTGCATGCGGTGGTGGAAACGGCGGGCATCGCCGAGTGATGACAGGCCAAGGGGGCAGAGGGGGGCCAGCCCCCCACGTTCAACTGCGTTGAACGATTCCCCCGGGATATTTGAAGCAAGAAGAAACGGGGGCCGAATGGCACCCATGCGCGCGACAAGGAGGGTTGAGATGACCAAGGTGATCAAGGGCGGCACGGTCTGCACGGCGGACCGCACTTGGAAGGCCGATGTGCTGATCGAGGGTGAGACCATCAAACAGATCGGCGAGAACCTGAAGGGCGACGAATACATCGACGCGGAAGGGGCCTATGTGATCCCCGGCGGCATTGACCCGCATACCCATCTGGAAATGCCCTTCATGGGTACCACGGCGGCGGAAACCTTCGAGAGCGGCACCTGGGCGGCGGCCGTGGGGGGCACCACGATGATCGTGGATTTCTGCCTTCCCGGTGCGGATGGCAGCATCAAGAACGCGATCAACGAATGGCACCGCAAGTCCGCGCCTCAGATCTGTTCCGATGTGGGCTATCACATGGCGATCACCGGCTGGAACGAGACCGTCTTCAACGAGATGAAGGACGCGGTCGAGATGGGGGTGAACAGCTTCAAGCATTTCATGGCCTACAAGGGCGCGCTGATGATCGAGGATGACGAGATGTTCGCCTCCTTCAAGCGCTGCGCCGAACTGGGCGCGCTGCCGATGGTCCATGCCGAGAACGGCGATCTGGTGGCCGAGATGCAGCAGAAATATTTCGATCAGGGGATCACCGGGCCCGAGGGGCACGCCTATTCCCGCCCGCCCGAGTTCGAAGGCGAGGCCGCGAACCGTGCGATTACCATCGCAGATGCGGCGGGGGTGCCGCTTTATATCGTGCATGTGTCCTGTGAGCAGGCGCATGAGGCGATACGGCGCGCGCGCCAGAAGGGGATGCGCGTTTATGGCGAGCCGCTGATCCAGTTCCTGACGCTGGACGAGAGCGAGTATTTCAACAAGGATTGGGATCACGCCGCCCGCCGCGTGATGAGCCCGCCATTCCGGTCGAAAGATCATCAGAACAGCCTTTGGGCCGGGTTGCAGGCCGGGTCCTTGCAGGTTGTCGCCACCGATCACGCCGCTTTCAGCACCGAACAGAAGCGCGCGGGCCGGCATGATTTCCGCATCATCCCGAACGGGTCGAACGGTCTGGAAGAGCGGTTGGCCGTGCTCTGGACAGAAGGGGTCGAAACCGGCCGCCTGACGCCCAATGAGTTTGTCGCGGCCACCAGCACCAATGTCGCCAAGATCCTGAACATCTATCCCAAGAAGGGTGCGATCGTTGAAGGGGCCGATGCCGATATCGTGGTCTGGGATCCCAAGATCACCAAGACGATCAGCGCATCGAACCACCATTCGGTGCTGGATTACAATGTCTTCGAAGGCTTTCAGGTCAAGGCGCAGAGCCGCTATACCCTGAGCCGGGGCGAGGTGATCTGGGCCTGGGGGCAGAACAGCCAGCCGCAACCCGGACGGGGCCGTTTCGTGCCGCGCCCGGCCTTCCCGTCGGCCAACGTGGCCTTGAGCAAGTGGAAGGAGCTGACAGCGCCCAAGATGATCAGGCGCGATCCGCTGAATATTCCGGCAGGGATCTGAGCCAGACCGGAAATCATCCAGGATAACAGGGTTTCGGGCTTGATCCGGGGCCTTGCCGCCAGCCAATACTGCGGCCAGCAGGAGAAGACAGACGTGACCATCCAACCCGGGATCAGCGCCCCCGTGATCAGCGCAAAGGGGCTTGATCTGACCTTTCAGACCGGCGACGGGCCAGTTCATGCCTTGCGTGATGTGTCACTGGACATCGGCAAGGGGGAATTCGTCAGCTTCATCGGACCCTCGGGCTGTGGCAAGACCACATTCCTGCGCGTGATGGCGGATCTTGAACAGCCGACAGCCGGGCAGATCACTGTCAACGGCACCTCGCCCGAGGCGGCGCGCAAGGCCCGCGCCTATGGCTATGTGTTCCAGGCGGCAGGGCTTTATCCCTGGCGCACCATCGGGGGCAATATCCGCCTGCCGCTGGAGATCATGGGATATGACCGGGCCGATCAGGATGCACGCGTCGCCCGCGTTCTTGATCTGGTGGAACTGGGCGGGTTCGAGAAGAAATATCCCTGGCAGTTGTCGGGCGGGATGCAGCAGCGCGCCAGTATCGCACGGGCGCTGGCTTTCGATGCCGATATCCTGCTGATGGACGAACCCTTCGGCGCGCTGGATGAAATCGTGCGCGACCATCTGAACGAGCAGTTGCTGAAGCTCTGGGATCGCACCAACAAGACGATCTGCTTCGTGACCCATTCGATCCCCGAGGCGGTCTATCTGTCGACCAAGATCGTGGTCATGTCACCGCGTCCGGGCCGGATCACCGATGTGATCGACAGCCCCTTGCCCCGGGCGCGCCCGCTGGAGATACGCGATACGCCCGAGTTTCTGGAAATCGCCCATCGTGTCCGTGAGGGCCTGCGCGCGGGACATGCCTATGATGATTGATCGCGGTCCAGCCTGTTCCGCCGATACGGGTGGAAGAAAAGCAGGCGCCTGCCTCCCTTCACACCCGTCCCGCGTTTTGTGCAAGGTGGCGGACCCCTTCACCGTTCACGGTCATCGGCTCTCCAGCCTGTACCGTTTCTGCATGAGAGCACCAATTCCTTTCATCGTTCTTAAAATACTCAAGGAGCTGCGTCTGCCGCAGGCGGGACGATCCGAGTATTTGAGGAACGATGAAGCCGGGAGTGTCCGGGCATGAGAAACACATTGCCTGTCCTGACGGTTCTGATCGCGATCCTGGCGATCTGGTATGTTGCCGTCGCACCGATGAATATCCGCGTGGCCCTGGACCAGGCGCAGCGCGACGGCGCGGCGCTGCAGCCCGAAACTGCCCTTGAACGGCAGGAGGTGTCGGTCTGGTCGCTGATGCTGCACAACCCCGCGCAGATCGCCGAGACCTACAGGATGGATCGGCCGCGCCTGCCTACGCCGGGACAGGTTGCAGCCGAGTTGTGGAAAACGACAGGCGAGATGGCCCTCAATGGGCGCGCGATGTCGAAACGCTCGTTGATCTATCACGGCTGGATCACGCTGCATTCCACGCTCTGGGGGTTTGCGCTGGGCACGGCGCTGGGCATTCTGGGCGCGGTTGCCATTGTCTATTCCCGCGTCGTGAACATGAGCCTGATGCCATGGGCGATCATCAGCCAGACGGTGCCGATCGTGGCGCTGGCGCCGATGATCATCGTCGTCTCGTCGCAACTTGGCATTCAGGACAGGGCCGTGCCCAAGGCGATCATCTCGGCCTATCTGTGTTATTTCCCGGTGCTGGTGGGCATGGTGAAGGGGCTGCGCTCGCCGGCGCATGCGCAGCTTGACCTGCTCAAGACCTATAACGCCTCGGGCTTTCAGGCCTTTCTGAAGCTGCGGCTGCCGGCCTCGGTGCCTTATCTTTTCACGTCGCTCAAGGTGGGTATTGCGGCAGCGCTGGTCGGCACCATCGTGGGCGAACTGCCGACGGGTGCGATCAGCGGGTTGGGCGCGCGCATCCTGATCGGGGATCAGTTCGGCACGCCACTGGCGATCTGGGCGGCTCTGGTCGCGGCGGCGGTGCTGGCGGGCGTGCTTGTCACGCTGCTGGACCTGGCGCAGCGCGTCACCCTGCGGCGCATGGGGATGGCGCCATGATCTGGCTTGTCTTCGCGCTTGTCTTCTGGCTTGGCGCCTGGGCCTTCAACGCCTGGCTCGCCAATTCGCGCTGGGGCGGACACCGCAGCGCAAGGATCGCCGTGCCCGTCATCTTCGGGATCACGCTGCTGGTGCTATGGGAGGGGCTTGTGCGTGGTCTGGGCGTATCGCCCGTCATCCTGACCGCCCCTTCGACCGTGGCGCAGACCTTTTCAGCCTCGACCGGGATCCTGTGGGAAGATTTTCGCCAGACTGTCCTGAAAGGGGCGCTGACCGGTTTCGCGATCGGTAGCGCCGCCGCCCTTGTCACGGCGGTGCTGATCGACAGGTCCGCCTTCCTGACCCTTGGTCTGCTGCCTGTCGGCAACTTCGTGGCGGCCCTTCCGATTGTCGGAATCGCCCCCATCCTTGTCAGCTGGTTCGGGTTCGACTGGCAATCCAAGTCGGCTGTCGTGGTGGTGATGGTGTTTTTCCCGATCCTGGTGAACACCGTGCAGGGCCTGCGCGAGACTGACGCCATGCAGCGCGACCTGATGCGTACCTATGCGGCGGGCTACATGCAGACGCTGTTCAAATTGCGCCTGCCTGCGGCGATGCCATTCGTCTTCAACGGGTTGAAGATTGCCACGACGCTGGCGCTGATCGGCGCGATCGTGGCGGAATATTTCGGCTCGCCCACACGGGGGATGGGGTTCCGCATCTCGACCGGGGTGGGCAGCCTGTCGATCGATCTGGTCTGGGCCGAAATCTTTGTCGCGGCCATCGCCGGGACATCCTTCTATGGTATCGTGGTATGGATCGAAAGGATGGTGACCTTTTGGCATCCATCCCAGCGCAGATAAAAAAGCCGCCAAAAAGAAGCCGTTGAGGCCGGGCACAACAAACGTTCAACAAGGAGAAATGACAGATGAAGAAACTGATGACAGGAGCCGCCCTTGCCATGGGTCTGGCCAGCGCCCCGGCATGGGCCGCAGATGATGTGACGCTACAGCTGAAATGGGTCACGCAGGCCCAGTTCGCGGGCTATTACGTGGCACTCGACAAGGGATTCTTTGAAGAAGAGGAGCTGAACGTGACCATCCTTCCGGGCGGTCCGGACATTGCACCGACGCAGGTTTTGGCCGGCGGTGGCGCGGATGTGACGGTGGAATGGATGCCCGCGGCCCTTGCCGCGCGCGAAAAGGGTCTGCCGATGGTCAATATCGCACAGCCTTTCAAATCCTCGGGGATGATGCTGACCTGCTGGAAAGACGCAGGTATTGCCACGCCTGCCGATCTGAAGAACCGCACGCTGGGCGTTTGGTTCTTTGGCAATGAATTCCCCTTCATGAGCTGGATGAGCCAGCTGGGCATTTCCACCGATGGCAAGAGCGAGAACGGCGTCGAGGTTCTGAAGCAGGGTTTCAACGTCGATCCGCTGATCCAGCGCCAGGCCGACTGCATCTCGACCATGACTTATAACGAGTACTGGCAGGTGATTGACGCGGGCGTGACCGCGGAAGAACTGGTGACCTTCAAATACGAGGATCAGGGCGTGGCAACGCTGGAAGATGGTCTCTATGTGCTTGAGGAAAACCTTGCCGACCCGGCTTTCGTCGACAAGATGACCCGTTTCGTGCGCGCCGCGATGAAGGGTTGGAAATACGCCGAGGAAAATCCGGATGAGGCGGCGATGATCGTTCTGGACAACGACCAGACCGGCGCACAGACCGAAGCGCATCAGAAGCGGATGATGGGCGAGGTGGCCAAGCTGACCGCAGGGTCGAACGGCGCACTGGATCCCGCCGATTACGAGCGCACCGTAGCCACGCTGCTTGCGGCGGGCGCCGATCCCGTGATCACCATGCAGCCCGAAGGCGCCTGGACACATGTGATCAGCGATGCCGCGCTGAATTGACCTTTTGCTGAAAAGCTTTCTGAAAGGGCCGGTGAAAGCCGGCCCTTTTTTCATGGCGACAGGTCATCGTCGCGCGGGCGGGTCATGACTTGGGTATTGACAGGCCCCTCCCATGATCGCAAAGTCAACCAAGCGGTCGGTTTTGGTCGATGTCGGTGTTTTCACCATGCTCAGCGATAAAGAGTGCTTTTGTGCTGATCCAAGATGACGTATCGTAAATTGACATGATGCATAATTATTAGTATGCATCCTAATCGCGGGAACCTTTGGGAGGAGGGCTCATGATCCAGGCTTGTGTCAGCGCCCTCGCGGGCATTCGGTCATGAAGTTCTTTGGCTACTTCCGCAGCTCATCCTCTTATCGTTGCCGCATCGCTTTCAATCTCAAGGGGTTGGATTACGAATTTGCGCCGGTCCACCTGAAACAGGGCGCGCAGAAAAGCCCCGCTTTCACGGCGATCAACCCGCAGCGCCTGCTGCCGGCGGTGATCACGGATGAAGGCGCGGAGCTGACGCAATCGCTGGCGATTCTCGAATGGCTTGACGAAACCCATCCCGAACCCGCGTTTCTGCCCACCGATCCGGTAGGGCGGGCCCGTGTGCGTGCCTTCGCACAGGTCATCGCCTGCGAGATCCATCCCCTGCAAAACCTGCGGGTGCTGAAGTATCTTGCAGATGAATTCGGTGCCGATGCAGAAGCGACGACGCGCTGGCTGACCCGCTGGATCGCCGATGGGCTTGAAGCCTGCGAGGCGCTGCTGGCAAAGCGCGACCGCGCGACGCCGTTCTGTTTCGGCGATACGCCGGGTCTTGCCGATATATGCCTTGTGCCACAACTCTTTTCCGCGCAACGCTTCGGGGTGGACTTCAGCCATCTGAAGTTGCTCGCGGACATCAATGCGCGCTGCGAGGCGCTTGCGGCATTTGCCCAGGCGCATCCAGCGTGCCAGCCGGATTTCGAACCCTGATCCGTCAGGACGGCATTCGGCAACAGAAGACCCGCACCGGGGAATGAATGCGCCGGTCGGTATGACAACATCCTAGGGAGGATCACAGAATGACTTTCATGAAAACAGCGCTTCGCAGCGTTGCCGCCGCCGCCATGCTGGCTGGCATGAGCGTAGCCGGGCATGCACAGGAGGTGACGCTGAAGCTTCACCAGTTCCTGCCGGCGCAGGCCAACGTTCCGAAGCTGGTGCTGGATGTCTGGGCCGACAAGGTCGAGGCAGACAGCAATGGCCGCATCAAGATCGAACGGTTCCCCTCGATGCAGCTGGGCGGCACCCCGCCCGAACTGATCAACCAGGTAATTGACGGCGTGGCGGACATCGTCTGGACCGTTGCCGGCTATACGCCCGGACGCTTCCCCCAGGCCGAAGTGTTCGAACTGCCCTTCATCATGACCAATGCCGAAGCCACCAGCCGCGCCTATTGGGAATTCGCCGAAGCCAACATGCTTGACACCGAATACAAGGATTTCAAGACGCTGGCCGTCTGGGTTCATGGTCCGGGCATCATCCATTCCAAAAGCCCGATTACCTCGGTCGCGGATCTGAACGGTGTCAAGCTGCGCGCACCCACGCGCACCACGACAAAGCTGTTCACCGAACTGGGCGCGACCCCGATCGGCATGCCGGTGCCTGCCATCCCGGAATCGCTGTCCAAGGGCGTAATCGACGCGACGGTCATTCCATGGGAGGTGACAGCCGCGTTGAAAGTGGCGGAACTGGTCAGCAACCACACCACCTTCGGGGATGATGCGCTTTACACCACCTCGTTCATCTTCGCGATGAACAAGGACAAGTACAACAGCCTGCCCGATGATCTGAAAGCGGTGATCGACAACAACTCCGGCATGGAATTCTCGGCCTTCGCGGGCAAGACCATGGCGTCGGCGGACGAGCCTTCGATGAAGCTGGCGATGGATCGCGGCAACAACATCATCACCCTGACGCCCGAACAGGTTGCCGAATGGAAAGCCGCCGCCGCTGGCGTCGAAGCATCCTGGATCGAAGATCTGAACAAGACGGGCCTGGATGGCCAGGCCGTGGTTGATCAGGCGCGCGCCCTGATTGCAAAGCACACGAAGTAAGCCGTGACAAAGGGTCCCGCGGCGCTTGTGTCGCGGGACTTTCCCTTGGTTTCCTCTTCAGGCAAGGCAGGATGTACCCATGCAAAGGTTCATGAACAGTCTGGCGCGTTTCATGGCGATCCTCGGCGGTATCGTTCTGACCGCGTTGATCATACTCATCTGTGTCTCCGTGCTGGGGCGCACATTGAACGGGCTGCTGCATTCCGGCCCTGTCGTCGCTGTCCTGGGGGATTTCGCAAAGACACTGCTGGATGCAGGCGTGGGGCCGATCCTTGGGGATTTCGAACTGGTCGAAGCCGGCGTCGCCTTCGCCATCTTCGCCTTTATCCCCTTCTGCCAGATCACGGGTGGCCATGCCACGGTGGACATCTTCACCTCGGCCCTTTCGGTCAAGTCGAACCGCCTGATACAGATGGTGGTGGATATCACCTTCGCATGCGTTCTGATCCTGATCGCGATGCAGCTCTACGCGGGAATGCTGTCCAAGATGCAATACCGCGAGACAACCTTCCTTTTGCAGTTCCCCGTCTGGTGGTCCTATGCGGCCAGCCTGGTCGCCGCGGTCGTTTCGGCGGTTGTCGGGGTCTATATCGCAATCGTCCGCATGGGCGAGTTTTTCGGTAACCGTACCATCCTGTCCATCGGGGGAGCAGAGCATTGACCAACCTTGAAATCGGGATGGCCTCCTTTCCCGTCCTGCTGACACTGATCTTCCTGCGTGTGCCGATCGGGCTGGCGATGTTTCTTGTGGGGTTGTTCGGTCTGTATTTCACGACCGGCAGCTTCAACATGGCGTTTTCGCGCCTGAAGTCTGAAACCTATTCGACCTTTTCCAGCTATTCGCTGTCGATCATCCCGATGTTCCTGCTGATGGGGCATTTCGCGACCCTTGGCGGCATGTCGCAATCATTGTTCAAGGCGGCCGAGGCATGGCTTGGCCACCGCAAGGGCGGCGTTGCCATGTCAGCCGTCGGCGCCTGCGCCGGCTTTGGCGCGATCTGCGGCTCTTCGCTGGCGACGGCGGCCACGATGAGCCAGGTCGCCCTGCCCGAATTGCGCCGCTACGGCTATGCCGGGGGCTTTTCGACCGCGACCCTGGCTGCGGGCGGAACACTTGGCATCCTGATCCCGCCTTCGGTCATCCTTGTGATCTACGCGATCCTGACCGAACAGAACATCGCCAAGCTGTTCCTGTCTGCCTTCGTGCCGGGCATCCTTGCGGCCATCGGCTACATGATCACCATCGCCGTCTATGCCCGCATTCACCCCGACAGGGCCGGCACGGCACGCGAACGCATGCCCTATGGTGAGCGGCTGCGCGCCCTGCGCGATGTCTGGCCCGTGCTGACCGTCTTCCTTGTCGTTGTCGGCGGGATCTACCTGGGCGTCTTTACCCCGACGGAAGGTGCTGCCGTGGGCGCGCTGGGCACCGGTCTGATCGCGATGGTCAATGGCGGATTGAACCGGCACAGCTTTGTCGAAAGCTTCATGGCAACGGCCCGGGCCACGGCGATGATCTTTTTCATCGTCCTGGGCGCCGCGTTCTACAATGGCTTTCTTGCGCTGACCCAGTTGCCGCAATCACTGTCCACATATGTGGCCGAGCTTGGGCTGAGCCCCTGGATGGTGCTGACCGTGATCCTGCTGCTTTACCTTGTCTTCGGCGCGGTGATGGACAGCCTGTCGATGATCCTGCTGACGATCCCGATTTTCTTCCCGATCATCAGCGCCCTGGATTTCGGCATGACCCCCGAAGAGGTGGCGATCTGGTTCGGGATCCTTGTGCTGATCGTCGTCGAAGTGGGTCTGATCACGCCACCTGTGGGCATGAACCTCTTCGTGATCAATTCGATGGACCGTTTGACCCCGATGATCGAGACCTACAAGGCGGTGATGTATTTCGTCGCGTCCGACATCATCCGCGTGATCATTCTCGTGCTGTTTCCGGGCATCACCCTGTTCGCCCTGCGCCTTCTCTATTGAACAAGACGCGACCGGCGCCCCCTGTCCATAACGGGCGCCGGTTGCATTTCGCCTCAACTTGCGTCCAGATAGTTATGACACATAGCCAAAAAGGGGCCGTCCCATGTCCAGAAAGCCGATGCAGACCCTGAAACTCGAGATCGACGGCCCGGTGGCCACCCTTACGATGAACCGGCCCGACAAGCGCAACGCGATGAACGATCAGCTTCTGACAGAGCTCGACACCTTCTTTTCGCAGCCGCCGGAAGGGGTGAAGGTGGTGATCCTGACCGGGACCGAGGGGCATTTCTGTTCGGGCCTTGATCTGAGCGAGCATGTCGCCCGCGATGCCGAAGGCACGCTGCGCCATTCGCGTGGCTGGCATGGGGTGATGGACAAGATCCAGTTCTCGGGTCTTCCGGTTGTCTCGGCCATGTTCGGCGCGGTGATCGGGGGCGGGCTGGAACTGGCAACCGCGACCCATGTGCGGATCGCCGAACCTTCGGTGATCTTCCAGCTGCCCGAAGGGCGGCGCGGGATCTATGTTGGCGGTGGTGCCTCTGTCCGGGTCGGTCGCATCCTGGGGGCCGATCGGATGATCGAGATGATGCTGACGGGTCGCAAATACGACGCCGAGGAAGGTCTGCGCCTTGGCCTGTGCCACTATAGTGTCGGCCCAGGCGAGGCGATCGGACTGGCCCGGGAACTGGCTGAAAAGATCGCGCGCAACGCCGGGCTTTCGAACTATGTGATGATCCACGCGCTGGCCCGGATCGAAGACATGTCCAAGGCTGACGGGCTCTTTACCGAAAGCCTCTGCGCGGCGCTGACCCAGACCAGCCCTGATGCACAAGAGGGCCTCAAGGCGTTCCTCGAAAAGCGCAGCCCGCAGTTCCGGTGACGGCCATGATCAGCAAACAGAACCCTGTCCCACAGGTGCCATCCGACGACAGCACGGCCGCGCCCTTCGGGCTTGACCGCGCCTTGCGCGACCTCGTGGGCTATACGATGAAGCGGGCCACGAACCTGATGCAGGCTGATGCGGCACGTGTGCTTGAACCGCTCGGTCTGCGGATCACCACGTTTTCGGCGCTTTCAGTGATCTGTGACACGCCGGATGTCACCCAATCGCAACTGGCGGCCAGCCTGAACATGGAACGGTCGAACACGGTGCTGATCATCGATGCCCTGGAAGAGGCCGGCTTGATCGGTCGGCACCGCGTCCTGACGGACCGCCGATCCTTTGCCTTGCGCGCGACCCTGGCCGGAACCCGCCGCCGCCGCGCGGCTGTTGCCGCGCTTCAGGCACATGAGAATGCGATGCTGGCCGATCTCAGCCCCGAAGAACGGGCGACACTTGTCGGCTTGCTGCGCCGCATAGACCGCCGCGGACAGGAGGATGTGCAATGACCGGGTATCTGCCGCAGCAGGTCATTTCGGAAACGCGTGCCGATGGCCGGATCCTGTTGCGATCCGCCCATCCGCTGGGTCCGGTGGCCGATACGACGGGGCAATGGCTGCACCGCTGGGCAAGGGAAACGCCCGGCGCGGTTTTCCTGGCTGAACGCGCGGGCGCGGGATGGCGCGAACTGGATTACCTGACCACGTTTCAGATGGTGCAGGCGCTGGGCGGCTGGTTGATCGGGCAGGGGTTTGCCGCAACCGGTCCGGTTCTGATGCTGTCTGGCAACTCCGTCGATCACGGTCTGCTGGCGCTGGCCGCGCAATATGTCGGCATGGCCAATGTCCCGGTGGCAGAGCAATATGCCCTGATCCCCGGCGCGCATGACAGGCTGGCCTATATTGTCCGCGCAGTACGGCCTTCGCTGATCCATGTCGATGATCCGGCGATCTGCGCGGCGGCTCTGGACTTGCCGGAACTGGCCGGCATTCCCGTCATCGCCAGCCGTGCCGATCCGTCGCGCCCGTCGCTGACGATGGACCAGGCGCTGAGGGGGGATGCATCCGTGGATGTCGCCGCGGCCCATGCCGCTGTCACACCTGACACCTTGGGCAAGATCCTGTTTACATCGGGTTCGACCTCCTTGCCCAAGGGCGTGCTGACCACGCACCGCATGATGTGTGTGAACCAGACCCAGATCGCAGATGTCCTGCCGCTGCTGCGCGCGCGCCCCCCGCGCATTCTGGACTGGTTGCCATGGAACCACGTGTTCGGGGGATCGCACAATTTCAACATGATGCTGGCGAATGGTGGCGCGCTCTATATCGACGACGGCAAGCCGACCGATGCACTGTTTCCCCGCACGCTGGAAAACATGCAGATGCAGACTGGCACGCTGGCGTTCAACGTGCCCATCGGCTTTTCCCGCCAGCTTGCGGCGCTCAGGGCGGATGCTGACCTGCGTCGCCGCTTCTTCACCGGGCTCGATCTGACGTTCTACGCCGGCGCATCCTTGCCGCAGGAGGTCTGGTCAGGCTTCGCGGACATGGCCCGTGAGGTCACCGGCGAGGTGCCGTTGATGATCTCAAGCTGGGGGATGACGGAGACCGCCCCTGCGGTGCTGCTGACCCACGAGCGGATCAACCGGTCCGGTATCGTCGGCGTCCCCTTGCCGGGGACCGAGGTTTGCCTGATTCCGGAAGACGAGGGTCGCTATGAAATGCGGGTGAAGGGTCCCAATGTGCTGAAAGGCTACCTGGACGATCCGCAAAAGACGGCAGAGGCTTTTGACGCCGATGGTTTCCTGATCACGGGGGATGCCATGCGTTTCGTCGATCCCGCGGCACCTGATCGGGGGCTGTCCTTCGATGGCCGCATCTCTGATGATTTCAAGCTGACATCGGGAACATGGGTGCGGGTGGCCAGCCTGCGTGGGCAGATCCTGGCAGCACTGGAAGGGCTTGCCGCCGATGCGGTGATCACCGGCCATGACCGCGACATGCTGGGTGTGCTGATTTTCCCCGCAGGGCGACCCGAAGCCGACCTTGCCGCCCGGATCGCGGAACGCCTTGCGCCCCTGGCCAGATCCGCCACCGGATCGGCGACGCGCGTCTGTCGTGCGATGGTGATGCACGAACCGGCCAGCCTTGCCGAAGGCGAAATGACAGCCAAGGGAAACCTTAACACAAGGCGGGTTCTGACCCGAAGGGCCGCGCTTGTCGAAAGGCTTTATGCGCCCGAAGATCCCCAGGTGATCCAGCTGTGACACAGGGATGCATCATAACCCTCACGACACGTTTAGGCCGGGGCGGGACACCAGCCCCCTGTGCGAACCCGCGAAAGGACTGACCCATGATCGACCTCGACAAGATCCGCGCCATCGACATTCACACCCATGCCGAAGAACCCTGCGGATGCCATGCCGATGACGGGTATGACGATCTGCAATCCACCATGGCCAAGTATTTCGGCGCGCCCTGGTCGCATCCGCCGACGATCACGGAAACCGCAGCCCACTACCGCGCCCAGAACATCGCGGCCGTGATCTTTCCCGTCGATGCCGAACGCGAGACCGGCTATCGCCGCTACAAGAACGAAGAAGTGGCCGAACTGGCCGCCGAGAATTCCGATGTGCTGATCCCCTTCGCCTCGATCGATCCGCACAAGGGCAAGATGGGCGTCCGCGAGGCGCGCCGCCTGGTCGAGCATTACAGGATCAAGGGGTTCAAGTTCCACCCCACGTTCCAGGGGTTTTATCCCAACGAGCGCTTCGCCTATCCGCTCTATGAGGCGATCCAGGAGGCGGGCGCCATCGCCCTGTTCCATACCGGCCAGACCGGCGTGGGATCGGGGATGCGGGGCGGCAACGGGATGCGGCTGAAATATTCCAATCCCATGTATCTCGATGACGTTGCGGTCGATTTCCCCGACATGAAGATCATCATGGCGCATCCGTCCTTCCCCTGGCAGGAAGAGGCGCTGGCCGTGGCCCAGCACAAGCCCAATGTCTACATCGACCTGTCAGGCTGGTCGCCCAAGTATTTCCCGCCGATCCTTGTACGCTACGCCAATTCGATCCTGCGGAAAAAGGTCCTGTTCGGTTCCGACTGGCCCATGATCAGCCCCGAACGCTGGTTGGCGGATTTCGAGAAAATCGACATCAAGGACGAACTGCGCCCCGATATCCTCAAGAACAATGCCGCGCGCCTCTTGGGCATGATCTAGGGCGAACTGGCCAGGGGATATACCAGAGCAGGGCGTGACAATCGCGCGCCTTGCTGATGAAATGCGCGCAAGATCCGTCGCAGAAGAAAGACTCGCCTCATGCCATCGCTGACCAGCCCTGACGCCGTCCAGACCCCTGCCAGCCATAGCCAGCTGGAGCATTACCCGGTCACCTTCTTTGCGATCGTGATGGGGCTGTCCGGGCTCTCGCTGGCCCTGCATGCCTTCGAAACCGCACATGGGCTGGGATCACAGGCGTCGGGTGCGGCCTATTGGCTGACCATCGCGGCATTTCTGGCCATCGCGGCGGTCTACGCGCTGAAGGCATGGCGCTATCCGGCGGCTGTACGCGCCGAATGGAACCATCCTGTCAGGCTGGCCTTCTTCCCGGCCATCTCGATCTCGCTGCTGTTGCTGGCCACTTTGACCCTGCCACGCGCCCCCACAGTGGCCGAGCCGCTCTGGCTGTTCGGCATGGGGCTGCAAGGCGCGCTGACCATCGCCGTCATTTCCGGCTGGATCGGGCACAGGGCCTTTCAGACGCCGCATCTGTCGCCAGCCTGGTTCATACCCGCTGTTGGCAACGTGATCGTCCCGATCGCCGGGGTCCAGATGGGCTATGTCGAGATCAGCTGGTATTTCCTGTCGGTTGGCCTGATCTTCTGGGTCGTGCTGCTGACCCTGGTGATGAACCGGCTGATCTTTCACGACCCGATGCCCGGCAGGCTGCAACCCACGCTGGTCATCCTGATCGCGCCGCCTGCCGTTGGCTTTCTGGCCTGGGTGCGCCTGACCGGCGACATCGATGCTTTCGCGCGCGTGCTGATGAACGGGGCCTACCTGTTCACGCTGCTGGTGGCCGTGCAATTGCCGCGCATCGTCCGGCTGCCTTTCGCGCTGTCCTTCTGGGCCCTGTCCTTCCCATTCGCAGCCGTGACCGCCGCCAGCTTTCTCTATGCGGACCGGACAGGATCCGCGGTCCATGCCCTGTTCGGAACGGGGCTGATGGGGGTCCTGGTCATCATCATCGCCGCCTTGCTGATCAGAACCTACCGGGCCATGCGCGCGGGCGAGATCTGCCAGCCTGAATAATCCGGCCCGAAGACAGAAGGGGCGCCCCGGTCCGGACGCCCCCGTTTCTTCTTGCCGCAAATATCCCCGCCGGAGGCTCCTGCCCCCTCATCCCGGCGGATCAGGCGACTTTCACGATCTGCTTGCCGAAATTGCCACCCTTGAGCATCCGCATGAAGGCCGCAGGCGCGTTTTCCAGCCCTTCGGCAATGTCTTCCTGCACGGCGATCTGGCCCTTCGCGACCATGGGTCCGACTTCCGACAGGAAGGCCGGGAAACGGTCGAAATGATCCGAGATGATGAAACCATGCACATGCATCCGGTTCACCAGGATCGTGCGCCACAGCTTGGGCAGGTTGTCCTTGCCGGGACTGTCAGAGGCGCTGCCCAGCCCGCCCAGGTCATACCAGCTGATCATGCCGCAGACCGGGATGCGCGCGCCCACGTTCATCAGCGGGATCACCCCTTCAAGAACCTTGCCGCCGACATTTTCGAAATAGATGTCGATCCCCTTGGGGCAGACCTCGGCCAGGGCTGCGCGCATTTCGCGCCCGTCGGCATAGGCGCGGTGATCCAGGCAGACATCAAAGCCGAATTTCTCGACCGCCAGCTTGCATTTCTCGGCCCCGCCGGCGATGCCGACCACGCGCAGCCCGCGCGCCTTGGCGATCTGGCCCACCATGGACCCAACCGGGCCGGTGGCGGCGGCGACGACCAGGGTTTCGCCCTCCTTGGGGCGGCCATATTCCGTCAGGCCGAACCAGCCGGTGAAGCCGGGCATGCCCAGCACGCCAAGTGCAGCCGTGATCGGGCCATGTGACGGGTCCAGCTTGCGCAGCTCACGCCCCGGCAAACAGCCATGGCTGGCCCATCCGAACATGCCGAAGGCGATGTCGCCAGGTTTGAAATGCGGGCTGTTCGATGTGATCACCTCGCCCACGGCGCCGCCTTCCATCGTGCCTCCGACCGGCACCGGCTTGGCATAGGATTTCGCATCATCCATACGCCCCCGCATGTAAGGGTCCAGCGACATGTAGAGAACCTTGACCAGCACCTCGCCTTCGCCGGGTGTGGGCATCGGCGCATCCTCATATCTGAAATCCTCGGGCACGGGCGAGCCGCTGGGACGGCGGGCCAGAGCGATGCGTTTCATCATCTCGGTCATGGGTGATCTCCTTCATATGTGATGCGCGCCCTTTCCGGGTCGCGCCTGTGCGTGGTGTCGATAGCCTGGTCTAGCGCCCGCGATAGCGGAAAACGCCCGTCCCGGTGGCGATCAGCGTGCCCAACTCATCCTTGACCGTGCCTTCGGCAAAGAAGGTCTTGCGCCCGCCGCCGGTGACGCGCCCTTCGCCGATCATGACATTGCCCTGTGCCTGTGCGACGAAATTCACCGTCATGGACAGGGTCATCGCCATCTGGCGCGTATCGGGGTCACCTGTGTAACAGCCGCAAAACCCCATCACCGTGTCCAGCATCGTCGCGTGGACACCGCCATGCGGAATGCCGAAGCGGTTCATCAGGAAGGGCGCAAGCGGCAGTTCGAACCGGCTGTAGCCATCCGACCATCCGGTCATCACGAAACCCAGATGGGCCTGCAACGGATAGGCGTCTTCGATCAGGGCGGGATCAAGGTGGGGCATGGTCATCCTTTCCGCGCGGCGTCCAGCCCGCTTTGCGCGAACAGCGGCACGAAACTGCCCAGCTTGCGCGCCCGCTCGGGGTTCGAGGCATTGCCATCCACCGCGCGTTTCAGCACGCCTTGCAGGATGCAGCCCATGCGGAAGAAGGCGAAGGCCAGGTAGAACCCGAAATCGTCGATCCCCGGAAGCCCGCGCCGCGCGCAATAGGCGGCGATGAATTCCTCGTCCGTCATCAGCCCCTCGGCGGCGCGGTCCACCCCGGCCAACCCGCGCCCCTCATTCCCCGGTGGCATGCCCCATTGCATCAGCACGGCGGCCAGATCGGCATAGGGGTGCCCTGTCGTGGACAATTCCCAATCCAGCACGGCCAGGCATGTCGGGCTATCCTTGGCAAACAGCATGTTGTCGATGCGATAATCGCCATGCACCAGCGTCCGCTGTCCGTCATCGGGTGGAATGTTGGTGTCCAGCCAGGCGATCAGGTCTTCCATGGGCGCGATATGATCCATCTCGGAGGCGCGGTACTGCTTGGTCCAGCGGTCGATCTGGCGGCGATAATAATTGCCCTCGGGGCCGTAGTCGTTCAGACCCGTGGCAACCAGATCGACGGAATGAATGGCGGCAAGGACGCGGTTCATCTCGTCCTGCACGGCGCGGCGATCTGCGCGGGGCAGTTCGGGCAGACGCGGATCGTTGAAATGCCGTCCCTCCACCTCTTGCATCACGTAGAAGGCCGAACCGATGACGCTGTCATCCTCGCAGAGCACATGCATGCGCGCGACGGGCACGTCGCTGCCTTCCAGCGCCTTCTGGACGCGGAATTCGCGTTCGACCGCATGGGCCGATTTCAGCAGGATGCCTGGCGGCTTGCGGCGCAGCACGTACCGGCCCTTGGGCGTGATCAGCCGGAAGGTCGGGTTGCTTTGCCCGCCTGCGAATTTCTCGGCCGTGACTGGGCCCTCGAAACCCTCCAGATGTTGCGAAAGCCACGTCGCGACGGCATCGGTGTCAAGCTGGGCTGCGGCATGGGTGGTCATCGCCCTGTCCTTTCTCAGCTATAGGTCAGCAGCCGCGCTGCGTTTGCGGCTGTGATATGCGGGGTTTCATTGAAGGTGCCCAGATGCTCGCCGCGTGGTGTCACCACGATCCGGCAGAGCGAACAGTTCTTGATCTGCAACTGTAGCCGGATCATCGCATCGGCGGGCGCGCCCATCACCTCGGCCACGGATTGCCCGATCGCCCCGCCGGATGTGACGACGATCACCTGTTCGGCATCCGCTGCGGTGGCCTGCATGCGCGCATCGCGGACACGGTCCGCAAAGGCGGCATAGGGTTCCGGCGGATCAGCGATCTCGTCCTTTTGCCATTCCAGCACCGTTTCGCGCAGCGTCTTGAAATGCAGACGGCGGTCGGTGTGCAGGTCGGTGGGGCGCTCGCGGCCGCGATAACGCGCGTTCAAAAGCCCGCCAAAGTCGAATTCGTTGAAGCCGGGCAGCACGCCGGGATCGGTCGGAAAGCCAAGGGCGGTGTTGATCCCCTCCCATGTCTCGCGGTGCCGCCGCTGCGCGCCGATGAACACCGCATCCGGCCTGGCCCCAAGCGCCAAAAGCGCCTGGCCCAGTTCGCGGGACTGTTCGTGCCCCAGATCGGACAGCTTGTCATAGTCTGCCGCGCCGAAGCTGGCCTGCGCGTGACGGATCAACCAAAGCTCAGCCATTCACGATCTCGCGCATTTCGGCCTTGGCTGCATCGTATTCCTGCGCCAGCCGATCGACCAGCGCGCGCGCGGGCACAACATCCTTGACCGCGCCGATCCCTTGCCCCGCGCCCCAGATTTCCTTCCAGGACTTGGGTTTGGACCGGCCTTCGCCAAAGTTCATGGATGAGGCATCCGCCGTTTCCAGGTTGTCCGGGTCCATGCCGGCACGGATGATGGACGGCTTGAGGTAATTGCCATGCACGCCGGTGAACAGCGAAGAATAGACGATATCCTCGGCCCCGCTTTCGACGATCATCTGCTTGTAGGCCTGATCGGCATTGGCTTCTTCGGTGGCGATGAAGGGCGAGCCGATATAGGCCAGATCGGCCCCCATCGCCTGCGCGGCCAGAATCGACCGACCCGTCGAGATGGCACCCGATAAAAGCACCGGCCCGTTGAACCATTCGCGGATTTCCGAGATCAGCGCCAGTGGCGATTGCGCCCCCGCATGGCCGCCCGCACCGGCCGCGACCGCGATCAGGCCATCCGCACCCTTTTCGATGGCTTTCCTGGCAAAGCGGTTATTGATGATGTCATGCAGTGAAATGCCGCCGCAATCATGCGCGGCCTCGTTCACTTCGACCCGCGCGCCAAGGCTGGTGATCCAGATCGGGACCTTCCACTTGTGGCAAATCTCGATATCCCGTTCCAGCCGCGCGTTGGAACGATGCACGATCTGGTTGACCGCAAAAGGGGCGGCCGGGAAATCCGGGTTGGACTGGTTGTGGCGGTCCAGCTCTTCGGTGATCCGTTTCAGCCAGGCCTCCAGCATGATCGGCTCGCCCGCGGCTTCCCGCGCGTTCAGCGCGGGAAAGCTGCCGACAATGCCGGCCTTGCACTGGGCGATCACCAGATCCGGGTTCGAGATGATGAACAGCGGTGAGGCGACAACGGGGATCCGAAGCCCCTGCAACTGTTTTGGCAACTGACGCATCAAAGCACCTCGAACAGGCCAGCCGCCCCCATGCCGCCACCGACGCACATGGTGCAGACAACGTATTTCGCGCCGCGCCGCTTGCCCTCGATCAGGGCGTGGCCGACCATGCGCGCGCCCGACATGCCGTAGGGGTGGCCGATGGAAATCGCGCCGCCATTCACGTTCAGCAATTCGTCCGGGATACCCAGAACGCGCTGCGATTGCAGGACCTGGCTGGCGAAAGCTTCGTTCAGTTCCCACAGGCCGATATCGTCCATCTTCAGACCATGCGCGGCCAGCAGCTTGGGCACCGCATAGATCGGGCCGATCCCCATCTCGTCAGGCTCACATCCCGCGGCCATCACGCCGATGTAGCGGCCCAGCGGTTGCAGCCCGCGGCGCTCGGCCTCTTTCGCCTCCATCACGACCGAGGCGGATGCCCCGTCCGACAACTGCGAGGCATTGCCGGCGGTGATGAACCTGCCCTCTTTCACGACCTGGCCATCCTTGAACACCGGCGCCAGCGCCTGCAGGTTTTCCAGCGTGGTCGAGGGGCGGTTACCCTCATCCTTGGTCAGGGTCACTTCCTTGAACGAGATTTCCTTGGTGTCCTTGTCCATCACCCCCATCATCGAGGTCAGGGGCACGATCTCGTCGTCGAACTTGCCTGCGTCCTGTGCGGCGGCGGTGCGCTGCTGGGATTTCAGGGCATAGGCGTCCTGATCTTCACGGCTGACACCATAGCGCGAGGCGACGTTTTCAGCCGTCTCCAACATGGTCATGTAAAGGGCGGGCTTGTGTTCCTTGATCCAAGGGTCGCCCGCCCGGTCGGTGCGCATGTTCTGGTTCTGGACAAGGCTGATCGATTCCACGCCGCCGCCGATCACGATATCCATGCCGTCATGGACCACCTGCTTGGCGGCCGTGGCGATGGCCATCATGCCGCTGGCGCATTGACGGTCCAGCGACATGCCCGCGATCGTCACGGGCAGACCCGCGCGGATCACGGCCTGCCGGCCGATGTTGCCGCCGGTCGAGCCCTGCTGGATCGCGGCCCCGATCACGCAATCGGAAATCTCGTGCCCTTCCAGGCCCGCGCGCGACACGGCATGGCGCACGGCATGGCCGATCAATTCCTGCGCCTGGGTGTTGTTGAAGGCACCGCGATAGGCTTTGCCGATCGGGGTCCGGGCGGTCGATACGATAACGGCGTCACGCATGTCTTGTTCCTTTCAAGGTCAGTCGTTCCACGGCAGCGGCAGGCCACGGGCCTCGGCTGCCATGCGGGCATATTTGCGGGTCTGTGCGAAGGCATCCGGCATCTCGGATTGCCCTTGCGGGTCGCGGATCTGGGCCATGGCGGCCATCACGCCTTCGGGTGACAGTGCCGCGCCCTGCAATGCGACACCGGCGGTTTCGGTGATCTTCGTCTCGGTGAAACACCCCGCACCCGCGCCCATCACCATCCTGGTCGGCGCATCCTCGGACACCAGTGCCAGAAGGCCGGGGGTGATCGTTTCGGGCTGCAAGAGGTCAATCGTTTCAGGCGGAAGCAGGTTTTCCGTCATGCGCGTGGCGGCGGTAGGGGCCAGCATGTTGACGCGGATGCCGTATTTCGCCCCCTCCAGCGACAGCACGTTCATCAGCCCCAGCAACGAGGATTTGGCCGCGCCATAGTTGGACTGACCGAAATTGCCATACATGCCCGACCCCGAGGTGGTATAGACGATGCGGCCATAACCGCGTTCGACCATATGCCGCCATAGCGCATGAGTGGTATGGACCGATCCCATCAGATGCACGTCAAGCACCTTGCGGAAATCCTCCATCGTCACCTTGGCGAAGGTCTTGTCGCGCAGGATTCCCGCGTTGTTGACCAGGATGTCCACATGCCCGAATTCGGCAATCGCCTCGTCCACCATGGCCTGCACCTGCGCGGTGTCGGTGACATCCGCCCCGTTGGCGATGGCGCGCCCACCCATGGCGCGGATCTCCTCGACCACGGCGCGGGCGGCGTCTGATGACTGGCCGCTCCCGTCGGTGGAAGAACCCAGGTCGTTGACCACGACACGCGCGCCGCGTTCGGCCAGACCAAGGGCATGACACCGCCCCAGTCCCACGCCTGCGCCGGTCACGATGGCCACGCGGCCGTCAAAGCGGATGCTCATGCGCTGTCTCCTTCAAAGTAGCGCCGCGACAGCCATTCGGCCACCAGCGCGGGCTTGTCCTGACCGTCGATCTCGACGGTGACCGCAAGGGTATATTGTATCTCGCCGGGGCGGACTTCGGTGAAGTCCACCAACACGAAACGTGCCCGCACGCGGGAATTCACCCTGACCGGCGACACGAAGCGGATCTTGTTGAACCCGTAGTTGACCCCCATCACCACGCCTTCGATGGCTGGCATCTGATAGACCATGGCCGACAGCAGCGACAGGGTCAGGAAACCATGCGCGATTGTCGTGCCGAAGGGTGACTTGGCCGCGGCCTCCGGGTCGACATGGATATACTGGTGGTCATGGGTGCAATCGGCAAAGGCGTCGATCTGCGCCTGCGTGACCGTGAACCAGTCGGATACGCCGATCTCCTGGCCTTTCAGCGCCTCGAAGGCGGCACGGCTGATGTGGCTTCTGGCAGGAATGTTCATGATCCTACAGGTCCTCGTTGAACAGGCTGCCGGGGGCATTTGATTGCATGCCGCCCGAAAGCGGCAGGATCGCACCCGAGACATAGGCCCCGCCGCGCCCGCAGAGATATTGCAGCGCGCCCGCGATATCCTCGGGGATGCCGACGCGGCCCAGCGGCACGCCTTGCGCCGACTTCTTGCGGCCTTCTTCATCCGCCAGCGCGAAGGCTGTCATCTTGGACACGAAAGGCCCCGGCGCGATGGCGTTCACGGTCACGCCCTGGGGTGCAAGGTCATTGGACAGCACCCGCGTCATGTGATGCACGGCGCCTTTGGACACGGCATAGGAATAGGTCATCGTGCCTTTCGGAATATCCCCCATGACCGACCCGACATTGACCACGCGGGCCGGATCACCCTCGGACTTGGCGGCCAGCAGCAGCGGCAACAGGCTTTGGGTCAGGTGAAACATGCCCGTGACATTCAGGCGCAAGAGCTTGTCCCAGGCGTCATAGGGGTGCTCGCCCAGCGGCGCGCCCCAGGTGCGGCCTGCATTGTTCATCAGGATATGCACCCTGTCGGTGCGGCGCTGCACCTCGGCCACCATCGCGGCGATCCCTTCTTCGGTCGCGACGTCGCCGCCAAAGCCCTCGACAGAGCCGGGCACACCCAAGGCGTTGATCTCGGCCGCGACAGCCTCGCAGGCGTCGGCCTTGCGGCTGGCGATCAGCACGCGGGCGCCCGCGGCGGCCAGCCCTTCGGCGGCCATGCGCCCGATACCCGTGGCCCCGCCGGTGACCAGGGCGACCTTTCCGGTCAGGTCGAACAGATGCGCGGGCGTCAATGTCGAAGTCATGTCAGTTCCTTTTCGTCAAAACCCACGCGCAGCAGCGATCACCGCAGCGTGGTGGCCGTAATCGCCCAGCCATTCGGCGCCCACGCGGGCGCGTTTCATGAAGAACCCGATGTCATGGGCATCGGTCATGCCGATGCCGCCATGCATCTGCACTGCCTCTGACACGGCCAGTTTCGCGGTCTGCGCCGCGCGCGCCTTGGCCAGTGACACGGCAAGTCCAGCATCCGCTGGCGTATGGTCCAGCACGCGACCGGCATTGGCGATGGCGCTGGCCGTCACCTCGATCTCGGACCACAGATGGGCGGCGCGATGCTGCAATGCCTGAAAGCTGCCGATGGTACGGTCGAACTGGCGACGGTCCTTGAGGTAGCCAAGCGTGATCGCGGCAGCGCCCGCGGCCAACCCGGTCAGTTCAGCCGCCAGCGCCGCCTGTCCGGCCTGAAGGCCGGGGCGCAGGGTGGCAAACCCGTTGTCCAGATCGCCGATGATATCGTCGCCTGTCGCCTCGACCCCGTCAAAGACCAGCCGCGCATGATCGCGGCTGTCGATGGTGGACAGCGCCTGCCGGTCCAGACCTGCGCGGTTGGCGTCGATGTCAAACAGGGTCAGGCCCGCAGGATCGCCTGGCGCGCCGGATGTGCGCGCCAGGACCAGGATGCGGCCCGCTGTCGTGCCATCCGCCACGAAGGCTTTTGTACCAGACAACCGAAACGCATTGCCCTGCCGTTCGGCGCGCAGGGCAGTGGCGGCGGGGGCGAATTTCGGCCCCTCGTCCAGCGCCAGCGCATAGGTTGCCTGACCCGTGGCAATCGCCTGCAAGGCGCCTGTCGCGCGCGGCCCGGCGTCGCGCAGCACCGAAGCGGCGATCACGGCGGTCGACAAAAAGGGCGATGCGGCCAGCACCTGCCCCATCTCTTCGGCCAGGATGCCCGCCGCACGGTGACCCATGTCGGCCCCGCCCGCATCCTCGGGCACCAGCACGCCGGTCCAGCCCATCTGCGCCATCTCGGTCCAAAGTGCCGGATCATGGGCGCGACCGGCATCGCGGTTGGCCCGCAGCGCGGATACGGGCGAGGCATCCGCCAGAAACCCGCGCGCGGCGTCACGCAGCATGACCTCGTCTTCGGTCTCCAGCAGTGATTGCGTCATGGCATTCATTGGTTCGGCATCTCCAGCACGCGCTTGGCGATGATGTCCAGCATCACCTCGGTCGTCCCGCCTTCGATCGAATTGGCCTTGGTGCGGAGCCATTCGGGGGCAAGCCCGCCCTGCGCGCCGTCCCATTCCACACCTTCGCTGCCCGCTGTCGCCATCAGCAATTCGTAGCGGCGCTTGTTCAGCTCGGTCCCGTAGTATTTCAGCATGGCGGAGGCATTGCCCACACCGCGCCCGGCCTCGGCCTGATCCTTGTAACGATCCATCGTCAGGCCGAAGGCCAGGGCATCGACCTCAAGCTGCATCGCCTCTGCGCGCAGGACGGGATCGGCCATCACGTCACCTTCCTGCGCGGCAAGGATCTGGCTGACGGACCGCCCGCCCAGCAGACCCCGTGCACCCCCGCCGATCATCTCGCGTTCATGCGTCAGCAGGTATTTCGCGATATCCCAGCCGCGGTTCAATTCACCCACAAGGTTTTCCTTCGGCACTTTCACATTGTCGAAGAATGTCTCGCAGAAGGGGGATTTTCCGGAAATCAGACGGATCGGGCGCGTGGTGATGCCTGGCGTCTCCATATCCATCAGCAAAAAGGAAATGCCCCTGTGCTTTGGCGCCTCGCGATCGGTGCGTACCAGCGCAAAGATCCAGTCTGCGCGGTCGGCATAAGAGGTCCATATCTTCTGGCCGTTGATCAGCCAGTGATCGCCCATGTCCTCGGCCCGGGTCTGCACATTGGCAAGATCCGATCCCGCCCCCGGTTCGGAATAGCCCTGACACCAGCGGATCTGCCCCTTCGTGATCTTCGGCAGATGTTCGGCCTTCTGTGCCGCGTTGCCGAATTCCAGCAGCGCCGGCCCCAGCATCCACAGCCCGAAGCTTTCCAGCGGCGGCGGTGCGCCAAGCCGCTCCATTTCCTCGCGGTAGATCTTTTCCTGCGCGCGGGTCAGCCCTGCACCGCCGTATTCCACGGGCCAGCGCGGCGCGGTCAGCCCGCGCCCGATGGCGCGTTCCAGCCAGAGCCGTTGATCATCGTCGGTGAATGTCCATCTGCGCCCACCCCAGACGATGGCGTTCTCATCCATCGGGCGTCCCAGCAGGGCGGACGGACAGTTCGCACCGATCCAGGCCGCGATATCGGCGCGGAACGCGGCAAGATCCTGGGTTGCGTCGGACATATCACCCCTCCCTCGGCTTTATGTTCGCAATGCGGAAATGAATTTCACTGGCCAAGGCAACATCATCTTGGCACAACCGTCAAGCACGCCTTGGGGTACGCCTGTCATTCCGTAACGTGATTTGCAGGGCCATCACCGCCGTGATCGGCCCCGCACGCGCGGTTCAGCGCAGATCCGGCAGCTTGTAGTCGGCAAACTGCTGGCGCAGCGTCAGTTTGGACACCTTGCCGGTTGCAGTCAGCGGCAACGCCTCGACCCAGATGATATCGTCGGGCAACTGCCACTTGGCGAAATGCCCCTCCATATGCGTATGAATATCCTCAAGCGAGGGTTTGTCCGCACCCGATGCCACCGCGATCAGCACGGGGCGTTCATCCCATTTGGGATGGGGCATGGCGATGGCCGCGCAGGACGCGATGCCGGGATGGGCCATGGCCACGTTTTCCAGATCGATCGAGCTGATCCATTCGCCGCCCGATTTGATCAGGTCCTTGGACCGGTCCTGAATCGACAGGAACCCGTTGGGATCAATCGAGGCGATATCGCCCGTGCCGAACCAGCCTTCGGCGTCGATCACCTTTTTCGTCGCCTCTTCGTTGTTGAAATATCCCGACACGACGGTATTGCCGCGCACGTAAAGCTCTCCGATCGCCTTGCCGTCATGCGGCTGCCGCTTGCCGTTGTCGTCGACGATCTTCAGATCCACCCCAAAGACGCGGCGGCCCTGCTTGGCCTTGGCGTCGATCATCTTGTCGAAGGGCAGTTTCCTGACCCAGCCGGGCATGTTGCCATGGGTGCCGATCGGGCTCATTTCCGTCATGCCCCAGGCATGGCCCACGTTGATGCCCAGTTTCTCGAAGGTTTCGATCATGACGCGCGGCGCGGCGGACCCGCCCACGATCACGTCGCCAAATCCATTGGGGATGCGACCCTGCGCCTTGATCTCGGCCAGAAGACCCTGCCAGACGGTCGGCACGCCCCAGGCGGAATAGACACCTTCGGCATCCATCAGCTTGAAGATGCTCGGCCCGTCCAGCGCCGGCCCCGGCATGACCATCGACAGGCCAACCATGGGCGCGGCATAGGGCAGGCCCCAGGCGTTCACGTGAAACAGCGGCACGACCGGCAGCACCTTGGCGCCTTCCGGGAAGGCCGACCCCATGACCAGCGAGATCATCAACCCGTGCAACACGGTGGAGCGGTGCGAATAAAGCGCGCCCTTGGGATTGCCGGTGGTGCCCGATGTGTAGCACAGCCCCGAGGCTGTATTCTCGTCGAACTCGGGCCAGTCGAATGTGGTGGGCTGCCCCTCCAGCAATTCCTCGTAGCACAGCGCGTTCAGGCTGTTTTGCGGCATATGGGCCCGGTCTGTCATGATCACATAGGTCAGCGATGCAGGCAGCTGATCCTTCAGCTTTTCCAGGATCGGCACGAAAGTCAGGTCCACGAACAGCACCTTGTCGCCCGCATGCGCGACGATATAGGTCATCTGCTCGGCACTCAGACGCGGGTTGATAGTGTGGCAGACAGCACCGATGCCGGAAATCGCATAGTAGAGTTCAAAGTGCCGGTATCCGTTCCAGGCCAGCGTGGCGATCCGGTCACCGGCCTCGACCCCCATCCCTTGCAACGCATGTGCCAGTTGCGACACCCGCGCCAGCGTTTCGGGATAGGTCTGGCGGTGCACATCGCCCTCTGTCCTGACGGACACGATCTCGGCCCGGGGATGCGCTTCGGCAGCATAGGTCAGGATGTCGCTGATCATCAGCGGCCTGTTCATCATCATGCCCTGCATGTGGTTCTCCTCCCATTCGCAATCATGTTGTGCGGACCCTAGCGCGATGCGCGCCTTTGCCAAAGGCAAAAACCGTGGCCTGCCGGACGCTTTTCCGTGGCGTCATGTCATCACGGCGCTTGCTGGTGGCAAAGCGCATCCCTAGGCTTGCCGGATCGCATGGCGCCTCGCCCTGCTTGCCGCGCCCGAACTGAAGGAGACGATCATGAAAGCCATCATCTGCAACGCTTTTGCCCCGCTGGATCAACTGGAGTTCGGCGAGATGCCCGACCCGCAGGCCAAGGGCGATCAGGTGGTAATCCGGGTCGAGGCGGCAGGCGTGAACTATCCCGACGGGCTGCTGGTTCAGGGGCTTTACCAGATGCGCCCCGAACATCCTTTCGTGCCGGGAATGGAAGCCGCTGGCGTCGTCGAAAGCGTGGGGCCTGACGTCACGCGTTTCAAGATCGGGGACAGGGTTGCCACGATCTGTTCACTGGGCGGCTATGCCGAAAAGGTGGCCGAGACCGAGGCGCGGGTTTTCCCCATCGGTGACATGGATGCGGCCGATGCCTGTGCGCTGCTGGTGGCTTTTGGCACCTCGCATCACGCGCTGAAACAGCGTGCCCATCTTCAGCCGGGCGAGACCCTTGTCGTGCTGGGGGCCGCCGGGGCGACCGGCGTGGCGGCGATCCAGATCGGCAAGATCATGGGGGCGCGGGTGATCGCCGTCGCATCAACCGATGAAAAGCGCGCGATTGCCCGCGACAACGGCGCGGACGAGGCGATCGGCTATGAGAACCTCAAGGATCAACTCAAGACCATGACCGGCGGCAAGGGCGTGGACGTTGTCTATGATTCCGTGGGTGGCGAGGCGTTCGACGCCTGCGCGCGGTCCATGGCCCGCAATGGCCGGTTGCTGATCATCGGCTTTGCCGGGGGCGACATCCCGAAATTCCCGGTCAACCTGGCGCTGGTGAAGGAATTCAGCCTGGTCGGTGTGTTCTGGGGCAACTTCACCCGCCACGAACCGCAGGCCTATGCCGACAACATGCGCGAGTTGCTGGGCTGGTACAGCGCCGGCAAGGTCAAGCCGCTGATCGAGGGGCGCTATCCCTTGTCGCAGGCCCCCGAGGTGCTGACCCGTGTCCTGGGGCGCGGCGCCGTTGGCAAGATCGCCCTGATCCCCTGAGGGATGGTCAGACCAGGCGGCTGATCAGCCGCCGATCCGGCCCACCTTCTGCACCATCTCGACCAGACGGGGGCCAAGCTCGGCCTCGATCCGCGCGCGCGGCAGGATATAGGCCGGGCCACCCAGGTTGAAGGCCAGCATCGGCGCATCCCCCTGTGGCGACCGATAAGGCACGGCGACCGAATTCACGTCTGACTGCCAGCTGCCGATATTGGCGTAAAAGCCACGGGTGCGGATCTGTTCGGCGGCCTCGGCGATTTCGTCGCGGATGCGGGGCCAATCGGCGGGCGGGGTGCGGGCCTCGATCATGTCCATGATCTGGGCGCGTTCCGTGGCATTCGTGCCCGCGATATAGGCCCGCCCCATGGCCGAGCGCGCCAGGGAAATGCGCGAGCCCACGTTCAGCTGCAAAGAGATCATGCCCCGCACCGCCCGCGCGCAGGCGATATAGGTCATCGAATGATCGTCGCGTCCGCCAAGTGCGACCAGAACGCCATCGCCGCAGGCATCGGCCAGTTCCTGCATCAGGGGTTGCGCGGTTTCCCGGACTTTCAGCCCGCCCAGGCAGGCATAGCCAAGGCTGAGGACCGGCACGCCCATACGGTAGCGTCCGGTGCCCTCGTCATAAACCAGGTATCCCAGCTTCAGCAGCGTATATGTCAGCCGCGACACGGTGGAATTGGGCAGGCCGGTCCGATCCGCCAGATCCCGGTTGCCAAGTCCCGACCGATCCGCCGGTGTGAAGGCGCGCAGGATATCAAGCCCCCGGTGCAGCGCTGTGACGAACTGCCGGTCCTCGGCGTGATCCTTGTCTTCGACCTCGGGCGCGTTCTCTGCGGCTCTTTTCCTCACGGCTGGGTTCCTGTTCTGCTGTTTGTCTGTCCCGCGAATTCGGCTTCGGTCAATGCCCGCCACAGGACCTTGCCGGCCCCGGATCTGGGCAGGCTGTCCATGAATGCCACCTGCGTCGGGCACTTATAAGCGGCCATCTGTGTCTTGCACCAGTCGATCACATCCCTTTCGGTCAGTCTGCCGCGCGCCTTTGGCGTCGCCACGACGCAGGCCTTCACGGTCTCGCCCCGCCGCGGATCGGGGGCCGCGATCACGCAGACCTCGGCGATGTCGGGATGGTGGTGCATCAGGGCTTCGACCTCGGCGGGCCAGACCTTGAAACCCGAGGCGTTGATCATCCGCTTGACCCGATCCACCATGAAGAAATAGCCGTTCTCGTCATAATAACCCAGGTCGCCGGTGCGGAAGAACCGCTTGCCCTCGATCTCAAGGAAAACTTCGGCGGTGGCCTTGGGGTTGTTCCAGTATCCCAGAAAGACCTGCGGGCCGTGGGTCACGATCTCTCCCACCTCGTTCGGGCCAAGCTCGGCGCCGACATCGCCACTTTCGGTAACTGCCAGGATGCGGCTGTCCACGTCGAACATCGGCACGCCAAGGCATTGCCGCTTGGGGGCATGGACCGGGTTGGTATGGGTCGCGGCCATGGTCTCGGACAGGCCATAGCCTTCGATGTAATCAAGCCCTGTGATCGCCTTCAGCTTGGCGGCCACCGCCTCGGGCATGGATGCACCGCCGCCGCCGATCGCCTTCAGGCTGGACAGGTCATAGCTGGCGACATCGGGATCATTCACAAGGTCGATCGCCATGGTCGTGATCGACCGCCAGCGCGTGACCCGGTGCCGCTGGATCAGCGCCGCGGCATGGGCGCGGTTCCAGCGGATCAGGATCACGATGCAGCCGCCCTTGATGACCGGCCCGTTCATCACGCCCTGCATGCCCGTGACATGAAAGAAGGGCAGGGTGGCCAGATGCACATCAGTTTCGTTCGACGGGTTCCAGATCAGCCCGCCCCAGGCGGTTTCCATCACGGTGCGGTGACTGTGCATGCACCCCTTGGGCTGACCCGTCGTGCCGGAACTGTAGGGAATCACGGCAAGATCGTCGGGTTTTGCCAGATGCGGACCGGGCTGGTGCCCGGCCGCCAGCGCATCTTCCCAGCGGGTCAGTCCCGGGCCCTGCACATCCGCCGGATCCAGCGCCGCAAGCGCCTCGGGCAGGGGGATGTCAGCGGCAGGGTCGGTGCCTTGCGCGTAGGTCGCCACCAGCACGCGGTCCAGCAGGCCGCTAGCGATCAGCGGGGCACTGTCGCCCAACCCTTCCTGCCCGCCGATCATCAGGCGCGCCCCGGTGTCGCGGGCAAGGTGTTCCAGTTCCGCGCTCCGGCTCATCGGGTTGACGGGAACCACTACCGCATCGGCGCGCAGGGTGGCGAAATAGCCGATCACGAAATGCGGGCTGTTCTGGACGCAGAGCAGCACCCGGTCGCCCTTTTGAATGCCGGCCTTTGCCTGCATCCATCCGGCCAGCCGTTCCACATCTGCCAGCAGACCGGCATAGGTCCATTCACGACCGTAGAAGATCAGAGCCTTGCGGTCGGGAAAGCGCGCGGCCGTTTCAGCCAGATTGGCGAACAGCGTCCGGTCCGGCGCGTTCAGGGATTTCGGCATCCCCTCGGGCCAGATGGCGTAATGGCGGGTCATCATGGGCATCCGTATCAGACTTTCATGCCGGGCAGGTTCAACGAGGCGGTATTGCCCCCGTCCACGGGCAGCGCCTGCCCGGTGATATAGCTGGCGTCGTCACTGGCCAGAAAGGCGATCACCGCGGCGACCTCTTCCGGGCGGCCATAACGGCGCAACTCGCAGCGCGCGCCAAGGCGGTCCGACTTGCCGACGCTGCGGGCGTAATCGAAGATCGGCTGTGTCATGCCCGTCTCGATCAGGCCGGGGCAGACCGCGTTGACGCGGATGCCATGCCCGCCCAGATCGCAGGCGGTCGTCTGGGTCAGGTTGATCACTCCGGCCTTTGAGGCGGAATAGACATTGCCGCCCGCGCCCGAGCGAATGCCCGCGACCGAGGCGGTATTCACGATGGCCCCTGTTCCGCGTGCGATCATCGAAGGCGCCGCGTGCTTGATGAAATGCGCGGTGCCGAACAGGTTGACCCCCATCACGCGCGCCCAGTCGGCGCTGTCGATCTGGGTGATCGGGGCGTGGCTGCAGGTGATGCCCGCATTGTTGCACAGCACGTCGATGTGCCCGAACCGGTCAAGCACCTGCGCGATGCAGGCCTTGACCGCAGCCTCGTCTGACACGTCGCAGGGCAACGAAAGATGCGGCCCGCCCACCTGTGGCAAAGGGCAGTCGGCCAGATCGACCAACACGACGCAAGCGCCCTCGGCGGCCAGCCGTTCCGCCGTGGCGCGGCCAATCCCTCCCGATGCGCCGGTGACCAGCGCAACTTTTCCGTCAAATCTCACACGGTCCTCCCCCGTTATTCTGCAAGGCTTGCACAAAGGCCGTGTCGGATCAACTGTGCGAAATTACTTTCCGCAGGTCGGGACATGCAGCGCAATCCCGCGCGGGGCACGCCCTGTTGCGTCAATTGGCAAGGATTTTGCCCCTGAATGCCCCCTGTGCTGCATATTGGATTTTCCTTGCCCACAACTTCGGATAATCAGGGGCCGATGCGAAGGTCCGCCCGACGGAACCGGCGCTTTCTGCCCATGGACTGCAAGGAACCTCAATAGCATGCCCGAGACTGCAAACCCGTTGTCCAACCCGCTGATTCCGGCGGATCTTGCGCCTGTCATGTCCGCGCTCTGCAAGGTGGCGATCGATCTGGCCGGGATCATCGCGCGCGGTCCACTTGGCCAGTCGCTGGGCCACGAGGTCGGCGAGAACGCCGGTGGTGACGGGCAAAAGGCGCTTGATGTGCTGGCCGATGACATGTTCGAGGCCGCGCTGCGTCAGACATCGGTCCGCTGGTACGCCTCCGAGGAGCAGGAGACCGTCCTGCCCCTGAACCCCGCGGGTCGCTATGCGCTGGCCATCGACCCGCTGGACGGATCGTCGAATATCGACGTGAACGTATCCATCGGCACGATCTTTTCGATCTTCGAAGCCAGGGACGCCGCCGAAGACAGCTTTCTGCGCCCGGCGTCCGAGCAGGTGGCGGGCGGCTATGTAATCTATGGCCCGCAATGCTGCCTTGCGGTGACCTTCGGCAAGGGCACGCTGATGTTCGTGCTGGACCCCGCCACGGGGCGGTTCGAACTGGTGAACGACGCGATGCAGACACCGGGCGCGTCCAAGGAATATGCAATCAACGCCTCGAACCACCGCCACTGGGATCCGGCGATCCGCGCCTATATCGAGGATTGCCAGGCGGGAAAGACCGGCCCGCATGGGCAGGACAGCAACATGCGCTGGGTTGCCTCGCTGGTGGCGGAAACCCACCGCATTTTGACACGTGGGGGTATCTTCCTCTATCCGGGCGATGCGCGTCCGGGCTATGAGAAGGGACGGCTGCGGATGGTTTACGAGGTGGCGCCCATCGCCTTTCTGGTCGAACAGGCCGGCGGTCTGGCGACGGACGGGCGGACGCCGATCATGGATCTGGCGGCGGATGCGCTGCATGCGCGCAGCCCGCTGGTGTTTGGCAGCCCGGACAAGGTGCGCCAGGTGGCCGGCTATTACGACAAGGCGCGCTGAGCGCCGCCGCAACATTCACCGGCGCGCGGGCGCCGGACCATTTCGACCTTGAGGGGACAAGACAACATGGCACTGATTACGATGCGTCAACTGCTGGACCACGCCGCCGAACATGGCTACGGGGTGCCCGCCTTCAACATCAACAACATGGAACAGGGCCTTGCGATCATGAACGCGGCCAAGGCGGTTGATGCGCCGGTGATCATCCAGGCCAGCCGGGGCGCGCGCAAATACGCGGGCGATCTGATGCTGAAACACATCATGATGGGCCTGGTCGAGATGTTCCCCTCGATCCCGGTCTGCATGCACCAGGACCACGGCAACAACATGGGTACCTGCCTGAGCGCGATCCGTCACGGCTTCACGTCGGTGATGATGGACGGCAGCCTCGAGGAGGATATGAAGACCCCCTCCGACTATGACTACAACGTCGATGTCACCCGCCGCGTGACCGAAGCCGCCCATCTGGTCGGTGCCTCGGTCGAGGGCGAGCTGGGCGTGCTGGGAAGTCTGGAAACCGGCGAGGCCGGGGAAGAGGACGGGTCGGGCGCCGTCGGCAAGCTGAGCCATGACCAGCTGCTGACCGACCCGGATCAGGCGGTCGATTTCGTGATGAAGACGAAATGTGATGCGCTGGCGATCGCCTGCGGCACCAGCCACGGGGCCTACAAGTTCAGCCGCAAGCCCGATGGCGAGATCCTGGCCATGTCCACGATCGAGGCGATCCATGCCAAGCTGCCCGATACCCATCTGGTGATGCATGGATCAAGCTCGGTCCCGCAGTATCTGCAGGATCTGATCAACGCCCATGGCGGCAAGATGCCCCAGACCTATGGCGTGCCGGTCGAGGAAATCGAGCGCGGCATCAAGATGGGCGTACGCAAGGTCAATATCGACACCGATTGCCGGATGGCGATTACCGGCCAGTTCCGCAAGATCGCGATGGAGCACCCCGACGAATTCGATCCGCGCAAGTTCATGATCCCCGCGATGGCCGAAATGCAGGCGCTGTGCCGCGACCGTTTCGAGCGTTTCGGCACAGCCGGTCACGCAAGCGCGATCAAGGTGATCAGCATGGATGACATGGCAGTGCGCTATGCCGCCGGCAAGCTGGACCCGCGCGCCGCAGGCAACAAGGCGGCCTGAGGCCGCGACGGGCAAGGCCGGGGGGCCAACCCCCCGGACCCCCAGGGATATTTGCAGCAAGAAGAAACCGGCGCAAAGTGGAGAGACGTCATGACCCTTGATCGGTCCATCAAGATCGCGCCGTCGATTCTTTCGGCGGATTTTGCAAATTTCGGCGCGGAGATCCGCGCGATCGAGGCGCAGGGCGCCGATTGGGTGCATGTCGATGTGATGGACGGGCATTTCGTGCCCAACCTGACCTTTGGCCCGCCCGCCGTGGCGGCGTTCCGGCCACATGTGACAACCGTGATGGACGTGCATCTGATGATAGCGCCCGTCGATCCCTATATCGCCGCCTTCGCCGAGGCGGGGGCCGATATCATCACCGCCCATGTCGAGGCGGGCCCCCATGCCCACCGCACGATGCAGGCAATTCGCGCGCATGGCGTGAAGGCGGGGGTTGCGCTGAACCCCGGCACGCCGGTCGAGGCGGTGGATTACCTGCTGGACATGGTGGATATGGTCTGCGTGATGACGGTGAACCCCGGTTTCGGCGGGCAGAAGTTCATTCACAGCCAGATCGAAAAAGTCCGCCGCCTGCGCGCCATGATCGGCGACCGCCCCATCCATATCGAGATCGACGGCGGCGTGACTGTGGACACCGCGCCCCTGGTCGTGGCCGCGGGTGCAGATGTGCTGGTGGCGGGCTCTGCCGTTTTCAAAGGTGGATCCGTCGATAACCCGATGCCCTACGGCGACAATATCCGCGCCATCCGAAGCGCCGCCGAGGCCGCGCGCGGGTGAGCGCCATCGTCTTTGACCTGGACGGCACGCTGATCGACAGCGCGCCGGATATCCGGGCGGCTGTGAACCGCACGCTGGAGGATGAAGGCCATGCGGCGCTTGATCTGCCGACGGTGATTTCCTTCATCGGGCATGGTCTGCCGCGACTGGTGGAACGGGCCATGGGCGCGCGGGGGATTCCCATGGACCAGCACGCGCGTCTGACCGAAGTGACCTTGGCGCATTACAACGCGGCGGCAAACGATCTGACGCGGCCCTATCCGGGCGTCATGGCGATGCTGGAACGGTTGCGGGAGGAAGGGCATCGCCTTGGCATCTGCACGAACAAGCCCGAAGCGCCCGCCCGCAAGGTACTGGACCAGTTCGGCATGGCGCATCTGTTCGATGTGGTGGTGGGCGGCGACACTCTGGCCGCGCGTAAGCCCGATCCGGCCCCGTTGCATCACGCCTTTGCCGCGCTGGGCGCGTCGTCGGGGCTTTACGTAGGCGACAGCGAGGTGGATGCCGAGACGGCACAGGCGGCCGGGATCGCCTTTGCGTTTTTCACGCAAGGCTATTGTCATGTCCCGCATGATACGGTGCATTGCCTGGCGCGTTTTGATCATTTCGACGCCCTGGCGGGGCTTGTCGCCAAGGGTGCTACTGCCCCAGATCGCTGAGCCGCGCCAAGAGCAGACCCGTGTTGCGTACATCGAATTTGCGCATCAGGCGGGCGCGCACATCCTCGATCGTGCGGGGCGACAGGCCAAGCACCTGCGCGATCTCCTTGCTGGTCTTGCCGCGCGCCAGCCATGTCACCACCTGCCGTTCGCGCGCCGTCAGGGCAGGGCCATCGCTGCGCGGCGCGATCGGGGCAAAACTCATGACGATGCGCGCCAAAGGGTCTTGCGGCGTCAGCGTGCGCGCGCGAAAGCGGCACCAGATGGCATGGCCCTGGGCGTGGCGCAGCATCCGCTCATCCGCATAGGCCCCGGCGCGGCGCAAGGGTTCCAGCCCGATGTCGCGGATCTGGTTGAACTCGGCCTCGGAGCCATAGAGCATCCGGAAGCTCTGGCCCAGAAGCGCGGCGGACGCATAGCCGGACAGGTCGCAGAACGTGGTATTGCACTGTTCGATCACCCGGTGGCGGGTCATCACGATGCCGACGGGCGCGTGATCAAAGGCGATGCGGGCGATGTCATCCATGGGCGGGCCTTACCGTGGTTCTACGGTATTGATACCGTAGTTGCGGCAAAGCATGCTGGGCATTCCAAGGCAAGCGCAAAGGAGTGGCGGTATGTCCCTGATTGACAGGCTGGATATGGCGGTGGCGGGGCGGCGTGACGATCTGATTGCGCTGACGCAGGATCTGATCAGGATACCGACGCTGAACCCGCCGGGCGATAACTATCTCGAGATTTGCGAATACCTCGACCGGCGGCTGGCCGCGCAAGGTTTCCAGACGGAACTGGTGCGCGCCCATGGGGCGCCGGGCGACAGCGACAAGCACCCGCGCTGGAACATCGTGGCGCGGCGCGAGGGGGCCTTTCTCGGTGAATGCGTCCATTTCAACAGCCATATCGATGTGGTCGAGGTGGGACGCGGCTGGAGCACAGACCCCTTCGGCGGAGAGCTGAAGGACGGCAAGATCTATGGGCGCGGCGCCTGTGACATGAAGGGCGGGCTGGCCGCCAGCATCATCGCGGCCGAGGCGTTCCTGGAGGTCTGCCCCGATTTCGCGGGCGCGATCGAGATCAGCGGCACGGCGGATGAGGAATCGGGTGGTTTCGGCGGTGTCGCCTATCTGGCCGAGAAAGGCTTTTTCAGCCCGGACCGCGTGCAGCATGTCATCATTCCCGAACCCCTGAACAAGGATCGCATCTGCCTGGGTCATCGCGGTGTCTGGTGGGCCGAGATCGAAACCCATGGCGAGATCGCCCATGGTTCGATGCCGTTCCTGGGCGATTGCGCCGTGCGCCACATGGGCGCGGTAATGGCCGAGATGGAGACATCGCTGTTTCCGGCCCTGGCGATGAAGCGCACGGATATGCCCGTGGTGCCCGATGGGGCCAAGCAATCCACGCTCAACATCAACTCGATCCATGGCGGAGAGAACGAGCAGGCCGAGGATTACACCGGCCTGCCCGCGCCCTGTGTGCCCGACAGCTGCCGCATGGTGATCGACCGCCGTTTTCTGATCGAGGAGGATATCGACGAAGTCCGCGAGGAGGTCATGCAGATCCTGCGCACAGTGGCCGATCGGCGTGCGACCTTCAGTTATGATGTCAGGGAATTGCACCGTGTCCTGCCCACGATGACAGAGAAATCCGCCCCCGTCGTGCAGGTGGTCGCCAAGGCGATTGCAGACACGATGGGGCGCGAGGCCGAATATGTCGTATCGCCCGGAACCTATGACCAGAAGCATATCGACCGGATCGGCAAGCTGAAGAATTGCATTGCTTACGGGCCCGGCATTCTGGACCTTGCGCATAAACCGGATGAATATGTCGGCGTGGATGATATGCTGGATTCCGCAAGGGTGATGGGGCGGTCGCTGATCGCATTGCTTGCCAGGGACTGAGAGCACTGCTCAACAGGGAGAGAACAAGATGACTTATGCGAATTTCACACGCGGCCTGGTCAGCGCGCTGGCGCTTGTCGCCGGTGTCGGCATGGCGCAGGCCAAGACCGATATCGTCGTGGGCATGCAGCTGGAACCGCCGCACCTGGACCCGACCAGCGCGGCCGCGGGCGCGATCGACTCGGTGCTTTACGCCAATGTCTTCGAGGGTCTGACCCGTTTCGGCCCTGATGGATCGGTGAACCCCGGCCTGGCGGAAAGCTGGGAGATTTCGGCGGATGGCACCGTCTACACATTCAAGCTGCATGACGGCGTGACCTTCCATGACGGCAGCACGATGGATGCCGAGGACGTGAAATTCAGCCTTGATCGCGCCCGCGCCGAGGATTCGGTGAACGCGCAGAAGGGCCTCTTTGCCGGGATCACCGATGTCACCGTCATCGACCCCCTGACCGTGCAGGTCACGCTGGGTGCGCCCAACGGGTCCTTCCTGTTCAACATGGCCTGGGGTGACGCCGTGATCGTGGCCCCCGAAAGCATCGAGACCATCAAGACCAATCCGATCGGCACTGGCGCATTCAAGTTCGACAACTGGGTGCAGGGCGACCGTATCGACATCGTGAAGAACCCCGATTACTGGGGCGAACCCGCGAAACTGGACCGCGCCACCTTCAAGTTCATCAGCGATCCGACGGCCGCCTTTGCCGCCGTGATGGCCGAGGATGTGCATGCCTTCGCCGGCTTCCCCGCGCCCGAAAATCTGCCGCAGTTCGATGCCGACCCGCGGTTCCAGGTCCTGATCGGATCGACCGAGGGCGAAACGATCCTGTCCACCAACAACAAGCAGGCGCCCTTCGACAATATCAAGGTACGCGAGGCGATGGCCCATGCGATCGACCGGCAGGCGATCATCGACGGGGCGATGTTCGGCTATGGCACGCCCATCGGCACCCATTTCGCGCCGCACAACCCGGATTACGTCGATCTGACCGGCAATTCCGCTTATGATCCGGAAAAGGCCAAGGCCTTGCTGGCCGAGGCGGGCTTTCCCGATGGCTTCACCACCACGCTGAAACTGCCGCCCCCCTCTTATGCGCGGCGCGGCGGCGAGATCATCGCGGCGCAGCTGCGCGCCGTGGGGATCGAGACCGAGATCAGCAACCTGGAATGGGCCCAGTGGCTGGAGCAGGTTTTTACCGGCAAGGATTTCGGGCTGACCATCGTCAGCCATACCGAACCGATGGATATCGGGATCTACGCCAACCCCGACTATTATTTCCAGTATGACAGCCCGGAGTTCCAGAAGATCATGGCAGATCTGACCGCCGAGACAGATCCGGCGGCCCGCAGCGCGCTGCTGAAACAGGCGCAGGAGAAGATCTCGCTTGATTACGTGAACGGCTACCTGTTCCAGCTGGCGGCCCTGAGCGTGGCGAATGCCAAGGTCATGGGCCTGTGGACGAACGCGCCGACGCAGGCCACCGACCTGACGGCTGTCTACTGGGCCGACTGAACCGGCAGGGCGTAAAACCGACCCTCGCGCGTCTGGCGCGCGGGGGAGCCTCCGGCGGGGATATTTCGGGCAAGAAGAAGCAGGGGGCGCGCGCGCCGGGGCCAGAGTGGCAGGGCGCGGGCGGGATATGGGGCAAATGCTGCACTATGTGCTGAAACGGCTGGTATCGCTGGCAATCTCGCTGGCCGTGGCAAGCCTTGTGATCTTCTTCGCGATCGAGGTCGTGCCGGGCGACCCGGCGGCCTATATGCTGGGCATGAATGCGCAGCCGGATACGCTGGCGGCACTGCGTGATCAGCTGGGTTTGAACGGCTCGATCCCCGAGCGCTACCTGTCCTGGGTCGGGGGTATGCTGCAGGGCGATTTCGGCACCTCCTATACCTATCGCACGCCGGTGGCCGAGATGATCGGAGAGAGGCTCTGGATCAGTCTGCCATTGGCGCTTTATGCGCTGACGCTGAGCACGCTGATCGCCTTTCCGGCGGGCGTCTGGGCCGCGTCGCGGCGCGGATCGGTCGTGGATATGGGGGTGATGGGGGTGACACAGCTGGGCGTGGCGATCCCGAACTTCTGGTTCGCGATGCTGATGGTGCTGGTCTTCGCCATCAACCTGCGCTGGTTTTCGGCCGGTGGCTTTGCCGGCTGGGAACAGGGGGTTCTGGCCGGCATGAAAAGCCTGACCCTGCCGGCCGTGGCGCTGGCCCTGCCGCAGGCCAGCATCCTGACGCGGGTGATGCGATCCAGCCTGCTGGATACGCTGTCCGAGGATTTTATCCGCACGGCGCGCGCCAAGGGCCTGACCCGCCGCCAGGTTCTGTGGCGCCATGCGCTGCGCAACGCGATGATCCCGGTGCTGACGATCATCGGCATGCAGTTTTCCTTTCTGATGGCGGGCGCGATCATCATCGAGAACGTTTTTTTCCTGCCAGGCTTGGGGCGGCTGGTGTTCCAGTCGATTGCGGCGCGCGACCTGATCGTGGTGGAATCCGTGGTCATGCTGCTGGTCTTTGCCGTGATCGTCGTGAATTTCGCGGTGGACGTGGCCTATGCCGCCGTCGATCCGCGCCTGCGGGGGCGGCGATGAGCGGGGGCGGGCTGATCCGGGCGGCGCTGACCAACCGATCCCTCGTGGTCGGGCTGGTGCTGTCGCTGGTGTTCGTGGGCGCGGCGCTGATCAGTTTCATCTGGGTGCCGCAAGATGTGACCGCGCTGGACATCGCCAACAAGATCAAGCCGCCCTCCGCCGCGCATCCGCTGGGCACCGATCATTTCGGACGCGACATCCTGTCGATGATCATGGTGGGGGCGCGCACCTCGATTGCCGTGGCCGTGGTGGCCGTGGTGATCGGCATGGGGCTGGGGGTGCCGCTGGGGCTGGCCGCCGCCGCCCGGCGCGGCAGTCTGCTGGACGAGGTGATCATGCGGGGCAACGACCTGGTTTTTGCCTTCCCGTCACTTCTGATCGCGATCATGATCACGGCCGTGTTCGGGCCCTCTGCCCTGAACGCGATCATCGCCATCGGGATTTTCAACATTCCCGTCTTTGCCCGACTGACACGTGGCGCGGCGCTGAGCCTTTGGACACGGGACTATGTGCTGGCGGCGCGGGTGGCCGGCAAGGGCGCGGTCCGGATCAGCGCCGAACATATCCTTCCCAATGTGACGAACCTGCTGATCGTGCAGGGCACCATCCAGTTCAGCCTTGGCATCCTGGCCGAGGCGGCGTTGTCCTATGTCGGGCTTGGCGCGCAGCCGCCCATCCCCAGTTGGGGGCGGATGCTGGCGGATAGCCAGACGATGATCTCGCTGGCGCCCCATATGGCGATATTTCCGGGTCTGGCGATCCTGCTGACGGTGCTGGGGCTGAACCTGATGGGCGACGGGCTGCGCGATCTGTTTGATCCCCGGATCAGGAGGGACCGTCGATGAGCCTGTTGCGGATCGAAGGGCTTTCCCTTGCCATCCACGATTATGCGATCCTGCATGATGTGTCCCTGACCGTGGCTCCGGGGCAGATCGTCGGTGTGATCGGGGAAAGCGGATCGGGCAAATCCATGACCGCGTTGACCGTGATGCAATTGCTGCCGGAGGGCGCGCAGGCCACAGGGCGCGTGATGCTGGACGGGCAGGATGTGCTGCAACTGTCCGAGGCCGATCTCTGCGGCATGCGGGGTCGCGTCATGGGCATGGTGTTCCAGGAGCCGATGACGGCGCTGAACCCGATCCAGACCATTGGCGATCAGGTGGCCGAGACGATCCTGGTTCATGACCGCGTCAGCCGCGCCGAGGCGCGGGAGCGCGCGCGGCAGGCGCTTGCGCGTGTCGAACTGCCCGAGGACCGTTTTCCCCTGACGCGCTATCCGCATGAGCTGTCGGGTGGGCAGCGGCAGCGGGTGGTGATCGCCATGGCCATTGCCTTGCGGCCCAGGCTGCTGATCGCGGATGAACCCACGACGGCACTGGATGTCACCACGCAGGCGCAGATCCTCAAGCTGCTCAAACGGCTGGTGCAGGAGGACGGGATGGGCCTGTTGATGATCAGCCATGATCTGGCGGTGGTGGCCGATATGGCCGATCAGCTGGTGATCATGCGCCACGGTCGCGTGGTGGAAAGCGGGCCATCGCCCGATCTGTTCCACCGGATGCAGCATCCCTATTCGAAGGCGCTGCTGGCGGCATCCACGCATCAGCCGGACCGCGCCGCGCAGCCGCAGGAAGTGCCCTTGCTGGAGGTGCGCGGCGTGATCCGCGATTATGTCACCGCGCGCAAGGGGATCTGGGGCAAGTCGGGCACCTTCCGCGCCGTCGATGATGTCAGTTTCCGGATCCGGCGGGGGGAATCGCTGGGGCTGGTGGGGGAATCCGGTTGCGGCAAATCCACCCTGACCCGCGCCATCCTGGGACTGGAGGAGGTGCAGGCAGGCGAGATCCTGCTGGACAGCCAGCCCGTCTTTACCGGCCACAAACCCAATCGCGCGGTCCGCCGCCGGATGCAGGTGGTGTTCCAGGACCCCTACGGCAGCTTCAACCCGCGTCACCGGGTCGAGCGGCTGATCACCGAACCCTTCCATCTGCTGAATGCCCCCCCGCAAGGCGCCGCGCGTGATGCGGCCATCGCCGAGGCGTTGGAAAGCGTGGGCCTGACCGCCGATGACCGGCACAAGTATATCCATGAGTTTTCCGGCGGCCAGCGGCAGCGCATCGCCATTGCGCGCGCGCTGATCATCAAGCCCGACCTGATCATCCTGGACGAGGCCGTGTCGGCGCTGGATGTGTCGATCCGCGCGCAAATCCTTGATCTGCTGGCCGATCTGGGGGACCGTCTGGGCCTGACCTATCTGTTCATCAGCCATGACCTGTCGGTTGTGCGGCAAGTGACGGACCGGGTGCTGGTGATGCAGGCGGGCCGGATCGTCGAGCAGGGCGAAACGGCAGAGATATTTGACGCGCCCGCGCATCCCTATACCAAACAACTGTTGTCGGCGACGCCACGTCTGCCGGACATCACCGACGCCTGAGGAGGACAAAGACATGAGCGATGATCTGGGACTGTGGTTTGACCCGTCAAAATGCCTGATCGCGGGCGAATGGGTGGCCCCGTCGGGCGGGCAATATCTGCCGCTGGAAAACCCCTCGACCGGCGAGAAGATCGGCCAGATCGCGCGCGGCACGGGGGCCGATATCGACGCGGCAGTGGCCGCGGCCGAAGCCGCGCGCCATGGCCCCTGGGGCCGGATGAGCGCGGCCGAGCGTGGCCGTATCCTGATGACGCTGGGCCGCATGGTGCTGGAGCGGGTCGATGATCTGGCCCGGATCGAGGCGCTGGACGTGGGCAAGCCCTTGAAGCAGGCGCGCGCCGATGCGGTGGCCCTTGCGCGTTACATGGAGTTTTACGGCGGCGCTGCGGACAAGCTGCACGGCGAGACGATCCCCTATCTGGAGGGCTATACCGTCTATACGCTGCGCGAGCCACATGGCGTGACGGGCCATATCGTGCCCTGGAACTATCCGATGCAGATCATCGGGCGATCCGTGGGTGCCGCACTGGCCACGGGCAATGCCTGCGTGCTGAAACCGGCCGAAGATGCCTGCCTGACCGCGCTGGCCTTTGCCGAGATGGCCAAGGCGGCGGGCCTGCCGGACGGTGCGCTGAACGTGGTGCCCGGACTTGGGTCCGAGGCGGGCGCGGCCCTGACCGCGCATCCCGGCGTGCACCACATCAGTTTTACCGGATCGGTCGCTACCGGCGTGATGGTGCAGGAAGCCGCGGCAAAAAACGTGATCCCCGTGACCTTGGAACTGGGCGGCAAATCCCCCCAGGTCGTGTTCGAGGATGCCGATATCCCCGCCGCCCTTCCGTTTCTGGTCAATGCCGGTATCCAGAACGCGGGCCAGACCTGCTCGGCCTCGTCGCGCATCCTTGTGCAGCGGGCGGTCTATGATCAGGTCGTGGAACGCATGGCCCTGCGCTATGACGCGCTGAAGGTCGGGCGCGCGATGGACGATCTGGATGTGGGGCCGCTGATTTCGGCCAGGCAGAAAAACATCGTCAGCGGCTTTATCGACAAGGGTGCGGACTTGCAGATCGCAGGCCAGGGGCAGCTTGTCAGCGCGCCCAACGGTGGCAACTACGTGCGTCCCACCCTTTTTGCAAATGTCAGCCCCGGCCATTGCCTGGCGCGCGATGAAATCTTCGGCCCGGTGCAGGTCGTCATCCCCTTCGAGGACGAGGAAGAGGCCGTCGCGATCGCCAACGGCACCGATTATGGCCTTGTCGCCAGCGTCTGGAGTCAGAATGGCGCGCGCCAGATGCGGATGGCGAAGCGGATCCGCGCGGGGCAGATCTTCATCAACAACTATGGCGCGGGCGGCGGGGTTGAATTGCCCTTCGGCGGCATGGGCAAATCCGGCCATGGCCGCGAAAAGGGGTTCGAGGCGATGTATGGCTTCACAGTGCTGAAAACCGTCGCGGCCTTTCACGGCTGATCCAGACAGACAGAAAAGGAAAAGAACCATGAGACTGACAGGTAAGACGGCAATCGTGACAGGCGGCGCCAGCGGGTTTGGTGCTGGTATCGTACGCAAATTCGCTGCCGAAGGCGCGCGGGTCCTGGTGGTGGATATCAACGCCGATGGTGCGGCAGCCATGGCCGGGGAAGTGGGCAACGGTGCACTGTCCATCGCCTGCAACGTGGCCGACGGGGCCAGCGTGGCGGAAATGGCGGCCTTTGCGATCAAGGAATTCGGGCAGGTCGATATCCTTGTGAACAACGCCGGTATCACCCATCTGCCCAAACCGATGGAAGACGTCACCGAAGATGAGTTCGACCGCGTTTTCGCCGTGAACTGCAAATCGGTCTACCTGACCGCCCGCGCCTTGGTGCCGCACATGAAGGCCAAGGGCGGCGCGATCCTGAACGTGGCATCAACCGCGGGCCTCAGCCCGCGCCCGCGCCTGAACTGGTACAACGCATCCAAGGGCTGGATGATCACCGCGACAAAGACCATGGCGGTGGAACTGGCCCTATCAAAGCTGCGGGTCAATGCGCTTTGCCCGGTCGCGGGCGAGACGCCGCTGCTGGCCTCGTTCATGGGTGAGGACACGCCCGAGATGCGGACGAAATTCCTGTCCACGATCCCGCTGGGCCGCTTTTCCACACCCGAGGACATGGGCAATGCCGCCTGTTTCCTGTGCTCGGACGAGGCCAGCATGATCACCGGCGTCGCGATGGAAGTGGACGGCGGCCGCTGCATCTGACGGGGTATCCGACGGGCAACGGGCCAGCGTTCAGGCGCTGGCCATTTCCTCGCCATCCGTCTCGCGCCGGAAAGGCTGCGGGCTGCGCGCTGTCAGGACGGTCAGTCCCGACACGGGCTGCCCTGCATCCATCCGCAGGGTGGCCCGGCTCATCTGCGGGGGGGTGAAACCGGCCTGATCCAGCAACCGCGTCACATACTCGGCCCCATGGGCATAGCGGCGCGAGGGGCGCAGGCGAAGATCGCCCTCACCATCAGGCAATTCCTCCAGCGTGAAGGCCAGAACACCGCCGGGGGTCAGGCTGGCCGCCGCCCATCCCACGATCTGCTCCAGCGCGCCGACATAGATGAACACATCGGCAGCCAGGATCAGATCGAAGGGCGCGCCGCCAAGATCCAGCCGCGACAAGTCGTGCTTTTGCAGGTCGTCATAGATGCCCTTGGCCCGCGCCTGCGCCAGCATGCGGGCCGAAATGTCATAACCCTCCAGCCAGCCTGCATGGGGCCGGATCGCCTGTCCCATCAACCCGGTGCCGCAGCCCAGATCCAGCACGCGCTCGAACCGGGTCCGGCCCGCGCGCAGCAGCCCCTCCACGATCTGCGCCGGTCCCCGGTAGCCAAGCTGATCCACCAGAGAGGTCTCGAACCTGTCGGCATATTGATCGAACAGTGTTTCGACGAAAGCGGCAGGCATGGTTTCGGCCACGGGAACCGGGCGCGCCAGATCAAGGCGAAGGCCGGCGCCAAACCTGTCTTGCGGGTCGATCTGGATCACCCTGCGCCAGCTGTCGCGCGCGGCATCCGTATCGCCCGTGGTCTCTTGCCATTCGGCAAGACGGAACCACCCGGCGGCCCAGTCCGGCACCAGAGCAAGCGCTTGCTGCATGAGGTCGATCGCGGCGGGCATGTCACCCGACGCGGCCAGCGCCTGCGCGTAATCCGCGCGGCGGTCGGCGATCAGATCGCCCGAGGAAAAATCATGTGATGTCATCGGATGGTGGCGGCGAACCCCTGTCCCGGTGCCTGTTGTCCGGGGTTGTGCTCAAATGATCCGGCGCCCTTGCGCCGTCAAGTAGGGCGGCGCGAAATTTCCGCCCGCACCCCGTCCACGCAACCTGCCGTGCTGGCGCCGGGGCCAATGGGCAAACGCAAGCTTTCTGTTCTTGCACATTTATTGGGCGCATGGCAGGCAGCACAAGCTCTGTGGGAGGAAATCAGATGCGCCTTGGGCTTGTCCTGCTCTGTGCGGGCTATGTTCTCAGCCAGTTCTTTCGCGCTTTCCTGGCCGTGCTGGCGCGGGTCCTTGAGCAGGATATCGGCGCGCTTCCCGCTGATCTCGCCTTTGCGTCCGGGCTGTGGTTCCTGACATTCGCGCTGGCCCAGATCCCCGTGGGCGCGGCGCTTGACCGGATAGGGCCCAGGCGCACGGCTGCCGTGATTCTGGCCATTGGCGGCGGTGGCGGGGCCGCGCTTTTCGCCATGGCGACGACACCCTTGCACATATCGATCGCGATGGGATTGATCGGTATCGGCTGTTCGCCGGTCCTCATGGCATCGTATTTCATCTTCGCGCGCATGTATCCGGCCGCCATGTTCGCCACGCTAGGCGCCGTGATGATCGGTGTCGGATCGCTGGGCAACCTGGCCGGTTCCGCCCCGCTGGCATGGGCCATCGGGGCATTCGGATGGCGAGAGACGATATGGGGCCTGTCGCTGATGTCGCTGATCCTGGCCGCCGGCATCTGGTTGACGGTCGAGGACCCGCCACGGATCATCAGCGATACGAAAGGGTCGGTCCTTGATATCCTGAAGATGCCCGCACTCTGGGTGATCTTTCCGCTGCTGCTGATCAATTATGCCCCGGCCGCCGGTCTGCGCGGGCTTTGGATCGGGCCATACCTGGCCGAGGTGCATGGCGCGACCGAGGCGCTGATCGGTACCGCGACGCTTGTGATGGGCCTGGCGATGATCGCGGGATCGCTGGCCTATGGCCCGCTGGATCGTATCCTGGGCACACGCAAATGGGTGATCTTCGGCGGTAACGCGCTGTCTTGCCTTGCCCTTGCAACCCTCGCGCTTTGGCCGCAGCCCGGTTTCGTGACTGCGGTGTTCCTGTTCGCGGTGGTCGGCTTTTTCGGCCTGTCCTTTCCGATCATCATGGCGCATAGCCGCAGCTTCGTGCCGCCGCATCTGGCCGGGCGGGGCATCACGCTGTTGAACCTGATCAGCATCGGCGGCGTGGGCCTGATGCAGGTGGCGACCGGGCAGGTCTATCGTGCCATGGCCGACCCGGCGGCCCCGGCCGCGCAGCCCTATACGGTGCTGTTCGGCTTTTTTGCGGCTCTGGTCCTGATCGGGCTTGTGGTCTACCTGTTCAGCCGTGACAGGCTGGATTGAGCCGCGCCAGATCGCGGGAAATCGGCGAATCCGCTTTAATTCCGGGGACAGCTGCGATATGAGCGCGGCGTTCTGAACAAAGGAGTTGTCCCAGATGGGCTACAAGGTTGCCGTCGTCGGTGCCACGGGGAACGTGGGCCGTGAAATGCTGAACATACTGGATGAACGCCAGTTTCCCGTGGATGAGATCGTGGCCCTGGCCAGTCGCAAATCCCTGGGCACCGAGATCAGCTTTGGCGACAAGACCCTCAAGACCAAGGATCTGGACACCTTCGACTTCACCGGCTGGGATATCGCGCTGTTCGCCGTAGGGTCCGAGGCGACCAAGATCTATGCGCCCAAGGCCGCCGCTGCGGGTTGCATCGTGATCGACAACTCGTCGCTCTACCGCTACGACCCCGACGTGCCGCTGATCGTGCCCGAGGTGAACGCCGACGCGATCCACGGCTATTCCAAGAAGAACATCATCGCCAACCCCAACTGCTCTACCGCGCAGATGGTTGTCGCACTCAAGCCGCTGCATGACCGCGCGCGGATCAAGCGTGTGGTGGTCAGCACCTATCAATCCGTGTCGGGCGCCGGCAAGGAAGGTATCGACGAGCTGTGGGACCAGACCAAAAGCATCTACAATCCCACCGACAACAAGCCGCCGAAGAAATTCACCAAGCAGATCGCCTTCAACGTGATCCCCCATATCGATGTCTTCCTCGAGGATGGATCGACCAAGGAAGAATGGAAGATGGTGGCCGAAACCAAGAAGATCCTGGATCCCAAGATCAAGGTCACGGCAACCTGCGTGCGCGTGCCGGTCTTCGTCGGTCATTCGGAATCCATCAATATCGAGTTCGAGGATCATCTGGACGAGGCCGAGGCCCGCGACATCCTGCGTGAATCGCCCGGTATCATGGTGATCGACAAGCGCGAGAACGGTGGCTACGTGACCCCGATCGAATGCGTGGGCGATTACGCCACCTTCATCAGCCGCATCCGCCAGGACAGCACGATCGAGAACGGCATCAACCTGTGGTGCGTGTCCGACAACCTGCGCAAGGGTGCCGCGCTGAACGCGGTGCAGATCGCCGAAGTTCTGGGCCAGCGGGTTCTGAAAAAGGGCTGATTGCGGCCCGTGCCGGAATGACAGGATGAAACCCCCGATGCAGTGAACCTGCACCGGGGGTTTTCTTTTGGGATCAGGTCAGCGCCCTGACGGTCAGGGCCGGGCCGTGACAATCCGTTGTCAGAAACGCTCGGCCCGCAGCACATCGCAATCGGTGACGCAGACCACACCGATATGGCGTTCGACCACGCCAAAGGCCGCATCCAGCAGCCCGTCCAGACGATCAGGGCGGATGATGCAGACGACCTGCACCATGCCTGCGCGGCCAATCTGCCCCTCGCGGGTCCAGTCGCCGGACCGGCCCGATCCGCCCAGCACCGGCAGGATCGTATAGCCGGTGACACCCGCGCCGTGCAGCGCGTCGGTCAGCCGGTTCTGCATCACGGCTTCGATGGTGATCTCGACGCGTTTGGCCTTGTGGGTCTGCATGTCTCAGCCTCCGGTAAGGGCCACGGCCGCCGCCATGTAAAGCGGAATGCCAAGGGTCAGGTTGAAGGGAAAGGTCACCCCGAGCGACAGGGTCAGGTAGATCGATGGATTGGCCTCGGGCAGGGCGACGCGCATCGCTGCGGGCACCGCGATATAGCTGGCCGAGGCGCTGAGCACCGCCATCAGGGTCACGCCTCCGGTGGACAGACCCAGCAGCAACCCTGCCATCAGTCCGAACCCGGCGCCGATCAGCGGCATGATCACGCCAAAGGCCAGCGCGCCGGCACCCAGCACATGCCGCCCCCCGCGCAATCCGCGTCCCGCGACCAGCCCCATGTCCAGCAGGAACAGGCACAGTACGCCCTTGAACGGGGCCACGATGAAGCTGTCGATCTGCGCCAGCCCATCCGTGCCGGTGACCCATCCGATCACGAAGGATCCGATCAGCAGCACGATGGACCCGTTCAGCAGGATCTCGTGCCAGAGCCCTGCCTCCATCTTGCGGCCGCCCGATCCGCGCGCCACCAGCCACAGCGCGGACAGGATCGCCGGTGCCTCCATCGCGGCGGCGACGGCGACCATGTAACCCTCATAGGCGATGCTGCGCCCCTCAAGGACTGAGGATGCGGCCACGAAGGTCACGATCGAGATCGACCCGTAATGCGCGGCAACCGCAGCCGCATCCATGCGTGACAGGTTGGACATGGCGCGCAGCAGCGCGAAGGCCACCAGCGGCAGCGCCGCGGACAGGATCACCCCGGCCAGAAGCGACAGTCCCAGCGTGACATCGATCCCGTGCGAGGCCACCGCCACCCCACCCTTGAAGCCGATGGCGAACAGAAGATAGATCGACATGCCTTTGGCTACGGCCTCGGGCACGCTCAGGTCGGATCGCGCAAGGGCTGCGAACAGACCCAGCGCGAAGCTGAGGACGATGGGCGAAATCAGGTTGGCGCCCGCCAGTGCAATAATGCCTTCCATGTCGTGATCTGTCCCTTTTCACGCGGCGCCGGTCCGCCTTGGCCTTGTGGCTGTCTTGCCCGGAATGCGGCGCATGGGCATGCCAGACGTCACACGGGATCACACCGGCAGGAATTCACGCCTGGCCGGATCGAAATATTCCAGCGACCCTTCGCCGATATCGGTCCACAGTCCGTGTACCGACAGCCGGCCTTCCTTCACCTCTTCCGCGATCAGCGGAAAGGTCATCAGATTGTCCAGCGACACCAGAACCGCCTGCTTTTCCAGCGCACGCAGCTGCGCGGCGGAATCCGTCACGTCTTTCACCCGTTCATAGCCGGGGCGAAGGATATCCATCCAGCGGCCTACGAAGCTGCTTTTTTCTTCCAGTTCGGGCGCATGGCCGGTGCACATGTCAAGGCACCCCTTGACCCCCCCGCAGGAGGAATGGCCCAGCACGATCAGATGCGCGACCTTGAGAACGCCGACCGCATATTCCACGGCCGCCGAGGTGCCATGCGCCTCTCCGTCGGGTTCGTATTGCGGGATCAGGTTGGCAATGTTGCGGTGAATGAAGAACTCGCCCTGGTCGGCCCCGAAGATCGAGGTGACATGCACGCGGCTGTCGCAGCAGGAAATCACCATGGCCCGCGGATGTTGCCCGACTTCGGCCAGGCGCCGGTACCAGCTTTGGTTTTCGGCATAGGAGGTGGCTTTCCACCCCTGGTACCGCTGGATCAGGTAGCCCGGCAAGGGTTTGGCGTGGTTCATGACATGATCCCCGTTCTGGTTCCCGTGTCGCGCAAGGCTTCGGGGCGTCTGCGTGGCCCTCATAGAGCGTATTGTCGAACAATTCGAGAGAAAACAAGGCCGCAGCGCAACCTTTTGGGAACCTATGGATGGGCATTTATGCCTGATGCCGTGGGGGCGTGAGATCAAGGGTGAAGTCTTGAACAAGGTAACGATTCTAACGCAGAACGAGGCTGTTCTGTTGAACCCCGACCGATTGGGGGAACTCTATGCCCAGCTGGGCGAAGCGGCGGCAGAGGATGTGATCTGCCGCGCCATGGAAGAAATGGCCGTGCGCCTTGCCTGCGCCGAGCGGATGTATCGCGAGGATCAGATCACGGACCTGCGCAAGATGGTGCGGTGCATGGCTGCGATTGCCGATCAGGTCGGGATGCACGGGCTGACGCGGGTCGCGCGCGATGTGGCGCATTGCATCGATTGCGGCGATCATAACGGGCTGGCGGCAACGCTGGCGCGGCTGTTGCGGATCGGGGAGCGGTCTCTGACAGAGGTCTGGGACCTGCGAGACCTGTCCGGCTGATCCGCCCCCTTGCGGTTGCAGGCAGGGCCGCTAGGGTGCGGGAAAAGGCTGTGTGCGGTGTTCTGGTTGCCGACACGGGCCATTGTCTTCACATACCGCCGGAAAGGCCCGCCCATGTCCCTGACCTTTGCCACCGCCACCCCTGAGACGCTTGCCCTGCATGTGATCGACGCGGATGGCCTTGATGCCTGGTTGGTCGATCAGCCCGCGCAGGTCGCGTCCTGGGTGCGCGCGTCGGGCTTTTCGGCCGCGTTGGGCAAGCACCTCATGGTGCCGGACGCGGATGGTAGGCCGGCCTTTGTGCTGGCTGGATATGGCGGCGCGGCGCAGCGCGCGCGCGGGCGGTTTCACCTGGCCGGTATCGCGGCGAACCTGCCTGCGGGCACGTATCGCATTGCCTCGGGTCTGCCGCAGGAACGTGCCGCGCAAGAGGCACTGGGCTGGTTGCTGTCGGGCTATGTCTTTGATCGCTACCGCAGCCAGACTCGCAATCCGGCCCGGCTTGTCGCGCCCGAAGGTGTGGATGCCGCGCGTCTGGAAGTGATCGCACAAGGCGAGGCCCTGACCCGCGACCTGATCAACACCCCGGCCAATGACATGGGGCCTGATGCGCTGGAAGCCGCCTGTCTTGAACTTGCGGCGCGCCACGGCGCCGGGACGCAGGTCATCCGGGGTGCCGCGCTGCTTGAGCAGAACTTTCCCATGATCCACGCGGTTGGCCGTGCCGCCGCGCAGGAACCCCGGCTGATCGACCTGCGCTGGGGCGATGCCGGGCCGCGTCTGACGCTGGTGGGCAAGGGCGTGTGTTTCGACACTGGCGGGTTGAACATCAAGCCGTCCTCTAGCATGGGGCTGATGAAAAAGGACATGGGCGGTGCCGCCACGGTTCTGGGACTGGCGCATATGATCATGGCACTTGGCCTCAAGGTGCGGTTGCGCGTGCTGATCCCGGCGGTGGAGAACGCGATAAGCGCAGGGGCCATGCGGCCGGGCGATATCCTGCCCTCGCGCAAGGGGCTGACGGTCGAGATCAACAATACCGATGCCGAAGGCCGTCTGGTTCTGGGCGACGCCCTGGCCCTGGGAGCCGAGGAAAGCCCCGATCTGATGGTGTCGATGGCGACGCTGACAGGGGCGGCCCGCGTTGCGCTGGGGCCTGACCTGTCGCCCTATTTCACCGATGACGCCGGTGTTGCGGCAGCCCTTGAGGCCGCAGCGTCGCGCGTGGCCGATCCGGTCTGGCGCCTGCCCTTCTGGACCCCCTATGAGGCGGATATCGAACCCGGCATCGCCGATCTGGACAATGCGCCGAAATCCGGCTTTGCCGGGGCGATCACCGCCGCGCTGTTCTTGCGCCGCTTCGCGGGCGAAGGCCAGCGCTACACGCATTTCGACATCTATGGCTGGCAACCCAGCGCCGCCCCGGCGCGCCCCAAGGGCGGGGTGGGCATGGGCGCGCGCGCCCTGCTGGAGGCGCTGCCCGAGGTGCTGGGCCTGTGACGCATGACCGCCGCCTGACCCCCGCCAACGCGCGCGTGGCCTCCCTGTCCCTCAAGGGGCAGGTCGATGCGGCGCGCTACGTGGAAGGTTGGGGGCGTCTGGTCGCGGACCCGGTCGTGGCGCTACGTGATGCCCCGCAGGGGCGGCGCGAGCGTGAATTGCTGCGCGGCGAGGCCGTGACCGTATTCGAGGATCTTGACGGCTGGTGTTTCGTGCAGGCCGCGCGCGATGGCTATGTCGGCTATGTTCCCGGCAAGGCCCTGCGTGAAGGCGCGGCACCGGATATGCGGGTGATCACCCGCGCGACCCATGCCTATGCCGCCGCCGACATCAAGTCGCCCGACATCGCAAGCCTGAGCTTTGGCAGCCGCCTGACGGCATTGGAACATGACGGCCGCTTTGTATTGACCGATGCAGGCTATGTGCCGGCCAGCCATCTTGCGCCGCTGGACCAGCATGCCGACGACCCGGTGACGATCGCGACGCTTTTGCTGGGCACGCCTTACCTCTGGGGGGGCAACAGCGCTTTCGGCATCGACTGTTCAGGTCTGGTGCAGGCCGCCTGCCTCGCCTGCGGGATCGCCTGCCCCGGTGACAGCGATCTTCAGGCCAGTGGCCTGGGCCAGCCTGTGACCGAAGGCACGCCACCGCGCCGTGGTGACCTGTTGTTCTGGAAGGGGCACGTCGCCTGGGTCTCGGGGCGGGAGATGATTCTGCACGCCAATGCCCACCATATGGCCGTCGCCTTCGAAGGTCTGGCCGAGGCAGTGGCCCGGATCGCAGCGCAGGGTGGCGGGCCCGTGACCGCCCATCGCCGTCCGGGCTGAGGCGGCCGGGTTTTTCTTGAGTATTTCTGGAAAGATGAAAGGGGCCGTCATGCCCCCAATGTGCGTTTCAGCTTGGCCAGCGCCACCAGCGCGGCATCCCGGCGCCGGGCAAGGTCTGCGGTGCTTTCCCCTTCGGTTGCGGCCTCGATCCCGGCCACGAGGGTTTCGATCAGGTCAGGCGTCAGCTCTGGTGCGGTCTGATCCGCCCATCGCGCCACCTGCGTGGGCCCCAGATGATCGAGATAATGGCGATAGCCCCCCGCGCCGCCGCCCAGATGATAGGTCAGGTGCGGCCCCATGAAGGCCCAGCGCAGCCCCGGCCCGTGGGCGATGGCGCGATCAACATCCGCCACCGTAGCGACGCCTTCGGCGACAAGGCTGACCGCCTCGCGGTAGAGGGCCGAGGTCAGGCGGTTCGCCAGATGGCCGACGCGTTCCTTTTGCACGACCACGGTCACGCGGCCGATGCTGTCATAGAAGGCGCGCAGGGTGTCAACTTTTTCAGGGTCTGTGGCGCGGCCCGCCACAAGTTCCACCAGCGGCACCAGATGGGGTGGGTTCATCGGATGGGCCACAAGGATGCGTTCGGGATGCTTTGCCCCATCCTGGATGTCGCTGGCCATGAGGGATGAGGTTGACGAGGCAATGATTGCGCCCGGTGCAAGCGACGTCTCGATCTGCGCCACGATCTGACGCTTGATCGCGATTCGGTCCGGGCCGCATTCCTGCACCATGTCGGCGCCCAAAGAGGCCGCGGCGATCTCCTGCGTCACGTGCAGCCTGTCGAAAGGTGGCGCGGCGGCGATATCGTCCAATTGCGCCAGATCCTGCCAAGCGGCGGTGATGAAAGGTGCAAGCTTGTCCAGCGCGGTTTGCGCCGGATCACAGACCGTGACACGCAGCCCTTTTGACAGAAAAAGCGCGGCCCAGCTGGCCCCGATCAGACCGGCACCGATGATGGCGACATGACGGATCATGCGGCTTTGCGAAGGCGGTTGAGCCACGCGTCAATCCACCGCGCGGATCAGCTTGCGTTCAAGCACCCGCAGTACCGCGCGCAGATCCTGCCCGCGCTTGAGAACCTGTCCGTCCATGCCGATCACCGCATAGAGGCCCTGCTTGTTGCGCAGTTTGGGCCGTTTTTCGATCCGGTAGATGGGGTTTTCCGCCGTCCGTCGGAAGATCGAGAAGACGGCGACCTCGCGCAGATGGGAAATCCCGTAGTCGCGCCATTCGCCCATGGCCACCATGCGCCCGTAAAGGGTAAGGATCTGTCCCAGTTCGAACCTGTCGAAGGCGACCTGTTCGGGCGCCTGCGCCGTGACGATCGGGATGGGTGGTTGCGCGGTCATGCGGCCAGAGTTGCGCTGATGCCCTGCGAAATCAACCCCTCTGCGGATCAGTCCCTGCAGAAACGCCGCGCCAGGCTGGCATCGGCCGGGGGCATGGCGGCAATTTCACCTTCGGTGCTGTCCAGCCAGGTCTCGGCGCCGGGGGTCAGGTGATGGTAGGCAGCCGCGACGCGCGCCCGTGGCGCCAAAGCCGACAGGTCGGCAGGCAGAACCTCGGGCGGCAGGTCCGGGTAGCGCAGCACGATCCGTCGCCAGCGATGGATCAGCAGAATGCGCGCGGCGGCATGGGTCAGCGGATCCGCCGCCAACGCGCCAAGCTGGCCCAGATCAGCCATCAGGCGGCGCAGGGCGGTGGCATGTTCGTTACTGATCAGGCTGTCGCGCATGGCGGGCGCAAGATCCGTGAGCTGTCCGACAAGGCGGAAGGCGGGGTGCGGTGGCTGCGGTGTATCGGCGGGGGCCAGCCACAGACCGCCAAGGGAGACCGCACTCTGCGGCGCCCCCTCGGATGACAGCGCCCATTCGCTGACCGGCGCATGACGCGGGGGCGCATAGATGCGGCCGGTCGCCTCGGTGAAGCGGGCAAGACCCGAGGGGCTGAGCCGGTAATGGCTCACGCGTCCGGCACGTTCGCTGTCCACCCAGCCATCGCGGCCCAGCCGTGACAGGGCCGTGCGGAGCGCGCCCGGCTCTACGCCGATGCGGCCCAGAAGCCGTCCGAGGCGCGCGGTCGAGATCGCCCCGCCGCGATGCTGCACGCAATCGCCGAAAACGGTGATCACCAGCGACCAGACGCGCAGGCGGGATTCGGCATGTAGCGCCGTTATGACGGGATCAAGCGGGTCCATATCCGCCTGTTACACGGATTGCGTGGCCAACTGAACCATTAGTGACATGCGGCACCTGCGGATGGATATTTGGAGCAAGAAGAAGCCCTGATCTGCCCTAGGGCCGGTCATAAGCCACCATCGTCAGAAGTTCATATCGCGCGACCTGATCCCCATCCTGATTGGTCAGGGTCGCGTTCCAGGCCACCTCGCCATAGCTGTCGGTGCGCCGGGTCTTGCGCTTGCAGGTCAGGGCCACGCGAATGCCGTCGCCGGGGCTGACAGGTTTCTGGAAGCTGAGCGCGTTGAGCCCGGTATTGGCCAGAACCGGGCCGGGGTCGGGCTGTACGAACAGACCCGCCGCAAAGCTGAGCAGCAGGTAGCCATGCGCCACCCGACCGGGGAAGAAGGGGTTCGCGCGGGCAGCGTCCTCGTCCATATGGGCGTAGAACGTGTCGCCGGTGAAATGGGCGAAATGTTCGATATCGTCGAGGCTCACGGCGCGCGGGTCGGTGTGGATCGTCTCGCCGATGGCGATTTCGGTGAATGTTCGCTGGAAGGGATGGGCGGGTCCTGTCGTGGTCGCACTGCCCTGCACCCATGTGCCGGTGATCGCGCTCAGCATGTCGGGGCTGGCCTGGATGGCGGTGCGCTGCATGTAGTGCAGCACGCCGCGGACGCCGCCCAACTCCTCGCCGCCGCCGGCGCGACCGGGGCCGCCATGCACCATGTGGGGAAGCGGAGAGCCGTGGCCCGTCGCCTCGGCCGCCGAGGCGGCGTTGTTGATGTAGATGCGGCCATGCCATGCCGCACTGTCCAGCACGATGGCCCGCGCCACGCCGGGATCGGCCGTAAAGAGCGAGCAGACCAGCGAGCCGCCGCCACGATTGGCCAGCGCCGCCGCATGGGCGGTGTCGCGGTATGGCATCAGGGTGGAGAGGGGGCCGAAGGCTTCGACCGCATGCACCAGGCGGGCGGCGTCAGGGTCGGCGCAGGACAGAATCATGGGCGGCAGGAAGGCCTGTTCAGGATCTGCATCCACAAGCGTCATCTTGGACGGATCGCCATGGATCAGCCGCGCCTCGGTCTGCAACTGGGCGAGCCGGGCCAGCACATCCGCCTTCTGCGCGTGCGAGGCCAGCGCCCCCATCCGCACGCCCTCGGCCGAAGGGTTGCCGATGCTGATGGCGGCAAGATTTTCGGACAGTGCCCCGCCAACCGCGTCCATCATTCCCGCAGGCACGATCAGGCGGCGGGTGGCCGTGCATTTCTGCCCGGCCTTCGTGGTGATCTCGGTCACCGCTTCCTTGATGAACAGCGCGAATTCGGCGCTGTCCGGCCCCGCGTCGGGACCCAGGACAGAGGCGTTCAGACTGTCCTGTTCCGCCATGAAACGCGTGGAATGGCGCATCAAGGCGGGATTGCTGCGCAACATCAGCGCAGTATCGGCAGAGCCGGTGAAGGCCACCACATCCTGCGCGCCCAGTCGGTCCAGCAGGTCGCCCGTACGTCCGATAACCAGTTGCAGCGCACCTTCGGGCAGGATGCCGCTGTCGATGATCAACCGCACGCAAGCCTCGGTCAGGTAGCAGGTCTGCGTCGCAGGTTTGACGATCGAGGGGACGCCGGCCAGCAGCGCGGGGGCCAGCTTTTCCAGCATCCCCCAGACCGGGAAGTTGAAGGCGTTGATCTGCACGGCAACGCCTTGCAGCGGGACGGCGACATGCTGGCCTAGGAATGTCCCCTTGCGGCTGAGCATTTCGACATCGCCGTCGATATAGACATGACCATCCGGCATCTCGCGCCGCCCCTTCGAGGCGAACAGACCCATGGTGCCGATGCCGCCGTCGATATCGACCCAGCCATCGCGCCGCGTGGCCCCGGTCAGCGGGTTCAGCGCGTAAAGCTGTTCCTTGTGGGTGTCCAGATATCCGGCCAGCGCCTTGATCATCCGGGCGCGGTCGTGAAATCCCATGGCGCGCAGGGCAGGGCCGCCGACGCCCCGCGCATGATCCAGCATTGCCTGCATGTCGAGAGGCGCACCGCCTGCCCGCGCGATGACCTTCCCGGTCACGGGGCCGATGATATCCGTGGCTGCATCCCCCGGCGCGATCCACTGGCCGCAGGCATGGCTATGGGGTCTGAGCATTGAAAATCCTCCCTTGAGATCGCGCTGTGTGACGCGCAGCATGGCGCAGGTTTTCGCACAAAGCAATACTCTTGACCGCGCGGTCGGTTTTGTGCAGGTTACGATCATTGTCACGGGGAGGAGAGACCATGACGCCTCAGGAACGCGCCGAACGCTCGGCCGCCGCGATGTGGTCCACCGATGTGGCGGCCCACGCGCTGGAGATGGTGCTGGTCCGCATCGCGCCCGGTCAGGCGGTGATGACCATGGCCGTGCGCCCCGATCATCTGAACGGGCATGGCATCTGTCATGGTGGCTATATCTTCACGCTGGCCGATACGGCCTTCGCCTATGCCTGCAACAGCCACAACAAGCTGGTCGTGGCACAAGAGAATACGATCACCTACCTGAGCCCAGGCAAGTCGGACGAGATCCTGACCGCCACGGCGCAAGAGATGCATCTGGCCGGCAGGTCCGGTGTCTATGATGTGGTCGTGACGGGCGAGGACGGGCGCAAGGTCGCCCTGTTCCGGGGCTTGTCGCGGCAGATTTCCGGGACCCATTTCAAGGAGGACGAGGCATGAGAGAAGCATTCCTGTGCGAGGGGTTGCGCACCCCTATCGGACGCTACGGCGGGGCGCTGTCCTCGGTGCGCCCCGATGACATGCTGGCGGGCGTGATCCGCGCGGTGATGGCGCAATTCCCCGGAATGACGGTGGACGAGGCGATCATGGGCTGCGCCAACCAGGCAGGCGAGGATAACCGCAACGTCGCGCGTATGGCGGTGTTGCTGGCGGGCCTGGGTGAAGGCGTGCCTGGCGTGACCGTGAACCGGCTCTGCGGATCGGGTCTGGATGCCGTGGGCCAAGCCGCGCGCGCCGTCAAGACAGGCGAGGCCGAAGTAGTGCTGGCAGGCGGCGTCGAATCGATGAGCCGCGCGCCGCTGGTGATGCCGAAAGCCGACAGCGCCTTTTCCCGCCGGGCCGAGATCTATGACACCACCATCGGCTGGCGGTTCGTGAACCGGGCGATGCACAAGGCTTACGGGACCGATTCCATGCCCGAGACGGCCGAGAACGTGGCCGCGGATTTCGGGATTTCCCGCGCCGATCAGGATGCCTTCGCCTTGCGCAGCCAGACCCGCGCGATTGCGGCCATCGAAAGCGGTCGTCTGGCGCGCGAGATTGCGCCTGTGACAATCCCGCAGCGCAAGGGCGATGCCGTGGTCGTGGACCGCGACGAACATCCCCGCGCCACGACGCTGGAAAAGCTGGCCGCGCTGCCGACACCCTTCCGCGAGGGTGGCAGCGTCACGGCGGGCAATGCCTCGGGCGTCAACGATGGGGCGGCGGCGCTAATCGTGGCCTCGGCCGATGCAGTGGCAAAGTATGGCCTGACGCCAAAAGCGCGGATCGTGTCCATGGCGACGCTCGGTGTCGCCCCGCGCATCATGGGGATCGGGCCCGCGCCCGCGACCCAGGCGCTGCTGGATCGGCACGGGTTGACGATCGGTGAGGTTGATTTCATCGAGTTGAACGAGGCGTTCGCCGCGCAGGGCCTGGCCACCATGCGCCAGCTGGGCCTGTCCGATGACGCGGACCATGTGAACCCGCATGGCGGGGCCATCGCGCTGGGCCATCCGCTGGGCATGTCCGGCGCGCGGCTGGCGCTGACGGCGGCAATCAACCTGTCCGACGCCAGGGCGAAGCGCGCGATCTGCACCATGTGCATCGGCGTGGGCCAGGGCATCGCCCTGATGCTGGAGGCGGTGTGATGGAAGACCTCTCTCCCAAACCCGGCGACCTTGAACCGATCGAGACCGCCAGCCGTGACGAGATCGCCGCGCTGCAACTGACCCGCATGAAGTGGTCGCTGCGTCACGCCTATGACAACGTGCCCCACTACCGCGCCGCTTTCGATGCGGCGGGGGTGCACCCGGATGACCTCAAGTCCCTGTCGGATCTGGCGAAGTTTCCCTTCACCACCAAGGGCGATCTGCGCGCGAACTACCCCTTCGGGATGTTCGCCGTACCACGCGAACAGGTGGCGCGGGTTCATGCCTCATCCGGCACGACAGGCCAGCCCACCGTGGTCGGATATACGAAGGCCGATCTGGATGTCTGGGGCACGGTCGTGGCGCGCAGCTTGCGCGCGGCCGGTCTGCGGCCGGGGCATATCCTGCACAACGCCTATGGCTATGGTCTGTTCACCGGCGGCCTGGGTATCCATCTGGGGGCTGACAAGCTGGGCCTGACCACGGTGCCGGTCTCCGGCGGCATGACACCGCGCCAGGTGCGCCTGATCGAGGATTTCCGGGCGGATGGGATTACCGTGACACCTTCCTACGCGCTGTCGATCCTGGACGAATACGCCAAGCAGGGGCTCGACCCGCGCAAATCCCCGCTCAAGGTGGGCATATTCGGGGCCGAACCCTGGACCAACGCCATGCGCCGCGAGATCGAGGATGCCTTCGACATGCATGCGGTGGATATCTACGGCCTGTCCGAGGTGATCGGGCCGGGTGTCGCCAATGAATGCGTGGAGAGCAAGGACGGGCTGCACATCTGGGAGGATCATTTCTATCCCGAGGTGATCAACCCCGAAACCGGAGAGGTTCTGCCGGATGGCGAGCTGGGCGAGCTGGTCTTCACCTCGCTCACCAAGCAGGCGTTTCCGATCGTGCGGTATCGCACCCGCGACCTGACGCGGCTGATGCCGGGCACGGCGCGGTCGATGCGGCGGATGGAAAAGATAACCGGGCGCAGTGACGACATGATCATCCTGCGCGGCGTGAACGTCTTTCCGACCCAGATCGAGGAAGTGCTGATGCAGGTCCGCGACCTGGCCCCGCATTTCCAGATCGAATTGCACCGCAAGGGCCGGATGGACGCCATGCGCGTGCTCTGCGAGGCCTGCGAAGGCGTCGGTCCTTCGGGGCGCGAGGCGGCGGCGCGGGACATGTCGCACCGGATCAAGCAGACAGTCGGTATTTCGGTCGAGATCCATGTCGCCGATCCGGGTGGCGTGACCCGCAGCGAGGGCAAGGCCGTACGCATCGTCGACAACCGCCCCAAGGGCGCCTGACATGGCGCGCGGGCTGGCACGCGATCACGATGAAAAACGCGCCGCCCTGCGCAAGGGGGCGGCGGACTACTTTGCCCGACACGGGTATGACCGCGCGTCGATGACCGGGGCAGCAAAGCACTGTGGCGTGTCCAAGGCGTTGATATATCACTACTACGCCAGCAAGGAGGACCTGCTGTTCGACATCCTGGACGATCATCTCGGCGCATTGGTCGAGGTGGTCGAAGCCGCTCAGGCTGTTCAGGGGGACGGGATCCGCGGCGTGATCCGGGCGGTGCTGTCCGCCTATGAGGATGCGGATGCCGAGCACAAGCTGCAACTGGACGCTCTGGCGACATTGCCGCCGGAACGGCAGACCCCGCTGATCGCGGCGCAGCGGCGGCTGGTTGCCGTCATGTCCGAGGCGGTGGATGCCGAGCGACCGGGTCTGGACCCGGACCGCCTGCGCGCGCTTACGATGTCGGTCTATGGCATCCTCAATTGGTTCTACATGTGGCATCGTCCCGGCAAGGGCCTCAGCCGCGCCGCCTATGCCGATCTGGCGGCTGATTTCGTGCTGGGCGGGTTGCGCGCCGTGTGAGGCGCAGCGCCTGCCGCCCTGCCGCTTTCGAGTATTTGGGGAACGATGAAGCAGGGAACTGGCCTGTCCTTCATCTTTCCATAAATACTCATATTCCCGAGGGTGCGGCCAGGTCAGGCGAAGCTGCCATGGCAGAACCAGCCACGCGACATCGTGGCGCCATGGGCGAAGAACAGCCACAGGCGCGTGCCGCAGATCGTGGTGACGATCCAGTAATCGCGCGTGCCGCTGCGCCAGTCGGGCTCGTCCAGCCACCATTCCGGTGCGATGCGTTCGGGACCCTGCGCGCAGGCCATCGCCAGATCGCGCCGCCGCCAGCGGAACCGCGCGGGCGGGTCGGGTGTGTCGGGCGCGGTCACCGGCTCGGGCCGCCACAGCAGCAGGGGACGTGGCGCTGGAGGGGCAGGCCAGTTGGCCACGGGCTCGGACCAGGCCGCGGCCAGGACCTGTGCGGCTTTTTCCGGGATATGGCTGTTGCCGGGATGGTGGCGGGTGATCGCCTCCATCCCGATCCGCGCGCCCATGCGGGCCATCAGATCCTCAAGCGCGGTGTCGCGCGCGGCGCGGCTGGCGGCGGCGCGGGCGGCGTCCAGATGGCCGCTGGCCTGTTTGTCATGCAGTGGCTCGGTGCGCAGCGCCTCGAGCCGGAACATGTCGATGCCGAAACCCGCGTCGATCGTGCCCAGCCGCATGGCCAGCAAGGGGCGGATGCGCGCGGGATCATGGCTGGCGCGGGCCAGCGTCAGCGTGATCTCCTGCCGCTTGCCATCGCTGCGATAGGCCTCCAGCCGGATGATCCGCGCGCCCTGCCGCTTGTCGGCCAGCAACTGGCACAGCCGGTCCAGCAACCGGTCGATCGCGGCCAGGATGTCGGCCTCCAGTCCGACGGGGTCGGGCAGGCTGATCCGCGTGGCAAAGGCCGTGTCAGGGCGCGCCGGGCTGATCGGTTCGGGTGCGCTGCCCAGGGCCTGATCCAGTCGCAACACCAGCCCCTTGCCGAAGCGTCGCGCCAGGGCGGCGCGCGGCTGGCCCGTCAGATCGCCGACATGGCGCAGGCCAAGCCGGGTCAATTGCGCCACGGTGTCCGGATCCAGGCGCAAGGCCGCGACGGGCAGGCGGGCAATGGCGGAATGGGTCTGCCCCACGGCGGCGATGGCAGGGGCGAAGGTCGTGATGGCGCTGGCGCCCCTGTCATGCCGTGGCCGGTTCGCGGCGCGCGACCGTGTCGCCCGCGCCTCTTGCTGGATGGCGTCGCCGCTGCGCCCTGTGGCGGCGCGGCCTCCGGCATGACGCGCCAGCGCCCAGGCCGCCCCCGGCGTATCGGCCAGCCCGGCCTGCACGGACAGGCCCATACCCTCCAGCGCGGCGCCGATCTGGTCGACCATCGCGGCCTCGCCCCCGAACAGATGCGCGCAGCCGGTGATGTCGAGGGCCAGCGCATCGGGGGCCTCTTCCGCCACCAGCGGTGACCAGCGCCCGGCCCAGCGGCGCAGGCGCGTCAGAAACGCCGCCTCGGCCGCCGCATCGCGGGCTTGCGTCACCAGTGCGGGGCAGATTGCCAGCGCATCGCGCAGCGGCTGACCCGGATAGAGCCCCGCCGCCTGCGCCAGCACCGAGACCGAGGCGATCCGCTGCGCCGATCCCGCCTGTTCGATCACCGCGAAAGGCGCGTCCGGCAGGCCGCGCAGCGCACGCAGCAGCCGTTCCGCGCCAAGGCGGGGAAACCAGAGCGAAAGGATTCGTTTCGGGGCCATGGGCAGCTTTGTGGCAATATGTTCACTATTTGTTCAAACCTAGAGCCCGCGTCGTGCAGAGTCGAGTCCCTACCCTCAGCCGCACCAGATCCGGGTGATCCGGCCCTTGCCGTCGTAGGTCACGTTCAGCCGGTCCGCGCGGTAATCCATTGTCATCGGGCTGCCATCCGCCATGATCCGTTGCGCCGTGCCGATCCCGGAAAAGTCCTGATCCACAACAGGCTGGCCGACCAGCGATTGCAGCGTCGCCGCTCCGCAAGCGTCCGCGGGAGGCACAGCGGCGGCTTGGGCGGCAGCCTGGGCGGCGGCAGCGGAATCGGTTGCGGGGTTTTCGGGCATGCAGGCCATCAGAAACAGGATTGCGCCAAAAGCGGCAGGAGCATTGTAACCCATGAATGTCGGCCTTTGCTGCAATTGATCCGCTTGCAGCCTAGACCGAAACCCGGCCGCCGGGTAGGAGGAGGTTGAAGATCGGCGCGCTTTCGCAAAAGGTGGCGCCCAACAACAGGAGGATGCAAGACATGCGCACACGTGCCGCCGTGGCCCTTGAGGCCGGAAAACCGCTGGAAATCATGGAGGTGAACCTGGACGGCCCGAAGAAGGGTGAAGTCCTGATCGAGATCAAGGCGACGGGCATTTGCCACACCGATGAATTCACCCGTTCCGGCGCGGACCCCGAGGGGCTGTTTCCCTGCATCCTGGGCCATGAGGGCGCAGGTATCGTGATCGAGGTTGGCGAGGGCGTCACCACGCTGAAACCCGGCGATCACGTGATCCCGCTTTACACACCAGAATGCCGCGAGTGCTATTCCTGCCTGTCCGGCAAGACCAACCTGTGCACGGCGATCCGCAACACGCAAGGCCAGGGCCTGATGCCCGATGGCACCACGCGCTTTTCGATGCTGGATGGCACCCCGATCTATCACTACATGGGCTGCTCGACCTTCGCCAATCACTCGGTCATGCCCGAGATTGCGCTGGCCAAGGTGCGCGAGGACGCGCCATTCGACAAGATCTGCTATATCGGTTGCGGCGTGACAACGGGTATCGGCGCGGTGATCAACACCGCGGGTGTCGAGATCGGATCGACGGCGGCCGTCTTCGGTCTGGGCGGGATCGGCCTGAACGTGATCCAGGGCCTGCGGATGGCGGGTGCCGACATGATCATCGGTGTCGATCTGAACGACGACAAGGAAGTGATGGCACGCAAGTTCGGGATGACGCATTTCATCAACCCGTCCAAGATCGAAGGATCCGTGGTGCAGGAGATCGTGAACCTGACCAAGCGCGGGATCGACCATATCGGCGGCGTGGATTATTCCTTCGATGCCACCGGCAACGTCAAGGTGATGCGCGATGCGCTGGAATGCTCGCATCGCGGCTGGGGCGTGTCGGTCATCATCGGCGTGGCGCCCGCGGGGGCCGAGATCGGCACGCGGCCGTTCCAGCTGGTCACCGGGCGGGTCTGGAAGGGCACGGCCTTCGGCGGTGCGAAGGGCCGGACCGATGTGCCGAAATTCGTCGACTGGTACATGGATGGCAAGATCGAGATCGACCCGATGATCACCCATATCCTGACCCTGGACGAGATCAACAAAGGCTTCGATCTGATGCATGAGGGCAAGTCGATCCGCGCGGTCGTGACCTATTGATCCATCTTTCGGCGGAGGCGTCAGGCGGTGCTGTCGGATGCCTCCGGCGGGGATATTTCCGGCAAGAAGAAGCAGGGTTGCACCATGAATGATGTGACGATGCGTGCGGCGACGGTGGCAGATCACGCGGCGGTCTGGGATATTCTGCGGCCCGTGTTCCGGGCCGGTGAAACCTATGCGATCGACCCCGCCATTTCCGAGGCCGACGCGCTGGCCTATTGGTTCGGGCCGGGCCGCGAGGTGCGCGTGGCCGAGGCGGATGGCCAGGTGCTGGGCAGCTACTACATCCGGCCAAATGCCGAGGGTGGCGGCGCGCATGTGTGCAATTGCGGTTTTGTGACATCGCAGGCGGCGCAGGGGCGCGGGGTGGCACGGGCCATGCTGGCCGATGCGCTGGACCGCGCGGCGCAATCGGGCTACCGTGCGATGCAGTTCAACTTCGTGATCGGCACCAATACCCGGGCGGTTGCGATGTGGCAGGCGGCAGGGTTCAAGATCGTGGGACGCCTGCCCGGTGCCTATCTGCATCCCGTAGAGGGCTATGTGGATGCGCTGGTGATGTATCGCAGCCTGCTGCCCGAGGGGGCGGCGGGCGCAACCTGACAGAACGGACAGACCTATGGACAATCCCGCCCGCCCGCCGCTTCTGGCCGTGCTGATCGACGCCGACAATACCTCGCCGAAATGGACGCGCGCCATTTTCGAGGAGATCGCAGGCATGGGCGAGGCAAGCGTCCGCCGCGTCTATGGCGATTTTTCCAGCACGCAGATGAGCGGCTGGAACAAGGTGCAGGCCGAGTTCGGTCTGGTGCCGCATCATCAGCCCGCAAATACCGTGGGCAAGAACGCATCCGACATTGCCCTGGTCATCGACGCGATGGACCTGATGCATTCGGGCCGGTTCGACGGCTTCGTGCTGATCTCGTCCGATAGCGACTTCACGCGGCTGGCCAGCCGTATCCGCGAACAGGGGCTGGATGTGTTTGGCATCGGGGCGCAAAAGACGCCCGAGGCGTTTCGCAAGGCCTGCAAGCGGTTCATCTTTCTTGAGAACCTGGAAGGGGCCGATCCTGCGGGCAAGCCTGCGGCCCGGGCGGAACCGCGTGCGTCGGGCAACCTGCCAGAAGCGCGCGATCTGATCCTGAAGGCCATGGACAGTATCGATCAGGAAGACGACTGGTATGCGCTGGGTCCCCTGGGCCAGTTCATCACCGCGGCCAATCCGGATTTCGATACGCGCAGCTACGGCAAGAAGAAGCTGAGCGATCTCATTGCCGATCTGAAGATATTCGAAACAAAGCGCGGATCGGGCAACCAGATACTGGTGCGGCGGATCGACTGAACGCTCAGTCCTTCACGCCGTATCGGGCCAGGAATGTCTTGACGGCGCCTTCGATCACGCGATCAATTTCATCATCCGAGAACCGGTTCTGGATGCCGAAAACGGCCCGCGTCCACAAATCCGCCTTGCACAGCTCGGCGAACTGGTCGGCGGCCAGTCCGAAATCTTCGATCGCGACTTCGCCACGTGCCTGTGCCTGACGCAGGTAATCCGCGATCCGGGCGCGGCCAAGGGCGGGGCCGCTGTCATAGAAGGCCTGACCCAGTTCGGGGAAACGGTCAGCTTCGGCGACGCAGACGCGGAAGATCCGCTGCGAGAAATCGGACAGGATGATCCGGATCAGTCGCCCCGCGGTTTGCCGCAAGACCAGCGCGGGCGGGGCGGTCATGTCGATCACCTGAAGGGCGGCGCTGGCCTGCCGCGAACATTCGCGCTCTGCCATCTCGGTGAACATCAGGCGTTTGTCAGGAAAATAGCTGTAGAGCGTGGCCTTGGACACGCCTGCCGCGCGCGCGATATCGTCTACCGACGCGCCCTCGAAACCGCACAGCAGGAACACCTCGCGTGCGCCATCAAGAACCTGGTCATATTTTCGGCCCTTGCGCGGTTTGACGCGCCCCTGTTCAGCAATGATATTCATGCGCCCCTGTCCCTTGCATCGGTGCAGTTTAAACCGAATGGTTCAGTTTCGACAAGCAATCTGCATGCATCGCCGCCCCTTGCCGAACCACTCTGTCAGGTTTAGATTAGAATCATTCTAATATGCATGGAAATAGCTGTATGCCCTTTCTGTCCCAACGCCGCCGCTTTCGCGACCTGTCCGAGCAAGAGATCCTTGCGCTGGCGATCTCCTCTGAAGAGGATGATGCCCGCATATACCGCAGCTATGCGGAAAGATTGCGGGCCGATTATCCCGATACGGCCGCCATGTTCGATGGCATGGCCGCCGAGGAAGACAGCCACCGCCGCCGCCTGATCGACCTGCACGAAGCGCGTTTCGGATCCGTCATTCCGCTGATCCGGCGGGAACATGTCGCGGGATATTACGCGCGCCGTCCGGTCTGGCTGATCGAGAACCTGGGGATTGAGCGTATCCGCGCCGAGGCCGAAGGCATGGAGCGCGAGGCCGAAGCCTTTTATCTCAAGGCCGCGCAGCGCAGCACGGATGCGGCCACCCGCAAGCTGCTGGGCGATCTGGCCGCAGCCGAATCCGGGCATCAGGCACTGGCCGGCGACCTTGCGGAAAAGCATCTGCCCGAGGATGTACGCGCCGCTGAAGGGCGCGCATCGCATCGGCAATTCGTCCTGACCTGGGTGCAACCCGGTCTGGCCGGATTGATGGACGGATCGGTCTCGACCCTGGCGCCGATCTTCGCCACGGCCTTTGCCACGCAAGATACCTGGACCACGTTTCAGGTGGGTCTGGCGGCGTCCATCGGGGCAGGGATTTCCATGGGCTTTACCGAGGCTGCGTCAGATGATGGCGAATTGTCAGGGCGCGGTTCACCCGCAAAACGCGGCTTTTCCTCTGGTATCATGACGACGGTCGGCGGACTTGGGCATGCGCTGCCTTATCTGATCACCGATTTCTGGACCGCAACCGTGATCGCCATTGCCGTTGTTTTCGTCGAATTGTGGGCCATCGCCTGGATCCAGAACCGTTACATGGAAACGCCGTTTTTCCGCGCGGCACTTCAGGTGGTGCTGGGCGGCGCGCTTGTGCTGGCCGCCGGGGTGCTGATCGGCAGCGGCTGATGACGGGCCCCGGTGCTTTCGGCAATTGACGCCGCCCCCCGCCGTGTTACCAACGGCTGATGTTCGAGATCTTTCTGAAGACCCTGCCCTTCTTCATGGTGATCGGCGTCGGTTATGGCGCTGGGCGCAGCGGTTTTTTCACCGAGGCCGCAACCGCCTGGCTGACCAAATTCGTCTTTTATTTTGCCCTCTCGGCGATGCTGTTCCGGTTCTCGGCGAACCTGTCACTGGCAGAGGTCTTCGATCTGACCTTCGTGAAAGCCTATCTGCTGGCCACCGTGGTGGTCTATCTGCTGGCGACGGGCGTGGCCCTTCTGCGCCGCATTCCGATGCAGGAGGCCGCGATCGAGGCGCAATGCGCCACCATCGGCAATGTCGGCTTCCTGGGTATCCCGATGCTGGCGCTGCTGCTGGGCGAGGCGGCGATCGCCTCGGTCATGCTGGTGCTGGCGGTGGACCTGATCGTCTTTGGCAGCCTGATCGTGATCCTGATCACCGGCGCGCGGGACGGGCGGGTTTCCTGGGGGATCTTCCGCAGCATCGGACTGGGGCTGCTCAAGAACCCGATGATCGTGTCCATCGTGCTGGGCCTGACCTGGTCGGGCCTGCAGATCCCGATCCCCGGCCCGCTGAATGAATTCGTGATCCTGCTGGGCAATGCCGCGACGCCGGGCGCATTGTTCGCCATCGGTGCCTCGCTTGCGTCGAAATCGGCGGAACGGGTCTTCGTGGCGGGCTGGCTGTCGTTCTGCAAGCTGGTGCTGCATCCGGCCGCTGTCGCCGTGGCGGCGCTGCTGATCTTTCCGGTCGAACCCTATGCGGCGGGCGTGATGATCGCGGCGGCGGCTTTGCCGGTGGCCGGCAATGTCTACATGCTGGCGCAGCACTATGGCGTGGCGCCGCATCGGGTGTCGTCCTCGATCCTGATCTCGACCGCGCTGAGTATCGTGACCGTCTCGCTGGTGATTGGCTGGATTTCGACGCTGTAACCTTGTGGGCCGGGTATCATTGGCTTAGCCAAGCCACCAAACGCGAAAAGGAGACACCTTGATGCAAACCCTTTCGGAAAACGCCTGTTTCGGCGGCGTGCAGGGCGTCTACAAGCACGCCTCGAAAGCGACGGGAGCCGACATGACCTTTGGCCTGTTCCTGCCGGCCGAGGCCAAGGATGGCCCCGTGCCCGTGCTGTGGTATCTGTCCGGGCTGACCTGCACGCATGAGAATGCAATGGTCAAGGCAGGCGCGCAGGGCTGGGCGGCAGAGCAGGGGATCGCGCTGGTTTTCCCCGATACCAGTCCGCGCGGCGAAGGCGTGGCGGATGACGCGGCCTATGATCTGGGGCAGGGGGCCGGGTTCTACGTGAACGCCACGCAAGCGCCATGGGCCCCGCATTTCCGCATGTGGGACTATGTGGCCGAGGATCTGCCCGGTCTGTTGTTCAATGAATTCGCGCTGGATCAGGAACGCCAGGCCATTACCGGCCATTCGATGGGCGGGCATGGTGCCCTGACGCTGGCCATGGGTCTGCCGGGGCGGTTCCGTTCGGTCTCGGCCTTCGCGCCGATCTGCAACCCGACGGGGGCCGACTGGGGGCGCAAGCAACTGGGCGCCTATCTGGGCGATGACGAATCCACATGGGCGCGCCATGACGCCAGCCTGATGATGCGCGCGGTGGGTCTGGATATCCCGCTGCTGTGTGACACTGGCACCAAGGACCAATTCCTTGACAACCTGCGCCCCGAAACCCTGGCCCATGCCGTGATGGCCCGCCGCGCGCAGGCCGTGCTGCGTCTGCAACCGGGCTACGATCACAGCTATTTCTTCGTCTCGACCTTCATGGAAGATCACGTGTCCTTCCACGCCGAGGCGCTTTACGCGTGAGCATTCTCTACGTCGATGCCGATGCCTGCCCCGTCAAGGAAGAGGCCGAGCGCGTGGCGACCCGCCACGGTATCCAGATGAAGCTGGTCAGCAACGGGGGCCTGCGCCTGTCGCGCAACCCGCTGGTCGAGGTGGTGATCGTGGACGCAGGCCCTGACGTGGCCGATATGTGGATCGCGGATCGCGCGGGGCCGGGCGATGTGGTGATCACCGGCGATATCCCCTTGGCTGCGAAATGCGTGGCCGCCGGTGCGCGGGTTCTGAAACACAATGGCGAGGCGTTGACCAAGGCCAATATCGGCAATGTGCTGGCGACCCGTGACCTGATGACCGACCTGCGCGCCGCAGATCCGTTCCGCCAAGGTGGCGGCAAGGGCTTTACAAAGGCGGATCGCTCGCGCTTTCTTGAAGCGCTTGACCGCGAGATCCGCGCGGCTGGCAAACAGACCTAGCCCGCAACAGGCGCGGCACAGGAGGCGGCGATGCGCGTGCAGGCGGTAATCTTCGACATCGGCAATGTGCTGATCGAATGGCAGCCGGAACGGTTCTATGACGCCACAATCGGCGAGGGGCGCCGCCGCGCGATGTTTGCGGATGTGGACCTGCATGCGATGAACGACCGGGTGGATTCGGGGGGCGATTTTGCGGATGAAATCGCCCGCACCGCGCGCGAGTTTCCCGCCCATGCCGCGGCGATCATGATGTGGCACAGTCATTGGCTGGACATGGCGCGGCCCGAAATCCCGCATTCCGTCCGCCTGCTGCGCGCCCTGCGCGCGCGCGGCGTGCCGGTCTTTGCCCTGTCCAACTTCGGGCTGGAACCGTTCCGGATGGCGCGTGGCGTCTACCCGTTTCTGGATGAATTCGACCGGCTGTTCCTGTCCGGCGCGATGGGCGTGACCAAGCCCGCCCCCCGCATCTACCAGATGCTCGAGGACGGCTGTGGCCTGCCGCCATCCTCGCTTCTGTTCACGGACGACCGGGCCGAGAATATCGAGGCCGCCGCGAAACGCGGCTGGCAGACGCATCTGTTCGACGGACCCGAAGGCTGGGCCAACTGCCTGATTGCCGAGGGTCTCTTGACCGAAAAGGAAGCCGCATGACCATCCCCATTATTCCTTTCACCGCCGAGGCGCATCTGGACTGGCGCGCCCTGACACAGGCGCTGACCCGTGGCCATACCCTGCCACGGGCCGAGATTGCCGATACCTTCCTCTATCGCACGCCTGATACGCTGCTGAATCGCGCGGCATGGATCGACGGGCTGGGGGTGGCGGTGAAATCGGCCACGATCTTTCCGGGCAACGCACAAGCGGGCAAGCCCGTGGTCAACGGTGGGGTCACGCTTTATTCCGACCGTGACGGGATGCTGGAGGCAATCGTCGATTTTCACCTGGTCACCAAGTGGAAGACGGCCGGTGACAGCCTTTGCGCGGCCCTCAGGCTGGCGCGGCCCGACAGCCGACGCATCCTGATCGTGGGGGCGGGCACCGTGGGCCGGTCGCTGCGCGAGGCTTATGCTTCGGGCTTTCCCGATGCCGAATTCACCATCTGGAACCGCAGCCGCGCCGGGGCCGAGGCACTGGCCGCCGACTGGCCGGGAATGACCGTTGCCGATGATCTGGCACAGGCCGTCTCGCAGGCCGACATCATCACCTGCGCCACGATGAGCACCGAACCCGTCATCAAGGGCGACTGGCTGCGCCCCGGCCAGCATCTGGACCTGATCGGCGCCTATCGCCCCGACATGCGCGAGGCGGATGATACGGCCCTGCGCCGCGCGCGCATCTTCGTGGACAGCTATGACACCACCGTGGGTCATATCGGCGAGATCAAGGACCCGCTGGCGCGTGGCGTGATCGCGCGCCAAGATATTCTGGCCGACTATTACGAGGCGGGCAAATTCGCCCGCAGCAGCGATGATGACATCACGCTTTTCAAGAACGGTGGCGGCGCGCATCTGGACCTGATGACAAGCCGCTACATTCTGGATGCCTGGAGGGCAGCACAATGATCTGGTTCCTGATCTTTCTGTTCGTAATCGGGCTTGTCGCGATCTGGCCCTTCGCGCGTGAAGCGATGCGCCAGCCGATGAACGACGCGGCGCGCCAGGACGCGCCGGGTGAATTCGCGACCCTGTCGCAAGGTGTCACGCATTTCCGTTGGATCGGGCCCGCGCGCGGGCCTGTGGCGGTTTGTGTGCACGGGCTGACGACGCCCTCGATGGTCTGGGACGCCGTGGCGCAGGGGCTGGCCCTGATGGGGTTTCGGGTGCTGGTCTACGATCTTTACGGGCGCGGCTATTCCGATCGCGTGCCGGGGCTTCAGGATCAGGATTTCTTCATCCGGCAACTGGACGATCTGCTGGCCGCGCAGGGGGTGCAGGATGACATCACCCTTCTGGGCTATTCCATGGGGGGCGCCATCGTGTCAGCCTATACCGCGCGCAATCCCGGCCGGGTGCGGCGCATGATCCTGCTGGCGCCCGCAGGCATGGGGCATGATCTGGGCAAGCTTGCGAAATTCACCCGCGACACGCCGATCCTGGGGGATTGGCTGATGCTGCTGCGCTATCCGGCGCTCCACAAGAAGGGCACCGAGGCCGAGCGCGCCTTGCCCACCGAGGTGGCGGGCATCATCGACTATCAGCAGGCCGAACTGGGCAAGCGCGGTTTCGTGCCTGCGGTCCTGTCGTCGATGCGCGGTATCCTGCCCCGCCCGTTGGAGCAGGAACATCGCGCCATCAGCCGCGAAGGGATTTCCGTGATGGCGATCTGGGGCCGCGACGATACCGTCATTCCGATCAGCGCGATGGGCAGGCTGGCGCAATGGAACCGCATGGCCCGGCAGGATGTGATTGACGGCGCAGGCCACGGGCTGACCTATACCCATGCCAGCGCCATCGTCCGCGCCATCGAAGCCGGGATCGCCGCCGAGGTGGCAGGCGACTGATAGACGCGGCCCCGGGCGGGTTGTCCCGCCTCAGGCCGCCTCAGGCCGCCTTGGCCGCAAGTGGCATCGGTTTTTCGCGCACCGGCAAGTGGACGATGGCGCTGAAGGCACCGACGCCTATGCCGATCCACCAGACCAGCATGTAGTCGCCGGTCAGGTCATACATCTTGCCACCCAGCCAGACACCCATGAAGCTGCCCAGCTGGTGGCTGAAGAAGACGATGCCGTAGAGCGTGCCCATATAGCGCAGCCCGTAGATATGCGCGATCAACCCCGAGGTCAGCGGCACCGTCGCCAGCCAGAGTGACCCCATCGCCGCCGAAAACAGCAGCACGGTCGCGGGCGTGATCGGCGTCAGGATGAAAGCGGCGGCGACGAATGTGCGCGCGGTGTAGATACCCGCCAGCAGATACTTGCGCGGCCAGTACTTGCCCGCCCATCCGGCGGCCAGCGTGCCTGCGATATTGGCCAGACCGATCAACGAAATCGCGACCGCTCCCAGCGCCGAGGTCGTGGTGATGCCAAGACCGTGCAGCACGCCGCCCGGCAGGATCGGCCCGCACATTTCCGTCACGAAGGCGGGAAAATGCGCGGTGATGAAGCCCAGCTGATAGCCGCAGCTGAAAAAGCCCACGAAGATCAGGGTAAAGGACGGATCGCGAAACGCCTTGTTCAGGATCGCGCCAAGGCTCTGTTCAAGCTCGGCGCGGCTGGCCGGGGGTGTGGGTGCGCGCATCAGCGGCAGAAGGCACAGCACCGCAAGGATGGATGCGGCAAAGACCAGAAACACGCTTTGCCAGCTCATCATCGTCAGAAGCCACTCGGCCAGCGGCGCGCCAAAGATCTGCCCGACCGAACCGGCGGCGGTGGCAATGGCCAGGCTCATCGAACGGTTTTCATCCGATGCGGCGCGCCCGACAACGGCCATGATCACGCCGAACCCGGTGCCGGCGATGCCGAAGCCCACAAGGATTTCGTAGAATTGATGTGCCGTCGGTGTCACGGCGAAAGACGACAGCACCAGCCCCGCCGCATAGAACAGCGCGCCAAGGATGATCGCCTTGCGATCGCCCAGCTTTTCCGCCATCGCGCCAAAGAAGGGTTGCCCGATGCCCCAGGCCAGGTTCTGGATCGCGATGGCAAGGCTGAATTCGGCGCGCAGCCAGCCGAATTCTTCGGCAATCGGGATCTGGAACACGCCGAAGCTGGCCCGGATTGCGAAAGACACCATGATGATGGCGCAACCGACCAGCAGGACAGGCGTGAAGATCGAGGCGGGTCTGGCGGGCGCGGCGCTGTGCATCGGGGTCTCCTGGGATGGTGGCCGGACCTTAAGCCGATGCTTGGCAGCGTCAATTGATGAAATCTGCGGTCAATCATCACCTTTCGTGATGCCCTGCGTCTTTTCACGGCACGGGGCGCGGGCTAAGGAGAGGGCATGGAAACACTGCTCCAGATCTACGAGGCCCGCGTGCAGGAGGGTCGCTTGACCCCGGACGAGGCCCAGCTTGAGGCCCTGCCCGAGTTCGAGCGTATTCGCGCGGCCCTGGCGCAGCCGGTCAAGCGTGGCCTGTTCCGCAAACCGCCTGAACCGCCACGCGGTCTCTATCTCTGGGGCGGGGTCGGGCGCGGCAAGTCGATGCTGATGGATCTGTTTGTCGAAAGCCTTGATGTGCCGGTGCGACGGGTGCATTTCCACGCCTTCATGCAGGAAATCCACACCGGCATGCACAAGGCGCGCCAGCGCGGCGTCGAGGATGCAATCGCCCCGGTTGCGGCCGATGTCGCGGCAAGCGTCAAGGTTCTGGCCTTCGACGAGATGCAGATCACAGACATCACCGATGCGATGATCGTGGGGCGCCTGTTCGAGGCGTTGTTCAAGGCCGGTGTCGTCGTGGTCACCACCTCGAACCGGGTGCCGGATGATCTGTACAAGCACGGTCTGAACCGGCAGATCTTTCTGCCGTTCATCGCCCTGCTCAAGGAACGGATGGTCGTGCATGAGCTGGTCAGCCACCGTGACTACCGACAGGACCGGCTGGCAGGCTCGCCTGTCTATTTCACCCCCGTCAATGACGCGGCGCGCGCGGCCATCGCGCAGGTCTGGCAGGATCTGACGGGGGGCGGCACTGACCCTCTGACGCTGCATGTGAAGGGGCGGCAGGTGGAAATACCCGCCTTTCGCAACGGTGTCGCCCGCGCCTCTTTCTACGATCTGTGCGGCAAGCCCCTGGGGGCCGCCGATTACCTGGCCCTGGCCGAAGCGGCGCGTGTTCTGGTGCTGGAGAATATCCCCACTCTGGGGCGGTCCAACTTCAACGAGGCAAAGCGCTTCGTCACCCTGATCGACGCGCTCTATGAGGCGAAGGTCAGGCTGATCTGTTCGGCCGCCGCAGAACCTGAATACCTTTATCTCGAGGGTGAGGGGACGTTCGAATTCGAACGGACCGCCAGCCGCCTGCGCGAGATGCAATCAGCGGAATGGGCGGGCGACAGGGTCTGATCGGCGCCGCTTTGCCGATACCGAAAACAACAGTTCTGTCCGGTCGGAACGCGGGCTATCACGCGCAAGGCAGAACCCTTTTCGAGGTCATTGATGGTATCCTGTTCCCGACGTGCCGCCCTTGGCCTGATCGCCGCCCTTGCCGTTTCGGCCTGTGCGCGATCTGCGCCCCCGGAGCCTGAAGACCTGGCCACCCGGTCGACCCCGCTTTATCCGAACGAAACGCCACAGCTGCGCCGCCTGATCGTGGCCGCCGCCCGCGAAAACGATGTGCCGGTGGAACTGGTGCAGCGCGTGATCCTGCGCGAAAGCACCCATCGCCCCGACGCGCGCAACGGGCCCTACTATGGCTTGATGCAGATTCTGCCCGCCACGGCGCGCACGATGGGCTTTCGTGGGCAGCCCGCTGACCTTCTGGATGCCGAAACCAACCTGCGTTACGCCGTGCGCTACCTGCGCGGGGCATGGCTGCTGGCCGATGGCAGCCATGATCGCGCGGTCATGTGGTATGCGCGCGGCTACTATTACGAGGCCAAGCGCCGCAGCATGTTGCGCGAAACCGGCCTGCGGGCCTGATCCGGCGCAAACCCCTGTCCCGAAAATGAAAGGGGGCCGTTGGTTCGGCCCCTCTTTCGTCTCCTGCCTGCCTTAACTGTCAAATCGTGGGGATCACCAGGCGCTGTCCTACCCGCAGACTGTCCGGGCTGGACAGCAGGGCGCGGTTGGCCTCGAATATCGCGGTATAGCGCGCCATATCGCCGTAGAATCGCAATGCGATCGACCCAAGGCTGTCGCCCGGTCCGACCGTGTAGACCTGTTGCCCGCCCCTTTGCGCCAGATTGCCTGACGGAACCACGGCCGCGACATCCTGGCCGCTGGCGATAGCGGCCTGGGCCACGATGGTGCTGAGGATGACATGGGTATCGACACGTCCCTCTGCCGTGACCAGGGCGCCCGGCACGGAGATTGCGCCGCTTGTTGCGGCCTCGTTCAGCAGCGCGTCGATATAGGCGTCTGATTGACCCGCCTGCAGGGCCCGCGCGATCAGTGTCTGGAACGTCATGGTCGCTTCTGCGGGATCAGGCTGACCGGTCATCTTGCGTAGCCCGCTCAGCGCGGACATCGACATCGCGCGCATGGGATCATCGGCCTGGGTGTCGCCTGCGGCCGGGGCCGGTGGGGTCACGCCAAGTTCCACAAGAACCCCCCGCGTCATCGCCTGCAAATCCATATCCGCGGCGATCCCCTGCCGGGGGGGTGCGTCGGCCTGACCTGCGCTGGTCTGATCTGCTGTTCGCACAGACGTCAGCGCCTGCGGGGCCGCAACCGCCGGCGCAATCGCCAGCTGATCGAAGCCCGCCGAAGACCGCGTCACACCCGCGCCGTCCAGCGCCGGGGGCGTTCCGGAATCCGACTGGATCAGGACAAGGGAAACGGTCACCCCTGCGAAAAGGCTGGCGATGGCGAGGGCGCGAAACATGGAATTCTCCGGAAAACGACGGATACTGTCAAAAACGGGTTTGCACCCCAAAACGCCTTGGGAGGCATGCAAGGTCGTGCTGGGCTGAGCGGTTGCGGACAAGGTCAACCTCCGCTCGGTATATGGGTGCTCAGACCCAGTTGCAGCCAGACTTGCATCCCGCCACGATAATAGCTGAGCTTTTCGGCAGGATAGCCGGCCTGCAGAAGATACCGGATCGCCAGGGGCGCCTGATCGCACCAGGGACCGTTGCAGAAGACCGCAAGCTGTCTGGCCTGCGAGAAATCCCACTCGGTGCCGGTCAGGGTCGCACCCAGCGCCTTGAGGATTTCGTCACGATAGGGATTGGCAGGATCAAGCGTGGCGAAGGGCAGGTTGATCGCGCCGGGGATCGTGCCCTTGGAAAAGAATTCGGGAAGCCTGCTGTCCAGCAGCAGACCCTCGCCGGCCGAAACGCGGGTTTCCAGGAAATCCATCACCTCAAGCTCGCCCAGGGTGACGACACCCGGGGCCGCGGTCATGGGCGTGATGCAGAAGGGCGGGCAGGGGCGAGAGGTGCGGGCAAAGTCCCCTTCAAGCCGGTTCTCGCTGTCCTGTATCCGGTCGATCACGATGGTCGTGCCATTCAGGTCGATCGTCCGGACATCGACGTCCTGCGTGATGCGTACCGGCTCTGCAAGCACGGGAAGCGTTGCCATACTGACAAAAAGACAAACAAGGCTCAAACGGCGCAACATCACGAAAATCCCCCAGAAAAAAGACAGCCCGTGATACTGGCAGACGGGCTTGCCCCGATGAATAGGCAAGATATAGGGGAATCGGTCCGAATCAGTCAACATAAAGTGATTCGGGCAGGGCGCGATTCGTCGCCCGCCCCCGAAATGCCGAGATCCCGTGCAGTTGCCCCGATGTGGCGCTGATGATCCGCAGCCTAGCCGTTTTCGCGCAGGATCGACCCTGCCAGGTAAAGCGATCCACAGATCAGCACCCGCGCCTGAGGGTCGCGTGCCGCGATATCGGCCAGCGCCGCGCCGACGGAAGCGGCCACGCTGGCGGTGATCCCGGCACGTGTTGCCGCCGCCGCCGTCTCTGCCGCCGGCAGGGTTGCTTCGGTATCGGGAATGCTGACCGCAAGCAGGCTGTCGATATGCGGCGCCATCGGGCGCAGGTAGCCGCCGATATCCTTGGTGTTGAGCATGCCGCAGATCAGATGCGTGGGGCGCTTCGGCAGGGTTGCAAGATGCGCGCCGATCGCCTCGCCTGCTGCGGGGTTATGGCCGCCATCCAGCCAAAGCTCGATCTTGGGCGCTTGTTCGACAAGGGGGCCTTCGCGCAGTCTTTGCATGCGGGCGGGCCAGAACGCCCTTGTGACGGCGGCCTCAAAGGTGACATCCGGCTGCCCAAGATGGCGCAAGGCAGCAAGGGCTGCGCCCGCGTTCTGGATCTGATGTGCGCCGGGCAGGTTTGGCAGGGGCAGATCCAGAAGCCCGTTTTCGTCCTGATAGATCATCCGGTCGCCTTCGCGCGCCACATGCCAGTGCTGCCCATGGATCAGCAGGGGGGCGCCGACACGCGCGGCGCTGGCCTCGATCGCGTCAAGCCCCTCGTCGGTCTGGGGGCCGACGATGCAGGTCACGCCGCGTTTCAGGATGCCCGCTTTTTCGCCCGCGATCTTTCCAAGGGTGTCGCCAAGATATTGCTCATGATCCATCGAGACCGGCGTAATGATGCATAGCGCAGGCTTTTCGACCACATTCGTTGCGTCCAGCCGCCCGCCCAGGCCGACCTCCAGCAGGGTGAAATCGGCCGGTGTGCGGGCAAAGGCCAACAGCGCGGCACAGGTCGTGATCTCGAAATAGGTGATGTTCGCACCGTCATTGGCGGCATAACACGCCTCAAGCATCTCGGTCAGGTGTTGCTCTGTGATCAGCTCACCGGCCAGCCTGATCCGTTCGTGGAACCGCGCCAGATGCGGCGAGGTATAGGCATGCACGCGATGCCCCGCCGCCTCAAGCCCGGCGCGGATCATGGCCTGCGTGCTGCCCTTGCCATTCGTGCCCGCGATATGGATCACTGGCGGCAGCCGGTCCTGCGGGTTGTCCAATGCAGCCAGCAGCCGCCAGACCCGATCCAGCGTCAGATCGATGATCTTGGGATGAAGCGCCATCATCCGTTCAAGGATGATGTCCGATCCTGCATGCGCCATGATCGGATCAGGTCGCGCTGGCGGGCTTTGCCGCGGCCGTTTCGGGCGCCGGCAGATCGCCCCAGACGGCGGGTGGCTGGCGTGTCAGCATCCGGGTGATGGTGATCAACTCCTCGCGCAGCTTTGTGCGGGGTGTCACGCGGTCCAGCATGCCATGATCCAGCAGGTATTCGGCCCGCTGGAATCCCTCGGGCAGTTTCTCGCGAATGGTCTGTTCGATCACGCGCGGCCCGGCAAAGCAGATCAGTGCGCCCGGTTCCGCGATCTGCACGTCGCCCAGCATGGCATAGGATGCGGTCACACCGCCCGTGGTCGGATGCGTCAGCACCACGATATAGGGCAATCCGGCCTCTTTCAGCATCTGGATCGCGACGGTCGATCGCGGCATCTGCATCAGCGACAGGATCCCCTCCTGCATCCGCGCGCCACCGGCGGCGGAAAACAGGATCAGCGGGCGTTTCAGCTTCACCGCCTCCTCGGCGGCGGCGATGATCGCATTGCCCACATACATGCCCATGGACCCGCCCATGAAGCTGAAATCCTGCGCGGCTGCAACGATGGGGGTGCGGCCGATCTCGCCGGTTGCCACCAGCATCGCGTCACGCTCGCCGGTGGATTTCTGCGCCGCCTTCATGCGTTCGGGGTATTTCTTCTGGTCGCGAAAGTGCAGCGGATCGGCCAGCGGTTCCGGCACGGCCACTTCGCTGAATATCCCGCCATCGAACAGCGCCGAGAAGCGCGCGCGCGGCGTGATCGCCATGTGGTGCCCGCAGGATGTGCAGACATTCTGGTTGTCGCTGAGTTCGCGATGAAACAGCATCGTTCCGCATTCGTCGCATTTCGTCCACAGGTTCTCGGGCACTTCACGGCGCGAGAAGATCGAGTTGATCCGCGGGCGGACGTAGTTGGTGATCCAGTTCATGGGCGACGGGCCTTTTTCGTGGTCGAGTGTCCGTTTGGACGGTTCAGGGTTCGAGGTAAGCCTTCGGGCGACAAAATGCAATCAGCGGCGAATGGCGATACGCGCACCGGCCCATAACATGCCGATCCCCAGAAGCTCGATCAGGAATCCGGGATCGAACAGGCCGATCGCGTCACTGTCCTCTGACGGCAGCGGGTGCGGCATGGTCGGCAGCGGCGCCAGCGACTGACTCGGATCCGAGGGGAAAAGAAACAGCGCCAGCCCCGAATCCATGCCGCCCGCCTCGCCGAACAGAAGAAAAGCCAAGGCGTTGTTGACCAGGTGAAATCCGATCGCGGGCCCCAGCGTGCCACTGCGCGCGGTCAGGTCCGCTGCGGCCAGGCCGAAGACAAACGCCCAGATCATGTAATGCGCGGCCTGGACTGGGGGCAGTTCCGGTGCATAATGCGCCGAGGCGAACAGCAGGCTTGGCAGCACCAGCCAGACCCAGGGTTGATCAAAGCGCGCCGCCAGCTGTTGCTGGATATAGCCGCGATAGAACAGCTCCTCTGCGCCGGTCTGGATCAGCAGGGCTGCCAGCGCCAGCGGCAAAAGCGCCAGCCAGGGGCCCAGCGGGCGCATCTGCGCCAGCGACAGCAGTTCGATATCGGGCGGGATGAATTCGATGGCCAGCGTTGCGATGCTCAACAGCAGGGTGACTTGCAGCATCTGTTGCAGCGCAAGCCCCGGTTGGCCGATCAGGCTGGCCAGGCCACGCCCATGCAGCCTGCGGCTGATCAGCACCACGGCAAGGCCCAGGGCCACGAAGCTGAACAACTGGATCAGCAGGCCGCGCGGACTGGTGCCACCAGCCACCTCTGCGGGGCTGGCCAAGGGCACCAGTTGCAGGAATGGCTCCATCAGGTAGAGCGAGGCAAGATACATCACCTCGACCATCAGGATACCGATCACCAGCAGCTTCGGCTCGGACCGTGCGCGCGCGGGCAGAACGAAACGCCAGTGCGGATCATAGGGGTGCCGGGTCATCAGCGCCGAATCGCCAGCCGCGCCGCCAGCCAGCCGATCAGGATCAGCATCGCGTCGATCACCAGGTAGGGCCGCAGGGCGATCGGATCGGCCATGTCGACCTGCAATCTGAACAGCGCCAGCCCGGACAAGGTGCCCTCGGCCGACATGATCAGAAGCGCGCTGGCATTGGTCATGAAGTGAAGGGCAATGGCCGGTCCCAGCGTGCCCGCGCGCGCCGTCAGATCCGCGGCCGCCAAGGCAAAACCGGCAGCCCATGCCATGATCAGCCAGCCATTGGCACCCGCATCCGGCCGATAGTGCAATAGGCCGAAGATCACGGCCGGCGCCACCATCCAGACCAGCGGGCTTTGGAACCGCGCGGCCAGTTGTTGCTGGATGTAGCCACGAAACAGGATCTCTTCGGCCGAGGTCTGCACCAGAACCGCGATCAGAGAGACAGGCAGCAGCAAGATCCAGGTCAGCGGCGAAAGGCCGGGCGCCAGCGGGTCCGCAAAGCCCCAGGGCGGCAGGACGATGATGATGATGGCAATCGCGATGAGAACCGCCAGCGTTGCCCCGAACTGCCGCAGCATCAATGGCCAGGGCCCCAGCAGCGTCAAGGGGTTGCGCCTGTGAAGCTGCAGGGTCACGATCGCGGCCGCCAGCGTCATGAACAGGAAGCTGTAAAGCAGCGCCAGCACCCCGGCCGGGGTCTGGCCCGGCGCGTCAAGGCTGCTGATGTCACGGTATAGCGCATCCGCCCCCAGCTGCCGGACCGCCAGATTGAAAAGGGCATTCAAGCCGACCACGATGATCACGATCAGGACCAGCCCCAGCGCCAGGCGCCAGACCTGCGCTGTCTGGCGCGCGGGTGCGATGAAGTCCTTGTGGGCATCATGGGGCATTGGTCTGCTCTGCATCCTCGTGTCGCGGCCTGTCTTTCGGGCCCTGACACGAACCTAGCGCGCGGTCAGGGGGGCGAACAGGGGGCTTGCGGCATCATGCCGGTCTGGATGATGCGATCCGCAGCACATCGAGGTAATGGCGGCCGATCTGCATTTTTGCCGCATGCCCCCGTTCCACCATCAACCGATGCAGGCGCGGCAGGTTCCGTGCAGGCACATGCATCACAAGATGATGCTCAAGATGGTAATTCACCCAATAGGGCGCGACCAGCAGGCGCATCAGCGGCCCGGCATAGGTCGTGCGCGTGTTGCGTAGCGGGTCGTCCACCGCCTCGACCGCACCGTGTTCGGCGATATTGCGGATCCGCAGCACAAGCTGGAACCAGGTCAGCAGGGGCAGCACCCAGAAGGCCAGCCACCACCACCAGGCCCCCACCGCCCACATCAGGGCGAAGATCGCGGCATTGGCGATCAAGGCCCGCCCGATCACCGGGCCGGAAAAGGCCTGCGCCAGATCCTGCGCGCCGGGTTGGCCCTCGACCTCGCCCGCCATCTTCAGCGCGAACATGATCTGCTGGCTGCGCTGCCTGATCCCGGTACGTCCGGTGATGTCGCGCCAGAACTTGCGCCGCAATGACGCGCGTGTGGTGGGAAAGGGGTGCGACAGCTTCAGGTCCGGGTCTTCCGCGGTCTGCGTATGGCGATGATGTTTCAGGTGATAGCGCCGGTATTCCGCCAGATCGGCAAGGATCGGTCGCCCGCACAGCCATTCACCGGCCCAGTCGTTCAGGCCACGCGATCTGAACAGTGCGTTATGCGCGGCCTCGTGCATCAGGATCGCAAGCCCCAGTTGCCGCGAGCCGATGATGATGACAGCCAGAACAAAGGTCAGCGGATTGGGCCAGACCGCGAACAGCGCCAGCGCCAGCGCGATCGTGCCCCAGCAATGCAACACCAGCCACCATCCCCAAAGGTCGGATCGTTCGGCCAGCGCGCGGATCTCATCCGTGCTGAAGAAATCGCGCCCCAGCGCCTGATGGCTCTTGCCCTGCGGGCTGATGGTCTGGCCGGCTGTCATCGCGCCCTCCCCTCCGTGATGCTTGGCGACCAGTGTTTGCCTGCGCGGCGACCCTGTCAACGCCGCTGCTTGGCCTGCGTGCGCCGTGACGCCACGTCTTGCAAACGCACTTGTGCCACGGCAGAGGCTTCTTTATTCCGATCCGGACAGATTTACCGGGGAGGCACCAATGTCCACGAAACCGCGCATCGACAAATCCAGACTGCCCAGCCGCTATGTGACCGAAGGGCCCGCCCGCGCGCCGCATCGCTCGTATCTCTATGCAATGGGTCTGAACGAGGAAGAGATCCACCAGCCCCTGGTTGGCGTGGCCACCTGCTGGAACGAAGCGGCCCCCTGCAACATCGCCCTGAACCGTCAGGCGCAGGCCGTCAAGATGGGCGTCAAGCAGGCCTTCGGAACCCCGCGCGAATTCACCACGATCACCGTGACCGACGGGATCGCCATGGGCCACGAAGGCATGCGGTCCTCGCTGGCCAGCCGCGAGGCGATTGCCGATACGGTCGAACTGACCATGCGCGGCCATTGCTATGACGCCATCGTCGGCCTTGCCGGCTGTGACAAGTCACTGCCCGGCATGATGATGGCGATGGTTCGCCTGAACACGCCGTCGGTCTTCATCTATGGCGGGTCGATCCTGCCGGGCCGCCTGAACGGCAAGGATGTCACCGTGCAGGACGTGTTCGAAGCCGTGGGTCAGCATCAGGCGGGCAACATGTCCGATGCCGAGCTTGAGATCCTGGAGCGTGTCGCCTGCCCGACCTCGGGCGCATGTGGCGGCCAGTTCACCGCCAACACCATGGCTTGCGTGTCCGAGGCCATCGGCCTGGCGCTGATGAACTCCTCGGGCATGCCCGCGCCTTACGAAAGCCGCGACCAGTATGGCGAGGCGTCGGGGCGTGCTGTCATGAACCTGATCGAAAAGAACATCCGCGCCCGCGATGTGGTCACGCTCAAGTCGCTGGAAAACGCGGCCCGCGTCGTGGCCTGCACCGGCGGGTCTACCAATGCGGGCCTGCACCTGCCCGCGATCGCCCATGAGGCGGGGATCGACTTCTTCCTCGATGATGTCTGCGAGATTTTCCGCGACACGCCCTATTTCGTGAACCTCAAGCCCGGTGGCGATTACGTGGCCAAGGATCTTTACGAGGCGGGCGGCGTGCCGGTCGTGATGAAGGAACTGCGCAAGGCGGGCCTGATCCACGAGGATTGCATCACCGCCAGCGGCTACAGCATCGGCGAGGAACTGGACAAGATCACCCGCGAAGCTGACGGCAAGGTCATCCACACCGTCGCGAACCCGATCACCAAGACCGGCGGTGTCGTCGGCCTGAAAGGCAATCTTGCACCGACCGGCGCCATCGTGAAGGTGGCGGGCATGACCGAGGAGCAGCAGGCATTCTCGGGGCCCGCGCGTGTCTTCGAATGCGAGGAAGACGCCTTTGCCGCCGTCCAGCGCCGCGACTACAAGGAAGGCGACGTGATCGTCATTCGGAACGAGGGACCCGCAGGCGGCCCCGGCATGCGCGAGATGCTGGCCACCACGGCCGCCATTTCCGGCCAGGGCATGGGCAAGAAGGTGGCGCTGATCACCGATGGCCGTTTCTCGGGCGCGACGCGCGGGTTCTGCGTGGGCCATGTCGGCCCAGAGGCGGCCCATGGCGGCCCGATCGCCCTGATCAAGGACGGTGACGTGATCACGCTGAACGCCATCACCGGCGAAATCAGCGTGGCCCTGACCGATGCCGAACTGGAAGCGCGCAAAGCCGACTGGAAAGGCCCGCGCCCCACGATCTACGCAAGCGGCGCGCTGTGGAAATATGCCCAGATCGTCGGCGAAACCTACAAGGGCGCTGTCACCCATCCGGGCGGCAAGGCCGAAAAACACATCTACATGGATCTGTGACATAGCGGGGCGCCGGTCGATGCGGCTCTGGTTGGTCCCGGTCCTGGCTTTCGGTGTTTCGGGGTGCCTCCAGATCGACGGGGGCACCACCGCCACGCCGGTTCTGCGGCAGGCCGAATTGGCGGGCGGCACGGTGATCGTGCGGCCGCCGTCGGGCTACTGCGTTGACGCGGGCAGCGTCGTCAACCGCGCCCAGGGCGGTTTTGCCCTGATCGGCAGTTGCGCCAGCCTGACCGGGGACGCCAGCGGCGTGTTCGTCGAGCCTGCGATCATCACCATCTCGGCGTCCCCCGCGGGCGAGGGCGCGGTCAGCACCGACAGCCGGGACTTTCAGCAGGCGCTGGGGCGTGGGCGCATCCTGCGCGCGATCAACCGCGAGGGCCTGGCCCTGTTGCAGGTCGAGGGTGGATCGACCGTTCCACCCAACGCGGACCAAAGGCACTGGCGCGCGCTGATGACTGTCGGTGACAAGGTTCTGGGCCTTGCGCTTTATGGCGCGCCTGACAGCGTCATGGTATCCGATCGCGGGATGCGCCTTATGATGGATCTGGCCGATGCGATCCGTCGGGACAGCCCGGCTGCTGAAAAACTTGCATCCGGTTCCACCCCTGCGGCAGATTGATATGGCGATGGCGTTTCTTTAATTGTGCCAATGCGTTTCATCGGTAAGGATTGTTTCGTCATTGGGCGGTACTGACATGCGCCGGGTGTGGTACGCGTATAAGACAGGCAAGGCAGGTCGGGACGAATGAAAATGCTGGGTGGCAAGGCTCTCGACACAATCGCATTCGCAATCGGGCGCAAGCGCTGGTCTGACGCGGCGCGTCGGGCAGGTGAGGCCGATCTTGCCGACCTGCGGCTTCAACGCCAGCGCGCGCGTCAATTGCGCCGCCATCTGGATGACCTGATCCATGTCGCCGACAGCCGCCTTGCGCTGCCGATGATCGGTTCCAACGCCTTTCGCCGGCCGCATGGGGCCGACTGGGGCTGGCGGCCTGAATTGTGGCGTGGCCCCTTGCCGGTGCCGGGCTTTGCCTCGGTGCAGAGCAAAAGCATGCTCGGCGATGAGGTGACGCTGTTTCATGACTGCGAACGGTCCGAACTGACCCTTCGCCAGATTCGCAACCGGCGCGAAAAGGATCTGGCGCCCTTTGGCCTGCGGATGGATGTATTCCGCTTCGACGGATCGTTTCTGTCGCTTGCCGTCGATCTGCCCGGCGATGCGGTGGCCGGGTTGAAACGGCGCCACCTGATCCGGATGAACACGATTGTCGAGATGGAAAAGCCGCTGGAGATCTTTGCCCGGCTCAACATCCGCCACGGACCGAACACCGAACAGATCGTGCGCGAATTGCCCCTGACCGAAGAAGACAACATGGTGGAATTCGACCTTGCCTATTCCAGCATGAACGAAAAACGCGTGGAAAAAGCCTGGGTCGACCTGATCTTCGAAGGCCCCCGGATGAACCAGGTGATCCTGCGTGACCTGACCTTCAGCCGGCGCCCGCGCGCCGAATTGTGATATCATATTCAAAGGATGAACCCGTGAGCGCATTGACCGTCACCAAGACCCGCCTGTTTCAGGGCATATGGGAAGGTATCGTGACAGGATCGCCTGCGGGCACGCGCCCTTCGATTGCCGTGACCCATCTGGAACAGCCGGTGCCCGGCGCCGAACTGGTCGAGGCTGCAAAGGCGCCTGACTGGGTACTGCGTATCCCGGTGCCGCGACAGGCTCTGACCGACGGTATCCACACTTTCCTGATCCGAGACGCGGAAACCGGTGAAACACTGGGCAGTTTCGCCATCCTCGCCGGAGAGGCGCTGGCCGACGATATCCGCGCCGAAGTCGATCTGCTGCGCGAGGAGCTGGACCTTCTCAAGCGCGCATTCCGGCGGCATTGCCTGGAATCCATGTAGGAAAGGACAGCGCCATGATCACCGAAATCGTCACCTTCCCGATTCCCGCAGACATGAGCCGCGATCAGGTCATCGCAAATTTCAAGGCCACTGTACCCGGCTGGTCCGCCAATACCGATCTGATCCGCAAGAATTACCTTTATGATCCCGAAGGTCGCCGCGGCGGCGGGGTCTATCTGTGGAAGACGCTAGAGGCCGCAAAGGCAGGCCATGATGCGGCATGGTGCGAAAAGGTGCGCGGCATCTATGGTGCCCTTCCGCGTTTTGAATATTTCGAAACGCCGATCGTTCTGGACAATACGGTCTGACATGCGTGCAAGACTGCTGACGCTGGGTTTCAGGTGACAAACCCCGCGCCTTCCGCTCAGATGGCGTCTAAACGGGAGGCATCACATGACCGCATATCCACATCTTCTGGCCCCGCTTGATCTGGGCCATGTCACGCTGAAAAATCGCGTTCTGATGGGGTCCATGCACACGGGCCTTGAGGAAACGAAGGACTGGAACCGCGTGGCCGAGTTCTACGCCGCCCGCGCGCGCGGCGGTGTGGGCCTGATGGTGACGGGCGGCATGGCCCCCAATCGCGAAGGCGGCGTGTTTCCGGGGGCGGCGGGCCTGTTCAACGATCAGGATATCGCCAACCACCGGATCGTGACCGACCGCGTGCACGCAGCGGGCGGCAGGATCGCCATGCAGATCCTGCATGCCGGGCGCTATGCATACGGCCCCGAATGTGTCTCGGCCAGCGCCATCAAATCGCCGATCTCGCCCTTCCCGCCCAAGGAACTGGACGAGGCCGGGATCGAAAAGCAGATCCATGACATCGTCACCGCAGCCACCCGCGCCCGCGAAGCCGGATATGACGGGGTCGAGGTGATGGGGTCCGAGGGTTATTTCATCAACCAGTTCCTCGTGACCCACACCAACAAGCGCACCGATCGCTGGGGCGGCTCCTATGAGAACCGGATGCGCCTGCCCATCGAGGTGGTCAAACGCGTCCGCGCCGCCGTGGGCGATGACTTCATCATCATCTACCGCCTGTCGATGATCGACCTTGTACCCAACGGCTCGACCTTCGACGAGGTCGTGCAACTGGCCAGGGAAATCGAAAAGGCGGGTGCCAGCATCATCAACACCGGCATCGGCTGGCACGAGGCGCGCATCCCAACCATCGCCACCTCCGTCCCGCGCGCGGCTTTTGCCTGGGTCACGAAAAAGCTGATGGGTCAGGTGGGCATCCCGGTCATCACCTCGAACCGGATCAATACTCCCGCGGTGGCCGAGGATGTTCTGGCCACGGGCTGCGCCGATATGGTGTCGATGGCGCGACCGCTGCTGGCCGATCCCGATTTCGTGGTCAAGGCGATGGCGGGGCGCGCCGACAGCATCGCGCCTTGCATTGCCTGCAATCAGGCCTGTCTGGATCACACTTTCGGCGGCAAGATATCAAGCTGCCTGGTGAACCCGCGTGCCTGCTATGAAACCGAACTGGTGATTACCCCCGCGGCCACGCCCAAGACCCTGGCCGTTGTGGGCGCTGGGCCTGCGGGTCTGTCCGTGGCGCTGACGGCGGCGGATCGGGGCCACAGGGTCACGCTGTTCGATCGCGCCGCCCGCGTGGGCGGGCAGCTCAACATGGCGCGCCAGATTCCCGGCAAGGAAGAATTCCACGGGCTGGTGGACTGGTACGAAACCATGGTCGCCGAGGCCGGCATCGACCTGCGTCTGAACACCTCTGTTTCTGCGGATGATCTGGCAGGCTTTGACGAAGTAGTCATTGCCACAGGGGTCATTCCGCGCGATCCGGGCATCCCCGGTCAGGACCGGCCGAATGTTCTGTCCTATATCGACGTGCTTGCGGGCAAGGTCTCTGTCGGCAAGAACGTGGCTGTCGTGGGCGCGGGTGGCATCGGCTTTGATGTCTCGGAATACCTTGTCCACGAAGGCCATAGCCCGACGGAAAGCATCCCCGACTGGATGCGCGAATGGGGTGTCGCGGACCCGGAACAGGTGCGCGGGGGATTGGCCGCAGAAGGTCCGCGCCCCGATGCGCCCGCCCGTCAGGTCACGCTGCTGCAGCGCAAGGCCGAACGCCCCGGCAAGCGGCTGGGCAAGACCACGGGCTGGATTCATCGCGCCGCCCTGCAGATGAAGGGCGTCCAGATGATCGGGGGCGTGAACTACGAACGCATCGACGACGATGGCCTCCATGTCAGCTTTGGCGAGGCGCGGGAAAACCCGCGCGTGATCCCGGCGGATACGGTGGTTCTCTGTGCGGGTCAGCTGCCCGAACGCAGCCTGGCGGATGCGCTGGCCGCGCGCGGCATCACGGCCCATGTGATCGGCGGGGCCGATGTTGCGGCGGAGCTCGATGCGAAGCGGGCGATAGATCAAGGGACCCGGCTGGCAGCGGCGCTCTGAGCCCTATTTCTTCTTGCTCCAAATATCCAGGACCGACACTTGCCCCGACTCACACCGTGTGCAGGTAAAGATCGTAATCCACGTCCGAGATCGTGCGCGCCACGCGCGCATATTCGGCGGCTTTGACGGCCACGAAGGTGCGGTGCATGTCCTCGCCCAGGGCATCCTTCAGAAAGGCCGAGTCGCGCGCCGCGGCGATGGCCGCGTTCCAGTCGCGCGGGATGCTGTCATCGCCGCCCGCCTCGTCATAGCCGTTGCCGGTCGTCTCCGGGCCGGGGTCGATCCTGTGGGCCAGACCGTGCCGGATACCCGCCAGCACCGTCGCCGCGACAAGATAGGGGTTCGCATCCACCCCTGCCGGACGATGCTCGATCCGCCGCGCGCGCTTGTCGCCTGCCGGGATACGCAGCGCAACCGAGCGATTGTTCACCCCCCAACTGGTCGAGACCGGCGCATAGCTCTGGTTGGCGAAACGCCGCCATGAATTGGCATGCGGGGCAAAGACCAGCATCGATTCCCCCATCGTCGCGCGCAGCCCGCCCAGCGCATGCAGGATCTCGGGCGACCATTGCCCATCAACGCTTTCCGTGAACACATTCCGCCCCTCGCGGTCCTGCAAAGAGACATGGAAATGCATCCCCGATCCGGCGTAATCCTCGATCGGCTTGGCCATGAAACAGGCCGTCACCCCATGGGCGCGGGCCTGCGCGCGCACGATCCGTTTCAGCCGCATCAGATCATCGGCGGCCTGCATCACATCGGTGCGGTAATGCAGCGTCAGCTCATACTGCCCGGGGGCGTATTCCGAGATCATGGTTTCCGCCGTGATCCCGGCCTTTTCGGCCCCTGCATAAATGTCGGAAAACAAGGGCAGCATCCCGTGCAGGTGATCCACCGAATAGACTTCCGTCCGGTGGCTGGCGCGCCCGTCCAGCACATCGGCGGCAGGGCGCACGCGCCCGTCCGGCCCGCGATCATTGGCCAGCAGGAAAAACTCCAGCTCGAACGCGCCCGCTGGAAACAGCCCCTCTGCCGCCATCGCATCAACCTGCGCCTGCAACGCATGGCGCGGGTCCGATGTCATCGGCGCACCCTCCAGCGTATAAAGCGACATCAGCACCTCACCGCGCGGCGGCGTGGTGCCATGCAGCGGCTTCAGCGTGCCGGGGATGGGCCAGGCGCGCAGGTCGCCATCGCCCTGATCCCAGATCAGCCCGGTTTCATGCACATCCTCGCCGCAGATATCCAGACCCAGTATCGAGATCGGCAAAAACCGCCCCGACTGGTAAAAGGCCAGCAACTCATGCCGCCGGATGATCTTGCCCCGCCCGATTCCGTTGGAATCATGCAGCACGATATCGAAGGCTTCGATTTCGGGGTGGGCGTCCAGAAAGGCCTGCGCCTCGGCGATGGTGGCCCCCGAGGGGCTGTTGGTCTGGGTCGTCATGTCAGTCCTCGTGATGCCCGAACAGAAGGGCCAGCGTCTTGTCGAAGGCGGCGATCAGCCGGTCTACCTGTTTCATGCTTGTGACGGGGCTGACCAGCATCATGTTGTGAAAGGGGGCAATCAGGCAGCCACGGTTCAGCAGGCAGGTGTGGATTACCGCTTCCAGTGCCGGTTTATGCGCCGCCTCCGCCTCGGTCCCGTTCCGCAACGGCCCGGGGGCGCAGATGAACTCGACCCGTGCGCCGACGCGCACGACGTGCCACGGCGCCCCGTGGCGGGCAATGGCTGCGGCCAGCCCGGCCTCCAGCCTTGCCGCGCCTTTTTCCATATGGGCATAAGCGTCAGGTGTCATCACCTCGGCCAGTGTTGCCCGCAGGCAGGCGAATTGCATCGGATTGGCAGACAGGGTGGTGCCCATCCCCGAATGGCCCGGCGCGCGGGTGGCGTTATAGCTGGCGAAACGCGCGGCCACGGCGGCGCGCAGCCCCCAGATCGCCGTGGGCATTCCGCCCGCGATGCATTTGCCGGCGACGAAGATGTCAGGGTCCAGCCCATGTACAGCGGTATAGCCGCCCAGCCCGCTGGAGATGGTATGCGTCTCGTCGATGATCAGCAGCGCGCCATACTGGCGCGACAGGGCGCGCAGCCCGTCGTGAAAGCCCGGCTGGGGCAGGACCATGCAGGAATTCGTCATGACCGGCTCGGTCAGGATCGCGGCAACCTCGCCGGTTGCCAGCGCCGCCTCGACCCCGGACAGGTCGTTGAATTCCACGGCCACGGCGGTGCGGGTCAGATCGGCCACCTGCCCGGTCAGGCCGGGGCGGGCCACGGTCTGCCCGTCATGCAGCGCCACCATCGCCTCGTCCACGGTGCCGTGGTAGCACCCGTTGAAGACCAGAACCTTTGGCCGCCCGGTCACCGCGCGCGCCACGCGCAGGGCAAAGCGGTTGGCATCCGTCGCGGTCGTGGCGATCTGCCAGCGGTAATCGCCAAAGCGTTCCGTCAGCAACCGGCCCGCCTCAAGCGCGGTTTCGGTCGGCAGCATATAGGTCAGCCCGGCGCGGGCCTGCTGGCGGATCGCTTCGGCCACGGGGGCGGGCGAATGGCCGAACATCGAACCCGTATCGCCCAGGCAGAAATCGTCGATCCGGTGCCCGTCCAGATCGGTCAGCCTGGCATTGCGCGCCTGCGCCACCAGCATCGGGAAAGGCATGGGCCAATCTTTCATCCAGTGCATCGGCACACCGTCCAGCCAGGCCTCTGTGCCGCCTGCCAGCGCCGCCTGTGTGCGTGGCCGCCGGTCCGCATAGGATGCAGCTTCCCGCGCGCGCACCGTTTCCAGACGGGCGATCGGCACGCCAGCCAGGCTGTCTGCGGTTGTTTCCACCATTCCGTTCATCGCGTCATGACCCTGGCTTTTGCCCCTGTGTTGTTGCATCCATATATTTGATCAAATGCAAAGGGAACAAATTTGATGATCTTCGGCACGAATGGCTGAAATAGGTTTGATATGATCAAATTTTCTGACGCCTGACCGCAGCGAAAGGGGCATCTGGCATCGCGGAATCCGGCGGTACAGACGGGATTCATGGATATTTTCAGCAAGAAGAAATGGCCCTTTTCTGCCCGCTTGCCTGTTTCCATGCCATTAACGATCCCTGACAATACCCCGATATTGTCCGCACCCCGCCCAAGTCATGCCTGATTTCGACGCGATACCGGAAACAACGCAAACGAAAGGGTGTCGCGGATGGATCGTCTGACGGAAATGGAAGCCTTCGCCACGGTCGTGGATCAGGGTGGCTTCACCGATGCCGCCAAGAAGATGGGCATATCCAAATCGGCCGTGTCAAAGCATGTCTCAAGCCTTGAGGCGCGTCTGGGCGCAAGGTTGCTGAACCGCACCACGCGGCGTGTCAGCCCGACCGAGATTGGCCTTGCCTATTACGACCGGGCCCGGCGGGTCCTGAACGATGCGGGCGAGGCGGATGCGCTTGTCACCTCGATGCAATCGGCGCCCTCGGGCCTGCTGCGGATCTCGGTCGCGACCGACTTCGGGGTCAATCACCTGTCGCCTGTGCTGGGCGAGTTCCTGTCGGAATTCCCCGATATCACGGTGAACATGGTGCTGAACAATCGCTATGTCGAACTGATCAGCGAAGGCTTCGACATGGCCGTGCGGATCGGCGAGCTTGAAGACAGCACCCTGCGTGCCCGCAAGCTGACCGAAACCACCAAGCGGATGATCGCAAGCCCCGGCTATTTCGAGAAATATGGCCGCCCGCAGAAGATCGACGATTTGAACGATCACAAGCTGCTGCATTATTCCAATCAGTCCAACGGCAACGTCTGGAAACTGACCGCCCCATCAGGTGAAAAGCGCCAGGTGCGTACCGCCGGCTGGCTGAGCGTGAATGACGGCCAGTCGTTGCTGAACGCCTGTGTGGCCGGGCTTGGCATCGCCTATCTGCCCAGCTTCCTTTATGCCGATGCAATGGAAAAGGGTCTGGTCGAGGATGCGATCCCCGATCTGCCGGTTGAAACCCAAGGGATATATGCGGTCTATCCGCCGGGCCGCTTCACCCAGCCCAAGGTCCGTGCCTTCATCGACTTCCTGGTGCATGCCTTTGCCGACAAGGGCCCGACCGAGTGGTAAGCGCCTGATCCGAATGACTATGGCAAGCCCGCCCGCGCCCTTGGTGCGGGTTTGTCATTTCTGCGGTCGTTTGGCCGAGAAATGCGCGCGCAGCACGGTGACCAGGCGCCGTTGCAAGGGGCGGTGCCGCTGGCGCAGCGGCAGGGCTGCGAAAACCGGCTGCGGGATGCGCGGCGCATTCGCGACGGCATGGACCTGCCCGGCCTCGATCAGGGATTGTGCCGTATCCTCGAGGACATAACCTGCGCCATCCAGGGCAAGGATCAGGCCGGTGACCGTGGCATTCTGACCGCTGGACACGGGGGCGGCCGTGAGTTGCGGCAAAAGGCCCGCATGTGCGGCGCTGAAGGCGGGCGAGATATTGGCGCGCACATAGCGTTCAATGGGCAGGCTGGCCAGCGCGACCGGCCGGGTCGACACCATGCGGTAAGACAACTCTCCCACGGTTTCGAAATGCAGGTCCGGTTGCGGCTTTGGCGTGAACAGCAGCGCCAGATCCAGCGCCCCGCTGACAAGATCGGCACACATCTGGGCGGAATAATCCGCCTCGATATAGAAAGCGGCCTCGGGCAGGGCGGCACGGAACTGGCGCATCCAGTCGCCGATGTGATGGTCTGTCAGATCGCGTTGCAGCCCGATCCGCAGCGTCATGGCGCGGCTGCCCGATCCGGCCGTATCCTGCAGCGCCTCTGCCCAGCCTTGCCGCAGGGCGCGGGCATGGGGCTCGAACCGCAGGCCTTCGGTGGTCAGCCCGGTGCCGGCCCGCGAGCGGTGGAACAGGCGGCAACCCAGCGCCCCCTCAAGCGCGTGCACCCGTCCGGATACCGTGGATTGCGTGACACCCAGCCGATCTGCGGTGCGGTTGAAGCTGCGCGTTTCGCACAGGTCCAGGAATGTTTCCAGAAGCTCGGTTTGCATCGTGGTTCCTAATCGGCTTTTCCGATCAATAAACCCGGCTGACCCGGATTGATAGAGGCATTCGCCCAGTCGATAGTCAGTCGACAGACAGCGGACAGAAGGCAAAGGGGCAAGGCATGGCGGATTTTCCGACACAGGCGCGCGTGGTCATCATCGGCGGCGGCGCGGTGGGGGCATCTGCCCTGTACCATCTGGCACGCGCGGGATGGACCGATAGCCTGCTGCTGGAGCGCAACGAGCTGACGGCCGGATCGACATGGCATGCGGCCGGAAACGTGCCGACCTTCTCGTCCAGCTGGTCGATCATGAACATGCAGCGCTATTCGGCGGATCTGTACCGGCGCCTTGGCGCCGAGGTCGACTATCCGATGAACTACCACGTCACCGGGTCCCTGCGTCTGGGCCATAGCCGCGAACGGATGCAGGAATTCGCCCGCGTCGTGGGCATGGGCCGCTATCAGGGCATGGATCTGGATCTGCTGGGCCCGGACGAGATGCGCGGCCGCTATCCCTTCCTGGAAACCCATGACCTGCAGGGCGCGCTTTACGATCCCAATGACGGGGATATCGACCCCGCGCAGCTGACCCAGGCTCTGGCCAAGGGGGCGCGCCAGATGGGCGCGCGGATCGAACGCTTCTGCCCCGTCACCGCCGTGCGGCGCGAGGGGGATGAATGGGTTGTCGTCACCCCCAAGGGCGAGGTGCGCTGCGAAAAGGTGGTGAATGCCGCCGGCTACTATGCGCGCGAGGTCGGCGCGATGTTCGGCCGCGAGGTGCCGATGATGGTGATGAGCCATCAGTACCTGTTGTTCGACACGATCCCCGAACTTGCGGAATGGTCCGCCTCCACGGGCGCCAAGCTGCCGCTGCTGCGCGATGTCGACAGCAGCTATTACCTGCGGCAGGAAAAGCACGGCTTCAACCTTGGCCCTTATGAGCGCAACGGGCGCGCCCATTGGATCACGCCGGAGGACCCGATGCCCGAGGATTTCAGCTTTCAGCTGTTTCCCGACGATCTGGAGCGGCTGGAATGGTATATCGGTGATGCCATGGCCCGCGTGCCGCTGCTGGAAAAGGCGGGGCTGAGCAAGGTCATCAACGGGCCGATCCCCTATACCCCCGATGGCAATCCGCTGATCGGTCCGATGCCCGGCCTGCCAAATGCCTTCGAGGCTTGCGTTTTCACCTTCGGCATCTGCCAGGCCGGTGGCGCGGGCAAGGTGCTGGCCGAATGGGTGACCGAGGGCGGCACGGAATGGGATATGTGGTCCTGCGATCCGCGCCGCTTCACCGGGTTCGAGGATCCGGCCTATTGCATCGAAAAGGGCCTGGAGGTTTACGGCCACGAATATGGCATGCATTTCCCTCATGCCCGTTGGCCCGCCGGGGCCGATCGCAAGTTGTCGGCGCTGCATTCCCGCCTGAAGGACGCGGGCGCGCAGTTCGGTGCCTACAACGGGTGGGAACGCGCGAACTGGTTCGCCAAGCCCGGCGACGATACCAGCTGGGACGGCAGCCAGACCTGGGACCGCGCAGGCCCATGGGCGCCGCGCGTGGCCGAGGAATGCGCGGCCGTCCGCGATGGCTGCGGTGTGCTGGCGATCTCGGGCTTCAGCCGCCTGTCAGTGGAAGGGCCAGGGGCCGAGGCGTTCGTCAACAGCCTGACCGCATCGCGCATCCCGCGCGTGGGGCGCGTGGGTCTGGCCTATTTCGCCGATGACAAGGGCCGGATCGTGACCGAAATGTCGGTCATCCCGCGCAGTCCCGATTGCACATGGCTGATCACGGCGGGCGTCGCGCAGCGACATGACGGCGAATTGCTGTCGCGCCAGGCCCCTGCGGGCATCATGGTGCATGACCGTTCGGACAAATACGATTGCCTGCTGGTCACGGGGCCGAAAGCCCGCGAGGTGCTTGCCCCTCTGACCGATGCGGATCTGACCCTGTCCTGGTTGTCCGCGCAGCAAGCGCGGGTCTGCGGTGTGGATTGCATGCTGATGCGTGTCTCTTTCGCGGGTGAACTGGGCTGGGAGGTGCATTGCCCCGCCGCCGACGCCCCGCTGATCTGGGATGCGGTGACGGGGGCGGGCGCCACGCCTTTCGGCATGTTCGCCCTGAACGCGCTGAGGATCGAAAAGGCCTATCGCGCATGGAAGGGGGACCTGTCCACCGACTACACCTTGCTGCAAGGCGGGCTGGAGCGGTTCATCGACTGGTCCAAGGACTTCCCCGGCAAGGCCGCACTGCTGGCCGAGAAGGACGCAGGCGTGACCAAGCGCTTCGTCACCTTGACCGTGGAGGCAGGCGAGCAGGACGCGCCCTATATGTCCACGCTTTGGCATGACGGGCAGATCGTGGGCGAAACCACAAGCGGGGCCTGGGGGTATCGGGTGGGGTCTTCGCTGGCGCTGGGCATGGTGCGCGCCGATCTGGCCGCCCCCGGCACACCGCTTGAGGTCGAGATTTTCGGTAAGCGCTACGGCGCAGTGGTGCAGCCGGATGGCCCGCTCTGGGATCCGGCCAATGAAAGGATCAGGGCTTGAGCAAGATCACACTTCTGGATGGTGGCATGGGGCAGGAACTGGTGCACCGTTCGGGCGACAGGCCCACACCTCTGTGGTCGACGCAGGTGATGGTGGATCATCCGGGCATCGTGCGCGCCGTGCATGGCGATTACTTCGATGCGGGATCGACCATGGCCACCACCAACAGCTATGCCGTGCATCATGACCGGCTGGCCGGCACCCCGCTGGCGGGCAAGCTTGACGCCCTGATCGGCCTGTCTCTGGCCGAGGCGCAGGCCGCCCGGTCCGCCCATGGTGCGGGCCGGATCGCGGGCAGCATCGGCCCGCTGATCGCCAGCTACCGCCCCGATATCCACCCCGCCCATGACGTGGCCGTGCCGCTTTATGCGGAAGTAGCCAAGGCTCTGGCCAAGGGATGCGATATCCTGATTTGCGAAACCGTGGCCTCTGTCGCCCATGCAAGGGCGGTTCTGGAGGGTGCGATTCAGGCGGGTCTGCCGGTCTGGCTGTCGCTGACCGTGGATGACACCGACGGCACGCGCCTGCGCTCAGGCGAGGCTTTGGCCGATGTGCTGGCCGTGGCCGACGCTGCTGATGCGATCCTGATCAACTGCTCGGTTCCCGAGGCGATCCCGGCGGCGCTGGATGTTCTGGCGCGGGGCAGCAAGCCGTTTGGCGCCTATGCCAACGGCTTTACCCGGATCACGCAGGAATTCCTGGGTCACAAACCCACCGTGGATTCCCTGTCGGCACGGCAGGATCTGGGCCCCGAGGCTTACGCCACCCATGCCATGGGATGGATCGGGCAGGGCGCCAGCATCGTCGGCGGCTGCTGCGAGGTGGGCCCGGCCCATATCACGGAACTGGCGCGGCAAATCCGCGCCGCAGGGCATGAGGTGGTCTGACCATGGTGGATCTGCCGAACAAGGCGCGGGCTGTCATCATCGGGGGTGGTGTCTCGGGCTGCTCGGTCGCCTATCATCTGGCAAAGGCAGGCTGGACCGATATCATCCTGCTGGAACGCAAGCAGCTGACCAGCGGCACCACATGGCATGCCGCGGGTCTGATCGGACAGTTGCGCGCCAGCCAGAACATGACGCGGCTGGCGAAATATTCCGCCGATCTTTACGTCCGGCTGGAAGAGGAAACCGGCGTTGCCACGGGCATACGGCAGACCGGGTCGATCTCGGTCGCGCTGACCGAACACCGGCTTGAGGAATTGCGCCGCCAGGCCACGCTGGCCCGCGCCTTTGACGTCGATGTGGCCGAAATCTCGCCCTCCGAGATCAAGGCGATGTATCCGCATCTGAACGTGGGCGATGTGCTGGGCGGCGTGCATCTGCCGCTGGACGGGCAATGCGACCCGGCCAATATCGCCATGGCGCTGGCCAAGGGCGCGCGGATGCGCGGCGCGCGCATCGTCGAAGGCGTCAAGGTCACGCGCGTGACCGATGATGGTACCAGCGTCACCGGCGTCGATTGGGAAACCGCCGAAGGCCGGGGTCATATCGCCGCCGATGTGGTGATCAACTGCGGTGGCATGTGGGGCCGCGATCTGGCCGCACAATCGGGCGTGACCCTGCCGCTGCATGCCTGCGAACATTTCTACCTGCTGACCGAACCCGTTGAGGGGCTGGGCCGCCTGCCGGTGCTGCGCGTGCCCGATGAATGCGCCTATTACAAGGAAGACGCCGGAAAAATGATGCTGGGCGCCTTCGAGCCAAAGGCGAAACCATGGGGCATGACCGGGATATCCGAGGATTTCTGCTTTGACAGCCTGCCCGAGGATTTCGACCATTTCCAGCCGATCCTTGAACATGCGATGAACCGCATGCCGCTGTTTCAGACGGCAGGCATCCACACCTTCTTCAACGGTCCCGAAAGCTTCACCCCCGACGACCGCTATTACCTGGGCGAGGCGCCCGAAAAGCGCGGCTACTGGATCGCTGCCGGATACAACTCCATCGGGATCGTGTCCTCGGGCGGGGCGGGCATGGCGCTGGCGCATTGGATCACCGAAGGCGCGCCCCCCTTCGATCTGTGGGAGGTGGATATCCGCCGCGCGCAACCCTTCCAGCGCAACCGCCGTTACCTGAAGGAACGCGTAACCGAAACGCTGGGCCTGCTCTATGCCGATCACTACCCCTACCGGCAGGTTGAAACCGCGCGCGGCGTGCGCCGCTCGCCGCTGCATGGGCACCTGGCCGAACGTGGCGCCGTTTTTGGCGAGGTCGCGGGATGGGAACGCGCCAACTGGTTCGCGCGTCCGGTGCAGGAACGCGAATACCGCTATGACTGGGGGCGCCAGAACTGGTTCGACAACCAGCGCGCCGAACACATGGCGGTGCGTGAGGGCGTGGGCCTTTTCGACATGACCAGTTTCGGCAAGATCCGGGTCGAAGGGCCGGGGGCGCTGGCCTTCCTGCAAAGGCTTTGCGCCAACCAGATGGACGTGCCGCCGGGGCGGATCGTCTATACCCAGATGCTGAACGCCCGTGGCGGGATCGAATCCGATCTGACGGTCACGCGTCTGTCGGAAACGGCTTTCCTGCTTGTTGTGCCGGGGGCCACCTTGCAGCGCGATCTGGCATGGCTGCGGCGTCACCTGGGCGATGACTTTGCCGTCGTCACCGATGTGACGGCGGCCGAATCCGTGCTGTGCCTGATGGGGCCGAAATCGCGCGACCTTCTGGCGCGCGTCAGTCCCGATGACATGGGCAATGACGCGCATCCTTTCGGCACCGCGCGCGAGATCGAGATTGGCATGGGCCTGGCCCGCGCGCATCGCGTGTCCTACGTCGGTGAACTGGGCTGGGAGCTCTATGTCAGCAGCGACCAGACAGCCCATGTGTTCGAAGCGCTGGAAGACGCGGGCGCCGACATGGGCCTGACGCTCTGCGGTCTGCACACGCTGGACAGTTGCCGCATTGAAAAGGCCTATCGTCATTGGGGCCATGACATCACGGATGAGGATCACGTGCTGGAGGCCGGGCTTGGCTTTGCCGTCCGCACGGGCAAGGGCGATTTCATCGGGCGCGACGCGGTCTTGCGCAAGCGCGAATCGGGGCTGTCGCGCCGCATGGTGCAGTTCCTGCTAAAGGATCCCGACCCGATGCTGTTTCACAACGAAGCCCTGGTGCGCGACGGTCAGATCGTGTCGATCGTCACCTCGGCCAATTACGGCCACACGCTGGGCGGGGCCGTTGGCATGGCCTATGTGCCCTGCGCCGGTGAAAGCGCGGAAGACGTGCTGGCCTCAAGCTACGAGATCGAAGTGGCGGGGCGGCGCTTTGCCGCCACGCCTTCGCTGGTTCCCCTCTATGACCCGATGGGCGAAAGGATGAAGGCATGACTGACCTGAATGTCGAAGGCTGTGCACCCGAACGTGCCAAGCGCGCCGCCCTGCGGTCCGGTGGGCGGGCAGCCCGCGTGGCGGCCCGGGGGGCGCCCCTGGCCGATAACCTGCGGCCCGTGCGTCCCGGCATGTCCGGCGGGCAATACAAGCCCCTGACCGCCGCCGGGATGGAACGTATCCACCAGGCGGCACTTGATGCGCTGGAAACCATTGGTCTGGCCGATGCGCCGCCCACGGGTATCGAGATCATGACCAAGGCGGGCGCGATCCTGGGCGATGACGGCCGCCTGCGGTTCCCGCGCGCGCTGGTCGAGGATATGCTGGCCCTGGCCGCGCGCGACATCACCCTTCACGGCCGCGATCCCCGGTTCGATCTGCACCTGTCTGGCACAAAGGTTCATTTCGGCACCGCCGGGGCGGCGGTCCATATCGTCGATCTGGAAACCAACAGCTACCGCGACAGCACGGCGCAGGATCTCTACAACGCGGCGCGCCTGACCCAGCATCTGGACAATGTGCATTTCTTCCAGCGCGCCATGGTCTGCCGCGACGTGGTCGACAATTTCCAGATGGATATCAACACGCTTTACGCCTGCTGCGCGGGGACCACGAAACATGTGGGCACGTCCTTTTCGGACCCCTCGCATGTGGATGGCTGCTTTGACCTGCTGCACATGATCGCGGGGGGCGAGGACGCGTGGCGCGCGCGCCCCTTTGTCAGCAACTCCAACTGCTTCGTCGTGCCGCCGATGAAATTCGCGACCGAAAGCTGCCAGACGATGGAGGCCTGCATCCGCGCGGGCATGCCGGTGCTGCTGCTGTCGGCCGGTCAGGCCGGGGCCACCGCGCCCGCGCCCATCGCGCTGGCCATCGTGCAGGCCGTGGCCGAATGCCTGGCCGGTGTCGTCTATGTCAACGCCATGGCGCCGGGCCATCCCGCGATCTTCGGTACATGGCCCTTCGTGTCCGACCTGCGCACCGGCGCCATGTCGGGCGGCAGCGCCGAACAGGCGCTGCTGACAGCGGGCTGCGCCCAGATGCACCAGTTCTACGGCCTGCCGGGGGGCGCTGCGGCTGGCATCGCCGACAGCAAGCTGCCGGACATGCAGGCCGGATGGGAACAGGGCATTTCCAACGTGCTCGCGGGTCTTTCGGGCCTCAACATGGTCTATGAGGCCGTGGGCATGCATGCCTCGCTGCTGGGTTTCTGTCTTGAGTCGCTTGTGCTGGGCGATGACATGTTGGGCCAGGTCATGCGCTGCGTGCGCGGCATCGACGTGACCGAGGACAGCGTCAGCATCGAGGCGATGCGCCAGGTCTGCCTGGAAGGTCCGGGGCATTACCTGGGCTCGGCGCAGACCCTGGCCCTGATGCAGACCGAATACATCTACCCCGAGATCGGCAACCGCATGAGCCCCAAGGAATGGGCCGAAGCCGGCAAGCCCGACCTGCTGCGCGCAGCGCGGGGGCGGATGGACAGCATTTTGTCGCGGGCGGGATCCCTGATTGATCCGGCCGTGGATGCACAGGTGCGCGCGCGGTTCCAGATCGCATTCAACGGAAGGACGGCATGATGCGTTTGGGTTTCGTAGGTCTGGGCAACCTGGGCGGCCACCTTGCCGCAAGTCTTCTGCGCGCGGGCTTTGCCGTGACGGTGCATGACCGGGATCGCGCCCTGGCCGACAGGCATCTGGCGATGGGCGCCACATGGGCCGACAGCGCCGCCGATGTGGCGGCGGCCTCCGACACGGTGCTGACCTGTCTGCCCTCGCCTGCCGTGTCCGAGGCGGTGCTGCACCAGATGCTGCCCGCCATGCGCCCCGGCATGACCTGGGTCGAGATGTCCACGCTGGGCCGCGACGATATCCTGCGGCTGGCGGCCATGGCGCAGGCGCAGGGTGTGCATGTGCTGGAATCCCCCGTGACCGGCGGCGTCCATCTGGCCGCTCGCGGCGAAATCACGGTGCTGGCAGGCGGTGACGCGGCTGTCTTCGAGGCGCATCGCGCCGCCTTGCAGGCGATGGGCAACAGGATTTTCCACATCGGCCCGCTGGGTTCGGCGGCGGTGATCAAGGTGATCACCAACATGCTGGCCTTCATCCACCTTGTCGCGGATGGCGAGGCGCTGATGCTGGCGAAACGCGCGGGCCTTGACCTGAAAACCGCCTGGGAGGCGATTTCCGCCTCCTCCGGCACATCCTTCGTGCATGAAACCGAGGGCCAGCTGATCCTGAACGGCAGCTATGACATCGCCTTCAGCATGGATCTGGCGCTGAAGGATCTGGGTTTTGCCATGGGGTTCGGGCAGGAATTCGGCGTGCCGCTGGACCTGGCGGGGCAGGTGCAACAGACCTTTGTCAAAGGGCGCGCCGCTTACGGCGGGCAGGCGCAATCCACGCAGATCGTGAAACTGCTTGAGGATGTGCTGGATACCGACCTGCGGGCCGAGGGCTTTCCGGCACGGTTGGAATGAGTATTTGAGGAACGATGAAAGGAAAGGCGCCGCCCCGGATCAGGGGGCGGCGTTTTCGTTTCCCGGCAATCAGCCGCGCAGCGCGCCGCCGGTGGCCTTGGTGACCTTGTCGATGATGCGGGCACCCACGGCTTCGATCTCGGCCTCTTTCAGGGTCTTTTCGCTGGGCTGCAGTCGTACGGTGATGGCCACCGATTTCTTGCCCGCGCCCATCTGCGCCTCGGCCTTGGGGCCGGTGAACTCGTCGAAGATGCGGACCTGGTCGATCAGCGTCTTGTCGGCCCCGAGGGCCGCGTTCACGATGGTCAGCGCCTCGACCGTGCTGTCCACGACGAAGGCAAAGTCACGCTCCACCGCTTGCAGATCGCGCATCACCAGCGCGGGGCGCGTGGCGCCCGTCTTGCGGGGGGCGGGAACCTCGGCGGGCCAGATGGTGAAGGCCACGGCGGGGCCTTTCACGTCCAGAGCGGCCAGCACGCGTGGATGCACCTCGCCGAAGACAGCCAGCGGTTTCTTGGGGCCAAGGCTGATCACGCCGTGCCGGCCCGGATGCCACCAGGCCGCACCGTTGCGCAGGATCTGCACACGCTCGGGCGCGCCAAGGGCGGCCAGCACCGCCTCGGCATCGGCCTTGGCGTCGAACACATCCACCGCGCGGGATGCGCCATGCGGATCGCGCGGGCCAGTGCGCCCCACCAGCAGGCCCGCGACCTGCACCACCTGTTCGCCCGGCTCGCCGCCGGTGAAGGCATGGCCCACCTCGAACAGCGCCAGATCCGCAAAGCCACGCGCCTGATTGCGGGCGGCGGCCTGCAAGAGCCCGGCCAGAAGATCGGGGCGCATATGGGACATGTCGGCGCTGATCGGATTGGCCAGCATGGTCGCATCCGTACCACCGCCGAACAGGGCGGCCGCCGCCTGATCTATGAAGCTGTAGCTGACGCATTCATTATACCCCAGCGCCGCCACGGTGCGTCGCGCGATCTGCTCGCGCCGCTGGCCCAGCGACAGGATCGGCTTGGGCACGCCCACATGTGCGCGCGGCATCGGTTTGCCGACCAGTTTCGTCAGCGAGGCGATGCGCGCCACTTCCTCGACCAGGTCCGCCTCGCCCAGGATATCGGGGCGCCAGCTGGGTACATGGGCCATGTTGCCTTCCAGCTTGAAGCCCAGCTTGGTCAGGGTCTGGCGCTGCTCGCTTTCGGGGATGTCCATGCCGACCAGCGACTGCACCCGCGCGGTATCCAGACGGTAGGCGCGGCTGACATCGGGCACCTTGCCCGCCACCACAACCTCGGACGGCTCTCCGCCGCACAGATCAAGGATCATCTGCGTCGCCAGATCAACCGCTTCCATGTTGAAGGCCGGATCAATGCCGCGTTCGTTGCGATAGCGCGCATCGGAATTGATCTTGAGCGCGCGGCCCGTCATCGCGATCTGCACCCTATCCCAGACAGCCGCTTCGAGGAACACGTTCACCGTATCATGGGTGCAGCCCGTGGCCAGCCCGCCCATGATGCCTGCGATGGATTCGATCCCCGTATCGTCCGAGATCACGACCTGCCCCGCGTCGAATGTGTAGGTCTTGTCATCCAGACCGACCAATGTCTCGCCACCCGATGTGCGGTGAATGCGCAGGTCGCCCTTGACCTTGTCCGCATCGAAGACATGCAAGGGGCGGTTGCGATCGAAGGTGAAGAAATTGGTGATATCCACCAGCGTCGAAATGGGCCGCAACCCGATGGCGCGCAGCCGGGTTTGCAGCCATTCGGGGCTGGGGCCGTTCTTGACGCCACGGATCAGACGACCGGCGAACACCTCGCAGCCACCTTCCCTCGTATCCGCGTCGATGCTGACGCCGATGGGGCAGGGGAAGCTGCCCTTGATCTCGGCCTCGCGTCCAGGCTTCAGCGTACCCAAGCCCCGCGCCGCCAGATCGCGGGCGATCCCGCGCACACCCAGCGCATCGGGGCGGTTCGGCGTGATCGCGATCTCGATCACCGGATCGACCTTTGCCGGATCGTTCTTGGCCAGCCAGTCGGTGAACCGTTCGCCCACCTCGCCGGACGGCAGCTCGATGATGCCGTCATGCTCCTCGGACAGTTCCATCTCGCGCTCGGAACACATCATGCCGAAGCTTTCGATGCCCCGGATCTTGCCCACGCCGATGGTGGTGTCGATGCCGGGCACATAGGTGCCGGGTTTCGCCACGACCACGGTGATCCCCTCGCGCGCATTGGGTGCGCCGCAGATGATCTGGGTCTCGCCCTCATCGGTCAGCACCTTGCAGACGCGCAGCTTGTCGGCGTCGGGATGCTTTTCGGCATGGATCACCTTGCCGATGGTGAAATCGGCCAGCTTGGCGGCGGGGTTTTCCACGCCTTCGACCTCAAGCCCCAGATCGGTGAGCGCATAGGTGATCTCGTCCACCGTCGCGGTGGTGTCGAGATGATCCTTCAGCCAGGAGAGGGTGAATTTCATGTTGCTGTCCCGTCTCGTTCGGTGGGATCAGGCCCACCCGTGTCTTGGATGCGGCGGGCAGCGCCCGCCCGATGATTAACGCGAAAGACCGCCATGCAGCGTCGGCACATCCAGCGAGGCAAAGCCGTAGTGCCGCAGCCAGCGCAGGTCTGAATCGAAGAATGCCCGCAGATCGGGGATGCCGTATTTCAGCATCGCGATCCGGTCGATCCCCATGCCGAAGGCAAAGCCCTGCCATTCATTGGGGTCGATCCCGCCCGCTTGCAGCACCTTGGGATGCACCATGCCGCTGCCCAGGATTTCCAGCCAGTCATCGCCCGTCCCCACCTTCAGCGTGCCGCCTTCCCATGAACAGCGGATATCGACCTCGGCCGAAGGCTCGGTGAAGGGGAAATGCGAGGCGCGGAAGCGCAGTTCGACGTTGTCCACTTCGAAGAACGCCTTCACGAATTCCTCAAGGCACCATTTCAGGTTGGCCATCGAAATGTCGCGGTCAATCGCCAGACCTTCGACCTGGTGGAACATCGGGGTATGGGTCTGGTCGTAATCGGCGCGATAGACACCGCCGGGGCAGATGATGCGGATGGGGGCGCCATGCGCCTCCATCGAGCGGATCTGCACCGGGCTGGTATGGGTGCGCAGCACATGCGGCGGGCGCGGATCATTCGCGTCGCGGTGCATGTAGAACGTGTCCATCTCGGCCCGCGCCGGGTGATGCGAGGGAATGTTCAACGCGTCGAAATTGTACCAGTCGGTGTCGATGCGCGGGCCTTCTGCGACGGAAAAGCCCATGTCGGCAAAGATCGCCGCCACTTCTTCGGACACCTGGCTGATCGGATGGATCGTGCCCGCGCGACGACCACGCCCCGGCAGGGTCACGTCCAGCCATTCGGCGCGCAGACGCTCATTCAGCGCGGCATCGCCAAGGGCCGCCTTTTTCGCGGCCAAGGCGCTGGTGATCTCGTCCTTGAGGGCATTCAGCGCGGGGCCTGCGACCTGGCGCTCCTCCGGGCTCATCTGGCCCAGTTCGCGCATCTTCAGGCTCAGCTCGCCCTTCTTGCCAAGGGCGGCAAGACGCACCTCTTCGATGCTCGCCTCATCCGCGGCCCCTGCGATCAGGTCCAGGTATTTGCGTTTCAGATCGTCCATCACACGGCGTTCCTTGCTATTGTGACCCTTGCCCCGCAGGGCATGGCCCGTTCATGCAAGAAGCCGCAAGACCCTGAACAGGTCCGCGGCTTCCTTTATCTGCAACTCCGGTTGTGGAGTGGCTTACGCGAGCGCGGCCTTCGCCTGTGTGACGATGGCACCGAAAGCTTCGGGCTCGTGCACGGCCAGATCGGCCAGAACCTTGCGGTCCACTTCGATCCCGGCCAGGGCCAGACCGTTGATGAAGCGCGAATAGGTCATGGTTTCATCGAAGGCGCGGACACCGGCGTTGATCCGCTGGATCCACAGCGCGCGGAAGTTCCGCTTGCGGGCGCGGCGGTCGCGGGTTGCGTACTGGTTGGCCTTGTCCACGGCCTGTGCGGCAACGCGGAAGGTATTCTTGCGACGACCATAATAGCCTTTGGCGGCCTTGATGATCTTCTTGTGACGGGCGTGGGTGACTACACCGCTTTTGACGCGAGACATATCAGCTTCTCCTTAACGATCGTACGGCATCATCGACTTGATGATCTTCTCATCAGGGGCCGACATGACTGTGGTGCCGCGGGCGTTGCGGATGAACTTCTTGTGACGCTTGATCATGCCATGGCGTTTGCCGGCCTGCGCGGTCAGGATGCGTCCTGTCGCCGTCACTTTGAACCGCTTCTTGCAGCTCGACTTGGTCTTCATCTTGGGCATTTCCGTCTCCTTGACTTTGGGTCGGTTCACGCGCGACTCGGCATGCCACATTGGCCGGTCCCGCAGTAAGAGCGCGCGATATACGAGGGATCGCGCGGGCTGTCCAGCCCTAAGCGGCCAGTAAAGGTGCTGTCAGGGCTGGTTTCGTGGCTTCATGGTTGCCGCCGTTCAGACGAAATCCGCGATCACCTTGATGACGACGCCGGGTATATCGTCGATCCGGTAGCCGCCCGGCTTTTGTGTCAGGGCAAATAACGTCAATCCGCCCCCGATCAGAAGCGTGACCATGGCGATGCGCGGCGCGCGCCCGTCCGATATGGCACTGACAATGGATGGTGCCGAAAAACACAGAACAAAAAGCCCTATGACCAATGCAAGATCTGTATCCATTCGAACTCTCACCAAGAAAGGATGCAATAATAAATTGGTGCGATACTACTCCGGGTCGGTGGCGAAAATCAAACGTTCCGCGCAAGGGGCGACGCGCAGGATGTTGGTCGTGCCGGCCTTGTTGAAAGGCACGCCCGCGATGACCAGAATCTGATCGGCCTCGGTCGCGTAGCCCTGCGCGCGTGCGGCGCGTGCGGCATTGACCACGGCCATCTTGAAGCGGTCCAGCGCCCCGGTCATCACGCAGTTCACGCCCCATGTCAGCGCCAGGCGCCGCGCGGTACCGCGCAGGCTGGTCATGGCGATGATCGGCACGCGCGGCCGTTCCCGCGCCGTCAGAAGCGCGGTCGTGCCTGACTGGGTGTAGCAGCAGATCACCTTGATATCCGTCGTCTCTGCGATTTCGCGCGCGGCGGCCACGATGCCGTCGGCCACGGTGGTGCGGCTGGCCTTGCGGCTGGCCTCGATGACTTCGCGATAGGTCGGGTCGCTTTCGACCTCGACCGCCACGTTGTTCATCGTGCTCACGGCCTCCACCGGGTAGTGCCCGGCGGCGGATTCCGCGCTCAGCATGATGGCATCCGCACCCTCGTAGATGGCGGTCGCCACATCCGAAACCTCGGCGCGGGTGGGCATCGGGCTTTCGATCATCGATTCCAGCATCTGCGTCGCCACGATCACCGGTTTCGCGGCAGTCCGGCAGCGCCGGACCAGACGCTTCTGGATTGGCGGCACGTTCTGCACGGGCAGTTCCACACCCAGATCGCCGCGCGCCACCATGATCCCGTCGCTGACCGCGAGGATCTCGTCAAAGCATTTCACGGCCGAGGGTTTCTCGATCTTGGACAGGATCGCGGCACGACCCGCGGCCAGCGATCGCGCCTCGATCACGTCCTCGGGGCGTTGAACAAAGGACAGCGCCAGCCAGTCCACCCCCAGCGCGCAGGCAAATTCCAGATCCTTGCGATCCTTCTCGGACAGGGCCGCCAGCGGCAGCACCACGTCAGGCACGTTCACCCCCTTTCGGTTCGAGATCGTGCCGCCGACCGTCACGGTGCAATCCGCGAAATCCGGCCCGCAGCGCTGCACCGTCAGGCGGATCTTGCCATCGTTGACCAGCAGGTTCGCGCCCGGCTCCAGCGCCGCGAAAATCTCGGGATGGGGCAGGCAGACACGGGTCGCGTCACCCTCGGCCGGATCAAGATCCAGCCGGAAGGCCGCGCCTTCGGCAAGCTCTTCCTCGCCGCGGGCAAAACTGCCCACGCGCAGCTTGGGGCCTTGCAGATCCGCAAGGATCGCGATCGGGCTGTCCAGATCCTTTTCGATCTGGCGAATGATCTCGTGACGCGCGCGGATATCGTCATGGGTGCCATGGCTCATGTTCAGGCGGAACACATCCGCTCCGGCCTCATGCAGGGCGCGGATCATCGCATAATCATTCGATGCAGGCCCCAGCGTTGCCACGATCTTCACATTCCGGTGCCGTCTCATCCTGTCTCCTCGTCTCTGGCCTGCATGTTATCGCTAGCAATCGCCCAAATGCGCGCGCTCTGCAATTCCATTCCGCTTCCATCTGTCCTAGGTCTTCCACAAAGGAAATGACAGCCCCATGACATACGCGCCTTTCGAAATCACCGGCCTTGACCGCGCGTCGCGCTGGCTGGTGACATGTGACCACGCCGCCAACACCGTGCCCGCTTTCGTCAACGGGGGCGACCTGGGTCTGGCCCCTTGCGACATGGAACGCCACATCGCCTATGACGTGGGCGCGGCCGGCGTCAGCCGGGCGTTGGCGGATGCATTGGGCTGCCCCGCCATCCTGTCGAACTTCTCGCGTCTCGTCATTGATCCGAACCGTGGCGAGGATGATCCGACCCTGCTGATGAAGCTCTACGACGGCACGATCATCCCCGCCAACCGCCACGCCGGGCGGGATGAACTGGAGATGCGACTGAACCGCTGCTACCGGCCTTATCACACGGCGCTGGCCGAACTGGCAGCGCGGCGCGACGATACCGTGATCGTGTCGGTCCACAGCTTCACGCCGCAATTGCAGGGCCGTCCGCCGCGCCCCTGGCATGTGGGCGTGCTCTATGCCGCCGACACGCGCTTTGCCCGGCCGCTGCTGGCCCGCCTGCGGGCCGAGCCCGATCTTTGCGTGGGCGAAAACGAACCCTATGGCGGCCACCTTCCCGGTGATGCCATAGCGCGTCACGCGATCGCATGGGAACGGCTGAACGCCCTGATCGAGGTCCGCAATGACCTGATTGCCACCACCAGCCAACAGATCGCCTGGGCAGACCGCCTTGCCCCGATCCTGCAACAGGCGCTGGCCGATACCGGACAGTGACCACACCCGGAAGGAGAAGACCGATGGATGACAAGACCCGCATCGAACTGGAAGCCGCCGCATTCCGCGCCCTGCGCGATCACCTGATGGTGCAGCGCCCTGATGTGCAGAATATCGACATGATGAATCTCGCAGGCTTCTGCCGCAACTGCCTCAGCCGCTGGTATCAGGAAGCCGCGAACGCACGTGGCATCGACATGACCAAGGATCAGACGCGCGAGATCTACTATGGCATGCCCTATGATGACTGGCGCGCGCAGCAGGAAGAGGCCAGCCCCGAAAAACAGGCCGAATTCCAGAAAGCCTTCGCTGAAAACGTCACGAAAAAAGCGCCGAAGTAACCCCCGGCGCCCCTGTCTTGCTGACGTGTCTTGCTGACGTGTCTCGCTGACGTTTCTTCTTGCGACAAATATCCTGGGGGTGTGGGGGCCAGGCCCCCACGCGCGCCCTCATGCCTCAGACCGCCGCCTTCAGGCTTTCGTCCAGGTAGATCTCGCGCAGCCGCGCGGCCACCTTGCCGGGTGTGCCCGTGCCCACCTTGGCGCCGTCGATTTCCACCACCGGCATCACGAAGGTCGAGGCCGAAGTGATGAAAGCCTCGTCCGCATCCTGTGCTTCGGCAATGGTGAAGGCGCGCTCCTCAACCTCCATCTGGGCCTCCCGCGCAAAGCGCAGCACCGCGGCGCGGGTGATCCCGTGCAGGATGTCGTTGCTCAGCTGGCGGGTGATGATCCGGTTGCCCTTGACGATATAGGCGTTGTTGCTGGTGCCCTCGGTCACGGCCCCATCCTCGACCATCCACGCGTCATCGCAGCCGGCCTTCTTCGCCATCATCTTGCCCATCGACGGATAGAGCAGCTGCACCGTCTTGATGTCGCGCCGACCCCAGCGGATATCCTCGATGCTGATGACCTTGATCCCCTTCTGCGCCACGGGGTTCGCGGCCAGCCCCGGCTTGTTCTGCGTGAACAGCACCAGCGTCGGCTTGGTCACCGCCGGGTCGGGAAAGGCGAAATCCCGGTCGCCGGACGCGCCGCGCGTGACCTGCAGATAGATCATCCCCTCTTCGATCCCGTTCAGCCGGACCAGTTCGCGGTGGATCTCCAGCAGGTTGTCGAAACCCTCGGGCTTGTCCATGTCCAGCTCCGACAGGGACCGCTCCAGCCGCTTCAGGTGACCTTCGAAATCGATCAGCTTGCCGCCCAGCACGGATGTCACCTCATAGACGCCATCGGCCATCAGGAAACCCCGGTCGAAGATCGACACTTTCGCCTCGGTCTCTGGCAGGTACTCTCCGTTCACATAGACGGTGCGCATGATCTTGTCTCCTTGCTGCGGGTCAGCCCCAAAGGCCCGGTTCGGGCGGATGCACGCCCGCCTCGTCGAACCGAAGCGGTGTGTCGCGGTCTTCGGCCAGAAGAAGCGGCCCGTCAAGATCCGTCACCATCGCGCCCTGCGCCACCAATGTCGCAGGCGCCATGGCAAGCGAGCTTCCGACCATGCAGCCGACCATCACATCGTAGCCCTGTTCCAGCGCCGCATCGCGCAGGGCCAGCGCCTCGGTCAGCCCGCCGGTCTTGTCCAGCTTGATGTTCACCACATCGTACTTGCCCGCCAGATGCGGCAGGCTCGCGCGGTCATGGCAGCTTTCATCGGCGCAGACGGGCACCGGGCGGTCCATCCCGATCAGCGCCTCGTCCTGCGACGCGGGCAGGGGCTGCTCCACCAGCGCCACGCCCAATCGCACCAGATGCGGGGCCAGATCGGCATAGACATCCGCCGACCAGCCCTCATTGGCATCCACGATGATCGTGGACCGGGGCGCACCGCGCCGCACGGCCTCAAGCCGGGGCATGTCGTCGGGCGTGCCCAGCTTGATCTTCAGCAAGGGCCGGAACGCATGTTTCGCGGCCTGCGCCTCCATCTCGGCAGGCTCCGCCAGCGACAGCGTATAGGCCGTGATCTCGGGCCCCGGCTTGGGCAACCCCGCCAGTTCCCAGACCCGCTTGCCGCTGCGCTTCGCCTCAAGATCCCATAGCGCGCAATCCAGCGCGTTGCGCGCCGCCCCCGCGGGCAGCAGATCGTACAGCGCCGCACGGCTCAGATCGCCGGTCAGCCTTTCGATCTGCGCGGTCACGCTGTCCAGCGTCTCGTCATAGCGGGCGTAGGGCACGCATTCGCCCCAGCCGGTCACGCCGCCATCCGTGATCCTGACGGTCAGCACCTGCGCTTCGGTCCGTGATCCCCGGCTGATGGTAAAGACCTGCGCCAGCTTGAAGATATCGCGCGTCACCGTGATCTGCATGACCGCCCCCTGCTTCATCGTTCCATAAATACTCGAATTCCCCGACCCGCCCACGCGCGCCAGGGAAGATCCTGCGAAAACCTGTCAGATCGCGGCCAGCGCGTCCACCAGCTTGTCCGCGCCGTAACGGTAGGGGTCCGTCGCGGGCAGACCCAGCCGCGCCTCGACATCCGCCAGATAGGCTTGCGCCGCGTCCTCGGCCATGTGCTGGGTGTTGATCGCATAGCCGATCACCTGGCAGGCCGGGTTGGCGACCTTCGCCAGTTCCAGAGCCATGTCGCGCACCTGTTCCAGGCTGGGCAGCTTGTAGCCGGGCAGACCGCGCATGTGTTCGCGCGTCGGCTCATGGCACACGACCAGCGCATCGGGCTGCCCGCCATGGATCAGCGCCATGGTCACGCCGGAATAGGACACATGGAACAGGCTTCCCTGTCCTTCGATCATGTCCCAGTGATCCGCGTCATTGTCGGGCGTCAGCCATTCGACGGACCCGGCCATGAAGTCCGCGATCACCGCATCCAGCGGCACGCCGTCGCCGGTGATCAGGATGCCGGTCTGCCCGGTGGCGCGGAAGCTGGATTTCAGGCCGCGCGCCTTCATCTCGCGGTCCATGCAGAGCGCGGTATACATCTTGCCCACGGAACAATCCGTACCCACCGCCAGGCAACGCTTGCCGGTCCGCTTCACGCCATTGGCGATCGGATACTGGACCGACGGCACACGCACATCATGCAACTGCCGCCCTGTCGCCTTGGCGACGGCCACCAGGTCAGGCTCGTCCCGCAGCAGGTTATGCAGACCGGATGCCAGATCGAACCCTTCCTCCAGCGCCTGCACCAGCACCTTTTTCCAGGCCGCCGAGATCACGCCGCCCCGGTTCGCCACGCCGATGACCAGCGTCTTGGCACCCGCGGCCCGGGCGTCTTCCAGCGTCATGTCTGGCAGGCGCATATCGGCGCGGCAGCCCTCCATCCGGAACTGTCCGACGGCATTCTGCGGGCGCCAGTCCTTGATGCCCTGCGCCACCTTTGCGGCCAGCCCGTCGGGCGCATCGCCCAGAAACAGTAGATACGGGGTCTCGATCATCGCGTTGCCCTTTCACATGCATTTTGTCCCGAGCGTTGCGGATTTCGCGCGGGATTGCATTGCAAATCGGTATGGATTTCGGGAAATCGCGCAAGATCCTCCGCCGGATGACCGCATTTTGCGCAGTATCTTCACCCCGGATGCCGATTGCGCGCCCGCTATGCGGCGTCGCGGCAATCATGCCGCATCTGCAAAAGGCGCTTGCGCCGCCTTGCGCAATTTCATACCCAATGGCGCCAGAAATACGCAATATCCTTACCCGAAAGGTCCGCAACCGATGAGCTTCCGCATCCAGCCCACAGCCCCCGCCCGCCCGAACCGCTGCCAGCTGTTCGGCCCCGGCTCGCGCCCGGCGATCTTCGAGAAGATGGCGACCAGTGCTGCGGATGTGATCAACATCGATCTGGAAGATTCTGTCGCCCCCTCCGACAAGGACAGCGCCCGCGCCAATGTCATCAAGGCGATCAACGAAATGGACTGGGGCAACAAATACCTGTCCGTGCGGATCAACGGGCTGGATACGCCATGGTGGTATCGCGATGTGGTCGATCTGCTGGAGCAGGGCGGCGAGCGCCTGAACCAGATCATGATCCCCAAGGTCGGCTGCGCCGAAGATGTCTATGCCGTCGATGCGCTTGTCACCGCGATCGAGCGGGCAAAGGGCCGCAAGACACCCATCACCTTCGAAGTGATCATCGAATCCGCCGCCGGCATCGCGCATGTCGAAGCGATCGCCGCCTCAAGCCCGCGCTTGCAGGCGATGAGCCTGGGCGCCGCGGATTTCGCGGCCTCCATGGGAATGCAGACGACCGGGATCGGTGGCACACAAGCCAATTACTACATGCTGCACGAGGGCGCGAAATACTGGTCCGACCCGTGGCACTGGGCGCAGACCGCCATTGTTGCCGCCTGCCGCACTCATGGTATCCTGCCGGTCGATGGGCCTTTCGGCGATTTCAGCGATGACGAGGGTTTCCGCGCGCAGGCGCGCCGCTCGGCCACGCTTGGCATGGTCGGCAAATGGGCGATCCACCCCAAGCAGGTCGCCCTGTCCAACGAGATCTTCACCCCCTCCGAGGAGGCCGTGACCGAGGCGCGCGAGATCCTGGCCGCGATGGAAGAGGCCAAGGCCCGCGGCGAAGGCGCCACGGTCTACAAGGGCCGCCTCGTCGATATCGCCTCGATCAAGCAGGCCGAGGTGATCGTCCGGCAGTCCGAGATGATCGCCCGCTGACGCCGACGCGACAAATTCCATCGCGCTGACGCGACAATCGCCCCGTCGCGCTGACGCGACAATCGCCCCGTCGCGCCGGCGGGGCGGTCTGTTCCTGGATATTTGAAGCAAGAAGAATCAGAAGGGCGCGCTGATCAGCCGCGTTCGTCCTTTGGCGATCCCATCACCACGAATGATGTGATCGAATCGACCTGCGGAAGCGTGCCCAGTACATCGGTGTGAAACCGTTTGTACGCGGCCAGGTCCGCGGCCTCGATCCGCAACAGGTATTCCACATTGCCGGTGATGTTGTGGCATTCGCGAACCTCTGGCGCGCGTGAGATCGCACGCTCGAAGGCTTCTTGTGCTGTTTTCGTGTGAGAATTCAGCCCGACCGTGATATAAGCAGTGAAGCCGACACCCATCGACACGGGGTCCAGAATGGCGCGGTAGCCCCGGATCACGCCCCGCCGCTCGAGATCCTGAACGCGGCGCAAACAGGCGGAGGGAGACAGACCAACCCGGTCGGCCAGATCCGTGTTGCTGATCCGTCCGTTGCGAGAAAGCTCTCGCAATATGTGAGCGTTGATCTTGTCTGTATCTATCATTTGTTGCTTTAACTGGCATGAAATCAGAAGATTTGCAAATAAATTGCGCGAAACTTCGAATAGTGTTGCGTCATGATAATGTTGTGCCATGACGGTTGATCAGCTTTTCGCATTGTCGGCCTTTGCCCTTGTCTCGTCGATCACGCCGGGGCCCAATAACCTGATGCTGATGGCCTCGGGCGCCAATTTCGGCTTCCGCCGGACCGTACCGCATATGCTGGGAATCGGTCTGGGATTCGGGCTCATGATCGTTCTGGTCGGCCTTGGCCTTGTGCGCGTTTTCGATGCCTTTCCGGTGGCGCATCTGATTCTCACCATCCTTGGCGTCTGCTATCTTTTGTGGCTCGCCTGGAAGATAGCGCATGCGGCCGCGCCCGATGCCGCCCGTGTGGGGGCGCGGCCCTTCACATTCCTGCAAGCCGCGCTTTTCCAATGGGTGAACCCGAAGGCATGGCAGATGGGTCTGACGGCCATCACGCTTTATGCGCCGGATCGGTCGGTCGTGGCGATCCTGTGGGTGGGCGTGGTCTTTGTGCTGATCAACATCCCCTCTGTCAGTACATGGACGGTGATGGGCCAGCAGATGGGGCGCGTTCTATCCAGCCCCGCGCGGCTTCGCGCCTTCAACTGGAGCATGGCGGCCTTGCTGGTCGTCTCGCTGATCCCGGTGGTTTTTGTCCCGCTCTAGCGCAAGCAAAGATGCTGACAAAGATGCTGATCCTGCATGATCCCGTTGCATCCCGCGGCTGACGGGGCCATATACCATGCGTCGATAGCCGGAGTGATCGGATGACCAACTACCTCGATTTCGAACGCCCCCTTGCCGAGATCGAAGGCAAGGCCGAGGAGCTGCGCGCCATGGCGCGGCAGAATGCCGAGATGGATATCGAGGCCGAGGCTGCGGCGCTGGACAAGAAAGCGGCAGATCTGCTGGTGTCTCTTTACAAGGATCTTTCCCCCTGGCGGAAATGCCAGGTGGCGCGCCATCCCGACCGGCCCCATTGCAGGGATTACATCGAGGGGCTGTTCACCGAATACACGCCCTTGGCCGGTGACCGGAACTTTGCCGACGATCACGCCGTCATGGGTGGTCTTGCCCGGTTCAACGATACGCCCGTCATGGTGATCGGCCACGAAAAGGGCAATGACACCAAAAGCCGGATCGAACGGAATTTCGGCATGGCCCGCCCCGAAGGCTATCGCAAGGCAATCCGCCTGATGGATATGGCCGACCGCTTCGGCCTGCCCGTGATCACCCTTGTCGACACCCCCGGCGCCTATCCCGGCAAGGGCGCGGAAGAACGCGGCCAGTCCGAGGCGATTGCCCGCTCGACCGAGAAATGCCTCCAGATCGGCGTGCCGTTGCTGAGCGTGATCATCGGCGAGGGCGGATCGGGCGGGGCCGTGGCCTTTGCCACCGCGAACCGCGTCGCGATGCTGGAACATTCCGTCTATTCCGTGATCAGCCCCGAGGGCTGCGCCTCGATCCTGTGGAAGGATTCAGAGAAAATGCGCGAGGCGGCCGAGGCGCTGCGACTGACCGCGCAGGACCTGCGCAAGCTGGGTGTGGCAGATCGCGTGATCCCTGAACCCGTCGGCGGCGCGCATCGCGACAAGCAAAAGACGATCAAGGCCGTGGGCGAGACGATCGCGGCGATGCTGGCCGAACTGACCGACCTCAAGGGCAAGAAACTGATCGAGGATCGGCGGCGCAAATACATCGAGATGGGCCGCAAGGGTCTGGCGGCCTGATCAGCCGCCGCGGACGCCGATGGCGCCCGCCCTGCGCAGCGCCCACAGTGTCGCGAGCGGACCTATCAGTTCGAAGATGACCGTGCTGCCGATCGTCAGCGTCAGGATCATCTCGCCGCTACCTGGCAATGCCTGTGTCGCGACAAGCGCCATGCCCACCGCCACCCCCGCCTGCGGCAACAGGGCGGGGCCGTAAAGCAGGGCTTCCTTCGCGCCGCGTCCCGCGATCCGCGCCCCCAGCCAGCCGCCGATCAGGCGCGCCACGATCCGCAGCACGATATAGGCCGCGCCCAGAAGGCCGATTTGTTGCAGGGTTTCGATCTGGAGTGTGGCGCCCGCCAGCAGGAAGAACAGCAGCATGAAGGGCCATTGGACATGGCGTATCTCGTGGAAGGCGCGGTCATGATGGCTGGCGAAATTCACGATCACCGCGCCGACGGTCATACCGGCCAGCAGGAATGACACCCCCAGCCATAACGACAGGCCAGCGGTCAGAAACACCAGCGCCAGCGCTTCGGTCTGAAGCGGCTCGCCACGGCTGATGCGGCCGGTCAGAAACGCACCGGGCAGGCCGATGGCCAGACCCAGACCAATGGCGCCGAAAATCTCGCGACCGGCTTCTGCCAGAAGGTTAGCCTGCGTGCCATTGCCAGACAGGCCGATGGCGAAGATCAGCGCCAGCGAAAATGCGATCATGCCCCAGGCGTCGTCGATCGCGACAATTCCCCGGATTGTATCGACGAACGGCCCCCTGGCGCCGGTTTGCCGGATAAGGTCCTGCGTGGCGGCGGGTGCTGTGGCTGTCGCCACGGCGCCGATCACCAGCGCCGGGCCCGGCGGCACGCCCAGCAGCCAGGCGCCGGCGGACACCAGGGCCAGCGAAAAGAGCACGATGCTGATGGAGATGAACAGGATCGCCCGCCCATGCGCGGCCAGTGTCTTGCGCGTCAGCGATCCGCCCAGCAGGAAGGCCACCATGGTCAGGGCCATGACCGACAGGGCCTCGTACCAGGCGACGGCCTCGGCCGGGATCAGGTCGAACCCGGCGCTGCCCATTGCCACCCCTACCAGCAACAGCAGCGTGACACGGGGAAGCCGCGTGCGCGTGCCCAGCCAGTCCGCGGCAAGACCTGCCAGAAACAGGCCCGCAAGCACCAGAAAACTCTGAGAGAGTGCCATGTGGCCCCCTTTTCAGCCCGCCAACATCTTGAGGCCCTGTGTCACATCGGACCGCACCGCCAGCCGCAGCCCCGGTTCATCCCCCGCCTTCAGCGCGGCAATGATCAGCCGGTGAAAATGCGGCGGGTCCTTGCGTTTCAGCCGCACGTAAAGCGCGCGCATCGTGGGGCCCATCTGCAACCAGACGGTTTCCGCCATGGCCAGCATCGCAGGGGCCTGCGCGCGCAGGTACAATGTGCGGTGGAATTCCAGGTTGGTGCGGATATAGGCCACCGCATCCTGGCGCATTGCGGCATCGCCCACGGCGGCGTTGATGGTCTGAAGCCGGTCGATCAGCGCCATATGCGCGCGGGGCAGGGCGCGGCTGGCCAGTTCCACCTCGATCAGGGACCTGAGCGCGGCCAGCTCCTCGATCCGCTCATTGCTGAGTTCCGGCGTCGAGACCCGGCCAGAGGATGACAGCGTCAACGCCCCCTCGGCCACAAGACGGCGTATGGATTCGCGCGCGGGCGTCATCGACACGCCGTATTCCTTGCCGATCCCGCGCAGTGTCAGGGCCTGGCCAGGCGCGATGTCGCCATGCATGATACGGCTGCGCAGGCCACGGTAAACGCGGTCATGGGCATTGGGCACCGGATCAGGACGTGTGATGACTGTCTGCATGCGTTCATGTGATCACAAATCGGGGGCGGGTCAACCTCGGATCAGCCGCCGAAATGGTAGCGATGCAGATCGCTGCCCTTTTCGCGCAGCCAGCGCCGGGGGGCGCGATAGTCGCCGTAAAGCCGTGTCACGACAGACCAGAAGGCATCGGAATGGTTCATTTCGGCCAGATGCGCCACCTCATGGGCGGCCACATAGGTCAGTACCTCGGGCGGCGCCATGATCAACCGCCAGGAATACATCAACCCGCCATCCGCCGTGCAGGACCCCCAGCGCGAGCGGGTGTCGCGCAGGCTCAGGCGGTTGTAGCCGCGCCCCAGCCGTGCCGCGTAATGATCCGATGCTTCGGCCAGCCGGTCACGCGCCGCCTGTTTGAGAAATCCGGCGATACGGGCCGCCGCCCTGTCAGGCGTACCCGGAACCAGCAAATGATCGCCCTCGGGGCGCACCAGCCGCCCCGGGCCTGTCGCGATTCGCAGCATGCGGCCCTCGAAAGGCATCTGCGCGCCGATCTCCACCCGCGCGGGACCCGGATGGCTCATCAGGTTCTGCCGCAGCCAGTCCGCCTTTTCATGGGCAAAGGCCAGCGCCTCGCGGTCGCTGACCCGCAGCGGGCAGGTCAGTGTCACCCGCCCGTCAAGCCGCGATATCCGCAGCGAAATGCGACGCGCCTGCGCGGTTTTCCGCAAGGTGATTGCAACCGGGGGGTTGCCTGGCAGGAAATGCTGTCCCATATGGCCTCTCGAACCGGCGCCAGGCGTTCTGTTAAAGCCTTTGACACGCGTGACCCGTTATGGCAGTTGGCGCGGATCGTCGACAAGACACAAGATTTGAAAGGGATATCCATGCCCAAGGAAGAATGGGGTGTGAAACGCGTATGCCCGACAACCGGCAAGCGTTTCTACGACCTGAACAAGACCCCGATCGTCAGCCCCTATACCGGTGAAGTGGTGGAATTCGATATCGGCAAAAGCCGCATGATCGCCGCCGATGCCGAGGATGCTGCGACCAAGAAGATGAAAGCCGTCGATCTGGACGCCGATGAGGATGTTCTGGACGATGATGAGGTCGATGTGGATCTGGATGATGATCTGCTGGATGACGACGAGGATGACAACGTGTCGCTGGACGACATCGCCGATGTCGCCTCGGATGACGACGAGATCTGACCTCTTCGAATGACTGGCAGCGGGCGGAATTTTCCGCTTGATCCCGCCCGCGCCATTGCCTAAAGAACCGCGACAACCCTCAGGGGTTACACGATCTTGGCCCGAACAGGGCCGATATGATGGGGCCTTAGCTCAGCTGGGAGAGCGCTTGCATGGCATGCAAGAGGTCAGGGGTTCGATCCCCCTAGGCTCCACCAATCCTCCGATTTCTGATCACCTGAACCAACACCGCCTGCGCCGCCGCTTGTCGCGATTTTGCACAGGTCGGGCGCATATTGCGTCAGGCACGCATATCTTCATGTCGTGCCGCGATTCCGCGTGATATCTTTTGATGGCATCTGTGCATCGAGGCGCGCCTTCCCTTCGGAAGAAAGGCGTAGATGCTTGGCGTGGCGCAAGAGTAACCGGTCACAAGGCCGGCTTGGTAAAACGAAAAAGAGGGACATAATGATTAAGGAATTCAGGGACTTCATCGCGCGCGGCAATGTCATGGACATGGCCGTCGGTATCATCATCGGGGCGGCCTTCACGGCGATCGTCAGCTCGATGGTGGCAGACCTCATCAACCCGATCATCAGCCTTGTGATCGGCGGCATCGACTTTTCCGGCATGTATGTGCTGCTGGGCAGCGGTGAGTACAGCTCGATCACGGCCGCGGAAGAGGCTGGCGCGGCCGTTTTCGCCTATGGGCGCTTCATCATGGCCGTGGTCAATTTCCTGATCATCGCCTTCGTGGTCTTCATGCTGGTCAAGGCCGTCAACCGCGCCCGCGACGCAGCCATCAAGAAGCCCGAGCCAGAGCCCGCCGCACCGGCCGGACCGACCGAACTGGAGATCCTGATGGAAATCCGCGACGCGCTGAAGAAGTGACAGGGCTGTCGTCACAGCCGGTCAAGAGCACGTGAAAAACAGGACCCGCGCGCAACGTGCGGGTCTTTTCGTTTGCCGCAACGACCTGCGCCATGTTGCCTATTTCGGACAAAAGGTTACTTGTTACCGGTGCTTTGAAGGAAATTGCGCCATGTCCGGGTTCTGAACCCCTTCGTGGGCTTTCGTACTGACCTGTTCCCGACCATCCGAGGAAGCCAGATGTCCTTGTTCAAACAGACCCTTCTGTCGCTTGTGGCGGTCGCCGCCGCGCTGGCCCTGTGGATCGTCTTCGTGCCCTCGGCACGGCCGATGCTGGACCGGATCGGTGTGCTCGGGCTGTTGGGGATAGAGCCGGTGGCAACCGCCCCGCAGGGCGCGGGCGGTGGCGGTTTCGGTCCGCGCGGACCTGCAAAGGTTGTCCTGGATGGCGTCATCCAGGACGTTTTGAGCCAGCGGGTCAACGCGATCGGCGACGGGCGCGCGCTGCGTTCGGTCGAAGTGCGCGCCGAAAGAACCGGCAGCGTGCGCGCGGTCGAGGTGGCTTCGGGCCAATATGTCGAAGAGGGCGCGATCATGGTCCGGCTTGAAGACCGGGCCGAGGTCATCGCGCTGGAGCGGGCCCGCCTGATGCAGGCCGATGCCGAGGACGAGCTGCGGCGCCTGACCACGCTGAGCGACTCTGGCGTCGTCACGGCCGTGCGGATCCGCGAGGCGGAACTTGCCTTGCAGAATGCGTTGCTGGCGATCCGGCAGGCCGAGGTCGATCTGGATCAGACCGTGGTCACCGCGCCGATCTCGGGGTGGCTTGGACTGGTCGAGGTAGAGCATGGCGACAGGCTGACGGCGCAGGACGTCATCGGTGTTCTGACCGACCGGTCGCAGATCATCATCGACTTCAGGGTGCCGGAACGTGTGATCGGTGCACTGGAAGTCGGAAAAGAAGTGACGGTGCGGTCCATGTCCGGGGTTCCGATCCCGGTATCCGGCCGCCTGACCGCGATCGACAACGTGGTCGACCGCGCCAGCCGGACGTTGCGGGTGCAGGCATCCCTGGACAATGATTCGGACCGCCTGCGCGAGGGTATGGCTTTCGAAGTCACCGTTGATGTGGTGGGCCAGGCTTATCCCTCGGTCGATGCCTTGGCCGTGCAATGGTCCAGCCAGGGGTCTTTCGTCTGGCGGGTGCAGGATGGCAAGGCGCAGCGCGTGCCGGTCGTGATCCGCCAGCGCAACCCCGACCGGGTTCTGGTCGAGGGTGATCTGTCCGAAGGTGACATGGTGGTGATCGAAGGCGTGCAGACCCTGCGCCCCGGCGCCGAGGTGGCCCCCGCGAACGAGGCTGCGGCGGCGCGCGACGGCAAAGCCACCGCTGCTACGCTGTGAGTCGGTCGAGATGAAAAACCCGGCCAATCCCGCACCCACGACAGCCGGAACCGCGCTTTTCGTGCGCCGCCCGATCCTGGCCTTCGTGATCAACGCCCTGATCATCATCGCGGGCCTTGCCGCCCTGTTCGGGGTCGAGGTGCGCGAACTGCCCGATGTGGATCGTCCCGTCGTGACGATCACCACGCGGTTCTCGGGGGCATCGCCCGAAACCGTCGATCAGGAATTGACCGGCCGTATCGAAGGCGCTGTGGGGCGGGTGTCCGGTGTGCGCACCATCTCGTCGGAGTCGCGCTATGGCCGCAGCCGGGTCACGCTGGAATTCAACGATGGCGTCGATCTGGACGTTGCAGCCACCGATACCCGCGATGCGGTGGCGCGCATCGCCAATGACCTGCCGGATGACGCTGACCAGCCCGAGATCATCAAGGCGGATGCCAATGCCGATCCGGTGATGCGGATCGCGGTCACATCCGACACCCGCTCGCCGCAGGATCTGACGCAATTGGTGCGCGACCGGGTCGAGGATCGTCTGATCTCGATCCCCGGGGTGGCGGATCTGCAGATTTATGGCGACCGGGATGCCATTTTCCGTGTTGATATCGACCAGCTGGAACTGGCCAGTCGCGGTCTGACCCTGGCCGATATGGCGCGCGCGCTGAACAACGTGGCCTTCGATGTGCCTGCCGGCGATCTGGAAGGCAGCCGCCAGTCGATCAACGTACGCACGACGGCCACGGTGATCACGCCGGAAGCCTTCGAAGCCCTTGAACTGGGCCCGAACGTCACCATCGGAGACGTCGCCCGCGTCACGCTGGGTCCGGCCCCGAACGAAACGGTCCTGCGCGCCAATGGCCAGACCGGCATGGGAATGGGTATCATTCGCGCGGCCACCAGCAACACGTTGGAAATTTCCAGCGGTGTCCATCAGGCCGTTGACGAATTGCAGCGTGTGCTGCCGGATGACGTGAAGATTTTTGTCACCTCTGACGATGCTGTCTTCATCAACGGCTCGATCCGCGAGGTGGTGACAACGCTGGGTCTGGCGATCCTGATCGTGGTCGGCGTCATCTTTGTCTTTTTGCGTGACTGGCGCGCCACCCTGATCCCCACCCTGACCCTTCCGGTGGCGCTGATCGGCACGCTGGCCGCGATCTACATGGTCGGCTTTTCGGTCAATATCCTGACGCTGCTGGCACTGGTGCTGGCCACCGGCATGGTCGTGGATGATGCGATCGTGGTGCTGGAAAACATCGTGCGCCGCCGCTCCGAAGGGATGGGGCCGCGCGCCGCCGCCGTCCTTGGCACGCAGCAGGTGTTCTTCGCCGTCGTCACCACCACCGCCACGCTGGCGGCCGTCTTCATCCCGCTGTCGTTCCTGCCCGGTCAGGCCGGCGGGTTGTTCCGCGAATTTGGCTTCACCCTGGCCATGGCGGTCATGCTGTCCTCTGTCGTGGCGTTGACGCTGGCGCCGGTTCTGGCAAGCCGGCTTCTGGCCCGCGCGCAAAGCGGCCAGCCCGAGACGGGGCCGATGGTCTGGCTGGGCGACAAGCTGGCCGGTTTTTATGCCCGCACCCTGCGCGCCGCACTGGCCGCGCCCATGGTCGTCGTCATTGTTGCCGGTCTTTTCGCGCTGACGGCCGTTCTGGTCTCGGGCGGCATCCGACAGGAACTGACCCCGCGCGAGGATCGCGCCATCATCCTGATGTCCGTCACGGCCCCCACGGGTGTGTCCCTGAACTACACCAGCGCCAAGCTGCAAGAGATCGAGACCGCGATGTCCCCGCTGCGCGACAGCGGCGAGATGACGAATGTCTTCTCGATCACCGGGTTTGGTGCGTCGAACCGGGGTTTCGTGGTCATGACCCTTGCCAAGTGGAAAGAGCGCTCCCGCAGCCAGCAAGAGATTGTCGGCGACGTGAACCGCTACCTTGGTAGCGTTGTAGGGGTGCGCGCCTTCGTGATTCAGCCCAATTCCTTGCGGATTCGCGGGGCGGGCCGTGGCCTGAGCTTCGCGATCACAGGCAGCAATTACGCCCAGCTTTCCGATGTTGCGGATCAACTGGTGCAGGCCATGCAGCAAAACCCGGCCCTGGGCCAGGTGCGGCTGGAATATGAAACGACCCTGCCGCAGCTCTTTGTCGAGATCGACCGCGCCCGCGCCTCGGACCTTGGTATCGACATCTCGGGCCTGGGCAATGCGCTGCGGGCGGTTCTGGACGGGCGCAGCGTCGGATCGGTCTTCATCGACGATACCTCCTATGATGTGCAGATGCTGTCCAGCAGCGATCCGGTGAACGATCCCACCGATCTGGAAAACATCTTCGTGCAGACGTCGGATGGGCAGATGATCCCCATGTCCAGTTTCGTCCGCCTCGAAGAACGCGCCATCGCCCCCGAACTCAAACGCGAGGGCAAGGCACGCTCGGTCGAAATCACGGCCAGTCTGACGTCCGAGATGTCCCTTGGCGATGCGATGCAAGAGGTGCGCGTGCTGGCCGACGGGATCATCGCGCCGGAAAACACCATCGTCCCCCTGGCTGAAGCCGCCGCACTGGATCAGACCTCATCCGGCCTGATCGTGACCTTCGCCTTTGCCATCCTTGTGGTGCTGCTGGTGCTGGCCGCGCAATTCGAAAGCTTCATTTCCGCTATCGTCGTGATGGCGACGGTCCCGCTCGGGCTGGCCTGCGCGATCTTCGCGCTGCTGTTCAGCGGCCTTAGCCTGAATGTCTACAGCCAGATCGGGTTGGTGATGCTGATCGGGATCATGGCCAAGAACGGGATCCTGATCGTCGAATTCGCCAACCAGCTGCGTGATCGTGGCGCCGATGTGAAACAGGCGATCTTCGATGCCTCGACCATCCGCCTGCGCCCGGTGATGATGACCATGACCTCGACAGTGCTGGGGGGCGTGCCGCTGATCCTGTCCTCCGGCGCCGGCGCCGAAGCGCGCGAGGCGCTGGGCTGGGTGATTGTGGGCGGCCTTGGCCTTGCCACGCTGTCAACGCTCTACCTGACCCCCGTCGCCTATCTGCTGCTGGCGCGCTTCACCGCCCCCAAGGTCGAGGAAGAACGCCGCTTGGTCCGTGAGCTGGAAGAGGCGCAGCGGGTGTGAGGCGCGTCCCTGTAACATGATATATTGACAACATGATATATTGACATAACCAGTTTTTTAGTTTTATCTGGCGCCATGACAACCGCAACCCCCATATCCCGCGCCTTGGCCGCTTTGGGCCATGATGTGCGCCTGTCGATCTACCGTCTACTGGTCAAGGCGGGGCAGGGCGGTCTGACCATCGGCGAGGTGATCGAACATCTGGATATCGCCCCCTCGACGCTGGCGCATCACCTGTCCACGTTGGTCGATGCCGGTCTGGTCACGCAGGAAAAGCAGGGGCGCATGGTGATCAATCGCGTGGATTACGATGTGATGCACCGTACGGTGGATTTCCTGACCGCCGAATGCTGCAGCGGTGTGACCCTGTCCAGAACGTGCAAGGTAGCCTGATTTTTTCGGCCTTAAATAACTATAAAATTAGGGATTTAGACATGACTGACGTCACCCTCGGCCCTCGCCACCCTGCGGTGCTTGCCCGTGTGATCTGGACACGGCACCGGGTCTGGCTGGCCTCGGCGCTGATCCTTGCCGTGCTGGCCGCCATGGATGCGGCGCAGGCGCAGGCCTCGGCGATATTCGCAACTGCGGCGCTGCTGAACACCGCGCCCTTCCTGCTGCTGTCCATCGGGATCGCGGCCTGGGCCGGGGCCACGGGCGCCGACAACCTGATCGCGCGGGCCTTCACCGGCGCGCCTGCGCTGATGATCGTGATGGCGGCCCTGGCGGGCGCGCTCTCGCCCTTCTGCTCTTGCGGGGTGATCCCGTTGATCGCCGCCCTGCTGGCGATGGGCGTGCCGCTTTCAGCCGTCATGGCCTTCTGGCTGGCCTCGCCGGTCATGGACCCCTCGATGTTCGTGCTGACCACGGGCGTTCTGGGGCTGGAATTCGCCATCGCCAAGACGCTGGCCGCCATCGGCCTTGGCCTGATGGGGGGCACTGTTGTCCATTGGGTGACGCGGGCGGGCGGTTTTCCTGCGCCCTTGCGTGACGGCATCGGCAATGGCGGTTGCGGCGGTGCGCGTGTGCGCGCACCCAAGAAGGTCGTCTGGCGGTTCTGGAACGATCCGGCGCGGCGCGTGAAATTCGGGCGCGAGGCGCTGAACACCACCCTGTTCCTTGCAAAATGGCTATTGCTGGCCTTCCTGCTGGAAAGCCTGATGCTTGCCTATATCCCCGCCGAAACCGTGACATCGGTGCTGGGCGGTACCGGCATCGCCCCCATCGCTCTCGGCACGCTGGTCGGTGTGCCCGCTTACCTCAACGGCTATGCCGCGCTGCCGCTGGTCGGTGGTCTGATCGCGCAAGGCATGGCGCCGGGGGCGGGCCTTGCCTTTCTGGTGGCGGGCGGCGTGACGTCTGTGCCAGCGGCCATCGCGGTCTGGGCGCTGGTCCGTCCGGGCGTTTTCGCCACCTATATCGCGCTCTCGCTCTCCGGTGCGTTCCTCTCGGGCCTTCTTTTCCATCTCTGGACTCTGGCCTGAAACCACAGGGCGCGGCAGGCCCACCCGCCGCGCCCGTTCCTGTCACGCCACCAGCGTTTTTGGGTCTACCGTCGCGATCCCCAGCGCCTCGCCTACGGCGGCATAGGTCAACTGCCCCGCATGCACGTTCAACCCGGCCAGCAGATGCGGATCCTCGGCGCAGGCGCGTTTCCACCCCTTGTCGGCCAGCGCCAGCATGAAGGGCATCGTGGCATTCCCCAGCGCCAGGGTCGAGGTGCGCGCAACAGCCCCCGGCATGTTGGCCACACAGTAGTGCATGATCCCGTCGACCTCGTAGATCGGATCCTGATGCGTCGTGGCGCGGGATGTCTCGAAGCAGCCGCCCTGGTCGATGGCCACATCCACCAGAACCGATCCCGGCTTCATCACGCCCAACTGTTTGCGGGTGATCAGTTTGGGCGCCGCCGCGCCGGGGATCAGCACCGCGCCTACGACCATATCGGCCTGCGGCAGCAGTTCGGCCAGCAACCCGGCCGAGGAATACCCCGTCTTGAAAAGCCCACCGAACACATCGTCCAGATAGCGCAGGCGCGGCAACGACCGGTCCAGCACGGTCACATCCGCCCCCATGCCCGCCGCGATCCGCGCCGCATGGGTGCCAACAACGCCCCCGCCCAGCACCAGAACGCGCGCCGGTCCCACACCGGGCACACCCCCCATCAGCACACCGCGCCCGCCATTGGCCTTTTGCAGCGTCCAGGCGCCCACCTGCGGGGCCAGCCGGCCTGCGACCTCGGACATGGGCGCCAGCAACGGCAGGCCACCGGAACGGTCGGTCACGGTTTCATAGGCGATGGCGGTGCAGCCCGAGGCCAGCAGGTCATGCGTCTGCTCCGGGTCCGGCGCCAGATGCAGATAGGTGAACAGAAGCTGCCCCTCGCGCAGCATCTTGCGCTCGCCCGCCTGCGGTTCCTTGACCTTCACGATCATGTCGGCTGTCGCGAAAACCTCGGCCGCCGTGCCGATGATCCGCGCACCGGCGGCGACATAATCGGCATCGGGGAAACCCGCGCCGACACCCGCACCGGTTTCGATCAGCACCTCATGGCCATGGGCCACGGCTTCCATCGCGGCATTGGGCGTCATGCCGACGCGGAATTCCTGCGGCTTGATCTCTTTGGGGCATCCGATTTTCATTGCGCTATCTCCCTTGATGCGTGTTCTGGCCCATCATGGCGCAGACCCGGCGCAAATCGTTTGAATTCGGGGTCGCATTTTCAGTGCCTTTGCGGATATCCTTCGGAAAGTTTAGCAATTCATCGAAGGAATCTTCGTTTCATGGCGCTTGACCCGACAGATCGTCGCATTCTTTCCGTTCTTCAGCGCAAGGGGCGCATTTCCAACGCAGACCTGTCGGAAGAGGTGAACCTGTCGGCATCGGCCTGTCATCGCCGTGTGCAGCGGCTTGAGGAAGACGGATATATCAGCAGCTATGTGGCCCTGCTGGATCGTCGCAAGATGGGCCTGCCCACGCTTGTTTTCGTCGAGATCACGCTGTCCGGTCAGGCGGACGATCTGCTGGACGCCTTCGAAAAGGCGGTCTCGCGCATTCCTGACGTATTGGAATGTCACCTGATGGCGGGCACTGCGGACTATATCCTCAAGATCGTCGCCGAAGACACCGAGGATTTCGCCCGCATCCATCGCCAGCACCTGTCGCGGCTGCCGGGCGTGGCCCAGATGCAAAGCAGCTTTGCCTTGCGTACCGTCTTCAAGACCACGGCGATCCCGGTCTGATCCTCTGTCCGCCGTGATGCGACAGCCGTTGCCATTGCCGCCCCCTTCGCCCAGATTGCAGGGTAGCGGAGGGACTGCATGACCTGGGATTACATCATCGTTGGCGCTGGCAGCGCTGGCTGCGTTCTGGCCAAGCGTCTGACAGACGCGGGGCATCGCGTGCTGTTGCTGGAAGCGGGGGGAACGGACGCCTATCACTGGATCCATATCCCTATGGGTTACCTTTACTGCATCGGCAATCCGCGCACCGACTGGATGTATCGCACGGCAGAAGAGCCCGGCCTGAACGGGCGATCCCTGATCTATCCGCGCGGCAAGGTTCTGGGGGGATGCTCCTCGATCAACGGGATGCTTTACCTGCGGGGCCAGGCGGCGGATTACGACGGCTGGCGGCAGATGGGGCTGACCGGCTGGGGCTGGGATGATGTGCTGCCCTATTTCAAACGCTCCGAGGATTTCGTCGAAGGCGAAAGCGACATGCACGGGGCTGGTGGTGAATGGCGGGTCGAGAACCAGCGCCTGCACTGGGATGTGCTCGATGACTGGAAAGCCGCCGCCGTGGCGGCTGGCCTGCCCGAGACCACGGATTTCAACACCGGCACCAACGAGGGCGTGGGATATTTCCGCGTCAACCAGCGCAGCGGATGGCGCATGAACACGGCACGCGCCTTTCTGCGGACCCGCACGGGGCAGGGGTTGCAGGTGGAAACTCATGCCCAGACCCGCCGCGTCCTGATCGAGGATGGACGCGCCGTCGGGGTCGAATACCAGCAAGGTGGGCAGGTCAAGACCGCCCGCGCGCGGGCCGAGGTGATCCTGTCCGCAGGCGCCATCGGATCGGTGCAGATCCTGCAACTGTCGGGGCTTGGGCCTGCGGCGCTGCTGGCGCGCCACGGGATCGACGTGATCCGCGACATTCCTGGCATCGGCGCAAACCTTCAGGACCATCTGCAACTGCGCTGCGCGTGGAAACTGACGGGGGCGAAGACGTTGAACACGATGGCCAGCTCGCTTCTGGGCAAGGCCCGGATCGGGTTGGAATACGTGCTGCGCCGTAGCGGTCCGATGTCGATGGCCCCCAGCCAGCTTGGTGCCTTTTCCCGCTCGCGCGAGGATCTTGAGACGCCGGATCTTGAATACCACGTCCAGCCCCTGACGCTGGAGGCCTTCGGCCAGCCTCTGCATGATTTCCCCGCGATGACTGCAAGTGTGTGCAACCTGCGCCCCGAAAGCCGGGGCACGGTCGAGATCACCAGCAACGATCCCCGCGACGCGCCGCGCATCGCGCCCAACTACCTCAGCACCGAGGGCGACCGCCGTGTTGCCGTGGATGCGATCCGGCAGGCGCGGCACATCATGGCGCAGGCGCCGATGGCGAAATACGCGCCCGACGAAATGAAGCCGGGCCTGACCGCGCAGACCGAGCAGGATCTGATGAAGGCCGCAGGCGATATCGGGACGACCATCTTCCATCCCGTCGGCACCGTTCGCATGGGCACCGATGACGATGCGCCGCTGGATGGGCAGATGCGCGTGAGGGGCGTGGCAGGTCTGCGCGTGGTGGACGCCAGCGTGATGCCGCGCATCACATCGGGCAATACCAACTCACCCACGATCATGATCGCGGAAAAGGCCAGCGACATGATCTTGGGCCGGGTGACGGCCTAAGGTCTTCCGGTTCCGTGTTTTATCCGCGTGGTGAAGGTGGCAGGAGAATACAAAATGAGACGGTTTCTGACATTCATTGTGACCCATGTGCTGGCGGTTGCGGTTGGCTTTGCGCTTGGGGTTTATTTTCTGCCGATCCTGACGGCTCCGGCCGGACCGGACCGCGCTGTATTGGAGCGCGAAGCCCAGGATGCATTATTTGTCGCTGAATTGACCCGTGACCTGAGGGGCAGTGATTTCCTGCACTGGGGTGAAGGCAGGATCAGCGTTTCAACCGATCGCATCGTACATGACGGAAAGCTTGCGCCCGGGCCGGATTACAAGCTGTATCTAGTCAAGCAGTTTGTTGAACATGAGGATGAATTCCTGCCCCTGAAGGCCGAGGCGCAATTGATCGGTGATGTGAAGACGTTCAACGGCGTCGTGCTGTCCGTGCCCGAAGGCGTGGATGTGACCCAATACACCACCGTGGTCATCTGGTGCGAGGCGTTCAGCGAATTCATCACGGCTGGCCAATATCGCTGAGCCCTGACCTGCGACGTGAAAGCGAAGGACCAGACGCGTTGGCCGGCGCTGGATCAGGCCGACGCCATCGTGATCTGTGCGCTTGTCCAAAAGCGCAGTGCGGCAGCCGGGTCCAAAACGGAAGCGTCAGAAAAAACAAACCCCCGGGCGCTGGGCACGGGGGTCGTTTTCAATAGCGTTCAAGCTGTTGAGGAAGGATACCTTAAAGGCCGCCTTCACGCTGGGCTTTCTTGCGCGCCAGTTTACGGGCACGACGAACGGCTTCAGCTTTCTCGCGCGCTTTCTTGACGGACGGCTTCTCGAAATGTTGCTTGAGCTTCATTTCGCGGAATACGCCTTCACGCTGCAGCTTTTTCTTCAGAGCCCGGAGGGCCTGATCGACATTGTTGTCACGAACACTAACCTGCATGTGGTTTTCACCACCTTTCTAAGTTTGAGTTGCAAGAATTTGCAGGAGGTGGCCGTATAGCAAAGCCCGCCCTACTTGTCTAGGGTAAGCCCGATCCACCCGATCGGGCCAAGTGCACAGGAAGGAACCCCTGATGACAGAGACAGATGTCAAAGACCGCCTGCTTGATGCGGCCTTGATGCATGTGCCCTTCGATGGCTGGTCCGAGGCCAGTTTCGCCGCAGCCATCGCCGATACCGGGATCGACCGGACCGTGGCGCGTGCCGCCTGTCCGCGCGGTGCAGTGGACCTTGCGCTGGCCTATCACGCGCGCGGCGATGCAATCATGCTTGAACGTCTGCGCCAGACCGACCTGTCGTCCATGCGGTTTCGCGACCGTGTGGCACTTGCCGTGCGCTACCGGCTGGAAGCGGCCGATGACAAGGAAGCCGTGCGCCGCGGCACGACGCTGTTTTCCCTGCCGGTCTATGCGGCGGATGGGGCGCGTGCGATCTGGAATACCTGTGACCTGATCTGGACCGCGCTGGGCGATACCTCGGACGATATCAACTGGTATACCAAGCGCGCCACGCTGTCGGGCGTCTATGGCGCAACGGTCCTGTTCTGGCTGGGCGATGATTCGCTTGGGCATCAGGCCACCTGGGATTTCCTGGACCGTCGGATCGACGACGTGATGCGGTTTGAAAAGTTCAAGGCAACCGTCCGCGACAACAAGGCCCTCAGCAGTCTTCTGGCCGCACCCCTGTCGGTCCTTGGAAAAATACGCGCACCCGGAAAAGGTGCGCCCGAAGGCGGCTGGCCTGGCCGCTGGAACAACGGCACAAAGTAATGAAGGAAAAGACATGACCCAGACGATGCGCGCCATCGAGATATCGCAACCCGGTGGACCCGAGGTGCTGAAGCTTTGCACAAGGCCGATCCCCGAGGCCGCACCTGGTCAGGTCGTGCTCAAGCTGGCCTATGCCGGTGTGAACCGTCCAGACGCATTGCAGCGTGCAGGCAATTACGCGCCGCCCCCGACCGCCAGCGATCTGCCCGGTCTTGAGGGCGCGGGCGAGGTCGTGGCGCTGGGCGAAGGTGTCAGCGGCATTGCCCTGGGGGATCAGGTCTGCGCGCTGCTGCCCGGTGGCGGCTATGCCGAATATGTGGCGACGCCTGCCGCCCATTGCCTGCCTGTGCCCAAGGGCATGGATCTGAAACAGGCCGCCTGCCTGCCCGAGACTTTCTTTACGGTATGGTCCAATGTCTTTCAGCGCGGCGGTCTGCGCGCCGGCGAGCGGTTCCTTGTGCACGGCGGCTCCAGCGGGATCGGCACGACGGCGATCCAGCTGGCCTGCGCCTTCGGCGCGCGGGTTTTCGTGACAGTGGGGTCTGAGGAAAAGGCAAAGGCCTGTCTCGATCTGGGGGCAGAGCGCGCCATCGTCTACCGGGACGAGGATTTCGTCGAGGTGATGCGCGCCGAGGGTGGCGCCGACCTGATCCTGGACATGGTGGGCGGTCTTTATATCCCGCGCAACTTCCGCGCTCTGGCTGACGATGGTCGGCTTGTGCAGATCGCATTCCTGCAAGGCGCGAAGGTTGAGGTGAATTTCAGCGACCTGATGCGCCGTCGCCTGACCATGACCGGAAGCACCCTGCGCCCGCAAAGCGACCTGGCCAAGGCGCGCATCGCCGACGCGCTGAGGGCCGAAGTCTGGCCGCTGCTGGATGCAGGCCGCGTGGCCCCCGTGATGGACAGCGAATATCCGTTGGAGGAGGCCGCGAAGGCGCATGCCCGGATGGAGGGTAGCGGACATATCGGTAAGATCGTTCTGAAAGTGGCATGAGGACCACGAGGAACGCAAAGGATTGCCGCGCATGAAGCGCGGAAGGACGAGGGAAGAGGAAACCCAATGACGACCATGGCAAGAACTGTTGTTATCGAAGAATTCGGCGGCCCGGAAAAAATGAAGCTGGTGGATCGCGCGCTGGGCGAACCCGGTCCGGGGCAGGTGCGTATCCGTCACCATGCCTGCGGTCTGAACTTCATCGACGTCTATCAGCGCACCGGGCTTTATCCCCTTCCTCTACCCCATGCCCTGGGCATGGAGGGTGCGGGTGTGATCGAGGCCGTGGGCGAAGGTGTCACGCATCTGAAAGTCGGTGATCGCGCGGCCTATACGTCGCAACCACCGGGCGCCTATTGCGAGGCGCGCGTGATGCCCGCCGCGCAGGTATGCCCGCTGCCGGATGGCATTTCCTTCGAACAGGGTGCCGCCATGATGCTGAAGGGGCTGACGGTCGAATATCTGTTTCACCGCACCTATCCGCTGAAACGCGGTGACACGGTCCTGTTTCACGCAGCTGCCGGTGGTGTCGGCCTGATCGCCTGCCAGTGGGCCCGCTCGGAAGGGATTACCCTGATCGGCACGGCTGGCACCGATGAGAAATGCCAATTGGCGCTGGATCATGGCGCCAGCCACTGCCTCAATTACCGAAAGGTCGATTTCGCCGCCAAGGTTCGTGAATTGACGGGCGGAAAAGGTGTTGATGTTGTCATGGATGCGGTCGGAAAGGATACTTTTGAAGGCTCTCTCAATAGTTTGCGTCCGCTGGGCATGTTGATTTCCTTTGGAAACGCTTCAGGCAAGGTGCCGCCCTTGGATCTTGGGATCCTTGGCGCAAAGGGGTCGCTGCAAGTGACGCGGCCAACCGTTTATACCCATATCGGGGACCATGCCACCTGTCAGAAAATGGCGGGACATCTTTTTGAAAAGGTGCTTTCGGGCGATGTCGCGATTCGGATTGATCAGCGCTTTCCGCTGGATCAGGTCGCAGATGCACATCGTGCGCTGGAAGGACGCGAGACCACGGGCAGCACGATCCTGCAACCCTGATCGGACGCGCATGTTTCTGCAAAGGGGGCGGTTTGCGCCCCCTTTTCTTTTTCTGCTCCATCCCTGGAACACAAATGCAAAACGGCTTTTGCACCATAATTACCAAGCCTTGAGGTTATTTTTGAACGCTTGGGAAACATGTGACGCGATTACCTGGAAACAGCGTCCAAACCGATTTCCCTGTGCAAAAGAAACATCTGGTGCTTTTGCCTGCATATGTAGATTCATTTTGCCTTTTCTATTTCTATCTGTATGAAATGAAGATCAAAGATTAATAGGCCCCAGGTTCCAGGCAGTTCGAATGGTAAAGTTCCGTTGCATGGGCCGTAAAAGATGGATGAATCCCTAATGGTACAGATCGACCTCGAAGCAATGTCTCTGACGGAACTGAAAGTCCTCCAGAAGAAAGTGGCGAAAGCTGTGGATGAATTCGAAGAGCGTCAGAAAAATCAGGCTATTGCGGCGCTCGAGGCAAAGGCGCGTGAAATGGGTTTTTCCTTGTCGGAATTGACCGGATCAACGCAGGGCAAGGCACGTCGCAAGCCTGCGGCGCCAAAGTATCGCCACCCCGATGATGCCAGCATCACCTGGACCGGCAAGGGCCGTCAGCCTGCATGGTTCAAGACCGCGGTGACCTCTGGCGTGTCGCCGGACGATCTGCTGGTCTGATCCTTTTCAGCGCATCGGATCGAACAACGCATCCCTGAGCGTGCAGTCGCGCACCACGTCGCGGCCGCACGGCACCGGGGTCAGATCCCTGGACAGGCAGATCCGTGCCTCTTGTATCCGGCCATCACGACAGGTCACTGTCAGCATGTCCGGTTCAAGCTGCGGGTTCTCCTTGAGAAACGCCTCCTCGATGAGGGTGGCGGGCAAGCGCACGGGCCGGTCCAGGTTGCGGAACACGGCCGGGCGCGTGATGCTGGCATAGGCGCGGCGCGACAGGTCGAAATAGGCGCGGGCCGACAGGCCGCTGCAGACCCCGTGCTTGCGCCACTGATGCCAGGCCAGACCCGGTGTGCCCATGATGTCGACCATCGCGGCGGTCATCGCGGGGCTGGGCTGGGCCTCTGTGGTGCGGCAATAGCTGGGCCATCCCCGGTGATATTGCGGCCACAACCCATGCAGCACCCAGCCATGGCCGCTGTCGTCGCGGCATTGCGGCGATCTGCGCGCATCGCCCTCAAGCGCGCACCAACTGGGCGACCAGCTGAGCGACATCACGTAATAGTCGAATTCGCCCGGCCTTTCGCCATCGGCCATGCCACGCGACGGCACGGCCAGGCACAACGCCATGGTCAGCAACAGGATCAATCGGTAAAGGGCGGGCATGGCGGGCTCCGTTTCACTGGCAAGGTCGGTCTGGCGCATTCGGGCTTTTCTTGGCAAGCCTTCTCCACTATATAGCCATCGAGTTCCCCGACAACGGTAACCCGCCCCGCAAAGGGCAGCCTTTTCAGGCGGCGGGAAAGATTTGCCGACAAGGGGCGCATTCGGGTCAAGGAGATGATGACATGACCAAACCGATCATGGCCAGGGCCACCGCTGTCTGGCTTGTGGACAACACCACGCTGAGCTTCAAGCAGATCGCCGAGTTCACCGGGATGCATGAGCTTGAAGTGCAGGGCATCGCAGATGGCGATGTGGCGGCAGGCGTGAAGGGGTTTGATCCCATCGCGAACAACCAGCTGACCCAGGAAGAGATCGACAAGGGTCAGGCCAACCCTCTGCACAAGCTCAAGCTCAAGTTCAACCCAGCCGCCGTTGGCGAGGAAACGCGCCGCGGTCCGCGCTACACCCCGCTCAGCAAGCGTCAGGATCGCCCTGCCGCGATCTACTGGCTGGTCAAGTTCCACCCGGAACTCAGCGATGGCCAGATCGGCAAGCTGGTCGGCACCACCAAGCCGACGATCCAGGCGATTCGCGAGCGCACCCACTGGAACATCGCCAACATCTCGCCGATCGATCCGGTGGCGCTTGGTCTTTGCAAGCAGTCCGAACTTGATGCTGCTGTGCAGAAGGCCGCCGCCAAGCGCGCGGCAGACGGCGTTGTGATGTCGGATGACGAACGCCGCAAGCTGGTCAGCACCGAACAGTCGCTCAGCATGGATGACGGCCCGCGGATGCCGACCGCCATCGAAGGCCTGGAGACATTCACGCTGCGTCAGGATGACGAGGACGAGAAGCCGGAAACGAAATACGACGCCGACAGCTTCTTCAACCTGCCCGACAATGATGACGAGGATGACGAGGACGAGGACAGCCGCCGCTAAGCTGTCGTTTTCGGCAAGATCGAAAAGCCCGGGCCTTTTGCCCGGGCTTTTTCGTTCCGGCCGCCGGATCGGGCTTGGCATCGGGCAAGGGCTTCGGGCACTCTGCCCTGAACTGCCCGCAGGAGGCCCCTGATGGTCATAGCCGTGATAGGCGCCGGGATGATCGGCGCGGCCGCTGCCCGCCACCTGGCGCAGGGTGGGCATCAGGTCATGCTGATCGGCCCGCCCGAACCGCAGGACAAGGCCGCACACCCCGGCGTTTTCGCCAGCCATTACGACGAAGGGCGGATCACGCGCGCCCTGGATCCCTGGCCATTCTGGAGCCGCGCAAGCCAGGCCAGCATCGCCCGCTATCACCAGATCGAAGCCGACAGTGGCCTGCGCTTCTTTCATGAAACCGGCACCGTCATGGCCGGCGCCGAAGACAGCCCCTATATCCGACGTCTCTGCGAGGTGCGCGATCAGGACAACCTGCCTTGCGATATGCTGCGCGGGCCGGTTCTGACCGCGCGTTTTCCCTTCTTTCGGTTCGATCCCGGCACATTGGCGCTGCACGAAACGCAAGGCGCGGGGCATATCAATCCGCGAACTCTGGTGCGCGCACAGATCCGCATTGCCGCGCAGGCCGGCGCACGGATCTTGCCTGATACCGTCCTGGGCCTTGATGAGACGCCAACCGGCCTGCGGATCCGTACGGACCAGGGCGAGGTGCTGGCCAATCAGGCGCTGGTGGCGGCAGGCGGGTTTGCCAATATGATCCTGCCCGACCCGCTGCCGCTGACTGTCTATGCCCGTACCGTGGTGCTGCTGGAACTTGATCCGCAAGAGGCCGGGCGCCTTGCCGCCATGCCATCGCTGATCTGGCTGGAACCCGATGGCAACGATCCATACCTGCTGCCACCGATCCGCTATCCTGACGGGCGTATCTACCTGAAAATGGGCGGCGACACCGTGGATGTGATCCTGCGGGATACGCAGGACATCAGGGATTGGTTTCGCGGGGGCGGCAATGTCGCCGTGGGTCGCATGCTTGCGGATCAGGTGCGCGCACGCATGCCTGGCCTGCGCGTGGCCACAAGCCATGTTCAGCCCTGCGTCACCACCTTCACGCCGCAGAATATCCCCGCGCTGGAACGGCTGGGGCCGCGCCTCTCTGTGGCGGTCGGCGGGTGTGGGCGTGGTGCGAAATGCAGCGATGAACTGGGGCGTCTGGGGGCCGAACTGGCCCTGGGGCGCGGCTTGCCGGACTGGGCGCAGCAGGCTGCTTTGCCGTCCTGAGCCCCTTGTTTTTCAGGCATCACTTTACGCTGACACCGTGGCGCGACGCGGTGGAATTATTTTTTTATTGGCGCTTTGCAAAATATCTTGCGTGAATTTTTCACTGGTCCTAAATGCGCAGATATAGACGCCAACGCACGCGCCTCTGGCCGAGGGTGATGAGCTCTCAGTGTTTACGTAGCGACGGTAACGTCTCCTGTTGAACTGGTCGGGTCTTTGATCCGGTTCCTATTGGAGATGACCATGAACGCCTACGTGAACCCCCAGCTGGGCGGCGACCCCGTCCGCGCATCCCATCGTATCGAAACCTTTATCCGGCAGTCCACGTTCGACCGCCCGACGCTGGTACTGGACACGCAGATCGTGGCGGATCAATACCGCGCGCTCAAGGCGGGCCTGGGCCGCGCCGATATTCACTATGCCGTCAAGGCGAACCCGGCACGCGCCATCCTGTCGACCCTGATCGCGCAAGGCAGCCATTTCGATGCGGCTTCGCGTGGCGAGATCGAGCTTTGCCTCAGCCTGGGTGCGCGGCCTGAAACCATTTCCTTCGGCAACACGGTCAAGCGCGCGTCGGACATCGCCTTCGCCTATGCTGCGGGTATCCGCATCTTCGCGGCCGATGCCACGGAAGAGCTTGAGAAACTGTCCGAACATGCACCGGGTGCACAGGTCTACATCCGCCTTCTGGTCGGCTCGACCGAGGCGGACTGGCCGCTCAGCCGCAAGTTCGGCTGCGCGCCCGAAATGGTCGTCCCCCTGATGACCCGCGCCACCGAACTGGGGCTGAAACCCGTGGGCATGTCCTTCCATGTCGGCAGCCAGACACGCCGCGCGGAGATGTGGACCGGCACGCTGGATCACGTCGCCGCCGCCTGGGCCACGGCTCGCGCCGCTGGTTTCGATCTGGACCTGCTGAACATCGGCGGCGGCTTCCCTGCCTTCTACGGCGAGGAGATCGAGGCGCCCACCCTCTACGCCGCCCGCGTGATGGAAATGGTCGAGGCCCGTTTCGACGGTGCCACCCGTGTCATGGCCGAACCCGGTCGCGGCATGGTCGCCGAGGCAGGCATGATCGCCGCCGAGGTGATGCTGGTCTCGCGCAAGTCCGATGATGACATCTGCCGCTGGGTCTATCTGGATATCGGCAAGTTCTCGGGCCTGGCCGAAACCATGGACGAGGCGATCCGCTACCAGTTCATCACAGACCGCGATCACGAGGAAACCGGTCCCTGCATCCTGGCCGGGCCGTCCTGCGACAGCGCCGATGTGCTGTATGAAAAGCGCCCCGTGCAACTGCCGCTGGGCCTGCGCGCGGGCGACAGGTTCATCATCCGCAACTGCGGGGCCTATACATCGACCTATTCCTCGGTCTGCTTCAACGGCTTTCCGCCGCTGGATGTGGTGGTGATCTGAAAAGGTTCAGGCGCGCGGCGGGCATGATCCTGCGCGCGCCTGTTTCTTCTTGCTGCAAATATCCATGCGACGGGTAGCGTCGACAAACCCGCGCCGCGGTGGTGATCAGACCTTGCGCCGCGCGTTCAGCGCTGCCGTGATCGTGCCGTCATCCAGGTAATCCAGCTCGCCCCCGATCGGCACGCCCTGCGCCAGCGACGTCAGGGTCACCCGCCCCTCGAGTTGATCTGCGATATAGTGGGCCGTGGTCTGCCCATCGACCGTGGCGTTCAGCGCCAGGATCACTTCGGTCACGTTTTCACTATCGACCCGGTCCACCAGTCGCGGAATGCGCAACTGGTCGGGACCGATCTGATCCAGCGCCGACAGGGTGCCGCCCAGCACGTGATAGCGCCCCTTGAAGACGCCGGAGCGTTCCATCGCCCAAAGATCGGCCACATCCTCGACTACGCAGATCATCCCGTTGGCCCGCTTGTCCGAGGCGCAGATCTCGCAGATGTCGCCGGTGCCGATATTGCCGCAGTTCAGGCATTCGCGCGCCGTGGCTGCCACCTGTTGCATCAGGTCGGCAAGCGGCGTCATCAGCAAGGCCCGTTTGCGGATCAGGTGCAGCACGGCCCGCCGGGCCGATCGTGGACCCAGCCCCGGAAGACGGGCCATCATGTCGATCAGGGCCTCGATGTCGCGATTGGCGCTCATGTGGGGATGTCCGGCCGGGTCAGAACGGCAGGTTCATGTCCTTGGGCAGACCCATGCCTTCGGTCAGCTTGCCCATCTCTTCCTTGGCCTTTTCCGAGGCGCGCCCCTGCGCGTCCTTGATCGCGGCAAGGATCAGATCCTCGACCACTTCCTTGTCATCGGCCGAAAAGATCGACGGGTCGATATCAAGGCTTTTCAGCTCTCCCTTGACGGTGCAGGTGGCCTTGACCAGCCCGGCACCGGATTCCCCGGTCACGGTCATCTGGTGCATCTCTTCCTGAAGCTGCGCCATCTTCTGCTGCATTTCCTGCGCGGCTTTCATCATCTTGGCCATGTCGCCAAGCCCGCCTAATCCCTTGAGCATCTTGTTTCTCTCCTGTTTGCATCTGCGGCATGTCCGGTGGGGCCGGCGCCGTGTTTCAATCGTCCTCGAACGGGTCCCATTCATCCTCGACCTCTGGCAGGGCCTGGGCTTCTGCCTCGGCGGCCAGCTTGTCGGGTGTGCGAATTTCGATGATGCGGGCCTTTGGAAAGGTCAGCAGGGCCGCCTTCACCATGGGATGGGCCGCGGCCTGCGCTTTCAGGTCGGCCTCGGCTGTGTCGCGCGCTTCCGCGATCGTGGGCGCACCGCCGTCATTGACCAGGCTGACTGCCCAGCGGTTCCCCGTCCACAGTTGCAGCCGCTGCCCCAGGCGCTGCGCCAGGTCAGGCGCCGCACCTTCGGCCGGCACGAATTCGATACGTCCCGGACGATAGGCCGCCAGGCGCATGCCGGTTTCCACCTCGACCAGCAGTTTGACATCGCGATTGGCGCGGATCAGGTCGATCACGTGATCGAATGTCGGAAACCGGGCCAGCGCCTGTTCGGCATCCAGTGCCACGGCTTGCACGGTGTTCCCCGACCCGCCAGCACCGGATGGAACGCTGCCGCCGCGTGTCATGGCGGGCGCGCCGCCCTCGGCATGGCCTGCCGCCATCCCGCCGCCCGACGGGCCACCACCCGGCGAAGGGGGCGGCAGGTCGGGCAGCTTGCGCACCAGTTCTTCCGGTGTGGGCAGGTCAGCCACATGCGTCAAACGGATCACGGCCATTTCGGCCGCCATCATCGCATTCGGGGCCTGGGCCACCTCGTCCAGCGCCTTGAGCAGCATCTGCCACATCCGCGCCAGCGCGCGCAGCGGCAAACGGTCGGCCATGTCCTGCCCCCGCGCACGCTCATCCGGTCCGACCGTGGGATCTTCGGCCGCGTCCGGTGTGATCTTGACCACGGAAATCCAGTGCGTCACCTCGGCCAGATCACGCAGCACCGCCATCGGATCGGCGCCATCGGCATATTGCGCGCCCAGTTCGGCCAGCGCCCCGCCCGCGTCACCGCGCATGATCATGTCGAACAGGTCCAGCACCCTGCCGCGATCCGCCAGGCCCAGCATGGCGCGCACCTGATCAGCGGTGGTTTCGCCCGCGCCGTGGGAAATCGCCTGATCCAGCAGCGATGTGGCATCGCGCGCCGATCCTTCCGCCGCCCGCGTGATCAGCGCCAGCGCGTCATCGGTGATCTGCGCGCCCTCGGCCCCCGCGATCTTGCGCAGCAGGGCGATCATCACTTCGGGTTCGATCCGGCGCAGGTCAAAGCGCTGGCAGCGTGACAGCACGGTAACCGGCACTTTGCGGATCTCGGTCGTGGCGAAGATGAACTTCACATGGGCAGGCGGCTCTTCCAGCGTCTTGAGCAGCGCGTTGAACGCGCTGGTCGACAGCATGTGAACCTCGTCGATGATATAGATCTTGTAGCGGGCCGAGGCCGCCCGGTAATGCACGCTTTCGATGATTTCGCGGATGTCGCCCACGCCGGTGCGGGATGCCGCGTCCATCTCCATCACATCGACATGGCGGCCTTCCATGATGGCCACACAATGTTCACAGGTTCCGCAGGGGTCGGTCGTCGGGCCACCCGCGCCATCCGCGCCGATGCAGTTCATGCCCTTGGCGATGATCCGCGCCGTCGTGGTTTTCCCCGTGCCACGGATGCCCGTCATGATGAAGGCCTGCGCGATGCGGTCGGCCGCAAAGGCGTTCCGCAGCGTACGCACCATAGCATCCTGCCCCACAAGATCGGCAAAGGTTTCGGGCCGGTACTTGCGGGCCAGAACGCGGTAGCCGGTTTCTGGGGTCTGGGTCATGGGGCCTCGGGTTCAGGGGACAGATGTCAACCTAGGCAATCGGCCCGCCCGCGTCCAGACATGGCCGTGGTGAATCCGGGCTTTTCGCATCGCCCCTTTGGTGTAGTCTGTCGCGGTGATACCGGGTTCCGGGGGGGGATCGACCATGCGGTTGAAGGACGTGCGGCGTAGCCGCAACATCGAAGATAGGCGCGGACAGCGCCGCGTCGGACGTGGCGGGGCCAGAATTGGCGGTGTCGGGCTGCTGCTGGTGCTGGCGATCGGCTATTTCGCAGGGATCGATGTGACCCCGCTCTTGCAGGATCAGGACCCGCGGGGTCAGATCACCCAGACCGCGCCCACCCCCGAGGAACAGCAAGCGGCGGAATTCGCGGGCCGCGTGCTGGCCACCACCGAACAGGTCTGGTCAAAGGTCATGCGGGACCAGGCGGGCCGCACCTATCAGCCGCCCGTTCTGGTGCTTTATTCGGGCGTGACGCAAAGCCCTTGTGGCGGCGCGTCCGGGGCGACTGGGCCTTTCTACTGCCCGGCCGATCGCAAGGCCTATCTGGATACCGATTTCTTTGCCACGCTGTCGCGGCAACTTGGCGCCAAGGGCGATTTCGCCGCCGCCTATGTCATCGCCCATGAGGTGGCCCATCATATCCAGAACGAGATGGGCATTCTGGGTCAGGTCCACCGTGCCCGTCAGGCCGTCAGCACAGCCGAGGGCAATGCCCTGACCGTGCGGCTGGAATTGCAGGCTGATTGCCTGTCAGGCGTCTGGGCGGGGGCCGTGGACGGCTTGCTGGAGCCTGGCGATCTGGAAGAGGCGCTGAACGCGGCGCGGATGATCGGTGATGACAGGCTTCAGTCCAGGGCAGGGCGGGTGCCGCAACCTCATACCTTCACCCATGGCACAAGTGCCCAGCGCGCGCGCTGGTTCGCCATTGGCTATGACAGCGGGCAGATGGGGCGCTGCGATACTTTCGCGGCGCGCACGCTGTGACATGTCCGATCTGGTGATCCATGCCCTGCCCGTGTCGGGGGGTATCCTGGCCATCGCCCCGCTGCCGGGGCGGCTGGGGGATCACGCCGGAGATATGGAGCATCTGCGCGCCTGGCGGCCCGCGATCGTTCTCAGCCTTACCACCCGGATCGAGATGATCGAGAACGGATCGGAGCATCTTGGGCAGATGATGCAGGAAAGCGGCGCCCGCTGGGTGCATCTACCGATTGCGGATTATGGCGTGCCCGATGACGCGACGGCGGCGCGCTGGCCCGCCGTCAGCGAACAGATCCTGTCCGCCCTCTCGGGCGGGGGGCGTGTGCTGGTGCATTGCAAGGGGGGCTGCGGCCGGTCAGGGATGATCGCGCTGCGGCTCATGATCGAGGCTGGCGAGACACCCGGCCATGCGCTGGACAGGCTGCGCGGGATCAGGCCCTGCGCCATCGAGACCGAGGACCAGATGCGATGGGCCATGGCGGCACGGCGCAAGCTGCGGCGCTAGATCAGCCCTTGCGCGGCTTCTTGGGCTGCGGGCTATTGCCCTTGGCCTTGCGCTGCGCGTCCGATTCGGCCTTGTGCGCGCGCGTCAGGGCACGCGCACGGCGGCGGCTGACGGTCATCGAGGTAGTGTTCAGCTTGTCTTCGGATTTCAGCTTGCGCCAGCGCTCCAGCCGCGCGGGGTCCAGCTGATCGGCGGCGATGGCGGCCTGCACCGCGCATCCGGGTTCCGAGACATGCTTACAATCGCGGAATTTGCACTGGCCGGTCAGGGCCGTGATATCCTCGAACAGCTCGTCGATCCCGCCTGATACATCGTGCAGGCCAAGTTCACGCATGCCCGGCATGTCGATGACCAGCCCGCCATCGGCCATCAGGTGCAGTGATCGCGCCGTGGTCGTGTGCCGGCCCTTGGCATCGTCCTGCCGCATCGCGGCGGTGGCCTGGTCGCTGCCTGTCAGGGCGTTGATCAGGGTCGATTTGCCCACCCCGGAGGAGCCGACGAAGGCGACGGTTCTGCCCGGTCCGCACCATTCCGACAAAAGCCGGACCTGTTCGGGGTCCTTCGCGTTCAGGGCCACGACGCCGGCCAGCTTGTCGGACAGGGCGCGCGCCTGATCGGCATAGTCCTGAGGCGCATCGGTCTGGTCGGTCTTGGTCAGCACGATCACGGGCGTAATCCCCGCATCCAGCGCCAGAACCAGGTAGCGTTCCAGACGGGCGGGGTTGAAATCGGCATTGCAGGAGGTGGTGATGAAAAGCGTGTCCACATTGGCGGCAAGCAGCTGTGGCTTGGCCTCGATCCCGGCGGCACGACGGCTGAGCAGTGATTGCCGTTCCAGGACCTTCTCGATGCGCCCGGTTTCGGGGTCGGCCAGCACCCAGTCACCGACGGCAAGCCCACCCGCGCGCAATTCCGGCGGAAATCCGAGGGGCCGTTCGCCCTGGCTGTCCAGCCCCGTCGCCATCGCGCGCTGTACGGAAATGATACGCATGGGCCGCAGTGCCATGCTGGCCTCATCCGCGCATTGATCAGCGAAATGGGCGGACCATCCCAAGGCCGCCAGCCCTTCAAGCGTGCTGTCTTGGGTGTTCTGGGGGCTGTCAGTTGGCATCATGGCCTTTCGTCAGGGATCGCGATCAGGCACGATCCTTGTCGGGTTTCGCAGGCCGACGCAAGGCCGGCGTGCATCCTGCAATCTTGAGGGAATAAGGTGAGAGGCTGGACAACGACCCAAGCGGGGCTCGTTACGGCTGCTTCCTTCCGGACCTGACCGGGTTGGCGAGGTGCCTGCCCGCGCCAACCTCTCGACGCCCATATAGGCGGCGATGCGTTGCATTGCAAGCATGTGTATCCGGCATCCCGCTGATTGGCGCGGCATCAGAAATGCAAGCGAAACCGCGCAAAGCCATCCGGCGCCCAGCCCGCGCTTTCAATTCTCACGCCGCTCAGATCGTGCAGCGCCTCGGCGGCGGCGGGCGCGCTGTCGAACAGGGCTGAGGTGTCACGCAAAGGCGCAAAGCGCCAGACCGGACGCGTCACATGCGTGATGATATTGCCCGCGACATGGGCCTCCAGCACCTCCTGGATGGATTCGGTGTATCCGGGGGCGGGCCTGTCCAAGGCCACATCCCGCATCTCGACCGACAGGTCAAAGCCGCCACCGCCCCCGGCGCGATAGCTGTTGGTCGCCACGATGAACCTGTCATCGGCGGCGATGGCGCGTCCGTTCCAGGTGATTTCTCGTATGCGCCGCGCCCCGCGATCCAGCAGCGTGCCATCGGGACCGAAGCGCCTGGGCTGCGTGGGGTCGATCACATAGCGCAGGCCGCAGATCACATCGAAATTGTAGCTGGGAAAGTCCGGGTTGCACAGCATCTGGTCGCGCTGGCCGGGTCGGATCGTGTTGAATTGCCCGGCGGCATGCTCCAGCCAGTTGCAAAGGGCATCGCCCGTCACCTGCACCGCATGCAGAAGGTTCGGAAAGGCATAGAGATCGGCAAGGTTGCGGATCTTCAGCGGACCCGCGGGAACATGGGTGAAATGCTCGGGGCCGGCGGTGCCACCCGCCTTGAACGGGGCCACGGCTGACAGCAACGGCAATTCCCCCTCGGCCGTGCCGGCAAGCAATGCAGCCACCCGCGCGCGCTGCGCCTCGGCGACAAGCTGGATCGACGGATCATCGGCCACCATCGCGAAAAAGGAATGCAAGGGCTGGCTGCTGTGACCGATCGGGCGCCGCACATGGGCAAGGGTTCTGGCATGCGCGTCACGGGTCAGGGCAACCACGGAACTGTCATCCTCCACCAGCGCGCGCCCTGTCCGGTCATCGGCGCGGCAGAAGATCGGACGCAATGCGCTGCGATGCCCGCTGACCTGCCAGCCGTCGGGGGTGCGGCGCAGCGTCAGGTCGATCAACCCAAGGTGCGATCCCCAGAACCCGGCCATCACGGCCGGCTTGCCGTGGATCGTTCCCGCCTTTTCATCCACGCCGGCGATCCCGGAAAACGCGGGTCCGGGAAAGGTCCGGTGCTGGTGGCCGCACAGGATCGCATCGACCCCGGCCAGGGCGGCAAGCGGCAGGGCCGCGTTCTCCATCCGGGCGCTGCCATCGTCGGGGGCGATGCCGGAATGGCAAAGGACCACCACAAGGTCAGCGCCTGCGGCGCGCATGTCGGGCAGATGCGCGCGCGCCGCCTGGATCATGTCACGCGTTTGCAAGCGACCTTCAAGATGCTGGCGGTCCCAGATGCCGATCTGCGGAGGCAGCAGGCCGATCATGCCGATCCGCAGATCATGCCAGCCCCCGGTTCTGTCACGGACCCTGCGTGTCAGGATCGTCCAGGGTGGTAGCCATGTGTCATCGGCGCTGGGATCGGGGCCAAGCCGGTGCGCGACATTGGCGCAGACCAGCGGAAATGCGGCCCGCAGCAGGGTGCGGCCCAGGAAATCGATGCCATAGTTGAAATCGTGATTGCCCAGGGTTGCCGGGTCATAGCCCAGGCTGTTCATGGTCGCGATGACCGGGTGGGTCCGGTCATGATCCGTCATCTGCGGATCGGCATAAAGATCGCCCAGAGGGCTGCCCTGCAGGAAATCGCCGGTATCCAGCAAGAGGCAATTCTTGGCCTCTGCCCGCGCGGCATGAATGAGGCTGGCCAGCCGCGCCAGGCCCATCCTGTCCGCAGGCTGATCCGAAAGGTAGTCATAGGCCAGAAGATGTGCGTGCAGATCGGTTGTCTGCAAAAGGCGCAGGTCAATTTCTTCCAGCACGGATGAGGGGCAGTGAATATTTCGGTCCGGCAAAGTAAAAGTCACTATTTATCGCACCAGTATGTCTTCGACCAAGGTCAGGCCGCGTATCAAATCTGCGGCGATCCCACTCTAGGGTAGTTCGTTGTTAAAATAAACTACCTTAAAGCGAAAGCAGAAGAAATTCGCCGCGATGCTTTGCATTCGGCAAAAGCCGGTGCCAATCTCTTGGCGGAAACAGACCGGGCCGAAACAGGACGCCGGGAACAGGCGAAGGGCAGCATGAGAATCGCGGAAACAGTGACATTCGGCGGATCGGGTCTTGATCGCGCCGCCGAACTGCGGGGCGATGCGCCCGCGCTTGCGCAGGCCATGGCGGAACCGACCAGCCGGACCATCCTGTTCTGGCGTGGCAAGCCGCTGCTGGCGGATACTGCTGAAGGGCGCGGGCTGGCGCGCCTGCCTCTGGATCATCCGGTGCTGTCAGGTGCGGCCCCCGATCCCTTCTTTCTGGGGCGCGAGGACGGGGCGGCGGTCTTTGCCCATAACCTTGCGGGCTGGACGCCCAACGATCAGGACCTTTCATCGGTGAACAGCTTTGTCGACCGCAGCGAACAGGTGCATCCCGATCTGCCGCAGACGCACCGTTTCGCGGAATTGCGCGCGGTCATGACGCGGATCAGCCCACGCGATGCAGAACTGGCCGCAAGCGCACGGGCGCTTTTGAACTGGCATGCCACGCATGGGTTCTGCGCCGTTTGCGGTGTGCGAAGCCAGGTATCGAAGGCGGGATGGCAGCGCGATTGCCCGGCTTGCGGCGCGCATCATTTCCCGCGCACCGATCCTGTGGTCATCATGCTGATCACACATGGAAATTCCGTGCTGATGGGGCGCTCTCACGGGTGGCCCGAGGGCATGTACTCGCTGCTGGCGGGTTTCATCGAACCCGGCGAGACGATCGAGGCGGCCGTGCGCCGTGAAGTCTGGGAAGAGGCGGGCGTGCGCGTCGGCCAGGTCGATTACCTGGCCAGCCAGCCCTGGCCGTTTCCGTCTTCGCTGATGCTGGGCTGCCGCGGAGAGGCCACCAGCCGCGACATCACCATAGACCCGGTCGAGATCGAAGATGCGATCTGGGTCAGCCGTGACGAGATGCTGGAAGCCTTCGCAGGGCGGCATCCCAGGATCCTGCCGGCGCGCAAGGGGGCGATCGCGCATTTCATCCTGAACAACTGGCTTGCCGACCGGCTTGATTGACATGAAACCGCACCGACTTATCACCGTCCCGGATCACAAAGCGCCTTGTTCCTGGCCGGTTGGTCAGGCAGATAGTGCCCCGGAAAGAAGATGGCCTTGTCTGGGCCGGTGCCCGAAATTTACGAGTGAGTGGTTATGAAGTTTTCCTCCAAAGAAGACATCGAGGCTCCGATCGAAAAGGTTTTCGCGCTGGTAAGCGATTTCGAAACGATCGAGCGTGCCGCATTGCGCCGCGGCGCCGAGGTGCAGCGCACCGACAACATGCGAAACCCCGCCGTCGGGATGAGCTGGACCGCCAGTTTCATGGCCCGGGGCCGTGAACGTCAGCTGGATATCCGGATGACCGAATATGATCCCCCCGACAACATGCGGTTCCATTCCGTGGCCCAGGGCCTGGAAACCGACCTGAAGGTGGAACTGCTTGCCCTGTCACGTGGCCGCACCCGTCTGAGCGTGGATCTGGATCTGAAGCCGCGATCCATTTCCGCCCGGTTGCTGGTGCAGTCGCTCAAGCTGGCGCGCACCAACCTGAACAAGAAATTTCACCTCAGGATGGCAGATTACGCCCGCGAACTGGAAGAGCGGGTCAGGCGTGTGACCTGACGCCTGACCTGGCACCCTGACCTTGCTCCAGGCGGTTCAGCTTTTCCCGTGAATCTCGGGATTCGCCAAATGGATCGGCGCGCCTTTCGCATAGGCGTTGATCTGGTCGTAGATATCGCCGAACTGCATGTCCAGTTCATCTTCGGTCACATAGCCGATATGCGGGGTGCAGATCACGTTGGGATGTGACATCAGCGGGTCTGCCACATTCGTCAGCGGCTCGGTGTCGAAGACATCAAGCGCCGCCATGCCGGGGCGGCCCGCGTTCAGACCATCCAGCAGGGCCCCTGCTGCGATCAGCCCCGAACGCGAGGTGTTCACAAGCACGGATCCGGGGTGCATTGCGCCCAGATCGGCCGCGGTGACAATGCCGCGCGTCTCGGGTGTCAGTTTCACATGCAGGCTGATCACGTCACAACCGACAAAGAACGCCTCGCGGCTGTCGGGAACGAAAAGCCCGTCGGCCTGGGCCCTTTCGCGGGCGGCTTCGGATCCCCAGACATGCACCGGCATGCCGAAGGCGCGGGCGTATCCCGCCACTACGCCCGCGATGCGGCCGTAGCCGAACAGGCCAAGTGGCCGCCCGCGAAGGGTCCGCCCGACGCCCATCTGCCAATTCCCCGCGCGCAAACTTTGCATCTGCTGAGGGATCTGCCGCATCGCGGCCAGGATCAGCCCCCAGGTCAGTTCCGCGGCCGCATAGGATGGCAATCCCGCGCTCATGTTTGATGACACCAGCACCCCGCGTGCCGTGCAGGCGGCGACATCCACATGTGGATAGGGTCCGCGCTGCGAAATCAGGCGCAGCCCCGGCAGCCTGTCCAGAAGCGCCGCGGTGACGGGCGTGCGCTCGCGGAACAGCACCAGCGCCTCGGCCGCGGCCAGCCGGTCCGCAAGGATGTCCACATCGGCCACATGGTCGGTCCACACGGTCACGTCGTGCCCATCAAGCTTGGCAAAGGAGGGCAGGGCACGCAGCGTGTCGAACCAATCGTCAAGAATATGGACTTTCATGCGGTTTCCTTTCGTCCTGATGGACTGTGGCGGGGGTCAGTAACGCTTGGGGTCTGCGGGATAGACGCCCAGGATCGTCAGCTCGTTGGTGAAATAGCGCAATTCCTCAAGGGCGCGCTGCACATGCTCATCGTCGGGATGGCCTTCGATATCGGCATAGAACTGCGTCGCGGTGAATGACCCGCCCACCATGTAGCTTTCAAGCTTGGTCATGTTCACGCCATTGGTGGCAAAACCGCCCATCGCCTTGTAAAGCGCGGCCGGGATGTTGCGCACCTGAAAGATGAAGGTCGTCATCATGTGATCCGACCTGCGGGTCAGATCCGCTTTGGGTGCCATGAGCAAAAAGCGCGTCGTGTTATGTCCGTGATCCTCGATATCATGGGCCAGAACCTCCAGCCCGTGGATTTGCGCGGCCAGTTCGCTGGCCAGAACGCCTTGATCCGTTGCCTGACCGCGCGCCAGCTCGGCCGCGGCACCGGCGCTGTCGGCGGCGGCTTCAGCGGCGATGCCATGCGCCTCCAGAAAGGCACGTGCCTGCGGTATCAGAACCAGATGGGCCCGCACCTTGCGGATATCCTCAAGCCGTGTGCCCGGACGCGCCATCAGGCAGATCCGCACCCGCACGAAGACTTCGCCCACGATATGCAGACCGGATTCGGGCAGCAGCCTGTGAATGTCCGCGACGCGCCCGTAGGTCGAGTTTTCCACCGGCAGCATCGCCATCTCGGCACGACCTGAATTCACGGCCTCGATCACATCCTCGAAGGTGCGGCAGGGCAGCGCCTCAAGGTCCGGGCGGGCCGCCACGCAGGCTTCGTGCGAATAGGCGCCAAGGTCCCCCTGGAAGGCAATGCGATGGGTCATGCGGTCAATTCCTGTCGAATTCGTGTCACTTTTCGCCCCGGTGGGCGTTTGGTCGCGGTAACTATACCTTGCCACGCAGAAGGGGAAGCAATAGATACCCGCCAAATAGCGACCAATTGGAAACCGATTCAACGGACGGGCGAGACATGCTTGACACGATGACCTTCACCAAGACCCTGGGCGCCTTCTGCGGCGCGCTTCTGATTTTTCTTCTGGCCAAATGGGGCGCTGAGGAACTGTATCACGTGGGCGGCGGTCACGGCGAAACCCAGCAAGCCTATGTGATTGACACAGGCGCGGAAGAGGTGGCCGAGGTCGCCGAAGAGGTCAATTTTGACGAGCTGCTGGCGCAGGCCGATCTGGGACGTGGCGCCCGCCAGTTCAACAAATGCGCCGCCTGCCACAAACTGGAAGCCGGTGCCAACGGAACCGGCCCCTATCTGTACGGTGTCGTGGGTCGTGCGAAAGGCGCAGCCGAGGGCTTTGGCTATTCCGGCGCCATCGCCACCGACGATGTCTGGTCCCCCGAAAACCTGTCGGCGTTCCTGGAAAACCCGCGTGGCTATGCGCCCGGCACGTCGATGGCTTTCGCCGGCCTGAAGGATGCCCAGGACCGCGCCGACCTGATCGCCTATCTGGACAGCATCGACAACTGATCCTGTCTCTTTGCGACAACCCGAAAGACCGCCGTGCCCTGCATTGGCGGTCTTTTTCATTCCGCCTTGGTAACTTTGCCGTCGATCACGGAAAGATCACCCAATCTCAACTTGAATATGGCCCTTGCCGCCCTTTAGCTTAGTTTGATCAATGAGGATCGGATTGCACCGGTCGCACCAGCAGGAGGATGAGCACTTGAACCGGCCCCGCAACAGCGCCGCCGCGCGCGCCGCCCAATCCACGCCCCCCCATGTCGTCGCCATGTTGGTGGCGCTTGGCATGGCCTGCCTTCTGCTTTTGGCAGCTGTGGCCCCCCTTCGGGCCGAAGAACGGATCATCCGCGCCCATGGCATTTCCACCTTCGGCGATCTGAAATATCCCGAAGGCTTCGCCCATTTCGACTATGTGAACCCGGATGCGCCGAAGGGCGGCACATTCTCGACCTGGGGGTTTGGCACCTTTGACAGCCTGTCGCCTTATATCCTCAAGGGTAATGCCGCCGCCCTGTCGACCGTGTTCTTCGACACGCTGATGACCGGGTCGCTGGACGAGCCTGATGCGATGTACGGTCTGGTCGCCCATACGATCGAATATCCCGAAAGCCGTGAATGGGCGATCTTCCACATGCGCCCCGAGGCGCGTTTTGCCGACGGAACCCCCGTGACCGCGCAGGATGTGGTGTTCAGCTACGAAGTGCTGCGCGACAAGGGGCAGCCCGCCTATCGCGTTCTGTTCAAGGATTTCAAATCGGTCGAGGCGATCGACGATCTGACGGTGAAATTCACCTTCAACGCTGACGGTGCGCTGCGCGAACTGGCGATGAGCGCGGCCGGCTTGCCGATCTTCTCGCGCGCCTATTACGAAACCCGTGATTTCGCGGAATCCACGCTGGAGCCGCCGCTTGGGTCTGGTGCCTATACGCTGGACCGGGTCGATCCGGGTCGGTCCGTCAGCTACAAGCGGCGCGATGATTACTGGGCGCGTGATCTCAACGTGAATGTCGGCCAGAATAATTTCGACATCCTTCAGGTCGAATATTTCGCGGATTACACCACCGCGTTCGAGGCGTTCAAGGCGGGCGCCTACATGTACCGCGAAGAATTCATGTCCCTGCTCTGGGCCACGGGATATGATTTCCCCGCCGTGCAAAGCGGTGCGGTCAAGGTCGAAACCCTGCCCGACGGGCGACCGGCCGGCACGCAGGGCTTCTGGTTCAACCTGCGGCGCCCGATCTTTGAGGATCCGCGCGTACGTCAGGCCATCGGCATGGCGTTCAACTTCGAATGGGCCAATGAAAGCCTGTTCTATGGCATCTACGCCCGCACCGACAGCTTCTGGGAAAACTCGACCATGCAGGCCGTGGGTTTGCCCTCGGAGGCCGAGCTGGCCCTGCTGGAGCCGCTGCGCGAACATGTGCCCGAAACCGTCTTTTCCGAACCGGCCTTCACCCCGGCCGTATCCAGCCCCGACAACGTCGCCGACCGCCGTGTGCTGCGCGCCGCCGGTCGCCTGCTGGAAGATGCTGGCTGGACCGTAGGCGCCGACGGCATCCGGGTGAATGCGGCGGGTCAACCCCTGCGGATCGAGGTGCTGAACGACAGCGCCAGTTTCGAGCGGATCATCAACCCCTATGTCGAGAACCTGCGCCGTCTGGGCGTGGATGCGGTCTATACCCGTGTCGACAGCGCCCAATCGCAGGAGCGCGAGAAGAAGTTCGACTTTGACATCGTGACGCGCCGCTATTCCATGTCGCAGACACCGGGGATCGAATTGCGCGGCATCTTCGGTGGCGAGGCGGCCGATGTGGAAGGGTCGAACAACATCGCCGGCGTGAACAACGTGGCAGTTGATTCGCTGATCAAGACCATCGAGAACGCAACCACACGTGAAGACCTGGAAACGGCCGTATCCGCACTGGACCGGGTGCTGCGTGCCATGCACATCTGGGTGCCCCAGTGGTACAAGGGCGAGCATAACATCGCCTATTTCGACATGTACGAGCGTCCCTATACCGACACCCCTCCGCCCAACGGGATGGGCGAGCTGTCGATCTGGTGGTTCAACGCGGACAAGGCGCAGGCGCTGCGCGCCTCTGGCGCGATCCGTTAAGGGGCGCGGGGCATGGGCGCCTATATCCTTCGCCGCCTGGCACTGGTGATCCCCACGCTGTTGGGAATCATGGTGATCAACTTCGCGCTGGTGCAATTCGTGCCGGGCGGGCCGATCGAACAGATCATCGCCCAGGTGCAGGGTCAGGGCGACGTGTTCGAAGGTTTCGCCGGTGGTGGCGATGCCGGGGCCACCGCGGGTGCGGGATCTGGATCAGACAGCGAATATGCCGGCGCGCGGGGCCTGCCGCCTGAATTCATCGCCCAGCTTGAGCGCGAGTTCGGCTTCGACAAGCCGCCGCTTGAGCGGTTTCTGAACATGCTGTGGAACTACATGCGGCTTGATTTCGGCGAAAGCTACTTCCGCTCGATCAGCGTGATCGAACTTGTTCTGGAAAAGATGCCGGTTTCGATCACGCTTGGCCTGTGGTCCACGCTGATCGCCTATGCCGTTTCGATCCCGCTGGGCATCCGCAAGGCAGTCAAGGATGGCTCACCCTTCGACACATGGACATCCGGCATGATCATCGTGGCCTATGCGATCCCCGGCTTTCTGTTCGCCATCCTGTTGCTGGTCCTGTTCGCAGGCGGGTCCTACTGGCAGATCTTCCCGCTGCGGGGGCTGACCTCGGACAACTTCGATGAGCTGTCTCTGCTGGGCAAGGTGGCCGACTATTTCTGGCATATCGCCCTGCCGGTAACGGCTTCGACGATCTCGGCCTTTGCCACGCTGACCCTGCTGACCAAGAACAGCTTTCTGGACGAGATCAAGAAACATTACGTCATGACCGCGCGGGCCAAGGGCCTGTCGGAAAAGAAGGTGCTTTACGGCCATGTCTTCCGCAACGCGATGCTGATCGTGATCGCGGGCTTCCCGGCGGTTTTCATCGGTGTGTTCTTCGGCGGATCGCTGATCATCGAGACGATCTTTTCGCTGGACGGTCTGGGGCGGCTGGGCTTCGAGGCGGCCGTGGCGCGTGATTATCCGGTGATTTTCGGCACGCTTTTCATCTTTGGCCTGATCGGGCTGGTGGTGGGCATCCTGTCGGACCTGATGTATGTGCTGGTCGATCCGCGCATCGATTTCGAGAAGAGGGAGGGATAAGCGATGGCAACCCTGCCCGATCCCACGGTGACACCCGCGCCCATGCCCACCGACATCGCCGCGCCGAAAAAGGCGTTCCTGTCGCCGCTGAACCAGCGCCGCTGGAACAATTTCAAGCGTAACCGGCGGGCCTTCTGGTCGCTGATCATCTTTTCGGTGCTGTTCGGCCTGTCGCTCTGCGCCGAGTTCATCGCCAATGACAAGCCGATCCTTGTGAAATACCAGGGCGAATTCTACACGCCGATCTTCCGCTTCTACCCTGAAACCACCTTTGGCGGCGATTTCCAAACCGAAGCGCCTTACCGCGATATCGAGGTGCAGTGCCTCATCGCATCCGGCGGGTTGGAGGATTGCTTTGACGATCCCGAAGGCATCATGACACAGGCCGAAACCGGCATGGTGAACGGGCAGGCGATCGCACAGGGCTGGGCGCTTTGGCCGCTGATCCCCTATAGCTATCGCACGACGGTGGACCGGCCCGGTGCGGCGCCCCTGCCGCCAAACAGCCAGAACTGGCTGGGCACCGATGACACCAAGCGCGACGTGATGGCGCGGGTGATCTATGGCTTCCGCCTGTCGATCCTGTTCACGCTGATCGTGACCACGCTGGCATCGCTGGTGGGGATCATGGCCGGCGCGATACAGGGGTATTTCGGCGGCTGGGTCGACCTGATCTTTCAGCGCATCATCGAAATCTGGGGCGCGACGCCCGCGCTTTATGTGATCATCATCCTGTTCGCGATATTGGGACGAAGTTTCTGGTTGCTGGTCTTCATTACCGTCCTTTTCGGCTGGACGGCGCTGGTGGGTGTGGTCCGTGCCGAATTCCTGCGCGCGCGCAATCTGGAATATGTGCGCGCGGCCAAGGCGCTGGGCGTCAGCAACACCACGATCATGTTCCGCCACATGCTGCCCAATGCCATGGTGGCGACCGTGACGATGTTGCCCTTCATCGTGACCGGCACGATTGCCACGCTGGCGGGTCTGGATTTTCTGGGGTTCGGCCTGCCATCCTCGGCCCCGTCGCTGGGCGAGCTGACGCTTCAGGCCAAGCAGAACCTTCAGGCGCCCTGGCTGGGCTTCACCGCGTTCTTTGTCTTTGCCATCATGTTGTCGCTGCTGGTCTTCATCTTTGAAGGCGTGCGCGATGCCTTTGACCCCAGGAAGACCTTTCAATGAGCCTGCTTGAGGTCCGTGACCTGAACGTGTCCTTCCGGCAGGACGGCAAGCTGACGCAAGCCGTGCGCGGCGTCACATTCACGCTTGAGCGGGGCGAGACCGTGGCGCTGGTGGGGGAAAGCGGGTCAGGCAAATCCGTGACCGCCCTCAGCACCGTGTCCCTGCTGGGCGATAGCGCGCAGGTGTCGGGGTCTGTCACCTATGACGGCCAGCAGATGATCGGCGCGGATGAGGCGATGCTGCGAAAGGTGCGCGGCAACGATATCAGCTTTATCTTCCAGGAACCGATGACCAGCCTGAACCCCTTGCACACGCTGGAACGGCAGTTGTCGGAATCACTGGCCCTGCATCAGGGGATCGTGGGCGACGCCGCGCGGGCGCGGATCATCGAACTGCTGGAAAAGGTCGGCATCCGTGATCCCGAAAGCCGCCTTGGCGCCTATCCGCACCAGTTGTCGGGCGGACAGCGCCAGCGGGTGATGATCGCCATGGCCCTGGCCAACAAGCCCGATGTGCTGATCGCGGACGAACCCACGACCGCCCTGGATGTGACCATTCAGGCGCAGATCCTTGACCTGCTGGCGGAATTGAAACGCACCGAAAACATGGGCCTTCTGTTCATCACCCATGATCTGGGGATCGTGCGCCGAATCGCCGACAAGGTCTGCGTGATGAAAGGTGGTGAGATTGTCGAACAGGGGCCCACAGCCGAGATTTTCGCCAATCCGCAGCATGAGTATACCCGCAAGCTGCTGGGCGCGCGCGCGGTGGGGCAGCCCGCCCCGGTGCCGGAAGACGCGCCGGAGCTGATCCGCACCGATCATCTGAAGGTCTGGTTCCCGATCCAGCGCGGGTTTCTCAAGCGCACCGTGGGCCATGTGAAGGCCGTGAACGACGCCACGATCAGCGTCCGCGCCGGCGAGACATTGGGCATCGTGGGCGAAAGCGGATCGGGCAAGACCACGCTGGCGCTGGCGATCATGCGGCTGATTGCATCCGAGGGCGGGATCACCTTTGACGGTCAGGATGTGCGCGCCTGGTCCACCAAGAAGCTGCGCGCGCTGCGCAAGGATATGCAGATCGTGTTCCAGGACCCGTTCGGCAGCCTCTCGCCCCGCATGACCTGCGAGCAGATCATCGCCGAAGGGCTGGGTGTGCATGGTGTGGCCCCCGGTCAGGATAAGCGTCAGATGGTGGCTGAGATCATGACCGAGGTCGGGCTGGACCCGGTCATGATGCATCGCTATCCGCATGAATTCTCGGGTGGCCAGCGTCAGCGCATTGCCATAGCCCGCGCCATGATCCTGCGGCCCAAGCTGCTGGTGCTGGATGAACCCACATCGGCGCTGGACATGACCGTGCAGGTGCAGATCGTGGACCTGCTGCGCGCGCTGCAGGTCAAATACGGGTTGGCCTATCTGTTCATCAGCCATGACCTGAACGTGGTGCGCGCCATGAGCCACAAGATGATCGTGATGAAGCAGGGCGATGTGGTCGAGGCGGGCGAGGCGCAGGACCTGTTCGCGAACCCCCAGACCGATTACGCTCGCACCCTGCTGGCCGCAGCACTGGACCTGACATCTTGAACGCTGCCGCCTCAGGGCGCCGACTCACCGATCCTTGTTTCGCCGGAAAGCAGTTTTCCCATGAAATCGCAGCCGTTGTCCTTTTCGCTGAAATGCAGCCATACCTGAGCGGCAAAGGCATCGGGCGCCATCAGCATGACCAGGATATTGACCCCGGCCAGTGATCCCGGCCGGTCGGTCGTGAAACCTTGCATGAAAAGGGCCCTGTCCTCGAGCGAGAGAAAGGCCAGTTGCATCGCATAGGCCATGTATTCGTTCTGAGCCCAGTTGCTGCCGATTTCGCCATAGTTCTGGAACACCAGGGCGTGGGTCATCTCATGCGCGACCACGCTGTCAAACAGCGACATGATCGGCAGGCGCGAAAAGCGGCGATTGTCTTCCAGCGTCATGAGCATTGAATCGGGCTTGAGGATTTCGATCCGGTCGTTCGCGCAATCGAAGATCCCCACGCAGCCGGGCCTGTCTTCCGCGAACCGATCCACGACCTTGATGGTCAGGGGTCTTTTCCTGACAAGATGGCACTGCGCCAATTGTTCCTCGGCGCGATCCACCACGTCACACAGATGCCTTGCAAGATCGGGATCGGCCCCCGTGACGATGGCGTTCCCCTTGTCGCAGGAATGATCCTGCGCCCAAAGAGGCGATATAGAGGCGATCAGCAGGATCGCGGCAGAAAGTGTCAGTTTGCGGATCATTCTTCAGCCCCCGGAAGATCTATCATCAGTACGGCGTGATCGCTGGCATGGGGACGATGCAAGCCCACCCCACCAAGACGCGGCCCATCATAGTGCGCGGCTTCCAGCCCAAGTCCTAGACGGATGATCTGCGGGCAGGCATCGGGCCAGCGCTGGGCCAGGGCCGGACTGGCCAGCATCACGTCAGGGCAGCCAAGATCGGGCCCGAAAGGTTCATGCCATGACCAGCGTTCGGCTGCGGGCAGACGGTCCAGAAGGTCTATGCTGAAAGGTGCCGTGACCGGGACGATGGCGGCCTCGGGTCTTGTCGGCGCGGCGTGGCGCGGCTCGTTCAGATCACCCAGGACAAGCCAGATCCCCGATGTGGGATCGGGAAAATGCCGCGCGATCAGGCGGCGCAGCGCCAGCGCCTCGGCGCGGCGCACGGGCCATGTTGACAGGGCGTCGGGGTAGGGGGCCTTGAAATGGCAGATGAAGAGGGTGACCAGACCGACCTCGACCAACAGGCAATCGCGACGGAATACCGGCAGGTCAGGATCGACCCCGTCGGGCACGTCAAGATCAAGGCTGGCCGGTGTTTCGCTTGCATGGCTGACCACGGAACGCAGGGGAAGGCGGCTCATGACTGCGACATCCAGCCCGCGTCCGTCGTTGCCGGGAATGCAATGGCGGTAAGGATAGGGGGCGATGCCGGTGACCCGCAGGCAGTGATCGTGAAAATGATCCAGCGTCGCCTGATCGAAGACCTCTTGCAGGGCGATCACATCGGCATCGGTGCGCGCCAGCACGGCGGCAGTCAGGCGCCGGTCTTCTGGGTCAAGCGCCTCTGCCGCGGGACCGCGATCAGCCGGTACATCGGCATCCCGCGCCCCGTCCAGCCGGGGTTCACCGTCACGCCAGCGCAGGCGCAGACTCTGGACATTGAAACTCGCCAGCCGCACGGGGTCTTCCCCCTTTCTGGTAGTATCAGATGGCCGAACTATGTCCGGCCTTGCTCATCTCATAGGCGTCGAAACTCCGCGCGATCATCCGGGCCAGGGGCCTGGCCTCCACCGGGACGCCAAGCCCGTCTGTATCAAGGGTCAGCATACCGGGGAAGTCTGCCATCACCTTGTCGAACAGGGATTGAACCACGGCATCGGTCACATTGAAACTGTCCTGCAATGCGTGGCGGTCCACCCTGAAGTCGCACATCAGCATCTCGATCATCCGGCCGCGGAGCCTGTCGTCAGGTGTGAACCTGTGGCCCTTGGCGACCGAGAACCGCCCGTTGCGGATGGCGGCCGTATGCGCCCCCGTGGCGGGCGCATTCTGTGCATAGCCCTGCGGGAACCGCGAAATCGAGGAGGCCCCGACACCGATCAGCACATCCGCGGGATCATCCGTATACCCTTGAAAATTGCGCCTGAGTTGTCCCGACCTCTGCGCCACGGTCAGCCCGTCGGTCTGGGTGGCGAAATGGTCAATGCCGATTTCGGCATAGCCATCCCAAAGGAACAGCCGACGCGCGGTATCGAACAGGTCCAGCCGTTCTTCGGGCGTGGGCAGCGCATCGGACGGGATCATCTGCTGGCGTTTGGCCATCCATGGCACATGGGCATAACCGTAAAGCGCCACGCGGTCAGGGTTGAGCGACAGCAGCTTTTGCACGCTTTCCGTAATTCTTGCGCGTGACTGGTGCGGCAGGCCGAACAGGATGTCCGCATTGAGGCTGGTGACACCGCGCGCGCGGATCGCCAGAACCGCATCACGGGTGATGTCATAACCCTGGATGCGCCCGATTGTCTGCTGGATGGCGTCGTCGAAATCCTGCACCCCGATCGAGGCGCGGTTCATCCCGGCGGCTGCCAGGGCATCAAGGCGGGCATCGTCGATTTCATTGGGGTCGATCTCGACCGAGAATTCACCCTGCGGCGCCATCGGTGCCACATCGAAGACAGTACCGGCAAGATCGCTCATCATGGCGGCCGACATCAGCGTGGGCGTCCCGCCACCCCAATGCAGGCGCGACAGGCGTATGCCATCCGGCAGAATACGCTTCAGAAGTGTCAGTTCCGCTTTCAGTGTTTCCAGGTAGGTAGCTACCGGGGCCTCGCTCTGGGTGCCTTGCGTCCGGCAGGCGCAGAACCAGCACAACCTGCGACAAAAGGGAACGTGCAGATAAAGAGATATATTCGAGCTGGGGGGTATCGCCTTGATCCAACTCGTGTAATCATCTTCACCAACAGCATTTGAAAAATGCGGGGCGGTAGGGTAACTCGTGTACCTCGGCACTTTCGCGTCGAAGAGACCAAGTTTTGCAAGTTGCTTTCTCATCGTCATAAAATTACGATTGATAAGAAATGGGAAAAAATTCTTTGACCCAGATCAAACATGCGAAGTGTCAAAATGCTGAATGAGAAAACCATGTCTCACTCGGTTGAGTGCGGCGATTGTCCTATTAGGCACAGGGCCGTGTGCGCCCGTTGCGAAACCGACGAGCTCGAGCGTCTTGAGGAGATCAAGTATTATCGCTCGTTCGAGGCTGGCCAGACCGTCATATGGTCAGGCGACCGGATGGATTTCGTGGGCTCTGTCGTATCCGGTATCGCCACGCTGACACAGACAATGGAGGATGGCCGCACCCAGATGGTGGGCCTGTTGCTGCCTTCGGATTTCGTGGGGCGCCCCGGGCGCAATGGATCGCCCTATGACGTGGTCGCCACGACCGACTTGGTCATGTGCTGCTTCCGTAAGAAACCCTTCGAGGCGATGATGGAGCGTACGCCCCATATCGCGCACCGCCTTCTGGAAATGACGCTGGACGAGCTGGACGCCGCGCGCGAATGGATGCTGGTCCTTGGTCGCAAGACCGCGCGCGAAAAGATTGCATCGCTTCTGACGATCCTGGCGCGGCGGGATGCAACGCTGAACCTTCGCGCACCGGAGGGCGCCATGGTTTTCGATCTGCCCCTGACCCGCGAGGCGATGGCAGACTACCTTGGCCTGACGCTTGAAACCGTGAGCCGGCAGATTTCGGCGCTCAAGCGTGACGGGGTGATTTCCCTGCAAGGCAAGCGTCACGTGACTGTGCCGGATTTCGTCCGGCTTCTGGAGGAAGCGGGCGATGACAGCGACGGTGGCTTGCTGGCCTGAACTGGCCGCATTCACATCGCATGAAGCGACGGCACAGATGGCCCAAAGAAAGAGGCGCGACCGGCAAGGCCAGGTCGCGCCTTTTGCGTCAATGCGCTAGGAATACGGGTATCGTGGCGTTCTCAAGCATGTTGCGGGTCGCACCGCCAAGGATCGCCTCGCGGAAGCGCGAGTGACCATAGGCCCCCATCACGATCATGTCGGCCTCGGTATCCGCGGCGTGGCGCATCAGGATATCCGACACGCGCGGCAAGGTCTTGGACAGCACGTCGATCTCGCAGGGAACATTGTGCCGCGACAGGTATTGTGACAGCAGGCCACCGGGATCTGACCGCGTCGGGCTGTGCACCGGCGGGTCGATGACCACGATTCGCACCAGATCGGCCTGTTTCAGCAGCGGCAGCGCCGCGCGCGCGGCGGCCAAAGCCTCGTCGCTTTCGTTCCACGCCAGCACGATACGCTTGGGATTTGTCATGACTTGGCCGGCTTCCGGCACCATGAGCACCGGGGTCGCCCCGTCGAACATCGCGGATTCAAGGATCGGTTCCAGTTCGACCCCACGTTTGTCACCATAGGGCTTCGGCAGGATCGCCAGATCTGAGAACCGGGCCCGCTGTGCCACGTGCCGTCCCATGTCCGCCAGTTGCGCCACGCCGCTGTCCAGGCTCCAGCGTACATCGCTTCGGCCCAGGATATCCTTGACGAAGACTTCGACTTCGCGCGCTTCTTCCTGGGCGCGGGTGATCGTTTCCTGAAGGATCATCGCATTCGCTCCGGCGTAGTAGAAGCCGGTCTGCGTACGATCCAGACCCATGCACAGCACATCCAGATGCGCATCCCAAGCTGCCGCCATGGCGGTTGCCTGATCCAGCACAGGACCCGCCAAGGCGGTGTCGGTGATTACCGAAAACAGTGTCTTGTACGCCATGTCACTCTCCTTTGAAGTCTTACATTAAAAAAAAAGCTAACACATGCGCCTGTCGGCCACTTTGACACGCGTCAAGGACGCAGCGCCCCAGCCTTGACACAGATCAAGGCACCCAGCCCCAGCAGATAGCATCACTAGCCCAGTCTGAAGAAACTCCGAGGTCGTGACGAATCGCCGGGACAGGACAAAAGGGACGCAAAATGTTGAATTATATCAAGCTGATCGTGCTTGGCCTCATCACGCTTTTCGCGTTGATTGCAGCCAATTACGCACGTGACCTTGCCTATCTGGTGAACGCCCTGATCGTGGCGGCAACAGCGGGCGGGATCTTTCTCTGGACCTTGCGCCAGACCGGGGAACCGGTTGTGAAGCGTGATCTGTCCGGAGAATACATGGACGGCGTCGTGCGCGCCGGGGTGATCGCCACCGCTGGTTGGGGGGTTGTAGGGTTTCTGGTTGGCGTGATCATCGCCTTTCAGCTTGCCTTTCCGGTACTCAATTTCGAATGGGCGCAGGGTTACCTCAACTTCGGGCGCTTGCGTCCGCTGCACACATCGGCAGTGATCTTCGCCTTCGGGGGTAACGCCCTGATCGCCACATCCTTCTACGTGGTCCAGCGCACCAGCGCCGCGCGCCTGTGGGGCGGAAACCTGGCCTGGTTCGTCTTCTGGGGCTACCAGCTGGTAATCGTGCTGGCGGCAACCGGCTATCTGCTGGGCGCCACCCAGTCCAAGGAATACGCCGAACCCGAATGGTACGTCGACTGGTGGCTGACCATTGTCTGGCTGGCCTATCTGGCCGTGTTCCTGGGCACATTGGTCAAGCGCAAGGAGCCGCATATCTATGTGGCCAACTGGTTCTACCTGTCCTTCATCATCACCGTGGCCATGCTGCATGTGGTCAACAACCTCAGCATCCCGGTCTCGATGTTCGGGTCCAAGTCCGTTCAGGTCTTCTCGGGTGTGCAGGATGCAATGGTGCAGTGGTGGTATGGCCACAACGCCGTGGGCTTCTTCCTGACAGCCGGTTTCCTGGGCATGATGTATTACTTCGTGCCGAAACAGGCCGAACGGCCGGTGTTCAGCTACAAGCTGTCGATCATCCACTTCTGGGCGCTGATCTTCATCTACATCTGGGCCGGTCCGCACCACCTGCATTACACCGCGCTGCCTGACTGGGCCTCGACCTTGGGCATGGTGTTCTCGATCGTGCTGTGGATGCCCTCCTGGGGTGGCATGATCAACGGCCTGATGACGCTCTCGGGCGCATGGGACAAGCTGCGTACGGATCCGATCATCCGCATGATGGTGATTTCCGTGGGCTTCTACGGCATGTCCACCTTCGAGGGTCCGATGATGTCGATCCGCGCGGTCAACTCGCTGTCGCATTACACCGACTGGACGATCGGCCACGTGCATTCCGGCGCATTGGGCTGGAACGGCATGATCACCTTCGGCGCGCTCTACTTCCTGGTGCCGAAACTGTGGAACCGCGAGCGGCTTTACAGCCTGTCGCTGGTCAGCTGGCACTTCTGGCTCGCCACCATCGGCATCATTCTCTACGCGGCCGCCATGTGGGTGACCGGCATCATGGAGGGCCTGATGTGGCGCGAAGTGGATGCCAACGGGTTCCTGGTGAATAGCTTTGCCGACACCGTGGCCGCCAAGTTCCCGATGTATGTGGTGCGCGGTCTGGGCGGGATCATGTTCCTCATGGGCGCGATCATCATGTGCTACAACCTTTGGATGACTGTGAAGCGCGCGCCGGCCGTTGAGGCCACGCATTCCGCAGTCCCGGCTGAATAAGGAGGGCCGGACAAATGGCAATTCTCGACAAACACGCCGTTCTCGAAAAGAACGTGACGCTGCTGGCCATCTTCGCCTTCCTTGTGGTGACCGTGGGCGGGATCGTGCAGATCGCTCCGCTGTTCTGGCTGGAAAACACCATCGAGGACGTAGAGGGCGTGCGCCCCTACTCCCCGCTGGAACTGGCCGGGCGCGATGTCTACATCCGCGAAGGCTGCTATGTCTGCCATAGCCAGATGATCCGCCCGATGCGCGATGAGGTGGAACGCTACGGCCACTATTCGCTGGCGGCCGAAAGCAAGTATGACCACCCGTTCCAATGGGGATCCAAGCGGACCGGGCCGGATCTGGCCCGTGTGGGGGGGCGTTATTCGGATGACTGGCATCTGGTCCACCTGCGTGACCCGCAATCGGTGGTCCCAGAATCGGTCATGCCCAAATACGGCTTTCTGGAAAACCGGCTGATCGACGGCGAGCATATCGAAGAGCTGATGGCGACCCATCGCATGGTCGGTGTGCCCTACACCGACGAGATGATCGAAAACGCCAGTGCCGATTTCGCGGTGCAGGTCGATCCTGACGGCGACTGGGACGGGCTGGTGGAACGCTATCCCGGCGCGCAGGTACGCAACTTTGACGGGCAGCCCGGCATTTCGGAAACCGATGCGCTGATTGCCTATCTCCAGATGCTGGGCACCTTGGTCGATTTCTCGACCTTCACGCCCGACGCAAGCCGGTAAGGAGGCAACAAGATGGAAACCTATTCCCTTCTGCGCCAATTCGCCGACAGCTGGATGCTTCTGGCGCTGTTCGTGTTCTTCGTCGCCATTGTCATCTTCGTGATGCGGCCCGGAAGCACGAAAACCTATCGCGACGTGGCCGACATCCCGTTCCGGCATGAAGACAAACCCGCCGCCGCAGGTGACACGCCTGCCCGCGCCCGCGACGCCAAGGAGGCGTGAGGACATGGCAAAGCAACCGCAGAACAATTCTAGGAAGCCCGAGGTGGACACGACCGGCCACAGCTGGGACGGCATCCAGGAATATAACAATCCCCTGCCGCGCTGGTGGCTCTGGACCTTCTATGCCTGCATCCTCTGGGGTGTGCTCTATACCATCGCCTATCCTGCCTGGCCGGGTATCAAGGCGGCTTCGCCCGGGCTTCTGGGCTGGTCGACCCGGGCGAATGTGCAGGCCGAAATCGACGCGGCCGAAGCGGCCAATGCCACGATCAACACGCAGTTGGCCTCGGCCGATCTGACGGCGATCGCGGATGACGCCGAATTGCGCACCTATGCCACATCGGCCGGTGCCGCCGTGTTCCGGACCTGGTGCGCGCAGTGCCACGGATCGGGCGCGGCGGGTGTCGCGGCGTCGGGCTATCCGAACCTGCTGGATGATGACTGGCTCTGGGGCGGCGATATCGAGGCGATCCACACCACGATCACCCACGGTATCCGCAACGAGGAAGACCCCGACGCCCGCTGGTCGCAGATGCCTGCCTTTGGCGACATCCTGGCCAAGGAGGAGATTGATCAGGTCGTGAACTACGTCATGTCCCTGTCGGGCACGCCGCAGGATGCGTCCCTGGTCGAGGCCGGATCGGTCGTCTACCAGGATAACTGCGCCGCCTGCCACATGGAAAACGGCACAGGGGACCGCGCGCAGGGTGCGCCCAACCTGACCGACGCCATCTGGCTCTATGGCGGCAACCACGACACGCTGACCCATTCGGTGACCTATTCGCGCTTCGGCGTGATGCCGTCCTGGTCCAACCGCCTGAGCGAGGCCGAGATCCGCGCAGTGGCGACCTATGTTCACCAGTTGGGCGGCGGCGAGTAATCGCCCCCTGAGATACCCTTGGGCGCCACAAACGCCCAAGGGTCGGTGCCGGACCTTCCGTCCTGTTCGCGCGTTTCCTGGAAGGCCGGCACCAATTTATTCGACAGGCGGACTTCCAGCCGCCTTGTCGTGGCCGGCCCTCCCTGACCGGTCCGCAGAGCGCCGCCACCCACGCCGGTTCCGCCGGGGGGGGGTGGCGGTTGCCATGTCAGGACCATCTTGCCGAAAGCCGCCTGTTTCATGTCCCATGGCGATGACGTTGCGGAATAGATACCTCGCAGAGTCAATATTTGATGCAGGTCAAGGCTGCGCCGGCGCAACCCTGTGACAAGGGGCCATCAAGCAAGTAGGTGACGGAGCGATTCCCCCTGTGTCCCAGACCGAACCAGATGTCCCGCCAAGCCTTTATGCCGCGCGCGAACCGATCTTTCCGCGCCGCGTATCGGGCAATTTCCGTAACCTCAAATGGGTGATCATGGCGGTCACGCTGGGTATCTATTACATCACCCCCTGGCTGCGCTGGGATCGTGGACCAAACCTGCCGGATCAGGCGGTGCTGGTCGACCTTGCGAACCGCCGCTTCTTCTTTTTCTGGATCGAGATCTGGCCGCATGAGTTCTACTTCATCGCGGGCCTTCTGGTCATGGCGGGGCTGGGGCTGTTCCTGTTCACCTCGGCACTGGGCCGTGTCTGGTGCGGCTATGCCTGTCCGCAGACGGTCTGGACTGATCTGTTCATCCTGGTCGAGCGCTGGATCGAAGGCGACCGAAACGCCCGCCTGCGCCTGCACAGGCAGGAAAAATGGGATCTTCGAAAGGCCCGCTTGCGGCTGACGAAATGGATTTCGTGGTTCCTGATCGGGCTGGCGACAGGCGGCGCATGGGTCTTCTATTTCACCGACGCGCCGACGCTGGCGCGCGATCTGGTGACGCTGAACGCGCATCCCGTAGCCTATACCACAATGCTGATCCTGACCCTGACAACCTTCTTCTTTGGCGGTTTCGCCCGCGAACAGATCTGTATCTACGCCTGCCCCTGGCCGCGCATCCAGGCCGCGATGATGGATGAGGATACGCTGACCGTCGCCTATCGCGACTGGCGTGGCGAGCCGCGCGGCAAGCATCGCAAGGGCGAGGGCGCTGAGCAGCTTGGTGACTGCATCGATTGCATGGCCTGCGTGAATGTCTGCCCGATGGGGATCGACATCCGTGACGGGCAGCAGCTGGAATGCATCACCTGCGCGCTGTGCATCGACGCCTGTGACGACGTGATGGACAAGATCGGCAAGCCGCGCGGCCTGATCGACTACATGGCCCTGACGGATGAGACGGCAGAGCGCGCGGGTCATGCGCCCAAACCGATCTGGAAACACGTGCTGCGCCCGCGCACCATGCTTTATACCGGCCTGTGGTCGCTGGTGGGCGTGGGCCTGATGATCGCGCTTCTGGTCCGCTCGGATATCGAGATGACAGTGGCCCCGATCCGCAACCCCACCTTCGTGGTCCTGTCGGACGGGTCGATCCGCAACACCTATGACGTACGCCTGCTGAACAAGCAGGGCGAGGATCATCCCTTCCGCGTCACGGTCGAGGGCGATCAGCCCTTCACGGTCGCGCTGGAATCGGTGGAAGGTGACACGGTGATGGTCCCGGCTGACACCACCTTCCTGCAAAGGGTCTATGTCGTGGCCGAACCGGGCACCCCGGCGGCCACCCAGGGCCGTGTCGATATCCGCATCTGGGTGCAGGACATGACCAACGACCTCCGCGTCTACAAGGACACGATCTTCAACGGGAGAACACAATGAAGGCCGAGAAACAACTGACCGGGCGCCATGTCCTGATGATCTTCGTCGGAGCCTTCGGCGTGATCATCGGTGTCAACCTGGTGCTGGCCTGGTCCGCCGTGGCCACCTTTCCGGGGCTCGAAGTCAAGAACTCCTACGTCGCCAGCCAGCAGTTCGACGCGCGCAAGGCCGCACAGGAAGCCCTGCGATGGACCGTGCGCGCCGATGCGGCCGAGGGCGAGGTTGTCCTGAGCATCACCGATGAGCAGGGCCAGCCTGTCCGCGTCGGTGGGCTGGATGCGGTGATTGGCCGTGCCACCCATGTGGCCGACGATATCCGCCCCGAATTCATCTTCGATGGCACATCCTATGTGGCCCCGGTGACCCTGGCCGATGGCAACTGGAATATCCGCATGACCGCCCTTGCCGAGGACGGCACCCAGTTCACCCAGCGCGTCATCCTGCATGTGATCCGCTGAACCGGAAGATCTGACCCATGACCGCAGCAATGCGCCCCTCGATTTCGGCCTGTCCCGCCTGTGTTGCCGCGCCCGGTGCGCAGGCCCTGGCGGAACAGGCCCTGCACAAGGACGCCCAGATTGCGCTGTCCTTGCCGACGATCCACTGTTCGGCCTGCATCTCGACGGTCGAGAGGGCGCTGTCCGCGGTGCCGGGTGTGCGATCGGCGCGGGTGAACCTGACCCTGCGGCGCGCCACGGTCGAGGCCGACCCCGCGATCATGCCCGACCAGTTGGTCAAGGTCCTCGAAGATGTGGGCTATGAGGCGCATGAGCTGGACGCCGGCACCCTGTCCGTGACACAGAACGACCGCGCGGGCCGCGATCTGCTGATGCGGATGGCGGTGGCGGGCTTTGCCATGATGAACGTCATGCTGCTGTCGGTGGCGGTCTGGTCGGGCGCCACGGATGCCACGCGCGATCTGTTCCACTGGATATCGGCGGCGATTGCCCTGCCGACCCTCGCCTTCTCTGGGGTGCCCTTCTACAAAAGCGCCTGGTCGGCCCTGTGCGCGCGGCGTCTGAACATGGATGTGCCCATCGTGCTGGCGCTGGTGCTGGCGCTGGCCACATCGCTGTGGGAAACGGCGTTGTCGGGGCATCACGCCTATTTTGACGCGACCGTGGCGCTGGTCTTTTTCCTGCTGACAGGCCGCTACCTGGATCACCGCACCCGCGCCATCGCGCGATCGGCCGCGCAAGAGTTGTCGGCGCTTGAAGTACCCCGCGCCATTGCCCTGCGCGATGGGGCCGAGGTGCAGCTTCCGGTGGCCGAATTGCGACTCGGTGATTTAATACTGGTGCGCCCCGGTGGGCGGATGCCCGTCGATGGCCTGATCACCGATGGCCGGTCCGAGATCGACCGCTCGCTGCTGACCGGCGAAACCCTGCCCGTATTCGCCGAACCCGGTCGCGCCGTATCCGCGGGCGAGGTGAACCTGACAGGGCCTCTGACGATCCGTGCCACCGCCGTGGGGCGCGACACCTCGCTGCACCGCATGGCCGATCTGGTGGCCATCGCCGAAAGCGGCCGGTCGCGCTATACCTCGCTGGCCGACAGTGCCGCCAAGCTTTACGCGCCCGGGGTTCACATTCTGTCCGCGCTCAGCTTCCTGGGCTGGTATCTCTATTCATGGGATGTGCGAACGGCCCTGAATATCGCGGCGGCCGTGCTGATCATCACATGCCCCTGCGCCCTGGGCCTGGCGGTTCCCGCCGTGACCACCGCCGCTTCGGGGCGGTTGTTCCGCAAGGGCATGCTGATCAAGGATGCAACGGCGCTGGAACGTCTGGCGCAGGTCGATACGGTCGTTTTCGACAAGACCGGCACGCTGACCGCTGGCACGCCCGAGCTGACCAATCTTGCCGACCATGACAGCCATGATGTCGCAATCGCTCTGGCTCTGGCTGATGTGTCGTCGCACCCTCTGGCGGTCTCTTTGGCGAATGCGGCGCGTGCGGCCGGGATCGCGCCCGCTGATATCGCGGACCTGGCCGAGGTGCCGGGTTACGGAACCCAGGGCACCTGGCGTGGACAGCGCGTGCGCCTGGGCCGCGCCGCATGGACCGGGGCGATCCCCGGGGCCGAGACAGCCGCCTGGCTGGCCATCGGCGATTGTGCGCCGCGCGCCTTCACCTTTACCGATCGCCTGCGCCCCGGCGCGGCAAATGCGGTGCAGCACCTGATGCGGCAAGGCAAGCGCGTGATCCTGATGTCTGGCGATACCGAACCGGTCGTGGCGGCGCTGGCGGCGCGCCTGGGCATTCCCGAATGGCAAGCCGATGCGCTGCCCGCCGACAAGGCGGCGCGCATCGGACAATTGCAGGCCGAAGGGCAGCATGTGCTGATGGTGGGGGACGGGCTGAACGACACCGCCGCCCTGACCGCCGCCGATGTGTCGATCTCGCCGGCCTCTGCTCTGGATGCGGCGCGGGTCGCGTCGGATATCGTGCTTCTGGGCAGCGATCTCGAACCCATTGGCGAGGCTCTGACAACCGCGCAATCGGCCATCCGCCGCATCAAGGAAAACTTCCGCATTGCCACCTGGTACAACGTCATCGCGGTTCCCGTGGCTGTGATCGGCCTTGCCACGCCGCTGGTCGCGGCACTGGCGATGTCGCTATCCTCGATCACCGTTTCGCTCAACGCGCTGAGGCTCAAGTAATCCCATGGATGTGCTGTCTTACCTGATCCCGATATCCTTGCTTCTGGGGGGCGTCGGCCTTGTGGCGTTCCTCTACACGGTGCGCAGCAACCAGTATGACGACCCCGAAGGCGACGCACGCCGCATTCTCAACAAGGATTGGGACGACCACCCCAAACCCTGAACGGCGCCTGCCGTTTCTTCTTGCCGCAAATATCCTCGGGGGGGATATCGAACTCTGTTCGATATCGGGGGGCAGACAGCCCCCCTGCACGCTTGCAATCTTGGATCAGCTTGGCCCGATCATGGCACACTGCACCTGACGCGCCTGCAATCTGCGGCAGGCAAGATCGGCGGATTCCCGGGTCATACCCATGAAATTGGCGTCAAATCCACCACCGCCCGGCACGACTTTTCGCAGGGTGCCGTCCAGCGTGTTGATCTCGGTCAGGGCCGTCTGCAGCAGCATCTTCTCTGCCGCGTGCCGGTTGCCGTAGCGACCGACATTGATGCCCCAGTGACGCCCGCCCGATGTGCTCAGGCGCGTCACGACCTCGGGTTCCTGGCTGAGCTGGCGCGCTGCCGTGGTCTGTGGGGTCGGCGTGTCGCTGGCCGATGCTGTCTCTGTTGGCAGGCTTGCCAGAACCACCAAACCTTCGGGGCGCGCGCGCGGCTTGATTGCGGCCAGCGCCGGACTGACCGCAGGCGCAACAGGCGCGACCGGCGCCACGGCGGCAACCTCGACCGTTTCGGTTTTGGCGGTTTCAGATGCGACAGTTTCGGTCAGGGCAGGCAGTTCCGCTGTCGCCGCGACAACGGCTTCGGTCAGTTCGGCAACCTCTTCATCCGTGCTTTCGGTCTCGACCTCGGCCAGAACCTCGGCCAGGACCTCGGGTGTCGGGCCTTCCGCCGATGCCGTGGCGGGACGGTCCGGGATTGCGGCGGGCGGTGTCAATGACACGGTAACCGCCACGTCCGAGGATGCCGGCGCGGCCTGCGCTTCGGCGACTTCCAGCGCCGCGGTCTGTGCGGCAACTTCACTCAGCGCTTGCGAGATATCGTCCTTCAGCGCCACAAGGACCGGGGCCGGCATGCCCGGTCCGGGGCGGGCCACGGGCCGCAAGCTGGATGACACAGCCGTGACAAGGCGGATTGTCTTGCCCGCCGCGGGCCGGCCACCGCTTGTGGCGCCTGCCGAGGCGACTTGCGTTTCCACATCGCCCTGGCCAGGGCCGCGACCGGGGACCGCATCGGGCTTGACCGGCTTGCGTAGCGCGACCCGCGATGGTGCCTTCTTGAAGCCAAGGTCCAGAAGTTCGGCCACACGCTGATTGCGCGACACGGTCGAGCGTCCGCCGAACACCGTGGCGATGATCCTTGTGTCGCCCCGTTCAGCCGAAGCGACAAGGTTGAAGCCCGCAGCGCGGGTATAGCCCGTCTTGATCCCGTCGGCCCCGCGATAGGCATCCAGCAGGCGGCGATTGGTGTTGTTCACCTGTGCGATCCCCGCATCGGTCGAGCGACGCGAGAACAGGTTGTAATATTCGGGGAAATCATAAAGCAGGTGACGGCCCAGGATGGTCATGTCGCGTGCGGTCGACATATGCCCTTCTTCCGTCAGGCCATGCATGTTCTTGAAGGTGGTGCGTGTCATGCCCATCGCCGCAGCGGTACGGTTCATGCGGCGGGCAAAGGCGGCCTCGGACCCTTCGATGGCGTTTCCGATGGCATGGGCGGCGTCATTGGCGGATTTGACCGCTGCCGCGCGGATCAGGTAACGCAGCTTGATCTTTTGCCCGGCGCGCAATCCCAACTTGCTTGGCGGCTCGGCCGCGGCGGCGGCAGGGATCGTCACGACCGTATCAAGGCTTATCTCGCCCCGTTCGATCGCCTGGAAGGCAACATAGAGCGTCATCATCTTGGTCAGAGAGGCGGGGTGCAGCCGGGTATCGGCATTCTCGGCATGCAGGACCTCGCCGTTGCGCGCATCCATCACCAGCGCGGCGTAGGGCGCTGCCCTCACGCTGAACGGAAGCACCACGATCAACCAAAGTGTCGTGAATATAAATAGCCCGTATCGGGCCGGCTGCCTGCGCCGAACCTTCATTGTCACTGCCTTCTGCCTCACGCCGCCGATGTTTCGGTCGGTCAATTTTTATGCCTTCAGGCTACCACATGAGTTGTGTTGAATAAAGTGCTCATTTCAAACACCTTTCTTGGTCAGGTTGTGTGGTTTTCAGGCACTTGCCGCAACATGTTGTGGCACCACGATGTGGTGCATCAACCGGTATGGTCATGATGCCGCCTTCATGCCGGGAGATGGTGGAAGGCCCCTCACGCGGATGTCAGGAAACCCCCGTGGTCAGGCAACGGCTGCCTGGTTTTTAACCGATGTCACGCACCAGATCGGGCAGGGCCGTCAGGTTCCGGATTTCGCGGTAGCGGGGGGCCTGAACGGGGGGCGCTGCCTTTTCGATCTCCCAGGCCGGACCGTGGGGCACATAGACCCCCCATCCGCCAGCCTCGATCACCGGCACCACATCCGAGCGCATGGAATCGCCCACCATCATCGCGCGCGCCGCACCGTCGCCATGGCGCGCAAAGATAGCCTCATAGACCGGGCGGGTCTTGGCCGACACGATCTCGACCCCGTGAAACAGATCGCCAAGTCCCGATTGCGCCAGCTTTCGTTCCTGGTCCAGCAGATCCCCCTTGGTGATCAGCAGCACGCGATGCGTGCCGGCCAGGGCCTCGATCGCCTCTTGCGCGTGGGGCAGAAGCTCGATCGGGTGGCGCAGCATCTCCTGACCGGCGGCGATCAACTCGGCGATCACGCTGGCCGGAACCCGTTCTTCCGTCACCTCGATCGCCGTTTCGATCATCGACAGCACGAACCCCTTGATGCCGAACCCGTAATGGCCAAGGTTGCGGCGCTCTGCGGCAAGCAGGCGTTCCATCAGATGCTCGGGCGCTGCATGGTCGCGCAGAAGTTCGGCAAAACGCGCCTGCGTCAGCCGGAAAAACCGCTCGTTCTGCCAGAGCGTGTCATCCGCATCAAAGCCGATTGTGGTCAGATTCTGCATCTCTTGCCCATCGATCCCGGAGCAGCCTCTTTCCTATCGGGCCATAGAGGTTATATAAACCCTGCAAACCAAACCTCAGCATGACTGCAAAAGCGAAACAGCGCCAGATGATCCAGCGGCCTATCATGATGTCTGACAAGAAAGACGGCGAAGGCGATGCCTCGGTTGTGCTTCAGACACGGCCGAAGACAAAGCGCCCGCCTTTGTACAAGGTGCTCTTGCTGAATGACGACTACACGCCGATGGAATTCGTCGTGCATGTGCTGGAACGGTTCTTCGGTATGTCCCACGCGCAGGCTTTCGAAATCATGCTGACGGTGCACAAGAAGGGTCTGGCCGTGGTTGGCGTCTTCAGCCACGAGATTGCGGAAACCAAGGTGACACAGGTCATGGATTTCGCGCGACGCCATCAGCACCCGCTGCAATGCACCATGGAAAAAGAATAACCAGATGTTGTCAGAGCGCCTGTCGCTTGCCCTGTCGGGGGGCGACCTGACCCTGCCCGAAGATGGCATGATCGCCGTATTCGGCCCGAAGGCGGGAACCGACCTGTCCAGCCTGCCGCATGACAGGATCATGGTGATCACCGGGTTCAAGCCGGATCACGATGCATTTGCCGCAGCGGGCTACCCTTGTGAACGCGAAGCCAAGGAACCCTGTTCCGTGGCGCTGGTCTGCCTGCCGCGCGCCAAGGCGCGGGGCCGGGCGCTGCTGGCCGCGGCCGCGGCCCTTGTCGGGGCGGGCGGCCTGATGATCGTGGACGGGCAAAAGACCGACGGGATCGAATCGATGCTGCGCGATCTGCGCGGACAGGGCCTGTCGCCGATGGTGCTGTCGAAGGCGCATGGCAAATTGCTGTGGTTCGCCGCGCGGCCCATGCCCGATGACTGGCATGCACGGGGGGCACAGCCCGTCGAGGATGGGTTCCTGACAGCCGAAGGCGTGTTTTCAGCCGATGGAATCGACCCGGCCTCGCGCTTGCTGGCGGACAGCCTGCCCGAAAAGATCGGCGCGCGCGTGGTCGATCTTGGCGCGGGCTGGGGTTATCTGGCGGCGCGGATCCTTGCGCGGGACACGGTCAGATCGATTGATCTGGTCGAGGCCGATCACGCGGCCCTTGAATGCGCCCGGGCCAATGTCACCGACCCGCGTGCGCGTTTTCATTGGGCGGACGCAACCACATGGCGGCCCGAATCCCCGGTGGATGCGGTGGTGATGAACCCGCCCTTTCACAGTGGCCGCGAAGCTGATCCCGATCTGGGCCGCGCCTTCATCGCGGCAGCCGCCGCGATGCTGGCACCGCAAGGGCGACTGTGGCTTGTCGCCAATCGGCACCTGCCCTACGAGACCGTGCTGGCGCAGCATTTCTCCGAGGTCAGCGAGCTTGCCGGCGACAACAGGTTCAAGATTCTCGTGGCCGCGCGCCCCACGTCGCAGCCGTCTCGCCATAAGCGCTGAGATCGGCTAGCTTTCCCCGGAACAACGGAGACACGACATGTCCTTTTCCATCAGCGGCAAGACCGCCATCGTGACCGGAGGCGCCTATGGAATCGGCAATGCCATCGGCAGGCATTTCCTGGACAAGGGCGCGAACGTCATCTTTGCCGACCTCGACGAGGATCGTCTGCGCAAGGAATTCGGCCCGAACGAGGATGGCAACAGCCACCGCTACTTTGCAGGCGACCTGCGCGAACGCCTGACCATAGCAAACCTTCTGTCGGCCACGATCGACGCCTTCGACCGGGTGGACATCCTTGTCAACGGCGCGCGCCAGATCGTCACGACCGATGCGCTGGACCCCGAAGACGTCTCGGTGGATACGCTGCTGGAGCAGAACCTGCTGACATCGCTCAGGTTGTCGCAGATGGTCGCCCGGCGGATGATCAAGCAGACCGAGGACCAGGAAGAGGTCGAGGCGGCGGGCACCATCGTCAATATCTCGTGCCTTGCGGCGCAGCGCACCCATCCCGACCTGATGGGCTATTCCATCTCGACCGCGGCGCTGGACCAGATGACCCGCTCGCTTGCGCTGGCATTGGCACCGCACCGTATCCGGGTCAATGCGGTCGCTTTCGGGTCCGTCATGTCGGCCAGCCTGAAAGCTGCGATCAAGGACAACCCGGATTATCGCGACCAGATCATCGCGCGCACGCCATTGGGCCGCATCGCGCCGCCATCGGAACTGGCCGAAGCGGTGCAGTATCTGGCGTCCGATTGTTCCAGCTTCATGACCGGGCAGATCATGACGGTGGATGGCGGGCGGGGCCTGCTGGATCCGGTGATCGCGCCGGCGCATTGATCGGCGAGGACAGGATCGGGGCGCTGCCCCGTAGGTCGAACTGCGTTCGACCATCCCCGGGATATTTGCGGCAAGAAGAAGCGGCGGGGGCGTAACGGGCGTCTGGCGCTGCGCTTTGTCGGCTGTTAGGTTTTCTGACAGAGATTACGAAACCCTGACAGGACGCCTTGATGACCCAGACCTCGACAATCGCCACGGCCATGCAGACCGAAAAAGATACCGCCGCCGCCTGGTTCCGCCAGTTGCGCGACGATATCGTGGCTGCCTTCGAAGCGCTGGAGGATACCCAGACCGAGGGGCCCACGGCCAGCCTGTCGGCAGGCCGGTTCGAGGTAACGCAGACCAGGCGGTCGTCCGAGGATGGCTCGGACGCAGGGGGCGGTTTGATGAGCGTGATGCGCGGGGGCCGCGTGTTCGAGAAGGTCGGCGTCAATATCTCGACCGTCTATGGCACCCTGGGTGCGCGCGCGCAAAAGGCCATGGCCGCGCGCGGCGTTCCGGGGATGGAGGATGATCCACGCTTCTGGGCATCCGGCATCAGCCTTGTCGCGCATATGCAGAACCCGCATTGCCCGGCTGTCCACATGAATACCCGCATGTTCTGGACCCCTGGCGCCTGGTGGTTCGGCGGCGGGTCCGACCTGAACCCCTGCATCGAATATGCCGAGGATACCGCCCATTTTCATGCTGTGCAGAAGGCCCATCTGGACCCGCATGGCGCGGGGCATTACCCGCGCCTCAAGGCATGGGCGGACGAGTATTTCTTCGTCCCGCACCGGGGCCGCGCGCGCGGCGTGGGCGGCATCTTCCTGGACGATCACAATACCGGCGACTGGGCGGCGGATTTTTCGCTGATCCAGGACATTGGCCGCGCCTTCCTGCCCGCCTATCTGCCGCTGGTCGAAAAGCGCAGGACCCAGTCCTGGACCGAAGCGGACAAGGACGTGCAACTCATACACCGCGGCCTTTATGCCGAATACAACCTTGTCTACGACCGGGGCACCAAGTTCGGTCTGGAAACCGGCCATGACGCGAATGCCGTATTGATGAGCCTGCCGCCGCTGGCGAAGTGGGTCTGACGACCCCGGCGGGATGATGCGCGGGGCGTCAGCCCCCGCGCACCGTGTCGATCATCAGTTGCACATTGGCCGGGTCCGCATCCGGGGTGATCCCGTGACCCAGGTTGAAGATATGCGGGCCGTTTTTCAGCGCCTGCACGATGTGCCGGGTCTCGTCCACCAGGGCCTGGCCACCCGTCACCATATGGGACGACTTGAGGTTGCCCTGCACGCAGCTGTCGGGCTGAACATGCTGCGCCACCCATTCCGCGGTGACGGAATCATCCACGGCCACGCAATCGGCGCCGGTCGCGCGTGCAAAGCCGATGTATTTCTCGCCCGCCTCGCGCGGGAAGGCGATGACCGGAATGCCGGGATGGCGTGCCTTCAGCGCCGCGATGATCTCTTTCGCGGGGGCCAGCGCATAGCCGTCGAAATCGGCACCCTTGAGCGATCCCGCCCAGCTGTCGAAAAGCTTGACGACCTCGGCACCCGCGTCGATCTGCGCGGACAGGTATTCGATCGTGGCGGCCGTGATCCGCGCCAGAAGTGCCTCGAACACGGGCCGATTCTGTGCTTTCAGAGCATGGGCCGGGCCCTGATCCTTGGTGCCTTGCCCCGCGATCATATAGGTGGCGACGGTCCAGGGCGCGCCGGCAAAACCGATCAGCGTCGTTTCACGCGGCAGTTCGCGGCGCAGGATGCGGACTGTCTCGTAGACCGGGTTCAGCGTCTCGTGGATCGCCTCCACGGGTTTGAGCGCATCAACGCCCGCCTGCGAGGTGATCGTGGACAGGCGCGGGCCTTCGCCCGTGACAAACCACAGATCCGCACCAAGCGCCTGCGGCACCAACAGGATATCGGCGAACAGGATCGCCGCATCGAACCCGTAACGCCGGATCGGTTGCAGGGTCACTTCTGCGGCCAGTTCGCTGTTGTAGCACAAAGACAGGAAATCCCCGGCCTTTTCCCGCGTGGCGCGGTATTCCGGCAGGTAGCGGCCCGCCTGGCGCATCATCCAGATCGGCGGTGTGGGCAGCGTTTCCCCGGCAAGCGCCCGCAAAATCGTTTTATCGGTCATATTTGTTCCCTTCGGTTGACAGTTTCGTCCCCTTTGGGCGCAAGGATGTCAAGCATCTGGTGCTTGTCAGGCCTGTCTGACATCACTAACAACTGTCTCATGACACTGACACGCCCCACACCCGCCTCACCGCTGAAGATCGGCACCCGTGGCTCCCCGCTGGCTCTGGCCCAGGCGCATGAGACGCGCGCGCGTCTGATGGCAGCATTCGACCTGCCCGAGGAGGCTTTCGCCATCGTGGTGATCAAGGTCACCGGCGATGCGATTCAGGATCGCCCGCTCAAGGATATTGGCGGCAAGGGGTTGTTCACGCGCGAGATCGAGGAAGCGCTGCTGGACGGGTCCATCGACATCGCGGTGCATTCGATGAAGGACATGCCGGTTCTGCAACCGGCGGGGCTTCTGCTGGATACCTACCTGCCACGCGAAGATGTGCGCGACGCCTTCGTGGCGCAGGACGTGGCGGCACTCAAGGATCTTCCCGAAGGCGCACGTGTCGGCTCGTCTTCGCTGCGCCGCCGGGCGCAGCTTCTGAATGCCTTCCCGCATCTGGAAGTGGTGGAATTTCGGGGCAACGTGCAGACACGGCTCAAGAAACTGGCCGATGGCGTGGCCGCCGCCACCTTCCTGGCGCAGGCCGGGCTGAACCGCCTCGGCATGGCCCATGTGGCGCGCGGCGCCATCTCGCCCGACGACATGCTGCCGGCTGTGGCGCAGGGCGCCATCGGAATCGAACGGCGCGCCGATGACACCAATACTGCTGCCATGCTCGAGGCGATTCATCACGTTGAAACCGGCCAGCGCCTTGCCGCGGAACGCGCCTTCCTTGCCATGCTGGACGGATCCTGCGAGACGCCGATTGCCGGCCTGGCCGAGCTGGACGGAACCACCCTGCGCCTGCGCGGCGAAGTGTTGCGCCCGGACGGGTCGGAAAAGATCGCCGATGACCGCAGCGCCCCGATCGCGGACGCGCCGGACATGGCGCGCGACATGGCGCAATCCCTGCTCAAGCAGGCCGGCCCCGGTTTCTTCGACTGGCGCTGATCCGCGCCAGTCGTTTCTTCTTGCCGGAAATATCCCCGCCGGAGGCGCAGCTGTCAGCCAGGCAGCACCTTGCCGGGGTTGAGGATACCTTTCGGGTCAAGCGCGCCCTTGATCGCCCGCATCGCCGCCAGCGCCACCTTGTTCTTGCGTCGCGCCATCGAGGGCAGTTTCGACATGCCGATCCCGTGCTCGGCCGAAAAGCTGCCGCCCAGGTCCAGGACCACATCTTCGACCGCTTCCATGATCGCGTCATGCACGGCCGGGTCCTGCGAGACTGGCCAGACGGTGTAATGCACGTTGCCATCACCCAGGTGCGACACGGTCAACTCTTTCGCGCCTTTGTCCAGAACAGTCAGCCGGTCGTGGATGCGCGACAGGAACACCGATACCTTGTCCAGCGGCACAGCCACGTCATTGTTCACGATGGGCCGCCGCGTCAGCGCTATTTCCGCAGCCGCCTCGCGGCGCTGCCACATTTCGGCGCGCTGGGCGTGCGACTGGGCCACCACGGCATCCAGAATCATGCCTTCTTCGAACATACCCTCCAGCACCTCCTCCAGATGCACGGAGACGGGCACGCGCCCGTCCGGGCCAGGGGTGCAATCGCGCGGCGCGGTGGCGCCCACCTCGACCAGGATATTGACGTCATGCATCGCCTCGAAGGGTGGCTTGGCTCCGGGGAACTTCTCCAGATGCCCCTCGATATAGCTGCGCGGCATGAACTCGAACGCCTCGACCCCGCCGCCCGTCGCCTCTTGCAGGCGGTTCAGCAGGATCAATGCCTGGTCCAGCGAGGGTGCCGCGACCATCGCCGTGGCATAGGCGCGCGGCTTGGGGGCCAGTTTCAGAACGGCGGCGGTGATGATGCCCAACGTGCCCTCGGCCCCGATCATCAGATGCTTGAGGTTATAGCCCGAGTTGTCCTTGTGCAGTTCGCTCATCAGGTCCATCACCTCGCCCGTCGGCAGGACCACCTCCAGGCCAAGGCACAGATCGCGGGTATTGCCATAGCGCAGCACGTTGGACCCGCCCGCATTGGTCGACAGGAAACCGCCCACCATGGCCGATCCGCGCGCGCCGAAGGTCAGCGGGAAGATCAGGTCATGGGTATCCGCCGCCTCATGAAGGCTGGACAGGATCACGCCCGCCTCGACGATGGCGATCCGCGCCGCGGGGCGGACCTCGCGAATGCGGTTCATCCGGTCCAGCGACAGCATGATCGCGCCCTCGGCCTTTGTTCCACCGGCAAGCCCGGTATTGCCCGACACAGGCACGACGGCCGTGCCCGTATCATTGGCCAGGCGCAGGATCGCGGCAACCTCATCGGTGGACCCGGGCCGCGCCACGGCCAGCGGGGTCCATGTGTAGACGCCGGTCCAGTCCCGCGACCACTTGACCAGATCGGCCCCTTTGACCAGGTTTGCGGGGCCCACGATCTTCTCAAGCCTGTCCAGCATTCGGTATTCCTCCCTCTTTGATCCGGTCTGTTTTCCGGGGCATTTGCGCCATCTGGGACCGAACTGCCGCCATTGGCAAGCCAAAGCGCGTCCCGTACGATCTGCGACAAACTGCCGATGCGCGAAGCCTTCACTGGACAGTCGGTTAATAACACCTATCTGCCTACGCAAGCATGAGACGCGCCCGATTTCGGTAAGCGGCCCTCGACGTGGAAGCATGAAAAGATGACCCTTCTTCAGAAAACATACCCTGCCATCCTGCTCAGCATGTTGTTGGCCGTGGCATCGGTGATCCTGACCTACCCGGCGAATGCACGCGACGCGTTCGTGTTCGACTCGATCGATGGGGGCACGCTGTCGCTGGACGAATGGCGCGGCCAGCCGGTACTGGTGGTGAACACGGCCTCGCGCTGTGGCTACACGCGCCAGTATGACGAGCTTCAGGCCCTTTATGACCGCTACAGGGATCGCGGCCTGATCGTGCTTGCCGTACCGTCCAACGACTTCCGCCAGGAACTGTCCAGCAATGAAGAAGTCGCGGAATTCTGCGAGGTCAACTTCGGTCTCGATTTCCCGATGACCACGATCACCTCGGTCAAGGGAGAGGCGGCGCATCCCTTCTATCAGTGGCTGTCGCGGACGGCGGGCTTCGTGCCGGGATGGAACTTCAACAAGGTGCTGATCGCTCCGGATGGCAGTGTGGCCGGGACCTTCGCGGCGCCGGTCAAGCCATTGTCCGGTCGGATCACCAGCCAGATCGAAGCGATGCTGACCAAGGCGTGAACTGCGCGTCCCGGTCGTCCACAGCATGAAACCGCCCCTGTTCATAGGTTCCGAGATCTATCGCGGATCCAGCTACGGCGAATGGCATCCGTTGCGGGTGCCGCGTGTCTCGACGGTGATGGACCTGTCCCGCGCCATGGGCTGGCTTGACCCTTCGACCTATGTCACCAGCCCGCGGGCCAAACCGGCAGCCCTGTCGATCTGGCACGATCCGGCCTATATCACCGCCCTGCAACAGGCCGAGGCAGAGGGCGAGGTTTCACCCGAGATCCGCGCCCGTCACAATATCGGGACCCATGCCAACCCCATCTTTTCCGAGGTGTTTCGCCGTCCCGCCACATCGGCGGGCGGCGCGCTTCTGGCCGGTGAGATCCTGGCACGCCCCGGTGTTGTCTATGCCCCGGCGGGAGGCACCCACCACGGCATGCCCGACCACGCCAACGGGTTCTGCTATTTCAACGACCCGGTCCTGGCGATCCTGTCGCTGCGCCGCCAGGGGCTGCGGCGCATCGCCTATGTCGATATCGACGCCCATCATTGCGACGGTGTTGATCACGCCTTTCGCGACGATCCCGATGTCCTGCTGGTATCAACCCACGAGGTGAACCGCTGGCCCCGGACCGGCGCCCTGACGGATGAGGGCGCAGGCAACGTGTTCAACCTGCCGCTGCCCAAGGGGTTGAACGATACCGAGATGGCGCTGATCCTCGACCGGCTGATCCTGCCGGTGGTCGCCCGTTTCGCCCCCGAGGCGATTGTCCTGCAATGCGGCGCTGATGCGCTGGCCGAAGACCCGCAGTCACGCCTGACCTTGTCCAATGGCGCGCTCTGGTCCGTGGTCGCGGCCCTGGGCGGCTTGACTGACCGTTATCTGGTTCTGGGCGGTGGCGGCTATAACCCCTGGTCCGTCGGGCGTGCCTGGACAGGTGTCTGGGCCACGCTGGCGGGCCATGACATTCCCGAACGGCTGCCCGCTTTGGCCCAGGATGTCTTGCGCGGGCTTGAGTGGCGCGGCAACCGGCGCGGGCGCAGACCGCCCGAGCACTGGTTTACCACCCTGCGCGATGACCCGCGAAACGGGCCGATTCGGGCAGAAATACGTGCTGATGTCGATACTCTGGCCGCACGGTTTGCCGCCACGGTCTGAGGTCAGGCGCCCTTGCCTTCATAGGCGGTTCTGAACACGCCCATGATCTGACGCGCGACAGTGCGCGCATCATGGCCCCTGGCCGTGTCGAACCAGATCGGGGCCCAGTTCAGCGCGCCGAAAAGATGCAGGCGCAGAAGCGTGCGATCCACATCCTCGGGCAGTGTCAGGGCGCTGAAAAGATCGCGGAAGGTCTGTTCGTAACGCCGCCGCTCGGACCTGATCTGGCTGCTGATGCCTTCGCGTTCACCCAGGAATTCAGGTGATACGATCGCAACCAGATTACCGGTCTCGATCAACCCTTCCAGATGCGCCGTCGCGGCCGCCTCAAGCTTGTCCCATGGTCCGACACCGTGTTCCTCGGCCGTCTTCAAGGCTGCGCTGACCCGCGCCTCCATCAATGCGACAACACGCTGGTGCAGGGCCAGAAACAAGGCTTCCTTTGACGCGAAATGGTAGTAGAGCGAACCCGGCAACATGCCCACCGCGCTGGCGATGTCGCGCATCGACGTGCCGTCATAGCCCTTGGCGGCCATCAACTCCCCGGCGCGGTCAAGCAACTCTTCGCGCCGATTACCGGGGGATGTGTTTTCTGTCTCTGGTTCTGTCATGTTTAAGGGTGTCTTGATCTGGCGTGGAACAGGTCTTGTTGCGCGAACGGCATGCTGTCGATATAGCTGACTAACGAACGATTGTTAACAATCTTCCGCAATTAGGTTCGACATGACCGAGAACACCATCCACACCGTCGAAGCAACAGGAAATGGTCTGACCGACCTTGCCGTGGTGACAAAATCCGCACCAGCCCCGCCGAGGCCGGGTGAAGTGACGGTCGATATGCTGATCCTGACGATCAATCCTGCCGATCTTCTGATGCTGGAAGGGCGCTATGGCGTGCGCCCGCCTGCGCCTTTCGTGCCAGGCAGCGAAGGGGTGGGCCGTGTCAGTGCGGTGGGGCCGGATGTCACCCTCAAGCCCGGCGAGATCGTGATGCCGATGCCGGGCAACACATGGACGGAACAGATCACCCTGCCTGCGCGTCACGTGGTGCCCCTGGCCGCGGATGTCGATCTGGATCAGGCGGCGATGCTCAAGGCGAACCCGGCCACAGCGCTGGTGATGCTGCAGGATATCGTGCCCTTGCAGCCGGGCGACTGGGTGGTCCTGAATGCCGCAAATTCCGCCGTGGGGCAGAACGTGGTCAAGGTGGGCGGCGCGCTGGGCTTGCGTATCGCCTGCGTCGTGCGGCGTGAGGGGGCCGCGCGAACCCTGCGCGACCTTGGCGCCGAGGTCATCATCGTTGACGATGGCACAGGCCCTGCGCCAACGCTGCCGGACGGCGCCGGGGCGCGGCTGGCGCTGGACGCGATCGGCGGGGTCGCGACCGAACGGTTGGCGGCCTGCGTCGCTGATGGTGGCACTGTGGTGAATTATGGCCTGTTGTCGGGGGAAAGCCCGCACCTCAGCGCCCATGACCTGGTATTTCGCGGACTGACCCTGAGGGGGTTCTGGCTGGCGTCATGGTTCGCCACCGCCGGGGCCGCGCGGATCAAGCAGGTCTATGGCCAACTTGTGACATGGCTGGACGAGGGCAAGATCGGCGCAAGGGTCGATGCCCGCTATCCTATCGTCGACGCTGTCGATGCCGTGGCCCATGCCGCGCGCGAGGGGCGGGATGGCAAGGTGCTGATCACTACGCGGTTCCACCAGGGCCGCCCCTGATCAGGGATTGCGGATGTCGCTGCCGTTGCGGTTCATCCGGGCCATGATTTCTATCGCCTCATCCTGCACCATCAGGTCGCAAAACAGCGTGCGTTCCAGCGCCATCCGTTCGGGATCTGGCGTTGCGCCACGGATCAGCCGTTTGATATGCGCCAACGCCAGTGGCGGATTGCCAGCCATCCGGCGCGCCATCCCCAGAGCGTGATCCAGAACGGGGTCGGCGACGCAGGCATTGACCAACCCCGCCTTGGCGGCCTCTTCCGGTGTAAAGGTCCGTCCCGTCAGACAATATTCCAGGGTGCGCGCCTGTCCGACAAGCAGGGGCAGCCGCTGCGTGCCACCCGCGCCCGGCAGGATGCCAAGGTTTACCTCGGGCAGGCCGATGGGGTAATCCCCCGCCTGCGCCAGGCGGATATCGCAGGCCAGGGCCAGTTCGAACCCGCCGCCCATGGCTGTCCCGTTGATCGCGGCGATATAGGGCTTTGGGCTGTTTTCGATCCGGCGCATGGCGCGATGCAGCGCGGGTTCCGGCACCGGTCTGTCGGGTGTGAAAACCATCCCGCGCGCCGCCATCTTGCGCGACCGCGCCTCGAGGATACGGACATCATAGTGGCGGATGAATACCCCTTCCTGGGCACCCGTCAGGATCACGGCGCGGATCGCATCATCCGTGTCGACCTGGTCAAGCGCCGCGGTCAGGCCGGCCTCGGTGCCTTCGTCCATGAAACCTTCGGGCGGGTTCGAGAAACGGATCACCGCGATCGCGCTGTCCAGGGTGACGTCGACTTTGCCTGTATCGGGTCCGCTCATGCGCTTGCCTTTCGTATGGTCGCCTTCGTCGCGCGCGGATCGAACCCGGCAGGGGCCGCGCCGGGGATAAACCCATCGGGGAAAAGGCGGTGTTTATCTGGTGTCTGTGTTCCTTGCACCGGCAGGGTGTCGCTGAACCGGGACCCGCCCGGCCGCGTGTCATGGACCGGACGCTTGCGGGTGAAGTCCTGCACCACCTTGCCGATGACAAATCCCGGCAGACCGCAGACGTCGCCAGCAATGACTGTCTTTGTCATGACCCGGCTCCCTTTGTATCCACGTCAGTGCAGTTCCACCGGCATGACGCGCGGGCCGCGCATGATGATGGTAGCATGCCATTCGATCGGCCTTGCCGCCAGCTTGAGATTCGGCAGCCGTTGAACCAGGCGGGGGAAGGTCACTTCGGCCTCCAGCCGCGCCAATGCCGCACCCATGCAGAAATGCGCCCCGTATCCGAATGTCAGGTGCCGGTTCGGTTTGCGGGTAATGTCGAAATCACCGGGCCGCTCGAACATGTCGGGATCCTGGTTGGCGGTGTTGATCATGGCAAAGACCCGTTCGCCCGGGCGCAGGGTCTTGCCGTGCAACTGGTGCTCGACCGCCACCAGCCGCGCCATCGACCCCGAGGGACCATCCAGCCGCAGACATTCCTCGACCGCGGATTTTGCAAGATCGGGCTGATCGGCAAGCAACCGTGCCGCCTCGGGATGGGCGATGAACTTGGCCATGCCGCCGCCCAGAAGGTTGGCGCTGGTTTCATGCCCGCCGAACATGACCAGCATGCAGGCGGCGACCAGTTCGTCCTCGGTCATGGCGTCGTCCGCCTCTCGTGCGGCAATGAAAGCCGAGATCAGGTCATCCCGCGGTTCGGCCCGGCGTTCTGCGATCAGGCCACGGAACAGCGTTGCCATCTCATGCGCGCCCTCTGCCGCGCGTTCGTATTTGTCGGGGGCGTTGCGGGCCGAGCCGATGAACAGCTGCATCCGGTCGGAGCAGGACTTGAGGTGGAACATATGTTTCCGCGGCACGCCCAGCAGGTCCATGATGACCATCGCAGGCAATTGCATCGCGAAGTCGTTCACGAAATCGAAGGCTTCACCGCGCGGCAGGCGATCCGTCAGCATGTCGCAGATATCTTCGACGCCCGGGCGCAGCACCTCGACCGCGCGCATGGTGAAGGCGCGGCTCATGAGGTGGCGCAGACGGGTATGTTCGGGGGGGTCGCGAAACACCAGCCAGAGTGTCAGATAACGCATCAATTCTGACAGGACGCCTTTTTCCTTGGCTGGCAGGTTTTCATAGAACGGCCTGATCCGGTCCACCGACATGTCGGTCGAGGTCAGGGCCATCTTGACATCGTCATAGCGTGTCAGCACCCAGGCCTTCAGCTTGGGGTTCCAGTGCGCCGGGTCGTGACGTTGCAGGGCCAGAAGCGAAGGGTAGGGATCCCTGACCACTTGTGGAAGTGTCGGGTCGTAATGCGCTGCCGCCGATTTCAACGGGTTGTTCAATGGCTCCTCCCGGTCATGCCTGGCGCGATTCGCTTGTTGGTCGTATTCAGGGCGGTGAGTGCGGTCATATTGGCAGCAGCCAAATTACCAAGCAATCGTTTGGTTGACTATTGCATTGCCGTTTCGCATTGTCCAGCCATGGCACGCCAGCAGGAACGGGCCTTGCGGCGAAAAACGATGCCTTGGGGTCAACACTGGCCAAGGATCTTTGGCCCTGCGGCAGGGTGCAACTTGCGGGCTTGCGTCTGATGGCGGGCTTTCCGATGCTGGGCCCATGGCTTCCGGCATTGAGACCGGGCAACGACGGAGACGCGCATGATCCTGTTCACCAACCTGACATCACCATTTGCCCGCCTGTCGCGCATTGCGGTGATCGAAAAGGGGCTGGCCGAAAAGGTGGAAGTTCGGGTGATCGACCCTTGGGGGGGCGATCCTGATTTCGTGGGCGGTAATGTGCATGAACGTGTGCCAGCCCTTGTGACCGACGACGGAACCGGCATTTCCGAAAGCGCCATGGTGTTGCACTGGCTGGATCAACTGGCGCCCGAACCACCGCTTTTCCCACGTGACGGGTTGGCTGGGATGCTGCGGCAGGCGGGGGTCGCACTTGGCGCGATCGACGTGATGGCGGCCATCATCATCACCCGCAAATCCGCCCCGGACTTTGACAACCTGGTAATCGGGCAAAAGCGGTTTCGCACCATCAACGCGGCTTTTGATCTGCTTGAGGCGGCGCCGCCCCGCGATATGGCTGACAGCCCCGACATGGCTGCCATCGCCACGGCTACGGCGCTGGATTACGCGGCCTTCCGCTTTCCGGACCGGGACTGGCTGAGCCACCGGCCGGCCCTGGCCGCATGGCGCGCCCGGCAGGCGGGTCGCCCTTCGCTTGACAGCACAATGCCGCGCGAGGCCTGAGCCGGGATCATACCGGACGCAGGGCCCCATCCGGGCACAAGGTGATATCGTTCACCGTTGGTCCGATACCATCGCGGGCGAATGCGGCAGGCGTTCCCCCGCGTTTGGGAAAGGGCAGGCCGGCGGTGACGGATTTGCGCGCTGCGGTCTTGACGGTATCGGGCATCGTCGCGCCGACGTCACCCTGCCTGACGGACTGCGCGCCGCACAGCCCAGGAGGAAGGCCAACCGCCGCCTGCACCGCCATCTTCATATCCGGGCATCGGCCCAATAGGGATCGCGCAGCAGGCGTTTAAGCACCTTGCCCAGGGCATTGCGCGGAAAGTCCTGCCTGATTTCCACGGCATGCAGACGCTGGTATTTCGCCAGTCGTTCATTCGACCATGCCTTGACGGCCTCGGGGTCAGCCTGTCCGCGCGGGATCACCAGGGCCAGGCATGTCTCGCCCCATTTGTCATGCGGCACGCCGATGACGCAGACATCGGCCACATCGGGATGCTGGCCCACCACCGCTTCGACATCCGTGGGAAAGACGTTGAAACCGCCCGAGATGATCATGTCCTTCTTGCGGTCGATGATGGTCAGGTACCCGTCCTGATCCAGCACGCCCACATCGCCCGACCGGATGAAGGTCCGTCCGTGTTCGTCGCGCCAGATCAGCGCCTCGGTCAGCGCGGGCTGGCCGTTGTATTCGCGCAGCATCCCCGCGCCATAGCCCACGATCTCTCCGGGTTTGCCGGGTGGGCATTCACGCCCTTCCTCGTCGATCACCCGCAGGTCGAAGCCCATCACGGGTATACCGACGGTTGCAAACTTGTCGTCAGGCTCACCGGGTTTCAGGACGGCGGCGAAGCCTTCGGAAAAGCCATAGAGCTCGCACAGCCCCGGCGTCAGACGCTCCAGCACCTTCTTTTTCACGTCCCGCCGCAAGGGGGACCCGGCGCAGACGACCCGCTGCAACGAGGTTGTATCGGCGGCCTCCATGGCCGGATGATCCAGGATCATGATGAACTGTGCGGGTACCATGAAGCTGTGGGTGATCTGCTGCGCCTTGACAGTATCCAGAAAGCCCGCCGGATCGAAGGCGGGCATCACATGCAGCGTGCCGCCTGCAAAAAGCGTGGGCAGCATCACGATCCATGTCCCGTTGGAATAAAGCGAGGTCGTGGTCAGCGTCCGCGCGTCCGAGGTGATGCCCAGCTCGATCGCGTTGGAAAACGCAAAATGCAGCCGCGCGGCATGGGTCTGCACGATCCCCTTGGGCAGACCCGTGGTGCCCGAGGAATAGATGATGTTGAAATCATCACCCGGACGGTGGCGTATGCCGGGCACCGTGTCGGGTTGGCCTGCGATGAAATCCTCAAGCGTGGTCCAGCCCGCGCCGGTGAAGCCGAAGCCGACCCAGCACGTGACCTGCCCCAGATCGTCGCGCACGTCATCCAGCCGTTCGCGGAAACCCGCGCTGGCGAAAGCACGCGCTGCACGGCTGTCCGTGATCAGGCCCGCCATCTGCGCGCCGGTCAGCAGCCCCGACAATGGCACGGCGCAACCGCCCGCGCGGATCACGCCGAACACCACCTCAAGCATCTCGACGGCGTTGTCCATCAGCACCGCCACCCGGTCGCCGCGCTGCAAACCATCCGCGATCAGCGCATGGGCGACGCGGCTGATGTTGCGGTCGAAATCGCCCCATGTCCGGCTGTCGTCTCCACAGACCACGGCCAGACGTTTTGCCTTGAAACGCCCATGTTGGGCCAGCATGTCGCTGATGTTCACGAAAGGCTGATCCAGCAGTTCGGTCATGTCTTCATCCTTCCTACATTGTTGTCGGCAGCCATGTGACCAGCGCCGGAAAGGCGATCAGCAGGCCCAGCACCACGAACTCGATCACGATAAACGGCGTGATCCCGCGAAACAATTCTGCCGGTCGCAGCACGCCATTGGCCGCTGCCAGAACGGCATAGAGGTTCAGCCCGACGGGGGGCGTGATGGCCGCGATCTCGATCAGCTTGATGATGATCACGGCGAACCAGATCGGGTCGATCTGCAACGCCTGGGCGATGGGGTAAAGAAACGGCACCGCGATCACCAGAAGCGAGACGGAGTCGATGAACATCCCCAGCACAAGGAAGATCGCGATCGTCACCAGCAGGAACCCGGTCACACCCAGTTCGCTGGCAATGACAAGGGCCCGCACCTCGCCGATGAAGCCGCTGATCAGCAGGAACCGGCTGAAGATCAGGCCCGCGATCACGATGGCAAAGATCATCGCCGAGATGCGCGCCGCTTCCAGCAACGACTCCCAGATGTCGCGCCCGCCGATACGGCGCATCGACAGCGCGATGACCAGCGCGCCCGCCGCACCCACGGCCCCGGCAGCCGACGGCGGATAGTAGCCGCCATAGATGCCACCCATCACCAGGGTCATCAGCAAAAGCACGCTCCAGACCTTTGCCATGGCGCGGCCGCGCATCCCCCATGTGATCGTCATCTTCGATGGCGGCGCCCATTCGGGGCGAAAGATCAGCATGACCCGTACCCCGACCATGTAGGCCGCCGCCGTCAGCACGCCGGGGATGATGCCCGCGATCAGCAACTCGCCCACCGGCTGCGTGGTCAGCATCGCGTACAGCACCATCGCGATCGAGGGCGGGATCAGTCCCGCAAGTGTGCCAGCCGCGGCGATGCAGCCGCCCGCGATCCCGCCATTGTAGCCAAAGCGCAGCATCTCGGGCAGGGCCATGCGCGTGAAAACGCTGGAGGCCACGACGGTTGATCCCGAAGCCGCGGCAAAGCCAGCCTGGGCGATGATCGTTGCCATCAGCAGACTGCCCTTGATCCGGTCCAGCATGTAATGCGCGGCGGTGTAAAGATCGCTGATGATGCCTGCGCGCCCGGCGATCCCGCCCATCAGCACGAACATCGGGACGACAACGAATGTATAGTCGCTTGTCAGCGTGTAGGGCGTGGTCTGAAATGTCGTGAACAGAAAATTGGCCCCGATCGTCAGATACATCCCGGCGGCCGCAACAACCCCCAGTGCGAAGGCGACAGGCACGCCCATGGCCAGCAATCCCAGAAGTGCCGCGAATGCGATCAGGCCTGTCTCCAGTCCCCCCATCAGGAATGCCCGTTCCGGTCATGCCGCATCTGCAGGATCAACCGCCCGATCTGAAGGGTGATGACAAGCAGCACCAGGCTTGCGCCAATGGCACAGGCCAGTTTGGCCGGCCAGATCGGATAACCCAGGGTCGCGGCCGATGTCTCGCGGATCGCAAGGCTGTCCAGGGCAACCTTCCAGGTGCCGCGCGCGATCAGCGCAAAGAAAACAAGGCCCGCCAGCTTTGCAATTATTTCGCGTAGAATGCGGCTCCAGCGTGGGAAAATGCCGGAGAAAAGATCCACATTGATATGTTCATTGCGTGATTGAACAAGCGGCCATGCCAAAAAGATGGCTGCCGCCGTCAACGTGCCCGACATGTCGACCTTGAAGGCAAGAAAGACCCCAAGGACTTCGCCTGCAACGATATCGGTAACCCCGACCAGCATGACGACGGCCAGGGCGATGGCGGCCACGGCACTGGCCACGCGTTCAATCAGCATGATCCCTCCTGTCAGGCGGCGCGTTGCAAGGGCGGCCAATACGGCCTGGCCGCCCGGTGACATGACAACGCATCAGTTCTGGAAGGATTTCTGCGCCTCACGCATCGGCCCGACAAGGGGGGCAATCTTGTCTGCCATCCCGGCCCCGGTCATGCGCTCTTCCCAGATGCTGATCATGTCGGGTGATTTCGCCACCAGCGCGTCCATGTCCGACAGGTTCACGATCTGACCGCCCGCCGCCTTATAGGCATCGACAGCCTTGGCGGCCACGGCGTCCAGCGCGGCCTGATCCTTGGCCATGGCTTCCTTGGCCACATCCGTCATCAGGTCACGCACGTTCTGCGGAAACCCGTCCCAGGCCGATTTCGCGATATAAAGCTGGAAGGTGGTGAAACTGCCGGTGTTGATGTCGGACCAGTAAGGGGCTGCGGTTTCGAACCCTGCGAAGGTGGCCCACTCGATCGGCCCGAAGTTGCAGTCCAGCGTACCGCGCGTCAGACCTTCCCGAATTTCGGTTGCCTGCACACGGGTCGGCACCATGCCAAGGGATTCCATCCAGATCGGAACATAGGCCCCGCCGACCGCGCGCACCCGCAGACCTGCCAGGTCTGCCGTGCTGTTGATCGGACGGTTGCACTGCAGGGTATAGGTCGACGGAACCGTCCATTTCAGGACATGCAGGTTCTGTGCCGCCAACTCGTCGCGGATGGGATCGGTGGCATAAAGCGCGCCCGCCAGGGTATCCGCCACCGCAGGGCTTGCCGATACACGATTCAGAAGGCCAGCGGACACAGAGGTCAGCGGCAGTTCCTCGGCATGCACGGCCTGGGCGAAGACGCCCAGGTCAACCGCGCCATTCGACACCAGTGACTTGATCTCGGTCAGGCTGCCGATCTGGCCGGCCCAGAAGACCTCGATCTGGATCTTTCCGCCGGACCGCCTGGCGACCTCCTCGGCCCACCAGCCGTCCCATTCCGCCGCTGGCCATGTCTGCGGCAGCGGATGCGCCAGACGCAACGACAACGCGGGATAGTCCTGCGCCTGCGCCTGGCCTGCGTGACCCGCCAGCAGTCCCGCAATGGCGCCCGTGATGGCAATAGCCCTGAAAATCGGTTTCATTACAACGTCCTCCCTGATCGTTGGTTGGTTTATGTCTTGTCGTCCGGCATCCCGCCTCCCTGATGGAAAAAGCCGTCCGATATGATCTGGCCATGCAGGAAAGCTGTCTGATTGCTCTGGCCCATGTTTCGAATCGCGTGATCAATGCCTTGAAGCGATTTTCGTTCCATGACATAAATCAAATGATTGTTTGGCGGCTGTCAAACACAAAGATCGACCACCGGAACCATTTCCCCGGGATCGGCCCAGGATCAGTCCGGGATTGGAAGGAAACCCGCCATGCGTGACGTCTATATCCTCGGCACCTCTTGCACCGCCTTCGGCAAGCGGCCCGATACCGGTTTCAAGGAACTGACCCGCGAAGCCTATCTGGATGTCCTGGCCGATGCCGGGCTTGAAACCGGTACGGATATCGAGATGGGCTGGTTCGGAAACTGCGGCATGGGCACGTTTGGGCAGCGCAACATTCGCGGTCAGGTCTGTTTCACGCCGCTGGTGCGCGAAGGGCTGTTCCCCGAACGGGTGGGAATGATCAATGTCGAAGGCGGTTGCGCCACGGCATCAATGGCCTTTCACGGCGCCTGGAAGGATATCCTGTCGGGCCAGGCCGAGGTATCGCTGGCCATAGGTGTCGAAAAAACCTTCTTTCCGGGTGACGCCGCCCGTACGCAGGAAATCTTCGACGGCGGCATCGACCAGCTCGACCCCCAGGAGTGGCAGGCCTATTATGCCGCGCGTGGCAAGGAGGCGGGCAAGCCTTTCGACGCAAAGGCGGCTGGCGGCACGGTCTTCATGGATACCTACGCGATGCAGGCGGCCTGGCACATGAAGCGCTATGGAACGACCCGCCAGCAGATCGCCATCGCCGCATCCAAGAACCACCACCACGGATCGCTGAACCCGAAGGCGCAGTATCGTTTCAAGGTCTCGGTGGATGATGTGCTGCAGGATCGGCCGATCTCCTACCCCTTGACCCGCTCCATGTGCGCGCCGATCGGGGATGGTGCGGCGGCGGCGATCCTGTGTTCAGAAGATTTCCTGCGCGCCCAGCCTGCCGATGTCCGGACCCGCGCCGTGAAGGTGCGCGCCTCGGTGCTGACAGGGGGCAAGTATCGCGCCCCTGACGAGCCGGGCCTGTCCCGTGTCGCCGCGCAAAAGGCCTATGCGGCCGCCGGCTTGACCCCCGCCGATGTCGACCTCGCCGAGGTGCATGACGCCACCTCGTTCTGCGAGATTTTCCAGGCCGAGATGCTGGGCTTCTGCGAGGATGGCAAGGGCGGCGCGCTGATGGAATCCGGCGCCACGGCGCTGGGTGGGCGGATGCCCATCAATCTGTCCGGGGGGCTTGTCTCCAAGGGTCACCCTGTGGGCGCCACCGGCCTGTCGATGATCCACGAACTGTCGCTGCAACTGCGACAGGAAGCCGGTGACCGTCAAACCGGCCGCGCCCGGATCGCCCTTGCTGAAAACGGCGGCGGAGTCATCGGCTTTGACGAAGCGGCCTGTTCCGTGATCCTGCTCGAAGCCCCGGCAGGCGCCTGACCGCCGGTTTCTTCTTGCCCCAAATATCCCCGCCGGAGGCACCGCCACAGCGACCCCCGCGGCGTTCCCGGCTCAAAGCCCGCCGATCGTCTTGATCAGGCTGACCACATCGTCAAGCCCTTCGCCTTTGCGCAACGCGGTAAAGACGAAAGGCCGGCCCGCCCGCATCCGTGTGGCGTCGCGGTCCATCACCTCAAGCGAGGCGCCCACATGCGGGGCCAGATCGGTCTTGTTGATCACAAGGATGTCCGACCGCGTGATCGCGGGCCCGCCCTTGCGCGGGATTTCCTCGCCCGCGGCTACGTCGATGACATAGATCGTCAGATCGGCCAGTTCCGGGCTGAAGGTGGCCGACAGGTTGTCGCCGCCGCTTTCGATCAGGACCAGCTCTACCTCGGGGTGGCGTGCGCGCATCTCGGCCACAGCGGCCAGATTGATCGAGGCATCCTCACGGATCGCCGTATGCGGGCAGCCGCCTGTCTCGACCCCGATGATCCGGTCCAGGGGCAGCACCTGCATCCGCATCAGGGCTTCTGCATCTTCCTGCGTGTAGATGTCATTGGTGATCGCCCCAACCGAGTAGTCGTCGCGCAATGCGCGGCACAGGGCGGCGGTCAACGTGGTCTTGCCCGCGCCGACAGGGCCGCCGATGCCGATCCGCAAGGGTCCATGGGGTGAGGTCATGATCTGAAAAGCCTTGTATATTGGGTTTCATGTTTCATCGCGGCGATATCGGCCATCACGGTGCAGCCGCCCAGATCGTCCAGGCCATCACCGCCCAGGGCCTCCTGGGACAGCAGATCGCACAGTGGTGTCATCGCTGCCAGCACACGCTGGCCTTCGGTCTGGCCAAGCGGCACAAGTCGCATCGCCGCGCCGGTCAGGTTTGCGGCAAAGCCGTGAAGGTAAAGCGGAAGCACCTGCTCCAGCCCAACACCGATCAGGGCGGCGGCCCGGCCAACCGCCACCGGATAGCACAGCATCGGCAAGTCGATCGCCCAGATGTCGGCGGTCGTACGCACGAAGGCCGCGCCCTGCGCGGTCGTTTCCAGAAGACGTTCCGCGGAAGGGGCCAGGGCCCGGGCGACGGCATCCACATGGGTCAGATAGGCCGCATCCACCGCGCGATAGGCAGCGGCCAGCAGGATCGCATCATTGCGGCCCGTACCATATTCAAGGATATCGGCCAGCCATTCCTGGAAAGTGGCCGCATCGGTGATGGTGCCTGCTTCCACGGCCCATTCCAGACCATGAGAGTAGCTGAACCCACCTACCGGATAGGCGGGTGACAGCCATTGCATCAGGGTCACAAGATGAGGTGTGGCGATCATCTCAATGTTCATGCCCATGATGGTGATAGTGGTGATGCCCCTGCTCGTGCCCGTGCTCGTCCCCGTGCCCGTGCTCGTGCCCGTGTTCATGCTCGTGCTCTTGATCATGGGCGTGGTCCTGATCAGCACCATGCGAATGCGTATGGTGTGCCGCGACCGGATTGCCATGGGCGTCGCCGTGGCTGTGCCCATGGGTGCGGCCATGGCCATAGGCGCCGCCTTCGGGTGTGAAGGGTTCCGTCACCTCTGTCACCTCTGCCCCCAGCAGGGCCAGCATGTCACGCATGACGCGGTCGCGCTGGATCAGCAGGCGCGTCGCCTCGATCTGGCAGGGCGTGTGGCGGTTGCCGATGTGCCAGGCCAGCCGTATCAGATCGGCGCCGCGCACCTCCAGCAGCGCCTCGGCGGCGGCCTGTACAGCGATCACACGCCCGTCCGACAGGATGAAGCCATCCCCCTGATCGACCGACACGGTCTGCGCCAGGTCGATGAGGAAAGGCGCGCCCGTCACCGTCTCCAGCCGCTTGCGGCGCAGAAAGCGTGCATCATAGGTCAGAAGGCACTGATCCGTCGCGGGCGGAAGATCGGCGGCGCGGGTCAGATGATGGCTATGGGGCAGGGGCATCGGATCGGGCCTTTCGGATCAATAGAGGAAATAGCGCTGCGCCATCGGCAGAACCGTGGCAGGTTCGCATGTCAGCAACACGCCATCCGCGCGCACCTCGTAGGTTTCGGGGTTCACGTCGATATGCGGGGTGGCCGTGTTCAGCTTCAGATCCGCCTTGCCGATCTGGCGCGTGTTGGTGACGGCCAGCGTCTGTTTCGCAAGGCCCAGCTTGCCCCTGATCCCGTCGGCCTGCGCCGCCTCGGACACGAAGGTGACCGCGCTATGTTCCAGGGAACGGCCGTATGCCCCGAACATGGGCCGCGAATAGACCGGCTGCGGTGTCGGGATCGAGGCATTGGGATCGCCCATCTGCGCCAGCACGATCGTGCCCGCCATCAGCACCATCTCGGGCTTGACGCCAAAGAAGGCCGGGTTCCACAGCACCAGGTCGGCGCGCTTGCCCACCTCGATACTGCCGATATGGGCCGATATCCCATGCGCGATGGCCGGGTTGATCGTGTATTTCGCGATATAGCGGCGCACCCGGAAATTGTCGTTCTCGCCCGTCTCCTCGGGCAGGCGGCCGCGTTGCTTGCGCATCTTGTCGGCGGTCTGCCAGGTGCGGATCAGCACCTCGCCCACACGGCCCATCGCCTGGCTGTCGGACGCGATGATCGAAAACGCGCCCATGTCGTGCAGGATGTCTTCGGCTGCAATCGTCTCGCGCCGGATGCGGCTTTCGGCAAAGGCCACATCCTCGGGGATGGATTTGTCCAAGTGGTGGCAGACCATCAGCATGTCCAGATGCTCGTCCACCGTGTTGACCGTGAAAGGCCGTGTCGGGTTGGTCGAGGAGGGCAGGACATTCGGCAGCCCGCAGATCTTGATGATGTCGGGGGCATGTCCGCCGCCCGCGCCTTCGGTATGGAAGGCGTGGATCGTGCGCCCCTTCAGCGCGGCAACCGTATGTTCCACGAACCCGCTTTCGTTCAGCGTGTCGGTATGGATCATCACCTGGACATCCATCGCATCCGCAACCGAGAGGCAGCAATCGATGGCGGCAGGCGTGGTGCCCCAGTCCTCGTGCAGTTTCAGCGCGCAGGCGCCGGCCAGGATCTGTTCCTCAAGTGCGGCGGGACGCGAGGCATTGCCCTTGCCCGCGAAGGCCAGGTTCATCGGAAAGGCATCCGCCGCCTGCAACATCCGCGCCATGTGCCAGGGGCCGGGCGTGACCGTGGTGGCCAGGGTGCCATGCGCGGGGCCGGTGCCACCGCCCAGCATGGTCGTCACGCCGGAATGCAAGGCATCCTCCATCTGCTGCGGACAGATGTAATGGATATGGCTGTCAAAGCCGCCCGCCGTCAGGATGCGCCCCTCGCCCGCGATCACCTCGGTCCCCGGCCCAACGATGATGCTGACGCCGGGTTGCGTATCCGGGTTGCCCGCCTTGCCGATCGCGTGGATGCGGCCGTCGCGCAGGCCGACATCGGCCTTGTAGATGCCCGTCCAGTCCACGATCAGCGCATTGGTGATGACCGTGTCCACCGCCCCGCCCGCGCGGGTGACCTGGCTTTGCCCCATCCCGTCGCGGATCACCTTGCCCCCGCCGAATTTGACCTCTTCGCCGTAGATGGCGGCGTTCGGCCCGCTGCCGCCGCTCATGGCGCTGCCCACGGCCAGCGCCGTCAGGTCACGCTCGACCTCGATGATCAGGTCGGTATCGGCCAACCGCAGCCGGTCGCCGGTCGTAGGGCCATACATGGCGGCATAATCGGGGCGGGAAATCTTGACGGGCATCGGTTCGATCCTTTGACGAATGATATCTGCGGCAGGGCCTAGAGCGGCCCCATCACCGCCTGGTTGAAACCCTGCACGATCCGATCCCCGCCATAGGGGATCAACTGCACCTCGCGCCGCTGTCCGGGTTCAAACCGCACGGCGGTGCCGGCGGCGATATCCAGCCGCATCCCGCGCGCAGCGGTGCGGTCGAACGCCAGCGCCGGGTTCGTTTCGGCGAAATGATAATGGCTGCCCACCTGCACCGGACGGTCCCCGGTATTGGCGACCATCAGGGTGATCGCCTCGCGCCCCGCGTTCAGGGTCAGCTCGCCCGCGGCGGGGAAAAGCTCTCCGGGGATCATCGGCGGCGCCATGCGAGATAGGCGGCAGCCCCGACCACGGCCGAGGCCAGCATGATCAGCGACCATGCCGGATGATCGGCATGCGGGTGCATGTGCAACCCGCTATCGGCCAGAACAGGTGTTGCCCAGAGGGCGGTCAGCAATAGGGTCATTCGGGTCATGTGTTGAACTCCTGCGAACATCAACGGATCGGATTGTGCACGGTCACCAGTTTGGTGCCGTCGGGAAAGGTCGCCTCGACCTGAACCTCTTGGATCATTTCCGGCACGCCCTCCATGCAGTCGGCGCGGGTGATCACCTGTGCGCCGGCCTGCATCATGTCGGCGACAGACCGGCCATCCCGCGCGCCCTCCACGACGGTATCGGTGATCAGGGCGATCGCCTCGGGGTGGTTCAGCTTCACGCCCCGCGCCAGGCGCTTGCGCGCGACCTCTGCCGCCATTGCGACCAGCAGCTTGTCTTTTTCTCTCGGGGTAAGGTTCATGTCAGATCATCCATGTTCGGGGCAGCGGCCCATCATTCAGCAGTGCCAGCACCGGCAGCAGGCTCCGGCGCAATTCGAAACTGTCGCTTGCAGTCAGTCGCAGGAACAGCAGGCCCGGCCGGATCACCGAAGCGCCGGCCTGCGCGGGCAATAGCGGGCGCAATTGTTCCAGAAGGGCGGGCGCTGCGCCGCTGTCCGCAGGTGTCGCCATCACGACCGAGGCCGTCGCCACCGCGCCTTGTCCAATGGCAGTGCGGCGCAGCATCATGTCGGCATCGCCGGAAAGGCGCATCCGGTCAATGAACAGGGGCGCCCCCTCTCTCCAGATGGAAATGCGGTCGGACAGGTGCAGCTTCGAGACATGCTCGCCCATGGCGGTCCGGCCAAAAACAAGCGTTTCAACCAGCAGACAGTGTGAATCATGGGCAAGATCGACCCTGAGTTCGCGGTCAAGCCGCGCATCATCGAACAGGATCGTCTCTTGCGGCAACCAGTCCAGCCTTGCACCGGGTTCGACGGTGATCCGCGTGCTGACGCGGCCGGGTGCGGCGCTGCTGGCGCGGTAAATGCGTTCGGCGGCCTGCGTGGTCAGGCTCAACCTGCTGGCCGCGCCGACTCGCGCCTGGATCCGCAGATCGTCGCCCCCGGTGATCCCGCCGGATGTGTTGACAAGTACCGCGTTCAGGCGATCTGCCGCGCCGCGCGGGAAAAGCGCCTTGAGGCAGCCTGAATGTCGCAGATCCGCCAGGACCGAGGCACCGTTTTCCGCACGGCGCTTCGATTGCAGCAACAATGATCCCACCGCGCGCGGCAGACCGGTGCGATTGGCAGGCGGTACGATCTGCACTGCGTCCTGAATGACCGCCTCCCTTGGTTTGCGTGGCGCCGTGTCACGCGGTTCATGTGCATCGACAGGCGTGGCTGTATGACGCTCAGATCTTGGCGGGCCTCGCCTTCCGGCAACATAGATCAGAGAGGGTGCAGGCCGCCATTTCACAAAAAACGCCCACTTGATGTGCGAAATGACTTTTATTTGTGCTTTTTGCGAATGATTGCCCCGGCGTGACGTCGGACGGCGCGATGCAAGGCAACAGCCGCGGCGCGGCATGCGCGATGATCGGTTTTTCCGCAAAGACAGCCCTTCATGCTGTTTCGCCCTTGACGGGCCACCCGCGCTTTCGTAAAGCGCAACTCGCTTCGGCGGAGTAGCTCAGTTGGTTAGAGCAGCGGAATCATAATCCGCGTGTCGGGGGTTCGAGTCCCTCCTCCGCTACCAAGCATTTCCCAAATTTCTTAGGCTCCACTACGATCAGGGCTGCAGCCACCCCTGCGTGCCGATGGTAAACTCTATATCCTTCAAGCAAGATAAGGCGGAAACCAATCAGGCGGTGTCTCACAACGTGAACGTCAGCACGATGTCTCGGCAGGCTGGCCCGTTTGCGCCCCACCTAACGCCCTGGAGGCCGTCATTCAGTTCTGGATAACCATCAGTTTGATCCTTGTTCTGTCCGCCCTCGGCTTGACCTATGAGATCGCGGCCGGTCGCGTTCTTGCGCCGTTCTTCGGCACGTCGCTCCTCACGTGGACGACAGTCATCGCCGTGGTGCTGGCAGGATTTTCGCTGGGAAGCGCCGTTGGCGGTCTTGTGGCTGAACGTCAACGCCATTTAGCGGCTGCCACCGTGCGCAAAGCGCTGGTCGCGACAGCGGTCCTTATGGCGATATCGCCAACAGTTCTTGGTCTGATCTATGCATCGGGCGCGCGAGGGACGTGGGGCATGTTGGTGGCCGTCGTTGTTGCCTTCTTCCCGGCGTCGGTGCTCGTTAGTTTTCCAACGCCGCTTCTGGCCAAGCTTGCGGTCGAGGCACGACCGGGGCGCGAGGGGTCTTCGCTCGGGACCGTGCTTGCGGCAGGGTCGTTCGGCGCGATTGTCGGCGCGATTCTTGCCGGATTCGTGGCCCTTCCGCTCGCAGGTTCGGTCGCGACCTTTGCGGGCTGTGGTCTTGTGGCTCTTCTCTGTGTGCCCTTCATAAAGGGCAAAGCACCCGGCGCAGGCGACGAGGGTGACGTGTTGGCAGCGGAGGCCAAGACGCCCGTCAACGTGGTCTCCTTCGGTGTGGCGGCCCTGTTGGTGATGGCAACCATGGCCGGCGGGTCAGTGTGCCGTTACGAATCCGGCATGTCCTGCATCGATGTGGCGCGGCAGGGCAGGGTGATCTACCTCTATTCTGACCGCACCCTGCAGGCGGCAGAACAGACCGTGCCGCAGGCCGAGCAATCCGAGACATCGCGGTCTTTGGTGATCCCCTATACGCAATTGCTCTGGGCGCGCATGGATCGCGATCTGGGGCCTTCGCCCTCGGTGCTGTTCATCGGCGGGGGCGGGTATACGTTGCCCACGAAATTGCTTGAAACACGCCCCGCAGCGCGGGCCGTGGCGGTTGAGATCGACCCGCTGATCACGCAAGTCGTGCGCCAGAATCTGCCTTGGGCAGGGGATGCGATTGATCGGACCGGCATCGATGCGGGCGTTGACGGTTCCGAGATCCGTAACAGCGCGGCGCGGCTTGGGATCGTGCACGCCGATGGGCGGGTCTTTCTGAATGAGACGTCTCGCCGTTTTGACGCCGCCGTAATGGACGCGTTTTCATCAGAGTCGGTGCCCGCCCATCTCGCCACGCGCGAAACCTATGCGCGCCTTGCCGCCATCGTCGAAGGTCCGGTCTATGTTAACCTGATTGATCTGCCCGACGGTCGCCTCGTGCAGGGAGTTCATGCGATCCTGCGCGAGATATATCCCTATGTGCAAACCGTGCAAGGACCCGTTGAAGACGATGGGCGCACCAACATTGTGATGGCTGCGTCCCCGCGTCAGCTCGCTCCGCTGGACGCGCTGCCCGAGAACTTTGAGACGGTGCAGGTTGCTCCGGCCCGAGCGTTTACCGATGACCGTGGATGGGCGGGGCACCGGTAATGCCAAGTCGTTACGCCGGCAAAACTAGGTGTTCAGTTCCGGCTTTTGTCGTAGTGCTGTTCTGCCTTTCCTGGGCGCTATGGGCGGAAGGCGGACCCTCTATGCATGGTGAGCCCATTCAGGTGTTCTGACCCGGGCTAAGGTTCAATTCAGTCCACTCTCGGAGCATCATCCAGTTGCCGCCGAAAGCAAGAAGTTTGAGCCGCTCGTAGATTTCGGAGCACCGCACGACTTCCCCGGTCGGCAGACCTTCGGTCAATGCGCGACGTTCGCAGTCGAGATAGGCGCGCTTAAGCAATGCGACCGTCGCCTCGTGCCCGTCCGCCGACCCTCTCGCGCCAACGCTTACGAAGACCAAAGCTACAAAAACAATCAAAATCACTCTTGATCTCATCGGATCCAGGCCTCCCCATCATCTGGGGAAAGCATGCTCGAGTACAGCCGATGGCGCGTGAGCCCTAGGTCCCGAGCCAGAAGTTTATCCGGTCTCTTACTAGGGAATCCTTGGGACCAGCGTCCCGGCCATCCCTAATGGTCGGAGGGCTCGGAGCCGATACCGGCACGGATGGCCTTTACGATCGCTTTTGCCCGAGATGGGACGCCGAGCTTCGACAAGACTCGCGAGACGTGGTTCCGGACCGTCTTCTCGCTGATCTCCAGAGATGTGCCGATTTCGGCATTGTCCAGTCCCTCGGCAATTCCTTGCAGGACCTGTCGCTCGCGCAGGCTGAGAGTATCCAGGTCTCCATCGGGCGTGCTTTGGTTGGGAAGAAAAGCCGCGAGTGCGTCGACCATCCGTCCCCATGCCGGTTCCTTTTCCAGCATGAAGTGGTTGCGGGATTCGAGGACCAGAAACTCTGCGTCTGGAATCGAGTGGGCGAGAAATCGTCCCTCGTCGAACGGAACAACGGCGTCGTTTGTGGCATGGGCTACAAGGACCGGGCAGCGGATCTTTCGTGCCGAGGCGGAGACGTCGATGTCGAACATTATCCGCGTTAGCTCCACGGCATTCCGAGCCGTCGCCGCCTGCCTTTGAAGCTCGCACCATGAGCGCAAGTGGTCGAGTGTGCCGTCCGGTTGGAACTGTGTTGCGAAGGACCTCATGAAGGCCGCGTCTTCTTCGGCCCATCCGATTTCCAGCATCTCCAGCATCAACCGAGCCTTCTCGGGCTCAAGCGGGAGGTTGCCACGACGATCGCGGCCCCGCGCATAGGTCCCATAGAGTACGAGCCGGTCGACACGATCGGGCCGCTTCGCCGCATAGTCGATGGCGACGGCTCCCCCTTGGCAAATGCCGATCATGGCGACTGTCGGGACATCGACGGCGTCGAGGATAGCATCGATATCCTGCACCCAGGCATCGAAGGAAAGATTTGCCAGATCGCGATCGGACAGACCGCAGCCTCGCGGATCGTATCTTATCAGCTGGCGGTTGTCGGAAAGCGCCTTCAACCACGGGCGCCACGCGACACTGCGCCACTGGTAGTCAAGATGGGTAAGCCAGCTGGGCAGAAGCAGGACCGGCGGACCTGAACCCGAAACAGAATAAGCGAGGCGCGTTCCATCAAAGCTTTTGCAAAATCTGACACGCGGCGAATCCATCCGGGCGTCTCCTTCAAAGCCATCGAATGCGAGCCTACACGATCCTTGGCGTCTCGTCACGGTCGACAGGAAATTGCGCAACCCGGGATGCCCTATAAATCGAGGCCAGCTTCCTCGCAGATAGAAAGACAAATCCGCGACTGTCTCGGAACTTTTCTCTCTGTCCGCCTGTCAACGCGACCCGTGCTGATCTTCATTGTCGAAGACCAGTCGCACCGCGCGTTCACGCGCTTCAGGGGAATACTTGTTCCTTGTCTTGCTCAGGATGCTCCAACCGACTCAGGAGTTGGTGCCTCCGGCAAACCCGGCGCGGTTCACTCAATTGGGCCAGACCAGTGTGACCGCCTTAGTTCATCACTGTGTTATTCGGGCCAGGCAAAGCTGCGTGTGGCCCGCAAGAAGGCATCGACCGCAGGGGAATGGCGACGGCCCGGCACTGTGACCGTGCAGACTTGTCTTTCGACAGAAGGTTCAGTCAGGGGGCGTTGCAACAGGCTGGGCAGGGTGACCGAATATTCAGGCATGAAGGCAAATCCGATGCCCGCCCGCACCGTGGCATGAAACCAGTCTTCGCGTTCCGACCGGAAACGGGCATAGAGCGCAACGTCTAGATCCTCGCACACCGCCATGATCATCTCGCGCATCGCGCAGGCCAGGCGGTCGACATAAGGCTCATCTGACAGATCTCGCAGGCCCACGGCGTTCAATTTGCCCAACCTGTGCTAGGGTGGGTGCAATGTTGCCTTGCAATGTAATCCTGCGTGAAGTCGAGGGTGGGGTCGAAGTTAGTGCTGTCGACCCTGTGGCCTCGATGCAGGCAATCGAAAACACTGCCCTGATAGCCGTCGCGGGTGAGGTCCGAGATCTTCTGGCGAAAACCGTGGCAGCGATCTGAGATGTCATCCGCACCGCCAAGCTCGCGGCGCTTGCGATCCTCGAGGACTTCTTGCTGGGGGTGTTGAGCTGAAGAAACTAATTGATCAGGAGCTGAAAAGATGAACTACGGACGTTTCTTTGCAATGATTGCGACTTCGACGGTCGTAATGTTTGGATTAATGTATCTCAACACCTACGCGCTCGACCACGTCTTCTTCTCGCAGACGCGCATGTGGATGGCGATCTATATGGGTTCGGTGATGGTGATCATCATGCTCGCTTTCATGCTGGGCATGTATTCCAACAAAAGGGTCAATCTCGCGATCTTCGCAGGAGCTGTTGTAACATTCATTCTGTCGCTCTGGCTTGTGCGAAGCCAAGAGACTGTCGACGACCTTGCTTGGATGCGGGCGATGATCCCGCACCATTCCATCGCCATCCTGACCAGCGAGCGGGCCGAAATATCGGACCCAAGGGTCAGGGCACTGGCTGATGCAATCATTGAAGCGCAGCTCAGCGAAATCGCTGAAATGAGGGGATATATCGCTGACATCGAGGCGAACGGCGAAGCACCTGCAGGCACGCCACGTGCCGAAGTTCAATAACGCTGCAGCCGGGCCGGAAGTAGATGTCGCTGCTGGAATCCGAGTCATACATCAAAAGGACCGGCAATGGACTGCACGATCAACCGCGTGATAGCGGACGCTGAATTCGATGCCGTTGACGTGCGCACCTGCGCGGCATTGACAGGTAAAGGTTTAGGCGTGCTAACCGAGATCGATGCCATAGCGACGATGAAGACTATCAAAAAAAAAAGCAGAACTGATAGCCATCCCAGGCGAGGTCCGCGCACTTCTGCAGAAGGTCGTAGAGGCCGTCTGAGATGAGTCTGCGCGCCTCCATTATAGCAGGGTTGGCGATCCTCGGGGTCGCCCTGGTCGGCGTGTGGCAGTTTTCGCCATCAGTGTTCACAGAGGCACCTGGTCTGATGGACGGTGAGAGTCTCAAGATGCTGGTCGTGCGCGCAGGTATTTGGGGTCCTGTCTTGATCGTCACGCTAATGACGGTCGCAATCGTGGCCAGCCCAATCCCCAGCGCACCGATAGCTCTGGCTGCTGGGGCGGCCTACGGACATATCTGGGGCACGGTCCTGGTCGTGATCGGGGCTGAGTTGGGAGCGCTAATAGCGTTCGGATTGGCGCGGGTTCTGGGGCGGGACGTCTTGCGACGAATGTTCGGCGACAAGCTCGATGCCGGGCTTCTGGGTTCGCAAACAGCCTTGACGGCCACGGTCTTTGCAAGCCGCCTCATGCCGTTCGTATCCTTCGACATGATCAGCTATGCTGCAGGCCTCAGCCGCCTTCATACTTGGCGGTTCGCTTGCGCGACCTTGGCTGGCATCATTCCAGCAAGCTTCCTGCTGGCCCATTTCGGCGACGAGGCTGCCAGCGGAGACCTTGGGCGAGCAAGCTGGGCGGTTCTCGGCCTCGGGCTGGTGACGGGGGTGCCACTGCTTTGGGCAGCGTTGCGAAAATAGCCTGGAGCGGGAGATGTCGACCGCCGCTGAACTCACCTGCGTTCTGCACACCGGGATGCACCTGTCAGAACATCATATTGAAAGGCCGATCCACTATGGAACATGACCATCACCCTGCCCGAAACATTCCTGAGGGGAGCGAGACGTCTAGGGATCCAGTCTGCGGGATGACGGTCGCGGTCACACCCGAGGGGCGACACGCGGAGTTTGGGGGTAAGACCTTTCATTTCTGCTCCGAGAAATGTCAGACCAAGTTCAAGGCCGACCCGTGACACTACGCGTCGGGCCGCGCCACAGGAAAGAAGAAAGCTGCGCCGGCCGACGTTCAGTACACCTGCCCGAGCTGCGCTGGCTTTGTGCATCAACGCTCAGTTGCGCGATCCTAGCGGGACGCTTTTTGGAGAAGTCCGATCAGCTCATCGAACTTTGCCCGTTGTTCCTCGGGGTCTCCGCTCTCGATAGCAGACTCTACGCAGTGTTGGGCGTGGTGTTCCAGCAGCATTTTTTCCACTGCTAGAACCGCCGACCGGATAGCAGCTGTCTGAACCATGATGTCCATGCAGTAGCGATCGGCTTCCACCATCTTTGCGACACCACGCACTTGGCCTTCGAGGCGTGCAAGGCGGTCTAGCGTCTTTTGCTTGTTGGCTTTCATGAAAGCGCTCTCTTTTTCCGGAACCATCATAGCGATCGCTTACTTATACCCCATAAGGGTATATTGACAAACCGAATATATACCCCCTATAGGTATTATTGTCTCAATGACTGATATGAATAAGGAATAACAAAATGCCAAAGGATTTCCGCAACGTCTCAGATGTCGCCACTGACCCCGCTACCGATGCAACCGGAAAAACCGCCGTAATTTACCGCATGGCACTTCCCGATCATCTATGTCCTTCCGGCCAGAAGGCGCGCTGGCTGCTCGAAAGCAAGGGATACACGGTCGATGACCGCTTGTTCCGTGAGCGGTCCGAGGTCGATGCTTTCAAGAAGCAATATGGCGTTCCCACGACGCCGCAGATCTGGATCGAGGGAAAACGGGTCGGCGGTTATTCAGATCTGCGCGAAAAACTGACTGCTTACGATCCCAAGGCCACCACCTATCGCCCAGTCGCCTATCTGTTTACGGTCGCTGCGGCCACTGCGATTGCGTTGTCCATCGGCTTTCTAGGTGCAATTACGTGGCAGACGCTGGGCTGGTTCGTTTCCGTCTCGATGATCCTTCTAGGCATGCAGAAGCTGCGCGACGTTGAGGGTTTCACGACTATGTTCCTCAACTATGACCTGCTGGCACGCAAATGGGTTCCTTATGCCTATATCTACCCCTGGGTCGAGACCGGGGCAGGCATATTGATGACCGGCATGTTGCTGACCCCGCTTGCCGCACTCGCGGCACTTTTCATCGCGACGGTCGGCGCTGTCAGCGTGTTCAAGGCGGTCTATTTAGATAAGCGTGAGCTGAAATGTGCATGTGTCGGTGGCAACTCCAATGTCCCACTCGGCTTTGTCAGCCTTTCTGAAAACCTGATGATGATTGGTATGTCGGTGGTGATGCTGAGCATGATGTTCGTTTGAGGTTGCCCTGTGCTCACGGAAAACGACTCCGTTAGACTACAGCCACTCCATCGCCAGGCCACTTTGGCGGCGTTGAGCTTAGGCTTTCCGCCGCCAAAGTGGTAAGTTGGCAACTGACATTGACCTCCGTTTTCTCAGAATGGGCAAAGAAGGCCTTGACTGAACACCTAGGCAAGCGCAGGAAACTGGTGATATCGGTCGCGCGCATGATCCTGATGTCCTCGCGCGCAGGTATCAGTCTGACCTCTTGGGTCTGCGTGTTTCGGCGGAACGCGATGGCGTAGACGCACTGGCGATTGCGGCGGACATCGCGCACAGCTTGGCCCGGCTTTGACCGCACCATCGGGGTGCTCAGCTTTAGCGCGCTGGACTTGACAGGATACAACTCCCAAAAAAAAGCGCGGCTGCATGCGTAAGGCTCGGAAGTTACCTGGCTTGCGGTTCTTTATAAGTAGGTGGACGCAAAGCGGACGCTAGTTGTGTTGACACAAAGGTCAGGTGCGGGCCGCTCGCTCTCCGCTTCCAACGCTCGACACGAAGCGCGGGAGGAGGACCTTTGCTGGACCATGCATGGAGGTCCACTGTGCGGGGCAAAACCGTCGATACCTGCAAATTTGGTTTGAAGTCGGTCCAATTGGCACTGTTTTTGCCAAATTCTTCAGGATGTGTAGACTAGCTCTCTCGAGCCGCATCGCAGCTTGGTCATGAAACAAGAGCGCAAAGCTTTTTGGCAGGACGGTCTGCAGCCTTCTCCATCATGCGCCAGCGCTTAAAGTGGAGGTAGAAATGTTCAAACGGATCATGGCACCGGTCGACTTGTCGCATATCGACATGTTGAAACGTGCACTCGATTGCGCGGCGGACCTCGCCAAACACTACGGTGTGCCAATCACATATGTGGGGGTGACGTCATCTGCCCCCGGCCCATTAGCGCATAACCCGAAAGAGTTCAGCCAAAGACTTGGCGCATTCGCCGCGTCTGAGGCGGTGAGGCACGGCGTGGAAACCTCTGCGCACACGGCGATCGCGCATGACCCCACGACAGATGTCGACGATGCGCTGATGCGCGCAATTGGTGAAACCGGCGCCGATCTCGTCGTGATGGCGAGCCATGTGCCGAACGTCATGGATTACATCTGGCCGTCCAACGGTGGGAAGCTCGCCGAGCATGCAAAGTGCTCGGTCATGGTTGTGCGTGCCTGACGCACGATTCCACACAAGGAAAAAACAGGGGAAGCCGAGACATGACTGACAACACTGACATCGATGATAATACGGGGATCCCCGCGCCAGAAGGCGCGTCCGATCTCATTGATACCGATTACGAGATCGGACAGGACAATATCGTAGCGAAGATCGGCCCCTTCGGTCTGGACATTCACAACCCGGTCTTTCTGATCTCGGGGCTTTCGGTGGTGGCCTTTGTGGTCTACGCGCTGCTGGCCCCGCAGCAGGCGGCCGATTTCTTCGGCTGGCTGCGCCCGGCCCTGACTTCCACGTTTGACGGTTTCTTTCTGTCGGCGGCAAACATCTTCGTTCTGTTCTGCCTCTTTCTCATCGTGTCGCCCTACGGGGCGGTCCGTTTGGGCGGTGCCGACGCCACACCCGATTACGGCTATACGGGCTGGTTCGCGATGCTCTTTGCTGCAGGGATGGGCATCGGGCTGATGTTCTTCGGCGTTCTGGAACCTGCCTATTATTTCGGCACCCCTTGGGGGGACGAACCATTGGGGGTGGTGCGCCCGTTCACCGAGGATGGGGTGCTGATCCCGGAAAACGTGGACGCCGCCCGGCGCATGGCGCTTGCCGCGACCTCTTATCACTGGGCGCTGCATCCTTGGGCGATCTATGCCGTGGTCGCGCTCGCGCTGGCGCTGTTCAGCTACAACAAGGGTCTTCCGCTGTCGATCCGCTCGGCCTTCTACCCAATCCTGGGTGAACGTGTCTGGGGCTGGTGGGGCCATGTGATCGACATTACGGCAGTCTTTGCCACGCTATTCGGTCTTGCGACATCGCTGGGTCTGGGCGCTCAACAGGCCAACGCCGGGCTGGAGCATGTCTACGGCATCACCAGCAGCGTGACCGTTCAGGTTATCCTGATCATCGGCATCACGCTTATCGCGCTTGTGTCGGTCCTGCGGGGCCTTGATGGCGGGGTCAAGGTATTGTCGGAAATCAACATGGGGCTGGCAATCTTGCTTCTGCTCTTCGTGCTCTTCACTGCGGGAGCGGTCGGCATCGTCACCGATTTCGGCAAGACCCTCGTTGCCTATGTGCAGGAGGTGATCCCGCTGTCCAACCCCTTTGGTCGTGAAGACGACGGTTACCGCGAAGGCTGGACCGCGTTCTACTGGGCGTGGTGGATTTCTTGGTCGCCCTTCGTCGGAATGTTCATTGCCCGTGTCTCGCGTGGCCGAACCGTCCGCGAGTTCATCACCTGCGTACTGATCATCCCTTCGTTGGTCTGCGTCTTCTGGATGGCCGTGTTTGGCGGTACGGCGATCAACGACATGATCGCGAACCTCGACGCAAGCGCCGTAAAAGCCAATGTGATCGACGCCTATGTGCCGGAACTGTCGCTGTTTGCGATGCTTGAAAGCCTTCCGTTGGCCTCAATCACGTCGACCGTCGGTATCGTCCTCGTGATCGTCTTCTTCGTGACATCTTCTGACTCCGGCAGCCTCGTGATCGACACGATTACGGCCGGTGGCAAGGTGGATGCGCCGGTGCCGCAGCGCGTTTTCTGGTGTACCTTCGAAGGCCTGGTCGCCATCGCGCTCTTGATCGGTGGCGGACTTGGATCCTTGCAGGCGATGGTCATCTCGACGGGCCTGCCTTTCACGGTCGTGCTGCTGCTGATGTGCTGGTGTATCCTCAAAGGCCTCATGCAAGAGCACAGACATATCTGAACCGCCAAGGTGGAGCGGGCGCAGCCATGCGCCCGTTCACAGTTGTGCCTGCCACAGATAAGCCTAGCAGCCCGCCTGCTAAGCACATGTCCGATCTTCCGATGCAAACATTGCTGACGCAGCATCGGCTTGAGCCCAATGCGACCGCAATCCAAGACTGGTATTATGACTTCGTTGCTATTGATTTCCACAACCAGTCTTCCCGGAGAGGCTTGTCCCGTGATCTCGCCCTCGGTGTTAGCCTTGCTCTGGCCGGGGTTGGAGAAGAAAGCCTGTGTCTCTGCGGGAGGCAAGCCCGGTTTGTGGGGGAGCTTGCGGCGGGCAGAAATCTATTCCGTCCGCCGCTTACTGTATCAGGCCGCTATTGCAGCCAAGGCCAAAAGTCCTTCCAGAGCCTGCTTGAAGGGACCCTCCACCTCGATCTCGTCCCGCATGCTGGCCATACGGAACATCGTGAGGATCCCCAGTTCGGCATCGGACAGGGGCAGCCCGAGGACATCGACCAGAACTTCGTGGACGCCTGGGTGATACTCCTCGATCGCAATCATCAGGAACAGGCGTTCGTCCATACCCAGGGTCTGGGAAAGCGCCGGGATCCTATCCAGCGGAACACGCGTTTCACCGGTCTTGAGCATCGAGATGATATTGGCGTGCTTGAAGCCGACACGATCGGCGATCTCACGCTGGGTCAGTTCGCATTTCTCGATTGCGTCCGCAAGCATCATTGCGGTGGGGCTAATGGTCGTCATGTGCATCTCCTGTGCAACTGTTTCTCATGCACAGTGATAGTCAGCTCTCTGGGGTCCGCGGGTGGTCAAAGGATTGGCTCAAGAGAATGATGGCGTTGGTCAAAACGCGCGCCAACTTCTTGGGCAGCCTCAGGAAAGACGCCCGGTGTTGGTTGCCGCAAACCCCTACGCAAAATAGCGTTTTCGCGTGGGGTTTTCATAGGGTTTACATATGGGGGCTAGTTTCTGACTGGTCGTTATCTCTGTGCTTGGGGCAAAACAAGATAACTCCTGCGCTCGTCGCGACCTGCCTCTCCAAGGTTCCGACACCGATCCTGATTTTCCTGCCGCCAAGGCCTTATCAGGCATACAGCTCTATCTAGGACTTCCGAGTTCCAAGAGTGAACTGCTATCGGCGAAGCGCTGGCCTTTCCCTCTGGATGGCTGCCGAACGGTATCCAGTTTGACGCGCCGGTTGCGGGAAGAATGCCGCCGAAAACCCGGTGACCCGAGCCGGATGACGATCCTACTATCCAAGTTAGGGGCGTCCCGGGAGTTATTGGTTGAGCACCGCGTCTGGCGTGTGCCTGAGGCTCGCCAGGGCGCGCGTAGGCGGTACCCCCGGTTTTCATGAGGGCAGTTGCCCGTTGCTGTAAAGCGCGCTGTAGCGCGACCTCTGAGAGCTTTCCCGTCTGACTTGAGCAGGCGTGGATGGCTTTACCGGACTGTCGGGAACGGTAGGTCTTAAGATCTTAGGAGTGGTCAGTTCAGGCAAGTTAAGGCCTTCGGGTTGCCTATATCCTCCTCGAGCTTGGCTGCTCACCCAGTCTAACTTAGTATGCCGGGCATGGGGTATGTGACATCGCTTTTCGCACGCAAGATGGTCGCAGCGGCGGGCGACACCATCGATGCCGCGGCAATTCTGGCTGGTTTGGGGATCGACCCGGAAGGCCCGGTTGACCCCAGACAGATGATCCCGGCCGCGCGCTATTATGCGATGCTCGAACAGCTGGCAGAGCAGATCGACGTCACCGACCTGCCAGTGCGCGCAGGTGCCTCTATGCAGCTCGACGAATACGGCGCACTTGGGCTGGCCTTCAAGGCTGCCAGGACCCTCGGTGCATCTTACGCGCGGGTAGAACGCTACGCACGTCTTTGGACGAGTGTCGTCGCATATGAATTGCGGCCGGTTGCCGAGGGCACACTTTTCATCCTGCATCGCACCGGCGAAAGGCATCTGGGAATGCGGCTTTCCAACGAGGCGACCCTTGCAAGCGCTGTAGCGATTGCGCGGCAGGTCTGTCCAGCTCCCCTGTCGCCCCTTGAAGTCTTGGTCCGGCACAAAGCGCCGCATTCCATCGCAGCGCATCAGGATTGGTTCGGTTGTCCGGTAAACTTCGGCGCCGAACTCGATGCGATCCTTTTCGCGAACGAGACGCTGGCCCGCCAGAACATTCTGGGCGACGAGGGGATCTCGCGCTACCTGATCTCGCATCTCGACGCGGAGTTGTCAGAGATTACCCGTGAGACCTCGCTTGTCACGCAGACAAGAGCCGCAATCGCCCAGGCCCTCAGCGAAGGCACGCCGAAGATGACGCAGATTGCCCGCGACCTCGGCCTCAGCGCGCGATCCTTCCACAGGCGGCTATCCGAACACGGGATGAACTTCCAGACCCTGACGGAAGAGACCCGCCGCGACCTTGCAGAAGGGTTGTTGCGGGACGGCGGCCATTCCCTGGCCGAAATCGCCTTTCTCACCGGTTTCTCGGAACAAAGCGCCTTTACCCGCGCGTTCAAGCGCTGGTTCGGCACAACACCCGCAGCCTATCGCAAGGATCTGCCCGGCGGCTGACGACCACCTTGGCGACAGCGGTCAAAACGCTGGCAGCGTCGGTCAATACCGCGCGGCGTCACATCAAATATCCCCTGGCCACCGAAAACCAAACCAGGGAGATATCCCCATGAACGACCAATCGATCCTCGTCATCGGTGCAACTGGCAAGACCGGCAGCCGTGTCGCCAACCGCCTCGAAGTGCTGGGCTATCCGGTGCGCAGGGGCTCAAGAAGCTCCGCAACGCCTTTCGACTGGGAAGCGCCCGAAACCTGGGCGCCCGCTCTTCGCGGGGCGCGCGCGGCCTATGTGACCTACTTTCCCGACCTCGCCTTTCCGGGAGCCGTGGAAAAACTCGAATCCCTTTGCGAAACAGCCCGCGACGTAAGCGTGGAACACCTTGTCCTGCTGTCCGGCAGGGGCGAACATAACGCGCGGCTGGGCGAAGAGGTGCTGCGCAATTCCGGCGTGGATGCCACGATCATCCGGGCGGCATGGTTCGCGCAGAACTTTTCCGAAGGCTACCTGCGCGATCCGGTCCTCGCCGGCGTTCTGCCGATGCCCGGTGGCGATGTCGCCGAACCCATCATCGACATCGACGACATCGCCGACGTCGCGGTCGCGGCGCTGACCCAAGAGGGCCACAAAGGCGAACTTTACGAGGTGACAGGCCCGCGGCTGATGTCCTTCGCAGACATGGCCGCCGAACTCTCGCAAGCGACCGGGCGTGAAATCAGGCACATTCCGATCACCTTCGAGGACTTTCACCAAAACATCGCGCAGGCGGGCGGCACATTCGTGGCCGATGTCTTCACAGCCATCGCGCGGGAAACGCTGGACGGGCGCAACGCGCAAACAACGGATGGTGTCATGCGCGCGCTTGGCCGACCTCCACGCGACTTTAAGGACTTCGCCAAGGCGACCGCCCGGTCCGGCGCTTGGACAAGCACCGACAGTCTCTCGCATGAAGGGACGATGGCATGAAACCTTCCTTGCTCGAGAAGATCGCGCTCGGCCTGTCGGGCCTTACAGCATTCACCATCGGCGCTTTGATCCTGTTCGCGCCGCATGCTTTCTACGCCAGCTACGGCATCGCGCTTGGCGAAGACATCAACCTGCTGAGCGAATTGCGTGCTCCCGGCGCCGGTCTTGCGGCGTTCGGCCTACTGATGCTGCGCGGCATATGGCGGCAATCTGCCCTGCCCGTCGCCATGGCTGCGGCGCTGACGGTCTTCATCGCCTTTCCGGCCGGACGGCTTTTCGGGGTTGTGGTGGACGGGGTTCCATCCGGCAGCATCATTGCCGCACTCATCGTCGAACTCGTCATTGCCACACTATGCCTGGCAGCCTTTCGCAGGCGTCTCTGGCATGGAACGCCTGCACCCTTCACGGGGTTACCCGCGCGCTGAACCTGACGCAGCGGCATGGCCAGCAAGGTCGTGCCGCCCCCCATTCAAGGAGTCCCGCCCCATGTCCCCTCTTGTTTTCTACCTCGCTCACTTCGTCGTCCTTGCTTATGCAATGGTTGGCGGCGTCTTTCTCGCCTTCTCGGATTTCATCATGCGCGCCCTGTCCGTGACCAGCGGCCACGGTGGTGTAGAAACCATGCAGACCATCAACCGAGAGGTCTTCCGCTGGGTTTTCATGATGCTCTTCCTCGGGCTGGCACCGGCATCGCTGCTGATCGCGGCCTATGGCGCAATCGTCGTCGAACACGGTTCGGGGCTTCTAATGATGCTAGCCGGCCTTGCATATTTCTCTGGATGCTTCGGGGTAACGGTGTTTTTCAACGTGCCGATGAACGAAACCCTGGCGGAGATGGAGACCTATGCAGATGTGACGCGGGACTACTGGACCCGCACCTATCTGCCCCGCTGGAGCTTCTGGAACACAGTCCGCACCGTTGCCTGCGGACTTTCAGCAGCGCTGCTGCTGATCTCGCTCACCTGGGCGGCGCAGTCTCAGGCGCAAACGATTTGAAAAACGAGCCGCATCAGTGCGTCGGCCTGCTCAAAGAGCCGGAGGCCGCACTGGACAGCCTCCATCGAGTGGTCCGGTCTGATAGTCAGTGCATTGTGGGTCTCCGGTCTTTGGGCCGAAGGTCTCAGGTGCGGCCTGACGATGCAGCCTATCCCAAACCGGGAATGTCGTCGAATTAAGGTCCCAAGAACGCCGCGCGGCGTTCCAAGAGCGCGTCGCACAGGTAGTCGACGAAAAGCCGGACCCTTCGAACTCGGCGCAGCTCGCCATGCAGAAGAACCCAGGTTGCGCGCCGCTGGTCAAGCTCGGTGCCGGGAACGCGTTGCAGTTCGGGGAAGACCGAAGTGACCCATGTTGCAAGGAAAGTCATACCCGCTCCTGCGCGGACAAGATGCAGTTGCATTTCCGGGTCGGGCACCGAGTGGCGGATCCTGGCTTCGGGGAAGGCCGAGGCCCCGATCATGGACGCAAGCTCGGGCACGTCGCCATATCCGATCCAGCTCAACCCTTGCCCCTTCCGGCCCGCCCCAGGCAGGGCGCGGTCGATGTAATCGCGCGAGGCCACCACGCCGATGGACAAGGGAAAGAGTTTCCGCCCGACCGCATCGTCCTCGATCGCGGCGGCGTGGCGGATCGAGACATCCGTTTCGTTTCGGGCGATCGAGTCAAGTTTATAGGCAAGCCGCAATTCGATCTCGATCTCGGGGTAAAGCGCCGCGAAATCGGCCAAGACCGGGGCCAGAAGGTAATGCGCCGTCATCGGGTCCGCCGACAGGCGGATGCGGCCGGATGCCTCGCGGTCGAGCCCCTTTACCGCGTTGAACCCCTTGAGCATTGCCGCCTCGGCGTCAAGCGCTTGCGGCAGCAGGCGTTGCCCGGCGGCTGTCAGGGACAAGCCGTCTGCGCCCCGCCGGAAAAGCTGGGCGCCAAGCTGCGCCTCAAGCGCCTCGATCTGGCGACGCAGGGTAGCGTGGGTGCCGCCCGTTTGCTCGGCAGCCGCCCGAAGCGAGCCGTTCCGCGCAACAGCCAGAAAAGCCGGTAGAGATTTCCAATCCATGACTGCCCGGATCGTTTTTGAACCAATATGGTCTATATTAGTCACTCTTCGGAGCGAAAAGAAACCTCTATTCCCTTCAGCACACCCAGACACCACGGAGGTTCCCAATGATTTCGACACGCACCGCTTGGCAGATCCCGCGCTATGGCCGCCCCGAAATTCTTACACCCGTCACGCTGCCCATGCCGCAGCCTCGCGCTACAGAGGTGCTGATCCGCATCCATGCCTCTGCCGTGACGCGGGCCGACGGCATGATGCGCAAGGGCGAGCCACTGTTTGCGCGCCCGTTCCTTGGCCTGCGGCGTCCGCGCAACGGGCTTTCCGGCACTGGCCTGTCGGGCGAAGTGATCGCGATTGGCGACAAGGTCAGCCGCTTTGCGACGGGCGATATGGTCTTCGGCGAGGCCGGTATGCGCTTTGGCGCAAATGCGAGCCACATCTGCCTGGATGAAGAAGGGGTTCTGATGCTCAAACCGGAAACGCTCTCGCATCAGGATGCGGCGGTTCTGTGTGATGGCGTGCTGACCTCCTGGCATTACCTGCACAACCTCGGCCAGGTGCAAAAAGGTCACCGCGTCCTGATCTTGGGCGGGGCCGGCAGCCTCGGCAGCGCCGCGGTGCAGATTGCCGCGGCAATGGGCGCAGATGTGACGGCCACCTGCAGTGCGCGCAATGCCGGTTTCGTGGCCTCGCTCGGGGCTACCCGCGTCATCAACTACGCCACCGAGGAAGCCTTGCAGCCCGGTGTCGGCTACGATGTGATCTTTGACACGCTGGGCGTAGCGTCTTTCTCGGCTGCCAAGCCTGCGCTTGCCGATGCGGGGTGCTACCTCTGCCCGGTGCTGACACTGAGGCGGCTGCCCGCGATCCTGCTCTCAGGCCTTGTGGGCCGGAAACGCGCCTTGTTCGCGCCCGTGGGTCTGGAAAAGCCGCAGCAACTGCGGGCCATGCTGTCCGAGATCCTGACTCAGATCGACCAGGATCGTCTCGCCACGGTCATGGACCGGATCTACCCGCTGTCCGACCTCGTCGAGGCGCACGCCTATGTCGAGGCCGGACACAAGCGCGGCAATGTCGTCGTGGTGTGAGAGGCTCGCATAACAGCTAGATCGAAACCACGAATTCAATCGGAGAGACTACTATGAAAATGAACTACGTCGTTGTAGGAACCAACGACATGCGCGCATCCAGGACCTTCTACGACGCCCTTTTCGAGGGCATGGGGCTCCAGACCATGTCGCCGTCCGAGCGCATGACCTATTGGATAGGAGAGGACTTTGCCTTTGCCGTTGCAAAGCCTTTCGACGAAAAGCCGGCTACATATGGAAATGGCACGATGGTCGGCTTCTGCTTAGGCGGAAGGGAAGATGTTGAAAGGATGCACCGCCTGGCGCTTGAGCTTGGCGGCACCTGCGAAGGGGCGCCCAATCAGCGTCGGCCAAGGTTTTCGGCCTATGTGCGCGACCTCGATGGCAACAAGCTGTGTCTGTCTGACTGAGCACCGCCGCACGGGGCGACGTAGTCTGGACACCGTCCTCGCATTGTTTACCCTTGAATTCGCCTGCCTGCGGACATTGCCACTTGATGGGGCAGCAGACTGACTACGCCTTGAACCGAAAGGAACACCATGCCCCGACTGAAGAACAAGACCTGCATCGTGACCGGTGCGGGGCGCGGCATCGGTGCCGCGATCGCGCGGGCCTTCGCCCGCGAGGGCGCAACCGTCGTGGTGACCGACAAGGACGAAGACAGCGCCATCGCGGTCGCCAGTGAGACCGGCGCGGATGCGATGCGCCTCGACGTGGCATCCGAGCAGGACTGGGAGACGCTGGCCGAAGCCTGGCCAGCATGCGACGTGGTTGTGAACAACGCGGGCATAACCGGCTTCGAGCAGGCCCTGCGCCCACATGATCCCGAAAATGCCAGCTTGGCAGACTGGCGTGCGGTGCATGCGGTCAATCTCGACGGGACCTTCCTGGGATGCCGCTACGCGATCCGCGCGATGCGCCCCCGGGGTGCCGGGTCGATCATCAATATCTCGTCCCGCTCGGGTCTTGTGGGTATCCCGGCGGCCGCCGCCTATGCGTCATCCAAGGCCGCCGTGCGCAACCACACGAAGTCGGTCGCGCTTTACTGCGCCGAACAAGGCTTGAACATCCGCTGCAACTCGATCCACCCCGCCGCCGTCCTGACTCCGATGTGGGAGCCGATGCTGGGCACTGGCACGGACCGCGACGCGCGCATGGCAGCCTTCGTCGCGGACACACCGCTGCGCCGGTTCGGCGATCCCGACGAGGTTGCCGCACTCGCCGTCATGCTGGCCTCGGATGAAGCTGCCTACATGACCGGGGCAGAACTCAATATCGACGGCGGTTTGCTCGCCGGATCGGCGGCGGCGCCGAAGACTGAATGATTTGCTTCCAACCTTGATCATGTCCCCAAAATGCCGCTCCAAGGGGGGCGTGCCGCAGCGATGGATGTTCTTGCGAAAGCCCGGTTAGGACGGAAAGCGGACGTTAGCTGCCATGTGGGCCAAGGTCTGTTGTGCGGACAAAGCTTCCGTTTGAGCTGCGAGACCGAATTACCCATTCAAGCGCATCCGCGCTTCACTCCGGTTTCCAGTAGCAGGAACAAGCTCTGATGCTTTTCCCAAACCGAAGGGCGGCATCCCGGAATATACAGCTTCGTATTGGCCGGCCTTTACTTGAAAGGTCTCGTGCCAAATCCCAACGTCGTCCCGGCTACTTTTCATGCGTTTGTTGAAGGCTGCCCAAGCTGGAAAATGCGCATTCTCTTTAGAGCGGGCATAGCTTTCAAGATGGTCAAAGCTGCGCCAATATTGGGCAATAACCCCCATGCTCAGTCCGGTATGCCCCAAGAAGCCAGTCTCGTCGGAAGGTAGGGCATCAAGCTCTTTCAACATCTTTGGCATGGCAAAGAATACTGGCAACCATTTGTGAAGTTTCCAGGGTTTGTTGATCCGGAAGCCGATAAGAAAGACCACAAAATCACCCTCGATATGGGCCGCCAATCTTTCGCTGCTCACTTTTGCCATCGTTTGGAACCTTGAGGTTGTCTCGTATCCACGAGGGTGAACAGAACCGGCTGGTCAATGCAAACGATTTATCGCATCACCTTTGACAAGATGATATGGGCTCTTTCCTGCCTTTCGCTGCATCTGCCACGAAGGTCCGCTATGGGCCGGAAGCGGACGCCTTCACCAAGTGCACAGAGCGGTTATTCGCCGCGTGTTGCACGAAGCCCGGACCTCCGCGATCATTGAAAATGGGGCTGGCGAAGGTGTGAGCGACAGTGACGGATGATCTTTGGCTGCCGCAGTTGCGATCAAGAGACCTTGCTCAAGCTGTTAGCCGTTGCAGGATGCGTGGAGATCAAAGGCAAGACCGATCACCAGTCCATTCGCACCGCAATGGAAATATGGTATTGCCCTATATGGGAGCCAAATAAAGAAGCCGAGCGCGCCCGACCGATGGAAGACGAGAATGGACAAGCTTTCTGTCATGCAAGCCTTCCGCCGCATCGTCGAGCGCGGCAGCTTCGCTCGTGCAGCCGAGGATCTTGGTATCTCGCCCGCACTGCTGAGCCGCGAGATAAAGCTGCTTGAGGATAGTCTTGGGGCCACTCTACTGACACGCACCACCCGATCCATGTCCTTGACCGACGCCGGGCAGCTCTACTATGACGAGGCTAATGCCATTCTCGGCGCTGTGGCCCAGGTCGAAGAACGCATCCGGGATGGCGCGGGCGTGGTTCGCGGGCATCTGAAGGTCAACGCGTCCAGCTCCTTCGGGCAGACGGTCATAGCACCGATGTTGCCAGGATTTCTCGACAGTTATCCCGATCTGCGTCTGTCACTGTCCATGGACGACCGGGTGCTGGACATGGTCGAAGGCGGGTTCGATGTCTCAATCCGCATCCGGCCCACTTTGCCCGACTCCGCGCTGGTGGCACGCAAGATTGGAGAAATGCGGCAACGTATCTTCGCCGCTCCCGCCTATCTCGAAAAGGCTGGCGTTCCGCAGGTCCCAGAGGACATCACGCAGCACCGGGTCATTGGCTTCCTGCTCGCGGATCATCTGACATCATGGACCCTGCACAGTCCCTCGGGCACAACCACCATCGACCTTGACCCACCAGTGCGCGTCGGCAACAGCCTTGTGCTGCGCGATCTTTTGATTGCGGGTTACGGCATCGGCACCTTGCCGGACTTCGTGTCGAAAGAGCCCGAAGCACGGGGCAATCTTGTTCGGATCCTGCCAGACTGGGAACTTCCGGCCCCGGAGATATTCGCCGTGACGGCCTCGCGGCTGAGTATGGACGCGAAAGTCACGGCGTTTCTTGATCACCTGCGCGCGGCGCTGCAGGCCTGACATTCTTCAGCCAGTGTAAAGAATGAAGTGAGCGCCGGCCGGTTTTTCGCTCGCTGAACATCCCCCATTCTCTCGGACATTGAAATTGCATACCCCGAGAGGATCTCATGACCCGCGTTCTTGTTCTCTACTATTCCAGCTACGGCCATGTCCGCGCGCTTGCGCAGGCCGAGGCCGAAGGTGCGCGCTCCGTGCTCGGCACCCATGTGGATCTGCGCCGCGTGCCCGAAACAGTTCCGGACGAGGTGAAGCAAAAAGCCGGCTTCGCCCCGGACGACACGCCTGTGGCGACGCCGACCGATCTGGAGGCCTATGACGCCATCATCTTCGGCACGCCCACGCTTTTCGGCATGATGGCCGGACAGATGAAATCCTTCCTCGATCAGGCCGGTGGGCTCTGGGCGCGTAACGCCCTTGTGGGAAAGGTCGCCGCTGTCTTCGCCTCCACCGGCTCGCAGCATGGTGGCCACGAGGCAACATTGCTGTCCACGCAAATCCCGCTCCAGCACTTCGGTATGCTGATCGTGGGCATGCCTTACAGCTTTGCCGGTCAAACCACAGCCGAGGGAATCGTCGGCGGCGCGCCCTATGGCGCAGGAACGATCGCCGGCGCCGACGGGTCGCGCGCGCCCAACGAAACCGACCTGGCCGGAGCGCGCTTCCAAGGCGCGCATGTGGCGCGCATCGCCGCGCGGCTGGCCGGGGCCGCCCAAGCTGGGGAGGCTGCGTAATGGCCTCGCTGACCATCGACTTCTTCCACGATGTCGTCTGCTGCTGGTGCTTCAACATCTCCTCGCGGATGCGCAACCTCGCGGCAGAGTTCGATCTCGACGTTCGACACCGCACTTTCGTCCTGCAAGCCAGCCCCGCCGAAATGGCCGCGCGCTGGGGTAGTCCCAGGGACGCCCGGGAAACGATCCTCGGTCACTGGGCGGTCTGCCGACGTGTCAGCGATAAGCCAGAGCTTGTCGATATCAACGCGATGCGGGCCGCGCCCTTCGACTATCCGCACGGCATGACCGCCGCGCTGGGGTGCAAGGCTGCTGAACGACTCGAAGGTCAAACGGCCCATTGGGACATGTTCGACCGGCTGCAGCGCGCTCACCTGACCGAGGCGAGGAACATTGCCGATCCTGCCACAGTATTGGATATCGCGCGCGAACTAGGGTTCGAGGCAGTTGCCTTCGCCGAGTTTTTCGAGGACCCGCAAACGCTTCGTACCGTCGAGACTGATCGACAACAGGCCCGCAAAATGCAGGTCCGGTCCATTCCCACCCTGATCGTTCGCGAAACCGGCACCCGCCTCGTCAACGGTCCGCGAGAGGATCTGGCAGCACAACTGCGCGCAGCCTTGCACCTGGTCGCCTGAAAAGGAGCCTTCGCATGACCTTCCCGATCTTCCGCCACAAGGACCCAGTTTGTCGCCAAGCTCTTCGAGGTGTGCCTCGCGATTTGCCACCTCACCTGATGCGCGACATCGGCCTCGATCCCTGGCCGGACCGCATGCGCTTGCCCTTCCACCCGCTCTGGTGAGCGAAAGTATCCGAGGTTCATCATGACCGAAAGACATCCAATCCTTCATATGTTCTGCGGAAAGATCGCCGCAGGAAAATCCACCCTGGCCGCACGCCTTGCCGGCGCACCCCAGACCATCCTTATCGCCGAGGATGATTGGCTGAATGCGCTCTTCGCCGACGAGTTGGTTTCCTTGCCTGACTATGTCCGGTGCTCCTCCAAGCTTAGACATATTCTGGCGCCCCATATCGCCGTAGTGTTGAACGCGGGAGTGTCGGTCGTCCTCGATTTTCCGGCCAACACCGTCGAACAACGCAGCTGGATGCGTGGCATCCTCGAGAACACGACGGCATCCCACCAGCTTCACCTGCTGGACGCGCCGGACGAAGTCTGTCTCGCACGGCTACGCGAACGCAACAGTCGAGGTGACCACCCATTCGCGGTGACAAAGGCCCAGTTTCATCAGTTCTCCAGTCACTTCGTCGCGCCATCGCCGGATGAGCGCTTCACTGTCGTCAGGCATGACGAGGGCGATTGACGCCGCCTGACACGACCGATGGCGGGCCAGCAAATCACGCTCGCGTTCTCACATTCTTCCATCCTCCCAAAACGAGACAACCGATGTCACGCAGCAACGATGTTCTTCTCACCGCGCTTGCCCCGGCCATATGGGGTAGCACTTATCTTGTCACGACCGAGGCACTGCCTGGCGGCTATCCCGTTACTATGGCGGCACTGCGTGCGCTTCCTGCCGGGCTGTTGCTGCTCGCCGTCACGCGCTGCCTGCCGCCCCGCGTCTGGCTTGGCCGCGTCTTTCTACTTGGTGCATTCAACTTCGCGCTGTTCTGGGTGCTGCTCTTCGTGGCCGCCTACCGGTTACCTGGTGGTGTCGCGGCGACGCTGGGGGCGTTACAGGCAATGATGGTCATCTTGATGGCCCGCGGCTGGCTCGGCACACCGATCCGGGCGGGTGCAGTCGTTGCAGCGGCAACCGGTGTTCTGGGTGTGGCGCTTCTTCTCATCGGGCCCGAGGCAGCGCTTGATCCCGCTGGCATAGCGGCCGGCTTGGGTGGTGCAGCCTCCATGGCTGCGGGCACGGTTCTCAGCCGGAAATGGCAGCCACCAGTTTCAGCGCTGAGCTTCACGGCTTGGCAACTCATTGCAGGAGGAGTCCTTCTTCTGCCGCTTGCGCTGATCTTCGAACCGCCGCTTCCTCCTCTCTCGGCCACCAACCTTGTTGGTCTTACCTGGCTTGGTCTCATAGGCGCTGCTGCCACCTATGTGTTGTGGTTTAGAGGGGTCGCCAGGCTTGAACCGGGTGCTGTCTCGATGCTTGGCATGATGAGCCCGGTTACAGCAGTCATCCTGGGTTGGATCTGGCTAGGCCAGTCCTTGTCGCTCTTACAGGGACTCGGGGCTGCTATCGTCCTTGGGTCTGTGTGGTTCGGACAGCGCGCGAACCGTGCACGTTCCATACTTGGGCCAGCGGGTCCCGCAGTGATGCGAACGAAAGTCGCATGACATTATCCCAAACGGGAAGCCTCTACATGGTCATTCTCAAAGTCACGCCCGAGATTGCCCGCAGGGCGCGGCTTGCTGGACTGTTCTATCTGGTCATCATTGTCGCGGACCTCGGCGCTGTTTCTATCCAGCGGAACACGCGCTTCACCGGTCTTCAATATCAAGATGATGTTGGCATTCTTGAAGCCGATGCGATCCGCGATCTCATGCTGGGTCAGTTCCGATTTCTCGATGGCGTCTGCGAGCATTATCGCTGTTAGCCTAAAAGGGGTCATGTGCGCCTCCTGTGCAAATGTGTCTCATGCACAGTGATAGTCTGAGCGCTGGGGTCCGCTGGTGGTGAGCGGACAGGTCCAGGCGGGGGGCGACGGTGCTTACGTGTCAGATCAGCTTTTTGAACCATCGCGGCGAAAGTCTCACGTTTTTGAATGCCAGAAAACCCTACGCAAAATAGCGTTTTCGCGTGGGGTTTACGTAGGGGTTAAATATGGGGTCAGAGTTTTTGGTGCTTCTGCGTGGTGCATAGATGCAGCATTGTCCGGTGTTCCTAGCTGTCCTGAGCCACCGCTGATCGCTCTCTCCAAGGTTCCGACACCGTCCTTGATTTTCCTGCCGCCAAGGCCTTGTAAGGTATACAGCTCTCTCTAGGACTTCGGAGTTCCAAGGGTGAACGGCTTTCGGCGAGGTGCTTGCCTTTCCCTATCGAAGGCTGCCGAACAGTGTCCCAGTTTGACGCGTTGGTTACGGGGAGAGTGCCGCCGAAAACCCAGTGACCCGAGCCGGATGACGATCCTATTATCCGAGTTAGGGGCGTCCCGAGAGTTATTGGTTGTGCATCCTGTCTGGCATGTGCCTGAGGCTCGCAAGGGCGCGCGCAGGCAGCGTCCGCGGGATGTCATGAGGGTCGGTGCCCCTCGCGGCGAAGCGCGCTGTGGCGCGACCTCAGAGAGCGGCCCCTTTTGGCCAGCATTAGCGAAGTGCGGAGCTTGGGGAGCATCCTTGGAATTTCCCCTGCGGCGGGAGTATTTTCTGCTCCAATAAGCGGGTCGCATCAGGCGGGGATGGTTTGTGCGACCGGGTCCTTGCCGTTCCATGTGCCCACGTGCCGGACGATACGGCAGCGCAGGAAGCAGGATCGGTCGAAGTGGCCGGGGGTGCCTTTGAACTGGTGGTCCATCTCGGTGCGGTGCAGGCCGGGGCCGTAGGCGGCTTCGGTCAGGCTCTTGTCGTCGCGCCAGATCGTGAAGGTCATGCCTTCGCCGGGCCCGTTTTCGCAGTTGTAGTCGCTTTGTACGATATTGCCGGGCAAGCTGTCATACCAGAGCCGGACTTTGGCCACTTGCGCAACAAATGCGGGCAGGCGGGGATCATCCGGGGCATTGTATGCAGCGGATGTCAGGACGGCGACGGGGCCGCCCGGATCTTTGGCCGCGAGGACAAGGCTGGAGTCTGCGCGGGAGAACCAAGTCGTTTCGCCCCGGAATTTGATCGGGCTGAGCAGAACATGGAAGGCCTCGGCGGCGTCTGGCATGTTCGGGAAGCCCTTTACGGGCGCGTCGAGCAGGGTGTCGGCGCTGGCGCGGGTTTCGTGGAACACCATGCACCCCCATGACAGATCGTCGTGGACGGGTGCGCCATCGGGGCCATAGGGCTCACCGGGGCCAATGACGTGGTGATGCGCCCCGGTTGGGCAGTTTTGATCGACGTCGGGCCACAAATACTTTTTGTCGAAGCGCCACCGATGCATTGTGATCCAGTGGATGTCGGCCATGTGTTGATCCCCAGTTGGGCGGTTGAACCGACATTTCCCAAGTGGCCTGCCGATAAGTGGCAAGATCGCCTGACTTTGCCAACTGATCAAGTGTTTTGCGCTCTCAGCCTCTACAGCAGTCGCCAGAGCGCCCGAATGTGAGAGGATCGGACTGCGAAAGCGCGTCAACTCGGCCATCCACCTCTCACTTCGCGTCTTGATCTGGTGGATTGCCCGGTTTGCTGGCAACTTTTCTAGACCGATATCCGCGGTGTCGCCCATGCATTGACCCGTTTGGGGATGAAGACCTGGTTCAACCCAGGTTGAGGGAAGCAGGTTTTCACCGCTTATGACCGAGGTTGGTCCTCCGCGCGTCCCTAATAGATAAATACTCAATAACTTACTCTTCTTCTTATTTACTAAATAAAGGCGCGAAGGCGAATTCTTGGAAAACGCTCCGTCTGAGCCAGACCACTCTCTCCAGTCTTTCATGCATGGGCAGCGCTGCCGGATCTGACGACAAGTTGCAGACCCTCATAACCTTGCAGCGGCTATGGTCTCTGTATTGGACTATCTCTTTCGTGCACTCTTCACAGTCTGTCAGAGCATTACATTCCTGCAGGTGCTCGGTTTGTTGTCTGCAGACGTTTCTGCTTCCTCGCTTCCTGCTTCTGTGTCAGTTCTTCTCGTTGCCTGATCGTCACGGCCATTTTCACGGGCATGCGGATCAGCGAACTGCGGGGGCTCACATGGGACTGCGTCGACTTTGACGCCAGGTTGATCCACGTCCAGAAGTGCGCGGACCGCTTCAACGAGATGGGCAAGCCCAAGAGCCGCACAAACAAGCGGAGCATTCCGATGGCCCCGATCGTGCATGACACTTTGAAGGCATGGACGTCGGTCTGCGCGCGTGGCGAACTGAACCTCGTCTTCCCCAACGGCAAGGGAAACATCGAGAACCACTCGAACATCCACAACAGGGTCTTCGTGCCCTTGCTGATCGAGAACGGGACTTTCGATGGCGCAGCAGGTCTTCGATGTCACGCTCGATCACGACCGAAACGCCCGTGACCGGGTTGCGCGAGAATAGCACCGAAGAACGATTGGCGCTTGAGACTCGCGCGCCTCCGACACAGTTGGTGTCGATCACGGCCTGCAGATACCGCGTCCCATAGGGGATTTCGCGGACATCCCTGCCAACGGCCGATGTCGCATTGCCGGCGGCGGGCAACGTTAGGTTGGACAGGAACAGCGAAACGCCCGGCGGGCTGATCGGGCTGGGCCGCATCAGGGCTTCCTGAAAGCATCCCCTGCTTGGAACGCTGACTTCGTCGCCGGTCAGCAGCATGATGTCCACGGCATTTCGCCCTTCGAACACTCCGCGCATGTCCAGGACATGGCGCTTTCCCGCGCGCAGGACTTCGACCGCCGAAATATCGGCATCTGGCCTGACACCACCGGCGGCACGCAGCGCAGCCGAAAGGTTTCGCCCCTCGGTCGATGCGCCAAGCGCGCCCTGACGCCGGTCATCGATACGGTCCCCGTCGACGCCACCGATCTCGACCGCGCGGGGTTCGAAGACCGCGCCGGACACGCCGACCGTGACGGATGCGAAATCGGCAACACGGACGGATATCCGTGGGCGTTGTGCAAAGAAATCGCCCGACAGAAGCTGTTCTGCGATCTCGGCTTCGACATCGCCGGTCAGCCGCCCCTGCGCCCGGATCGGCGCAAGAAACGGCAGCTTCAGCGTGCCGTCACGCGACACGACATAATCGCCGTTGAAAGTCTCGTCGTCACCGATACGGATATTGACCAGATCGTTGCGTGTCAGGCGTTCACCGCGCAATGCCGTTTCAGACGCGACGGACGTCTTTCCACCGGCGTCACCGCGCAACGGACGACAGGTACTTGCGTTCATTTCGGCAGAGCGCAGGAATTCGGCATTGGCACGGGTGACATCCGGTTGGCGGTACTGGGCCTGATAGCCGCCTCCGGTTTCTACCGGTTCCAGGTTGTCGGGCACATCAAGCGAAGCGCAATTGGCCAGCGACATGAGTGCAAGCGCGGCGGTTGCGTGTTTCAACATCGGCTGCACCTCTGGAATTCTTCTGCTGTTGTGTCCTGACCCAGTCATAGGCGCTTCGACCTGCCCGGTCGAGAGGGGCGATGGAGGATGGCCGCTATCCCTATGGATATGCATGTCTACTGTTGCGCCATGGTTCTGTCCGCGTGCGTCCGCGACGCCTTGAATGCGGGGTTGTAGAAGAAAGCCTGAACAACAGATCGGACCGCCCTCATGGCAATGCCTGCCGCGCAATCGCGCATCGTACAGAACCTTTTTGCCTATGGTGCATCCGAAGTCGCGGCCAAGATCTCGCGTCTTCTGGTTGTTGTCGTCGTGGCGCGCACGCTTGATCTTGGTCAGATCGGTGTGGCGGCAGCCGCCCTTGCGGCGGCGGATATCCTGAAGGCACTGACCGAGAACGGCGTCGGGCAGAGGATCATCGCCGCATCGGAAGATGAACTGGAGCGGACCTGCGCGACCGCGCATCGGATTTTCTGGGTCTGGTGCCTGGGCCTGTTTCTGGCGCAGTCTGCTGTCGGCTTGGTGATCTACGCCATGGGCGGAAGCCTGGTGCTGCTGCTGATGATCCTGATCCTGGCGGGTGAGTACCTGTTCATGCCGGCGGGTCTTGTGCAGACCGCTTTGGCCATGCGGGCGGGCAAGCTGCGCCAGACCGCTGCCATTTCCGGCGCGCAGATCGTGGGGGCCAACCTCATCTCGGCTGCGCTGGCGCTGCTGTGGCCCTCAGCCCTGGCCCTGATCCTGCCACGCCTCTTGACCGCGCCGTTCTGGCTGATCGCGATGCGCCGTCTGCATCCGTGGCGCCGTGACATGTCGCATGGTTTCGCGCCCTTGCGTCCGTTCCTGAGCTTCGGCGGCGCGGTTCTGGGGGTCGAACTGGTCAAGGTTCTGCGCCTTCAGGCCGACAAGCTGATCGTTGGCTCGCTGATGGGGGCCGAGGCGCTTGGCCTTTATTTCATGGCGTTCAACGCAGGTCTCAGCCTGTCCAGTTCCTTTTCGGTCGCGTTCTCGACGGTTTTGTTCCCGCATCTTTGTGCCAGCAACGACAAGATCGCCGCGTTGCGTCAGGGCATTCTCATGGCCATGGGGCTGATCGCGCCCGCCGTCCTGCTGCAGGCAGCGCTGACGCCCTATTACGTGCCGCTTCTTTACGGTGCGGGCTGGACCGGCATCGATGAAATCGTGTCGATCCTGTGCCTGGTCGCCATTCCGACGACGCTGTGGTCGGCGACGGCAGGCTGGCTGCGCGCCACGGGACGGGCGCGACAGGAATTCTGGGTCACCCTGACCACGACCTTCGCGCTGGTTCTGAACACGATAATCCTGGCCCCCTACGGCCTTTGGCCTGTCGCCGTTGGCTATGCGCTGGTGGCCACGACCGTGATGGTCGGAGCATCGCTGCCAACCCTCGTCATGGCCTTCGGCCGTTCGCTTGCAAAGGTGTGACCCATGCCCCGTTTTTCGATTGTCATTCCATCTTTCAACGCGGCCGCAACCATCGGCGGCACCCTGCAAAGCCTGCAACACCAGAGCTTCACCGACTGGGAGGCGATTTGCGTTGATGACGGATCGACCGATGCAACCCCTGCTCTTGTTCAGGCCGCGGCATCGCTGGACCCGCGTATCAGCCTGGTGCGAAATACCGGCAAGGGCCCCAGCGCGGCGCGCAACATGGGCGCTCTGGACTGTGCAAGCGGTCAGATCGTGGCCTTTTGTGACGCCGATGACATGTGGCACGCCGACAAGCTGAGCCAATGGGACAAGGTCTTTCGCAACGATGATGTCGATGGCGCCTATGGGCAGGTCGCGTTCTTCAGCGACACACCGGACGATGCCACCACCTTTTCAGCGCTGCCCGCGGGTCAGTTGAGCATCGCGCGCCTGCTGGGTGAAAATCCGGTCTGCACCATGTCGAACATCGGCCTTCGTCGTTCGGTTTTTGTGGCGACCGGCGGATTTGACCGGGAAATGGTCCATAACGAAGATCTGGAATGGCTGATCCGCCTGGTTGGTCAGGGGGCCGTGATCGTGGGGGTTCCGCAGTTGCAGACCTTCTATCGCACCAGCCGCGGTGGCCTTTCCACGAACTTGCAAGCCATGGAGGAAGGACGCCTGCGGGCACTGGATACGGCCGCCCGTTTCGGCGTGATCCCGGACAGGCGCAGCCATGCGATCCACCAGCGTTACCTGGCGCGGCGTGCCCTGCGCCTTGGCCTGGGGCCTACGCAGCCCCTGCGCCATGCGCTGCGCGGTCTGGGCTACAGCCCTTCCGGTTTTCTCAGCCCGGCGCGGCGCGGCGCGCTGACTTTGGCGGGCGCGCTGGCCGCGCTGGTCCTGCCCAAGGGCATCGCCCTGACGCTTTTCTCCCGTTAATCCTTCTTCGTGAAAGCCAAATGAAAATGACCTTTGCTTCGATCGTCGTCCCCGCCTTCAACGTCCAGAATACCCTGGCCGAGACATTGGACGCCCTGCTGAACCAGACCTATCCGGATTTCGAGATCATCGTCGTGGATGACGGATCCACGGACGCGACCGCAGACCTGTTGCAGACCTTTTGCCATGACCCGCGGTTGTGCGTCCTGCGGCAGGCCAACCGTGGCCTGGCGGGTGCGCGCAACAGCGGTATCGCGGCCGCCCGTGGTCAGGTGATCGGGTTCTGCGATGCGGATGATACCTGGGCACCGGAAAAGCTTGCGGCGCATGTCGCCCATCTCGATGCAAACCCTGCTGTCGGGATCAGCTATTCCGGTTCTGCACTGATTGATGACGCCGGTAATCCGATTGGCCAGGCACAGCGGCCACGCCTTGACGGGATCGACGCAGGGGTCATCTTCCGGCGCAATCCTATCGGAAACGGTTCGGCGGTCGTGCTGCGCCGCGCCGTGTTTGATGATATCGCCTATCGCCCCGCAAACGAGAGCGAGCGCAGCTGGTATTTCGACGAAACCTTTCGACAATCCGAAGATATCGAATGCTGTTTGCGGATCGCGCTGACCACCGATTGGCGGTTCGAAGGTGTCGAGGGGCTTCTGACCCGCTATCGCATCAGCACGGGCGGTCTGTCTGCCGCCACCGACCGCCAGCTTGTCGCCTGGGAACGGATGGTGAAAAAGCTTTGGCCCCTCAACCCGGCATTCTTCGAGGTCAACACCCCGCTCGCGCGGGCCTATCAACTGCGCTATCTCAGTCGCCGTGCCATCAGCGATCATGATGGACCGCGGGCGATGACCCTGACGCGCGCCTGGTTGCGTGAATCGCGTCAACCGCTGTGGGAAGAGCCCGGCAAATCCCTGGTCACGATCGTCGCTGCGCTGGCCTTGTCAGCACTGGGGCCCGGCACCCTGTCCATGGCGATGAAAGCCGTCAGTCGCCTGCGTGGCGGCGCGCTGGCCCGATGAAGGCCCGGCGTATCGTTCACCTGGTCGACGACATGACAGCCGGCGGGGTGATGCGGGTTCTGGACCATATCGTGACGGCGCCCGAAATGGCCGCGACGGGGCAACACAGCTTGTGCCATGTGGCGCGTGGCAGCCTGGGGCCGGGTCGCATCCCTGCGGATATCATCGTGTCGCATCTTTCGGTCAGCTGGCGGAACCTGCCCTTGATGGCGTCTTTGCGCGCCCTGCATCCGTTCACGCCGCTGGTTCATGTCGAACATAGCTATACGGATGCATTCTGTTCGCTGAATGTTGTCGCCAAGCACCGGTTCGCGGCCTTGCTGCTTCTGGCCTATGGCCTTTTCGACCGGGTCGTCGCGGTCAGCGAGGGGCAGGGGGCCTGGCTGCGCCGGTTCCTGCGCCGGGATGCGCTGCATGTCATTCCCTCCTGTGTGGATCTTGCATCATTCAGGGCCTTGCCGCGCAAGGATCACCCGGTACAGGTGATCGGTGCCATTGGTCGGCTGGATCGTCAAAAGGGCTTCGACACGCTGATAACCGCGATGCGCCGCCGCCCGGATCTTAACCTGCAGCTGCACATCTACGGCACCGGCGCAGATGAGAACGCCCTGCGATTGCTGGCCGAAAATGATCCGCGTATCCGTTTCATGGGTTTTGCCAATGATCCCGTTGCCGCGATGAAAGCTGTGGATGCGGTCGCCATGCCCTCTCGATGGGAGGCCTATGGCCTCGTGGCCATCGAAGCGCTGAGCGCGGGCCGGATCCTGCTGGTGAATGATCTGGACGGTCTGCAAGATCACCTGTCACATGGCGCGCACCCGGTGGCAGAGCCATCGGTTGAGGCGTGGGAAACAGCCTTGGGCCAATTGGCGCAAGGTCGCTACACCATGCCCGCCGCTGCGGGCACTCCCGCGTTCGAACAAAGTTTCGCCCATGATTGGCAAGACCTGATCGACAGTGTCGGAAAGCGCTTGGTCAGAGGAAACCGGCTTGAGGCGCAGGGCAGTATCTCAAGCTCTTAGGTGCCGGCTCATTGATCGTCAAAACCAGAACAAGACCGTTTCTGCAAGGTCTGCGGCTGACGGGACGGCCTTCGGGCATCGCCGGCCCGGTGACGTGCACCCACTTACATCCGCCGCGTCCAGCGGGTGTAAGGGGTTCTCATCAAGCCATAGGCCTTCGCCGCGTCCGACCACCGCAAGCCATTGGGGTTGATGAATGCCATTCCGCTCAAAACACGCCTGTCATCCATGCGCGGCTCTGATATCGGGACTTACCGCTGTCGGGCCTTGCGATTTGCATAGCGCGTGTCGCGATCTGCCTTGCGCTCTGCCTCGTCCTTGATGACCCGGGCGATCATATTGTCCGATTTCTGCTCGGCTTCGACCTTGGCACGCGCGGCGACGTTTGCGGCGTCCAGATAAGCCACCTCTTCGGCCTTCCGACGCTCCTCTGCCTCATGCAGTTCCCGAGCTTCTGCCTTCAATCTGTCGCGTTCCTTGTGCCGCTCGTCGCGCGCGGCCGCGATCGCCATGCGCTCTTCCAGTCGCGCTACCCGGCCAGGTTCGTCTTCATCCATTTTCGCGCGATAAGCTTTGAGAATTTCCGCTTTCGCCGCCATTGCAGAGCTGCGGCGATCGGCAAAGTCGTTTGTCTTCAGTGATGTCAAAGTTCGTATCCTATCTGAGAGATGGGGAACCCGAAGGTTGTCCCCTGGGTTTGTCTGGCTTGCTTCACGCAAGAACAAGGTTCGTTGCGGATTCACGACCGTTACGGTCACTTTCCAGATCGAATGAGAGTGCCTGGCCATCGTCCAAATGACGGATGCCTGCGCGTTCCAGCGCTGTCGCGTGGACAAAGACGTCTTTGTCGCCCTGTGCCGGTGCGATAAATCCAAAGCCTTTGGTGGAATTGAACCATTTCACGGTGCCGTTGGCCATCGTGATGTCTCCTTTATCTGTCACCCGCATGAACGCGGTGACCTGGCTCAGTGTCGTCAGAGTCGCAACTGAAGCCGGAAGGATACAGAAGATCAAAATATGAAGCCTAGCCCGCGCTGCCTATCCGAGTTTGCGCCACAACGCAAACTTTCCATCTGCCCTGTTGGACGGCTGCCCATGCCCTGGTGTTGGCGCTGGTTCCGCCGCTCTGTGTCGAAGGTCGGATGACGGGGCGGCGATCACGGCGAGCGGCACCGCTTCCCGCCGAGACACCGATTGCTGGCTGAACCACCACGCAAAGACCGCAGGCTGTTCCGCTTCCGGCAGATGCGATGCTTGAAGAAATATGCGGCCATTCGTTCGTCCGCCCGCAACCACTTCAACAGGAACGCCACCACTGGATGCGCGTCTGTTTCAAGCGCAACCGCGCCACGGCCCTGGCCGCGTGGCGCTGTCTTGGGGTTGCAAAAAGCGCAGCTTCACAGTTTCAGCAAGGACAGGTCGCATTGGTCTGAACCCACCCGCAAGAAAGCGTCCACCATTGCGCTAATAGGCTTGCCGTGGCGATCTGTCTTCAGACAAGGACCGCTGCCGCCGCTCCACCAGAAGGGCGATTGCATCGGCAAGATGCTCCCTGTCGATGTGGTGATCACCGCGTGCCACACGAATTTTGTGCGCCTCTATCATGACATCTGCATGCAGGCACCCTGCCGGGGGTTCGAACCGATAACTTGCGAGTTCCAAACGCAGGCCCAGCGGGTCCCTGAAGTAGATTGAATCCATGAAACCACGGTCGACAGGCCCGGAATGCTTCACCCCGCGTGCGTCCAGACGTGCAGCCACCTGCCAGAAAGTGGCCTGGCTTACGTTGAGAGCGAGATGATGGAGCGACCCGACGGCTTCGGGCACGGGGGTGGCATCGGGCTTGCGGTCTTCGTTCGTGAAGATCGTGATCAGGCGGCCATCTCCGGGATCGAAATACAGATGACCCTCGTTCGGGTTGTCGAGGTTCGGCTGGTCGAAGATGAACGGCATGCCGAGCACGCCCTCCCAGAAATCGATGGAGCTTTGACGATCAGCGCCGATTATCGTGATATGGTGCACACCTTGCGTCTGAATTTTCCTGATTTCGCTACTCCTGGACATGGTCTTCCTCCTGTTTTGCGCGCCTGGTTCACTTGGGAACACACAACCGGCCAAGGCGACAAGTCCCCTGCGGCAACATTCCGACAGGCACAAGGGTGATTGCCGTGCTCACGCGCAACACATCGCGCGGGCGCAAAGGGCTGCGGCTTGCAAGCCTGTGATCCGGCCCGATGCGCCGGGCCAATTCTGCGGTCACCGGCCAAGGTGGGGCCGGCCTGGGGGCGCTGTGCCGGCCTCGCCAGTCTTCGCACACCCCTGACCTGACAGTGTCCCCCAAATCGCATCCGGTCAAAGTATTAATGGGCCAATGCCTCTCGACGTATATACGCAGGCAAGGAGGCATCACGGCGCTGTTACGGAAAAACCGGCTGCGGCGGGCAGCCCGGTGCCACGCTCGGCGTCGGGCAAATGCGATGTTTGCCGCAATTCGCGGCGGTTCATGCTTCCGTCCGCACCCAATTGAACGGGGAACACGATCACGACATGCGCGATGATTCCAAACGCGACCGCAAGAAGGCCTGAAGAAAGCTTGATCGGCACCGGGAAATCAGGCGATCATGTCTTTACCGACGGCGAATGTTGGAAACGTTGGCTTTGGTTCAGGGGTGATTTCGCTTTATTTCATCGGGCGCACCAGTGTCGTGTGCCCTGCACTTGAGATAGGTGAACACGATGTGGGAGCGGCTCTTTCACAACATGGTAGGCCAGCTTATCCAATCTGGCCTGCTTGAAATCACTTACCCGGACGGAACCACGCGGACCTATGGCGACGGGACAGGGGCACCCGCAGCGCTGGCCATCCGTACCCGCGGCGCCCTGCGGCAACTCTGCCTGCAGCCCGAATTGGCGCTGGGTGAAGGTTATATGGATCAAACCATCGACATCGGCGGCAATGCCGAACTCGAGGCGGTGCTGCGCGTCCTGATCCGCAACCGTGACCCAAAACGCTTTCCCGCCTACCTGCGCCTGGTGGAACGGATGCGCTTCATGCTGCGCGGGATCGTCCAGCGGAACAACGCGGACAGCTCACGCGCCAACGTGGCCCATCACTACGACATCTCGGACGATCTCTATCGACTGATGCTGGACGAGGACATGCAGTATTCCTGCGCCTATTTCGGCGGCCCCGACGTTACGCTTGCCGAAGCGCAGGCGGCCAAGAAGCGCCACATCGCCGAAAAGCTGCTGATCGAACCGGGGATGCGGGTTCTGGACATCGGGTGCGGCTGGGGTGGCATGGCGCTGACGCTGGCGCGCGACTACGGTGCGCGGGTAACCGGCGTGACCCTTTCGCAGAACCAGCTTGCTACCGCACGCGCGCGCGCCGCGCAGGCCGGGCTGTCCGACCGGATCGACTTTCGGCTGATGGATTACCGCGACCTGTCCGAAAGCTTCGACCGGATCGTGAGCGTCGGCATGCTTGAGCACGTGGGCGTCCCGCATTACGGCGATTACTTCTCGAAGGTGGCCGATCTTCTGGACAGTGACGGTGTGGCCCTTGTTCACACGATCGGCCGCGTCGCGCCCCCGATAACGCAGAGCAGATGGATCACCAAATACATCTTTCCCGGCGGCTATGTGCCTTCACTGTCGGAACTGCTTGATCCGCTGGAACGCTCGGGCCTTTGGCAGGCCGATATCGAGGTCTGGCGCCTGCACTATGCCAGGACCCTCAGATGCTGGCGCAACAATTTTGACGCAAACCTCGATACGGTGCGTGGCTGGTATGATGACCGTTTCATCCGCATGTGGCGCTATTACCTGACTGTCTGCATCATGGCCTTCGAGGACCAGGAGCAATGCGTCTACCACCTGCAGCTTGCCCACAAGCGCGACACGGTGCCCCTGACGCGCGACTACCTCTATGCCCCGCGATGCCAGTTGAAGCCGGATCACGGCGGGGCGGTCGCCGTGTCGCGGTCTGCCATGACCCGGCGCTGACCTTTCAAGTGTTTCCCGACATACTCAGGGTGTACCGGCCTCGGGTGATGTTCTGCGCCCGGTGGAATGCCCCGCCCACGATCCTGCATGCGGGGTGATGATGGTTGGGTTTGCAGATTTCAGGCGCGCTTGCGTGCAACGATATATGGCCGAACGTCTTTACCTTTTGCTGCGTGGCTTTCATTGGCCAGCAAGTCGAAGCCTGCTGCTGACACCAGTTGGGTCAGCGCAACGCTATTGAAAATCGAGACATAGGGCGCCTTTCCGACAGCCCGCATCGCGGGAAGCAAGAATTGCCGGATCAACAGGTTCATCTCACCGATGCAGGGTGTCTTTGAGATGAACAAACCACCCGGTGCAAGCATGTCGTGGATGCAGCGCAATGTGTCAGCCAAGTCCCGAACCAAGTGCAAGTAGCTGAAAGCAAGAACGGCATCGAATTGCATCCCTTGTGCAGCAAGGGTTTCAGCGGTTGCCTTGGAAAACGTCAGCCCCGGAACATGTCTCTCTTGGTGCTTCTCATGCGCGATTGCGATCATTTCGGTTGAAATATCTGTTCCAACATAGCTGTGAACGCTTCCCGCAAGCAGTAGGGCCGTCGTTCCTGTCCCGCAGCCCAGCTCCAGAACGCGGTCGGCCGGTTTCAACAGGGCGCGGGTGCGGTCGAGCGTCCGCTCGTAGCCTACCTGATCGGCAATCTTCGACTTGGCGTATTTACGTGCGGCACGGTCCCAGAAATATGCGTCGCTGCTTGGCATCATGATGTGGTCTCCTTTGCGACGCTGCGTATCATATGCGAAAAAAATGAAAATTGGCGAAAAATGAAACTGTGTTATGCATTTGTGCATGACTGCACTGGACTGGAATCATATCCGAGCCTTTCACGCGACGGCGACCACAGGCTCGTTATCGGCTGCTGCACGCCAGCTTGGTCTGACGCAACCCACGCTTTCGCGCCAGGTTGCTGCACTTGAGGCCACCCTGGGCGTGGTGCTGTTCGAGCGTGTGGGGCGCAAGCTTGTGCTCTCGCAAACGGGTAGCCAGATGCTTGAGCGTGTTGCAGTCATGGCGGACGCGGTGGACGTGATGGCGCTGATTGCCAGCGGTCAGGTTCAGGACATCAGCGGCAAGGTTTCGATCGCAGCTACCGATACGTATGCCGCGTATCTTCTTCCACGGATCATCGAACGCATCACGCAAGACGCACCACAGATTACCATAGAGGTTGTTGAATCCAATGAACTCAGCAACCTTCACCGCCGCGAGGCAGACATTGCGATCCGGCATGTGGCCCCTGATCGCCCCGGTCTGATTGGTCAGCACATCCGTGACACCGAGGCATATTTCTATGCCTCGGATGATTGGCTGGAACGCAACGCTGCGCCTGCCAGGCTCTCAGATCTTGGCAATGCCGGGTTGATCGCGTTTCAGGACACAGCGCGTTTCGCGGAGTATCTGCAAGACATTGGTATTCCCGTGACCCCTTCCGATTTCCGGCTGGTTGCAAACTCGGCAGTCACGGTCTGGGAAATGGTCAAGCGGGGAATGGGGGTCGCGCCCATGCTGCGAGAAATCGCCGACATCACGCAGGGGGTGACAAGGCTGTTCCCGGAGATGCCGCCGATCGTGGTCCCTGTCTGGCTGGTAACGCATGTCCAGATGCAGTCCAGCCCGCGCATTCGGTTTGTTCAGGATAGACTGGCCCACGACCTGGCCAGGATGTAGCCGCGCGCATAGTTTTCAGCCAGGCTCGCTGCCCGATTTCGTGTGGTACAGGCAATCAGGTGTGGTTCTTGCCGATCTCGCGTAGACTTTGCCAAAGCACAGACCGAAATATCCCCGAAGCGCCCAATCCACGGAAGGCATCGCGCATGACCAAGACATCTGGCACACCCCTGAACGCGCAGACCTGCCAACTCATATGCGACGCAGTCACAGACCGCTTCGACAAGCAGGTCTCATTTCTTGCGGATTTCGTGCGTATTCCCAGCCTGCGCTTCGAAGAAGCTCCGGCGCAGGATTTCATCGCGGCTGCTTTGCAAGACAGGGGGTACGAGGTCGATGAATGGCAAGTCAGACTTTCAGAGCTTGAGCCGCTGCCGGGCTTCGGGCCGATCCATGGTGATTTTTCCCGCGCGCGGACGGTCGTGGGCACCCACCGGCCCGGTGTAACGCACGGCCGGTCGCTTATCCTGCAGGGTCATCTTGACGTCGTGCCGACCGGCCCTGTGGATATGTGGACGCATCCGCCCTTCGAGCCGAAAATCATTGACGGCTGGATGTATGGTCGTGGTGCAGGTGACATGAAATCTGGAACAGTCGCGGCGATCTTCGCGCTGGATGCCCTGCGCCACGCCGGCTTTGAACCTGCCGCCCGCATACATGTCCAGTCGGTGATCGAAGAAGAGAGTACGGGACTTGGTGCGCTTTCCACGCTGCAAAGAGGCTATCGCGCTGACCTTGCCGTGCTTCCCGAACCCTCGGGGCATACTGTCAATCGCGCGCAGATCGGCGTGCTATGGTTCCGTATCGCGGTCAAAGGCAGGCCCACGCATGTTGCGGTGGCGCAGGAAGGCTCGAACGCGATCATGGCCGCGCATGATGTGATCCGCGCACTTCAGAAACTCGAGGCAGACTGGAATGCTCGCGCCGCGCAAGATCCGGTTTATGGCGATGTTCCGCATCCGTTGAACTTCAATCCGGGGCAGATCGCCGGGGGCGACTGGGCGTCCAGCGTGCCCGCCTGGTGCAATGTCGACTGTCGCATCGGTGTCTTGCCAGGTCAGGATCTGGCGGCGGCCAAGTCCGAAATCGAGGCCTGTGTCTCCGCGGCTTCACGCGATCATCCGTTCCTGTCCAACAATCCGCCCGAGGTTATCTGGAATGGCTTTCAGGCCGAGGGATATGTTCTTGGGCCCGAAGCCGAGCCGGGTCTTGCGGCCATGCGGCGCAGTCATGCAGCCGTATTCGGGAAAGGGGCTGAGCTGGCGGAACGGAAAATGACCGCACTGACCGATACGCGTTTCTACGGTCTTTACTACGGGATTCCTGCCTTCTGTTACGGCCCCCAAGCCGAAAACATTCACGGCTTCGATGAACGTGTGAACCTTGACTCCTTTCGGCGCACGACCGAGGTTCTGGCCCTTTTCATCGCGGATTGGTGCGGCCTGAATCATATGTCCGGCGGATGATCTTGGCGCGGGGGGGTATGGTGCGGTGCAGCCGCCGCTCTGCGGCCCTTATCACGTGATCCGGCCCCGGAATCGCGGATGAATGGGCCTTCTTGTGCAACTTTGTGGCGTGGCGCCAGTCACGCGCGGGCGTGGTGGGCTGTGAAGGCGGATTACCTTGCATCCATGCAAAACCTGTTGCACCCTTCCAAGGATGGATGTTCGCTCAAGCACTGAATGCGCTGTTGATGCGCGCAATATCGGCAAAACATATGGGGTTGGTTCCGGTGCCGTAACCGCGCTCGGTGACGTGTCTATCGCGATTGAAAAGGGGGAATTCTTTACCCTGCTTGGCCCGTCGGGATGTGGAAAAACCACCCTGCTGCGGTGCATCGCGGGGTTTGAAACCCCGACATCCGGCACGATCCATCTGTCCGGGCGCGACATCACCCATACGCCGCCAAACCAGCGTCCCGTGAATACGGTGTTTCAGTCCTACGCGCTTTTTCCCCATCTGAGCGTCGCGCAGAACGTGGGCTTTGGCCTGAAAATGCTGGGCAAGCCCGCCAAGGAGGTGGCCCGCGCGGTCGATCGCGTTCTTGCCCTTGTCAAGTTGGAGCAATTCGCCAACCGTCTGCCGCAGCAGTTGTCGGGCGGTCAGCAGCAGCGCGTGGCCCTGGCGCGCGCCCTGGCCCCCGAACCCGAAGTTCTTCTGCTTGATGAACCGCTGTCGGCGCTGGATCTCAAGCTTCGCAAGGAAATGCAAAGCGAACTGAAGCGGCTTCAGACGGAAACGGGGATCACCTTTGTCTTTGTCACCCACGACCAGGAAGAGGCGCTGACAATGTCCAACCGGATCGGGGTGATGTCGGCAGGGGCGCTGTTGCAGGTTGGCACGCCGCGCGACATCTATGACCGGCCGGTAAACCGCTTCGTCGCTGATTTCATCGGCGAGACGAATTTTCTCGAAGGCCATGTGGATGGCGGGCAGGTCCGGATTGGAACGGGCGATAGGCTGGGCGTTTCGCTGGACGGGCAACAAGGGAATGTGACACTGGCAATCCGACCCGAGCAGATCAGCCTGAGGCCCGCCGAGGGGGGCATCCCTGCCACCATTCTGGAAGCCAACTTTCTGGGCACTGACACCCATTACACGCTGGCGCTGAAAGACGGCAGTCATCTGGTGGCGCGCGTGCAATCCAATTCCACCCTGACGTTCCGCGTGGGCGACAGCGTGAGCGTCAGCATCGACGTTCAGGCTGTCCATGTCTTGAAGTCATGAGCGGCGCGGGGCGACCACGCAGCAAGGCCGTCGATGGCTGGCTTCTGTCCGCCCCGGCGCTGATCCTTCTGGTGCTTGCAGCCAGTGGTCCCTTGCTGATCGTGGCGGTCTATTCCCTGCTGGAAAAGGGCGACTATTCCGGCGTGCGCTGGATTCTTTCGGGCGAAGGCTGGTTTCGTGTCCTGTTCGAAAGAGACATCTTTGACCAGACCGTAAGTCTGGCCGATGCGAACCTTTCGATTTTCTGGCGCTCGGTCAAATTGTCGGTTGCAACCACGGTGATCACCTTTGCCCTGGGCCTGCCCACGGCATGGTTCATCGCGACGCGGCCCGCAAAAACACGCGCGATCTGGCTTTTTCTGATCACGATCCCCTTTTGGACCAACCTGTTGATCCGCACCTTCGCGATCATGGAGGTGATCCGCAATCAGGGTATCCTGAACACCTTTCTTATCCATGTCGGATTGATTTCGGAACCCATCCAGATCCTTTACACGGATACGGCCGTGTTGATCGGCATGGCCTATGTGTACCTGCCGCTGATGGTCTTGCCGCTCTATGCGTCCATCGACCGGTTTGACTTCAAACTGATCGAGGCGGGGTATGATCTTTATGCCTCACGCTGGCAGGTGCTGCGCGGTGTGATCCTTCCGATCATCAAGCCGGGGATCATCGCGGGAAGTATTCTGGTCTTCATTCCCAGCCTTGGCGCCTATGTGACCCCCCGTGTTCTGGGGGGCGGCAAGAACATGATGATCGGCAATTTCATCGAGCTGCAATTCGGCCAAGGGCAGAACTGGCCGCTGGGGGCAGCGCTTTCGACCCTGCTTTTGCTGATCGTTGTGGTGTCGCTGATCGTCTATACCCGCGTCTCATCAAGGGATGATCCCGGTGGCTAAACCACGCGCCTTCGATGTCACGACCTTGCCGGGATTCACCTTTGTCGCGATCCTGTCCTTCGTGCTGCTCTATGCCCCGATCGTGACGCTGGTCATCTATTCGTTCAACGGCGGAAACTCGGTCAACCAATGGGGTGGGTTTTCCCTGAAATGGTACGCGGTTGCAGCCCAGAACCAGGCCGTGCAAGAGGCCACGGCCCGCTCGTTGATCATCGCGGTCTGGGCCTCGGTCATCTCGACGGTGGTGGCGACAATGGCGGCGCTGGGCACAACCCGGCGCGGGAAGTTCAAGGGGCAAACGATCATCTATGTCATCATCAACCAGCCGCTGATGGTGCCCGAGATCGTGACAGCCGTGGCGCTGCTGATCTTCTTTTCCTCGGTCAAGGTCGTCACGGGCTATAGTGGCCTGGGTTATCTGATCATTGCACATTCCGCCTTTTGCGTGCCCTTCGCCTATCTTCCCATCAAGGCGCGACTGGAGGGGATGGACACCACGATGGAAACCGCCGCGGCCGACCTTTACGCAACGCGCTGGCAGACGTTCCGATACGTCACCCTGCCGCTACTTTTGCCCGGTGTCATTGCGGGGGCGATGCTTGCGTTCATCATCTCGCTCGACAACGTCATTATCACCGAATTTGTAAAATCCGCCGGACAGGATACACTGCCCACCTACATGCTGGGCCAATTGCGCCGGGCTTTGACGCCCGAGGTGAACGCGATCTCGACCGCGCTTCTGGCGCTGACGGTGATCATCCTCACGGCCTTTTTCTTTGTCACCAAGAAGCGGGAGTAACCTGCATTTCAACAACAGTGGAGAAGCAAATGAAAACTTATCTTATCGCAACGACAGCCCTGCTGGGCAGTGCCCTGGGCGCCCTGGCCGATGGGCAACTCAACCTCTACAACTGGGGCAATTATACCAGCCCGGAACTGATCCAGAAGTTCACGGACGAGACAGGGATCGCGGTGACGATCACCGATTACGACAGCAACACCACAGCGCTGACCAAGGTCGAGGCCGGTGGATCGGGTTTTGATCTTGTGGTGCCTTCCGCCAATTACATTCCCGTCTACGTCCGCAAGGGCCTGATCGCCGAGCTTGATCATTCCCGGATACCGAATATCGGCAATATCGCCGCTGAATGGAAAGATGTGCCATGGGATCCGGGCCGTACCCATTCGGTTCCGTGGCAGTGGGGATCTGTCGGCATTGCGGTCAACACCAGCGTCTACAGCGGTGACGTGAACACGTCAGAACTGTTCATGGACCCACCGCCGGAATTGGTTGGAAAGATCAACGTCGTCCCCGAGATGACGGATGTGATCAACATGGCGATCTTCAATCTTGGCGGCGAGGCCTGTACCGAGGACCTCGTGTTGCTCAAGAAGGTGCGCGACAAGATGATGGCGGCAAAGCCGAAATGGCTTTCGATGGACTATGGCACCACTGACAAGCTGTCCTCGGGCGATTACGCGGCTTCCGTGAACTGGAACGGCTCGACCATGCGCGCCCGTATCAACAATCCCGACATCGTGTACGGCTATCCGAAAGAGGGCTACCCCCTGTTCATGGACTCCGTCGCCCTGTTGTCCGACGCGCAAAACGTCGATGAGGCTTACCAGTTCATCAACTTCATCCTGGAGCCGGAAAACGCCGCGATGATCTCTGGCTTTGCGCGCTATGCCAACGGGGTCGCGGGTTCCGAAGAATTCATGCCGGAAGACATGAAAACCGCGCCCGAGATCGTCACACCGGCAGAGTTCGCCGCGGGGGGCAAGTTCCTGCCAACATGCCCTCAGTCTGCGGTCGATCTTTACACCGCGATCTGGACGGAACTGCTTAAATAAACCATGGCAGACGGGGCCGTTTCATGGCCCCGTCCCGCGCCCGGTTCGCGCAAGGCGTGGGCCTTGGGGGTGCACGGATCACATCCCGATAGGTTGAAACCGAAGCCGGATCTGCAGCCCATCGAAATCCCGACCAAGGGCAGCCATACAGGCAGTGCAGCCGCCCGGAAACATCAAATTTTGCTCAAACCCGGCGCAGGATGCCCGATGAACGGCTCGAATGTCGAAGAGTGTTGATTGAGGTGCTGCAAAGGGACATGGTGGCGGACTTTCCACGCCTGTCGGACTTGGATCAAGGGAAATCGGGAATGGTATCAGAGGCTGCACTATCCCACATACCGGGGCCGCCCGCGCCACCGATTGTGGGCCACACCCTGCGTATCGTGCGCGATTCATATGGGCTTCAGCAGACATCCATCGCGCGCTATGGATCGGTCTACAAGGTCAAGTTGCTGGGCACCTGGCGGGTCAATCTTTGCGGTGCCGATGCCTTGGAAATGGTATTGCTGGACCAGCATCAGAACTTTTCATCCAAGGTCGGCTGGGATGCGTTGAAGCGCCTCTTTCCCGGCGGGCTGATGTTGCAGGATTTCGCAGAGCATCGTCAGAACCGGCGGATCATGCAGGCGGCCTTTCGTGCGCCGGCCTTGCGCGATTACACCCATCGCATGGCCGATGCGATGCAATCGCTTGTCGCGGAATGGCCCGTAGGAAAAGAGTTTCTCTTTTACGACGCCATCAAGGATCTGACCTTGCGTCTGGGCTGCTCCGTGTTCATGGGCTTGCCGCCGGACGGCGATCTGGCCCGCAAGCTGAACAGGGCCTTCATCAATGAAATCCGGGCAGCGCTTTCGGTGATCCGCTATCCCGTGCCCTTTACGCCCATGTGGCATGGCGTGCGCGGCCGGGCCTTCCTGCGGGACACGTTTCGTAGCCTTATCGCGGAACGTCGTGCGGCACCGGGCGAGGATTTCTTCTCGCAGATGTGTCTGGCCAAGGACGAGGACGGCAAGGGCTGGAGCGAGGACGAGATACTCGATCAGTTCAACTTCCTGATGATGGCCGCGCATGACACCACATCAACGGCACTCAGCACGATGATATGGGCCCTTGGCGCGCATCCTGAATGGCAGGATATTCTGGCGGCGGAAGTTGCGCAGATCGGCGATGGTCCTCTTGATAATGATGCCCTGGCGCTGATGACGCAGACCGAGCAGGTCTTCAAGGAAGCGCTGCGACTTGTGCCGCCGGTTCCGTTCATACCGCGCTATGCGATTGAAGGGTTCACCTGGAAGGGTTTCGATATCCCAGCAGGCACCGCGATTACGCTGAACCCGGGAATAACGATGCTGTCGCCGGAATTTTTCACCGATCCCGAGCGGTTTGATCCCTCGCGTTTCTCGCCGAACCGTGCAGAGGATCAGGCCCATAAATTCGCGTGGACCCCGTTTGGCGGTGGCGCGCACAAGTGCATCGGGATGCATTTCTCGACGTTGCAGGTCAAGCTTTTCATCGCAACCCTGTTACGCAAGCGGCGTGTCGCATTGGCAAAACCATCCGCAACCGAATGGCAACGCATGCCGATCCCGCAACCCAAGAACCGCCTTCCGGTCATCTTGCATCATGTCGCGACACCTTGAGTCTGCGGGGCGATCCAGGGGCGTGACGTCGCGCGCTTTCCCTGATCCGGTTTGATATGTGGACCCTGGCCCGACACAAAGGACCAGGGATGCCGGCCAACCCACACGCCGCAATCTACCGTTTGATGGCGCTCATCCGGTAATATGTCAGGGAAAAGAAGAAGCGCCCCTGCTGTGCAAGCGCCACTTGTTCGTCAAACCAGGCTTGAGCTTCGGCTGCGCTGACGTGACCGTTTTCCGATGCGTAGCGTGACATCAGATGCATCAGCATGAAAGCAATGCCATCTGGCCGCAAAGTCACATCGCAGAAGGTAAAGGGGGCGACGTCTATCGCGGTAAACCCTGCCTCTCGTGCCAGACAAGGCCAGAGAGCCGCCACACGCGCTTCTGTGTAATGGTGATCCCACGCCGCCTGAATGCGCCGCATTCGATCGCCATCCTCGGAAAACCAGTCGAGGGTATTGCAACCTGTATCGACTGCAACAAACCGCCCACCGGGGCGCAGAACGCGGCTTGCCTCATGCATCGCCGCCGGAATATCCCGAAGATACTCAAGCACCTGAAGGGCGACGGCCTTGTCGGCGCATCCATCTTCCATCGGCAGCGCATCTGCCAAACCGTCCATGATCCGAACCGTTGGAAATGCCGCACATCGCGCAGCGGCAGGCGCGCGCATGTCTTCGCTGGGGTCCACGCCAACAACAAGTCCGGTCGTTCCCACCGCGCGCGCAACCTCTTCGGTCAGCAGGCCATTGCCGCAACCGATATCGACGACAACGTCCCCTGCAGAAAGGTGCAGCGCATCATAGGCCATCCGCCTGCGTCGACTTGCGTCCCCGCCCTTGTAGGCGATCTCAAGCAGGTCGGTGGTTTCCTTGTCAAACTTGAGCATGCCCATTCATAGCGGATCAAAGCATTTCAGGGAATACGATGCGCCCGACACAGGATCCGGCACCTTGGCTGAGGCTGGCGGGACCAAAAATGTCATGCCTCGGCCATCAGTGACGCAACACCGCAAAGCAAGGGGGCGCCGCGCGCTGGGCGGGATCATGACGGCCCGTCGGATCAGTTGATACCGTTTTCGCGCTGCAACGCGCGGACATAGGCCACGATATTCAGTACATCGGCCCGCGTGACACCTGCGACGGGTGGCATGTCGCCAAAGCGCCAATGATGCGCCCGCACCCCGTTCTGTGCCGCCAGGATGAATGCCGCATCGCCGTGGTGGCCGGGCTCATAGATCTTGTGGACAAGCGGTGGGGCGACACCCTGGCGGCCCCTTGCATTTGCGCCGTGGCAGGCGGCACAAGCGGCATCGAAGCCGCGCTTGCCCATCTGCTCGGCCGGGCTGAAGCTGGCCGGGATCAGTACGGCAACCATCGCATCCCCTTCCAGCGCTGCATCCGCGCGCGGGTCTGTCCTGTCGGTGTCCGCAGGCTGCATCAGGGAAAAGGCGCCGATCGCCGCGGCGGCAAGGGCTGTCCCCAAAACCAATCGTTTCATGCCGTGTCCTTGAGTCCCGGGGCGCACATCTGATCCCCCGCAGAGGGGATCAGATGCGGCCATGTCCGATCCTGGCGCCTATTTCAGCGCCGTGACCTTCAGCTTGCCTTCAACGCGATCGGCGGTGAATTCGATCTCGTCACCCTCGGCCAGCTTGGCGATCAGCTCTGCGTCGGCGCGGAACACCATCGTCATGGCGGGCATATCGAGGCTGACCAGTTCTTCATGGATGATCGTGACCTTGCCGGCAGGTGCATCCACTTTCTTGACGACGCCCTTGGTAAAGGTTTCGGCAAATGCGACCGTCGTGCCAAGCGTCAGCGCAAGGGTGGTCATGGTCACTGTCTTGAGAATGTTCATTCCGGTTTTCCTTTTCTGTCAGGGGTGTCAGTTGACGATGAGCGGGCCATGCATCCCGGCGGCGTAATGACCGGGGATCAGGCAGGCGAATTCGAATGTTCCCTTGTTGGTAAAGGTCCACAGGATCTCGCCCTTGGCACCGGGTTCCAGCCGGACCGCGTTCGGATCGTCATGCTCCATCTCGGGGAACTTCTCCATCAGCGCTTTGTGCTCGACGTTCTTTTCAGGGGAATCCATCACGAATTCATGGTCCAGCTCGCCTGCGTTGGTCACGACGATCCGCACGGTTTCGCCTGCGTTGAAATCCAGCCGGGCAGGCTCGAACACCATCGCGCCATCTTCGGTTTCGCGCATGGCCACCTCGACGGTGCGATCCGCCGCGCCCTTCGCAGGTGCGCCGATCGCCATCATGTCATGCCCATGCCCACCGGCATGGGTTCCCGCCGCCAGTGCCACGCCGCCAAAAGACATGACGAAGGTTGTCGTCAGCAGTATCGTTTTCATTCTCGGGGTCCTTTTCACTGGATGATCTGGTGTTTGCAGGGGCGGTCAGCCCTTGCTGTCGGGTTTGGGGGTCAATCGGGTGCGCGCGTCATTGACGCGGGTGAATTCGGGCAGCTCGCCTGTCCATTCATAGGCCTGCTCGCCCGGCGGGTTCTGATACCAGCCGGGATCGGCGTAATCGTCCGGGGCAATACCCTCGCGTACCTTCACGACCGAGAACATGCCTCCCATCTCGATCGGGCCATGCGGTCCCCAGCCGGTCATCATCGGCACCGTATTGTCAGGCAGTTCCATTTCCATCGTGCCCATGTCGGCCATGCCCGCTGTGCCCATCGGCATGTATTCCGGCTGGAAGCTGCGGATCTTGCGGGTCAGCTCTGCCTTGTTCACACCGATGAATGTGGGCACATCATGGCCCATCGCGTTCATCGTGTGATGCGACTTGTGGCAGTGAATCGCCCAGTCCCCCAGGTGATCGGCCGTGAACTCATAGGCGCGCATCGCGCCCACGGGGATGTCGATGGATACTTCGGGCCATTGCGCGCTTTCGGGCACCCATCCGCCATCGGTGCATGTCACCTTGAAGTCATAGCCATGCATGTGGATCGGATGGTTCGTCATCGTCAGGTTGCCGACCCGCACCCGCACCCTGTCGCCCTTGTTGACCACCAGAGGGTCGATATCGGGGAAGATGCGGCTGTTCCATGTCCAGAGGTTGAAATCCGTCATCGTCATGATCCGTGGCACATAGGTGCCGGGATCAATGTCGAAGGCGTTCAGCATGATCAGGAAATCGCGATCCACCGGGCGGAAGGTCGGGTCCTTGGGATGCACGATGAACATGCCCATCATCCCCATCGCCATCTGCACCATCTCATCGGCATGCGGGTGATACATGAAGGTGCCGGACTTGATCAGGTCGAATTCGTAGACATAGGTCTTGCCCGGCGGGATCGCCGGATGGCTCAGGCCGCCGACACCGTCCATGCCGGAGGGCAGGATCAGCCCGTGCCAGTGGATCGTGGTATGTTCCGGCAGCTTGTTGGTGACGAAGATGCGTACCCTGTCGCCTTCCACGGCCTCGATCGTGGGGCCGGTCGATTGCCCGTTATACCCCCACAGATGCGCGACCATTCCTTCGGCCAGTTCACGCTCGACGGGTTCGGCGACAAGGTGGAATTCCTTCACGCCATTGTTCATGCGGTGCGGCAGCGTCCAGCCGTTCAGCGTGACCACAGGGGTGTAATCCGGCCCTGACGTCGGGCGCGGCGTGATCTGGGTTGCGGCGCTATCCATGAACGCGGCCTCGGGCAGGCCCATGTTCGCGGTCTGGCCCCAGGATCTTGACGAGACAAGCGCCGCACCCGCCGCACCTGCCCCCAGCAATTGACGTCTGTTGAACATCTCATTCGTCCTTTCAATGTTTGACATCGCCGCCAGCGGCGAGAGCAGCAGTTTCAGCAGAACCTGAGGCCCCCGCGCCGCCGCCATAGATCGCGGCGGTCAGGTCGGCCTGTGCAAGGTAGAAATCGCGCTTGGCATTCGCCGCCTGCAATTCGGCGCCCAGCTTGTCGCGGGCGGCGCTGATCAGTTCGAAGGTGCTGGTGATCATCCCGTTATAGGACAGCAGCCCCTCTTCCTCGACCGTGGCCCTGAGCGGGACCACCACATCGCGGTAATGCTGCGCGATGCGATATGTCGCGCGGTATCCCGCCTCGGCGGCACGGGCTTCGGACCGGACAGTCACGGCCTTTTGCGCCAGGACGTTTGCCGCCTGAAGATAGGACAGTTCCGCCTTGCGCATCCGGGCCTTGCCGGTGTCGAAAATCGGAATGGCGAATTCCAGTTCCAGTTGCGGCGTGACCTCGGTTTCGATATCGCCGCCCTCTGCTTCGCGCTCGGCCTCAAGGCCCGCGATCAGTTCCAGATCGGTCACAAGGCGGGTCCGATCCGTCAGCCCGAAGGCCGCCGCCTGCGCTTCCAGGTCAAGCTTGGCAATCCGCAGATCGACGCGGTTGTTCAGTGCCTTCGCCTCGATCGCCGACACGGCATTCATCGCGCGGGGCAGTGATGGCAGGGCATCAGGCACGAAATAGGCAAGATCATCCCCCCAGAGGCCCATCAGGCGCGACAGCTCCTCCTTGGCGCGGGTGGCATTCAGCCGCGCCTGCGCCAACTGACCGGCCAGTTCCGCGTTGAACGCGAATTCGCGGGCCTGGCCGGCCTTGTTCAATGCGCCCGTCTCGCCCAGACGTTGCGCCAGCTCGGCCCCGGCATCCGACGTGACCTTGGCCCGTTGCAGGTAGCTGACCGTTTCAAAGGCCGCGACGGCCTTGACCCAGGCCACGCGGGTCTGGTTTGCCAGCATCAGCGTATCATTCACCGCGCGCGCCTGTGCCGCGCGGAAATTCACATCCGCCAGGGCCATGCGTTGTGCGCGTGTCTGCGCCGCCAACAGATTGGACGCGATCATCCCCTCGATGGCGCGGTAGGCGCCAAGTTCGGCGGCCCCGATGCCCAGAATGCCGATCGACACCACCGGATTGACCGGGGTGGCCTCTTGCCATGCCGTGGCTGCCGACAGTCCGATCTCGGCATAGGCGGCCTGCAAGCCCTTGTTGTTCAGCAATGCGACCTGCACCGCGGTGTCGGCGGAAATGGTCTTGCCCTGCACCATGGCCAGCACTTCGCGCCGCAGCGCGTCATTCTCGGCCTGGGTCTGCGCGAAGGCCGTGCGCTTGCCGATGGCTGCCGCGGTCTGTTCCGAGACTGCGGCAAATCCAGCCTTTGGCGTGGTGTAATTTTCCGGCACCGCAGTGGCGCAGGCGGCCAGGACAAGCGGCAGTCCGAGGATCATCGGAATGGTTCTGCGTTGCATCAGTTGCCCTCCGATTGTTCGTCATTCACCTGCCGCCAGTCGCGCGGCCCGGTCGGGGTCCGGTCGGTATAACCCGCGAACGGATCGCTGAAGGTGACGGGCGAGCTATGCGTGGCATGTGTCATGGCCGTCTGGGCGGCAATGTCCGGCAAGGGTGTCGAACCTTGGGCACAGGCCGAAAGTACAAGGGCTGTGGCCCCCGCAAACAGGTAGGATTTCATCTGGATACCCTGATCATTCAGTGTCCATGTTGTCATGGACACGCATCACGTTGTTGATCCCGCCTGCGGGATCGCGATCAGATCAGGTGTTTTGGCGGTCGCAGATGCCGTGTGGGCTCGCCCAGGGAAAAATGCGGCAGCCATGTCGCCTTGTGTTCCGCACGATACCCATCCGGCAGAACCGTCGGGGATTGCGCGATGACCGCCGCCATGCAGATGCCCTGGCAGCAGTTGGGCGTATCAGACGACGTGCCGCTGTCGGCCGCCTTCAGACCCCGCCCATGGGCATCGCCGCTGTCGTGATGTGCATGATCCCCGTGATGGGCATGATGTGCAGCCTGCGCATCCACAGCCGCAGCCGGACCATGCGACGCATGATGGGCATGGGCAGCAGACGGCGGATAGACTGTCACGGACAGGAGAAGGAGCACGCCCAAGAGCGTCCTGATCAACCTGGTCATGATCATCCGTGACAACATGCACCTTGATTGTCGGTTCATCCGCAAGCTGTCAACGCCTGCGTGGTTTATGCACCCTACTTTTCCGTGAACGGTCGCATGATTGACCACCGGGTGCACAGGTTCATGCGCCGTTTTGCGGGCTTGCAGATGTGACGCCCAGCGGGGACGGTCATCGTCGATCACAAACCTATGCCTGTGGTGCCGCGCGCAGACGCCCGTCGCCGCATTTCAGCCGGAGGACCAAGACGGCGCGGGTTGCATGGATATGGTGTTTCGCCCTAGAGAAAAGACACGCCCCCCAAGGGGTATGGAACAAGATGGCGCGACACGCGCGCTGCGGCCAAATGAGCAGGCGGACAACAAAGATGCAGCCTTGGTGGACCCTCGGACGACAGGCGTTGGCAGCATGCATCTGCCTGTCTGTCATGTTCTGGTCCATATTGCCCGGCGCCACGCATGTGCCCACGGTGCTGGAGACCCTTCAGGATCACGCCGACATGATCGCCACGCATGGCCATTCGCATGGCCTTGCCGAGGATCTTGCATGGGCGCTGCATGGGCACAGCCATGATGCGCTGGATCACGATCATACCCAGGCCTTCCTGGTCTCGCCGCATGACACTGCGCCGGTTTACAACCAGAAAGACAACTGGCGTCTTCACCCGTCGCAGGAACCTGCGCCCCGCGTTTTCCGGATTGACCGACCTCCGCGCGCCTGACCGTTGCTGCCCGGGCAGTCTTGACGATCAGACATAATTTTCAACGGAGAACCTTCCATGACCTCGATTCAACGGGGCCTTTGCGCGCGGGCGATACGCCGGGCGCTCGAACTGGCCTTTCTTGTCCTTGCGGCCTTCATGGTCAGCACCGCGCAGGCGCAGGCCCATAACGTCACACCCGGCGATGCCGGCTATATCCAGGAAATCTGGGGGGTGAACATCATCCCCTTCATCTACCTTGGCGCCAAGCACATGGTTACGGGATATGACCATATCCTTTTCCTGCTGGGCGTCGTCTTCTTCCTCTACAGGATGCGCGACGTCGCCATCTATGTCAGCATCTTCGCGGTGGGCCATTCGATCACCATGCTTCTGGGTGTCTGGTATGGCTGGGGCATCAACGCCTATGTCATCGACGCGATCATCGGCCTGTCGGTGGTCTACAAGGCGCTCGACAACCTTGGCGCCTACCGGAAATGGTTCGGGATCCAGCCCGATACCAAGGCCGCGACGCTGATCTTCGGACTGTTTCACGGCACGGGCCTGGCGACCAAGATCCTTGAATACCAGATCGCCGAGGATGGGCTTCTGCCCAACCTTCTGGCCTTCAATATTGGCGTCGAGATCGGCCAGATCCTGGCCCTGGCGGTCATCCTGATCGTCATGGGGTACTGGCGGCGCAGCCCGAACTTCATGCGGCAGGCAACGGCCGTCAACATCATCATGATCGTCCTTGGCGTGATCCTGACCGGCCAGCAGATCGCCGGTTACATCGCGTCCACCTGACATATCGGAGAACCACATGCGCAATGCACCCAAACCCCGCCTCGAAGACCTTCCCACCAAGGCGCAGCTGTTCCGCTCCACCATCGCGGCGGCCATCGGCGCGGTGGTGATCCTTGTCACCGTCTACCTGCCTGCCGAACATGCCATCGACCCCACAGGCCTGGGCCGCGTGACCGGCCTGACCGAGATGGGCGAGATCAAGCGCGAACTGGCCGAGGAGGCCGCGCGCGATGCTGAAATTCACGGCGATCAATCCTTGAACCTGATCGACGCCGTCTTCGCCGCGCTCTTCAATGTGGCCCAGGCGCAGGAGGCTTGGCGCGACGAGGTGACCTTTACCCTCGCGCCCGGCGCCACGGCCGAAATCAAGCTGGTGATGGAGGCTGGCATGACCGCCACCTACGCCTGGACCGCGACAGGCGGGCGGATCAACTTCGACCTGCATGCCCATGGCGAGGGCAAGTCGATCGACTATTCCCGTGGTCGCGGCGAAACTGCAGGAGAGGGCAGCATCGAGGCCCCTTTCGCGGGCGAACACGGCTGGTTCTGGCGCAACCGTGACAGCAGCGACATCACCGTGACCCTGCAACTGCGGGGGGACTACAGCGAGCTGAAACAGATCTATTGACGGTGCTGCAGCCATTCGTTGCATCATGCGCGAATGGCTGCAATCCGATCCGCGCCAATTGCCGCGTCATGGGCCCCGTCATGGGCCCCGTCCCGTCAGCCTCGGCCACGGTAGGGCGGCACACCCTGATCCGGGATCCAGACCTGTTCGGGAACGGCGCCCGTCTGCCAGAAGACGTCGATCGGAATGCCGCCACGGGGGTACCAGTATCCACCGATCCGCAGCCATTGAGGGTTCAGGAAATCAACCAGGCGGCGCGCGATCGAGATCGTGCAATCTTCATGGAACGCACCGTGATTCCGAAACGCGCCCAGAAACAGCTTGAGCGATTTCGATTCGACCAACCAGTCACCGGGCACATAGTCGATGACCAGATGCGCGAAGTCAGGCTGACCCGTCATCGGGCAGAGCGACGTGAATTCAGGGGCCGTGAACCGCACGCAATATGCGATGCCCGCCTGCGGGTTTGCCACCCGCTCAAGCGTCGCCTCTTCCGGGGAGGCGGGCAATTCGGTCTTGCCACCCAGTTGCTGAAGGTTGCTGTAAATCGTTTCCATGTTACCTCGCGATGCGGATCAGACCCCGCGCTTGTTTCCCCAAAGAAGAACGTGCAGTTGCGGCAGCACCCTGGGGGCGAACCAGCCGTCTTCCATCGTCTTGTCGACCAGCCACAACAGCCGATCCGCCAATCTTTGCGGATCGACCGGCACCTCGGGATCAACCTCGGGATTGCCGGGTTGCAGATAAAGCGGCAGGTCGGGATATCTGTCGGCAGCGGCCCTGGCCCAGCCATAATCGCGTTCATCGAAGATCACGATTTTCATGACGATCTGCCCTGCGCCCGCCGCAGCCGACAGGCATGCGTCGAAGGTCCCCCAATCAACCGTTTCACCGCTGGATGGCGGTTTCGGACTGAGCACGAGGGTATCGAGTTGCGCGAACCACGGCTTTGCCACGGACCCCTGCGTTTCACAGGCAAAACGGTAGCCTTCGGCATGGCCGCGCGCGATCAGGTCGGTGAAGTCCTGGATTGCGGGGTTGCCCCCTGACAGCGACACGGTCAGCGGACGCCCACGGGACAGGCGGGTCACTTCGGACCAGACCTGATCGGTGGTCATGGCCGCCCATGTGCTGCGAAAGGCAGAATCCACCGCGTGAAGGCTGTCGCACCAACTGCATCGATAGTCGCAGCCACCTGTCCGCACAAAGACCGTGGGTTGCCCGATCAGCGCCCCCTCGCCCTGCACGGTGGGGCCGAAGATCTCGGCGATACGCAGCGCGGTCATGGCCGGTATTCCGCCCAGGTCTTTGGCGTTTCACTGACCTTGACGGCTGTTGTTTCGGGCCAGCGGGCCGCACACCAGTCATAGAAATGCCGCGCCATGTTTTCGCCTGTCGATGCCGTATCCATCACGTCATTGAGATGACGATGATCGAACACCTCGTCGATATAGGTCTTGAGCGGCTTGAGCTCTGCGTAGTCGCGCACGAAGCCGTCGGCATTCAGGTCTGCCGAGGCCAGTTCAACCACGACAATGTAATTATGCCCATGCAACCGCGCGCATTGGTGATCATCGGGCAGATGTGACAGTTGATGCGACGCGGAAAAATGGAACTCCTTGGTGATCCGGTACATCAGCCACGTTCCTTTCTGGCGACAGCCTCGATCCAGAAATCCGGATCGTCATAGGGGGTGGGGTCTGCGACGCCCGCCAGGTCAAACGCCTCGCGCCGTTCGACGCAGGTGCCGCAACGGCCGCAGTGATGTTCGCCGCCCTTGTAGCAAGACCAGGTCAGCGCGAAGGGCGTATCATGGCGCGCGCCTGCGGTGACGATATCGGCTTTGGTCCGGTGTACGAAAGGCGTGTAAAGCGACACATCGGCATAGCCGTCCAATGCCAGCTTCTGCATCGCCTCGAAGGATTGCGTGAAGGCCGGGCGGCAGTCGGGATAGATGAAATGGTCGCCCCCGTGCACCGCTGTCGCGACCGCCTGGTCGCCACGTGCCGCCGCAACGCCAAAGGCCACGGTCAGCATGATCGCATTGCGGTTCGGCACAACCGTGATACGCATGCTTTCCTCTGCATAGTGGCCATCCGGCACATCTATGTCGTCGGTCAGCGCGGATCCCGTCAGGGCCGCGCCGATCGCGCGCAGATCAATGACATCATGCGGCACATTCAGCCGCCGGGCACAAAGCGCGGCGTAATCAAGTTCCTTGCGGTGACGCTGGCCATAATCGAATGAAACAAGGCGGGTCAGGTCCCGTTCCCGCGCGACCATATGCGCAAGTGAAACGGAATCCAGCCCGCCGGAGCAGATCACGATAGTCTTCATCTAGGTACCCTTGTTTTGTTACCCGGGTAGGCTGCGACCGGGAGGCTGCTAGATAGTCCAGGTTTGCCGCCATGCCAAGAGGCCCCCTGGAAGGCCGCCGCATGGCAGCTACCCTTGCCGAAGGCGGCATATACCCGGCAGGGCGGAATACCTGGCGCCCGACATCGCCGGTGGGACAGCGCAAGATGCCCGCTGGGCCTAAATGGACGCGGTTGACAAAGAATTGGTCGCAAATTCTGGCGCCCCCGTCCAATTGGGCCGTTACGGTCATTCCAGATGGCGGCGGGCATTCCCTTGATGGTCCTGATGCCGCGGACAGAAAGCGAAAGACGCGAACGAATGAAAAGGTTTGGCCTAGATGCGACGGATATTCGCATCCTCAGTGCGATGCAGCAGCATGGGCCGCTGAGCAAGACCAGGCTTGCGGAGATCGTCAGCATCTCGCCTACCCCGTGCTGGGCCCGTCTGGATCGCCTCAAGGCCGCGGGCTTCATCAAGGGCTATCACAGCGATATCGCACTGGGGCAGGTGGGTGATTTCGTCCAGGTATACGTGACCGTATCGTTGACGCACCACAGAACCGCCGATTTCGACCGGTTCGAAGCATTTGTAAAAGCCCATGACGAGTTCACCGAATGTATCGCGACAGGCGGCGGCATGGATTACGTGCTCAAGGTGATCTGCCCAAGCCTAGCATTGTTCCAGACCCTCATGCAATCGATGCAGGACGCAGAGATCGGTGTTGATCGCTACATGACCTACATCGCGACTCGGAGCGTCAAGACAAGCCGGCCCAACCTGGCCAAGCTGGCCGCGCATGCCGGCAGATGAGCCCGCGCGACTGAACGGTTTGCATTCTGCCGAAAAAATGGCCCGTTCAGCCTGAAGTCTTGATAACTTTGGTCCGCTTTCACGCAGGTTTCGCACATAAGTTTTCGCCAGTTTCAGTCGATCCCCGGCCCTGTCGCCGGTCACGCAGAAAGGGCGAAAAAGATGAACGCAGACGGCTTCGGTTTTGGCACACAGATCCGCAAATCCCCCTATTTCGAGGCAACCGTCCGCTGGGGCGCCACGGGGTTTTCGGTTTACAATCACATGTATATCCCGCGCGATTTCGGCAATCCGGAACAGAACTTCTGGAACCTCGTGAATGACGCCATCCTGTGCGACGTGGCGGTAGAGCGGCAGGTCGAGATCACCGGCCCGGATGCGGCAAGGTTTGTCCAGATGCTGACCCCGCGCGACCTGTCCAGCATGGCCGTCGGGCAGTGCAAATACGTGCTGATCACCAATGCCGATGGCGGGATCCTGAACGATCCGATCCTGCTGCGCCTGGCGGAAAACCATTTCTGGATCTCTCTGGCGGATAGCGACATCCTGCTGTGGGCGCAGGGCGTGGCGGTGCATTCCGGCCTTGATGTCACGATCGGCGAACCGGATGTGTCGCCCCTGCAGCTGCAGGGCCCCAAATCGGGCGAGATCATGCAGGCCCTCTTTGGCGACAGCATCATGGACCTGAAATACTACTGGCTGCGCGAGGTCGAGCTGGACGGCATTCCCCTGATCGTCTCGCGTACCGGCTGGTCCAGCGAACTGGGCTACGAGATCTATCTGCGCGACAGCGCACATGGTGACGCGCTTTGGGAACGCATCATGGCAACCGGCATGGCGTTCGGGCTGAAACCCGGCCACACCTCTTCGATCCGCCGGATCGAAGGCGGGATGCTGTCCTATCACGCTGACGCGGATATCAACACCAACCCCTACGAGCTGGGTCTTGACCGGCTGGTGAACCTGGACATGGAGGCCGACTTCATCGGCAAGGCCGCGCTGCGCCGGATCCAGCAGGCCGGCGTGAGCCGCAAGCAGGTCGGGCTGATTATCGACTGCGAGCCGATGCAGGGCCCCAACACCACCTTCTGGACCATCAACAAGGATGGCGCGGCCATCGGCAAGGTCACGTCGGCTGTCTATTCCCCACGGCTTGAGAAGAATATCGCCCTGGCCATGGTGTCTGCGGACTTCGCCCATGTCGGCATGGATATCGAAGTCGTGACCCCCTCCGGCCCGACCCGGGCAACCATCGTGGAGCGTCCCTTCTTCGATCCCAAGAAAAAGCTGGCCGCGGCTTGATCGCTGCCACCAGTTCAGGAGCCGGCAACATGTCTGACCTTTCGATCTCGCTGCATTGGCATCGCGTGGAGCCTGCCCTTGAACCCGGCAAATATTCGAACGCGCATACGGTACAGTTCAACGATCGTTTCGACCTGCAGGTTGACGCCGCCCCTGACTGGGGCGGCGCGACCGACAACACCAACCCCGAGCAGGCCCTCGCATCGGCGCTTTCCAGTTGTCACATGATGACCTTTCTGGCGCTTGCCGCCAAATCGGGCTGGCCGGTGGCAAGCTATCACGACCACGCCGAGGCCCATCTTGGCAAGAACGCCAAGGGGCAGATGTCGGTCACGCGCATCGATCTGAATCCGGTTGTCCGCTTTGACACCGGGTTCAGCGTTGACGACGCGGCCCTGGCACAGATGCAGGACCGTGCCCATCGATACTGCTTTATCGCCAACACCCTCGCCGAAAGCGTCGAGATCAACATTCTCTGAACCGCACCACAGGACCGGATCTGATGACCAACAGCCTTATCTTGCTGCATGAACAAGACGACAGCGGCATCTTGCGCCTGACCCTTAACGATGGCGCAAGACGCAATGCCCTTTCCGAGGCCATGCTGGCTGAACTGGGCGCGGCCTTCGCTGCGGCGGGCAACGATCCTGCGGTCCGTGTGATCATTCTGGCCGCGAACGGGCCTGCCTTTTGCGCGGGCCACGACCTCAAGGAAATGACGGCCGGCCGCGCCGGGCCGGACAGTGGCAAAGCCTATTTTGCCATGGTCATGGATATGTGTTCCGGGGTCATGCAGGCGATCGTCAACTGCCCCAAGCCGGTGATTGCCGAGGTTACGGGTGTCGCCACGGCGGCGGGCTGTCAGCTTGTGGCCAGCTGCGATCTGGCGATTGCGGCCACCACGGCGCAGTTCAGCACGCCGGGGGTGCACATCGGGTTGTTCTGCTCGACCCCGATGGTGGCCTTGTCACGCAATGTCGCAGACAAACACGCGATGGAAATGCTGCTGACCGGAGACATGACACCTGCGGCCCGCGCCGCCGAGATCGGGCTGATCAATCACGCCGTTGCCCCTGAAGACCTGCGGGCGGCAACGATGCTGCTGGCGCGCAAGATTGCCGCCAAATCAAGCATGACCCTGGCGACGGGCAAACGCGCATATCATGCGCAGCGCGACATGCCACTGGCGCAGGCCTATGCCTATGCCTCCGGTGTCATGGTCGACAATATGCTGGCGCGGGACGCCGAAGAAGGCATCGGTGCCTTCATCGAAAAACGCGCGCCCCTGTGGCAGGATGCCTGATCCCATGCGCGCGAACCTCTTCAACACCGATCTGGATCGAAACCCGGCGAATCATCAGCCTTTGACGCCGCTGACCTTTCTGGAACGGGCGGCCAGTGTCTTTCCCGATCATACGGCCATCATCCACGGCGATCTGCGGCGCAGCTATGCCGACTTCTACACGAGGTCGCGGCAATTGGCCTCTGCCCTGGCGGCGCGTGGTATCGGGCGCGGCGATACGGTATCGGCCTTGCTGGCAAACACGCCCGCCATGCTGGAGTGCCATTACGGCGTCCCGATGTGCGGCGCTGTCCTGCATTCGATCAACACGCGGCTGGATGCCTCGATCATCGCGTTCCAGCTTGATCATGCCATGGCGAAAGTCGTGATCGTCGACCGGGAGTTCCTGCCATTGATGCAGGAGGCGCTGTCGCTTGCGGCCGTCGGCCCCCTGGTGATCCGGTATGATGACCCGGTGTTCGATGCCACGCCCGCGCAGGATGACCTGCCCGCCTACGAGGCGTTCCTGTCCGCGGGGGATCCCGACTTTGCCTGGCTCATGCCCGAGGACGAATGGGATGCCATATCCATCAACTACACCTCCGGCACGACCGGAGACCCCAAGGGCGTGGTGTCGCATCATCGGGGCGCCTATCTGCTGGCGCAAGGCAACGCGCTGACATCCTCCATGCAGAAACACGCGGTCTATCTTTGGACCTTGCCGATGTTCCACTGCAATGGCTGGTGTTTTCCCTGGACGCTATCCGCGATCATCGGCACGCATGTCTGTCTGCGGCAGGTGCGCGCTGATCAGATATGGAACGCCCTTGCCGATCATGGTGTCACGCATCTGTGCGGCGCACCCATCGTGATGTCGCTGATGATCGCGGCCCCCGAGGCCGTCAAAAGCCCCCTTGACCGGACGGTGCAATTCTTTACCGCCGCCGCCCCGCCGCCCGAGACGCTGCTTGCGGACATGAAAACCGCCGGGTTTGATGTCACGCATCTTTACGGGCTGACCGAAACCTATGGTCCCGCCGTCGTCAACGACTGGCACGCGGACTGGTCCGATCTGCCGGCCGCCGCACAGGCGAAACTGAAATCCCGACAGGGTGTGCGCTACTTGCCATTGGAAGGGCTTGCAGTGCTGGACCCCGAAACCATGCGGCCGGTACCGCGCGACGGCACGTCCATGGGCGAGGTCATGTTTCGCGGCAATGTCGTCATGAAGGGCTACTTCCGCAATCCGAAGGCCACGCAAGAGGCCTTTGCCGGCGGCTGGTTCCATTCCGGCGATCTGGGTGTCATGCATCCCGACGGCTATATCCAGCTCAAGGATCGCTCAAAGGATATCATCATTTCGGGCGGGGAAAACATTTCCTCCATCGAAGTGGAAGAAGCCCTTTACCGACATCCGGCCGTTGCCGTCGCGGCGGTCGTCGCCATGCCGCATGAGAAATGGGGCGAGACCCCCTGCGCCTTTGTCGAGGTTGCATCAGGTCACCATCTGGATACCGACATGCTGAAAGAATGGTGCCGCGCGCAGCTGGCGCCCTACAAGGTGCCTGGACGGTTCATTTTCATGCCCATTCCCCGGACCTCGACCGGCAAGATCCAGAAATTCGCCCTGCGCGCACGCGTGATGGATCCCGCAGCTTGAAAAGCCTGCAATCAGCCCCGGGATAGGCATCAGGTCAATTCCGGCCAGTCGCCGCCAACCTCTGGCCAAGCCCGGGGGCGTCTCCTTGATCTGGGTTTAACGGGCCAAAGCGCCTGCAAGCGGCACTGTCAGAGAGACCCGGAAAAAGTCCACCATCGCGGCTATGTGGCGTCCGGGCATGACCGGACGCCGGCCCTTGGTCAGGCGTCGCCGCCGTTTGCCGCATATCCCTCTTCGGCGGTCTCGGCGTCAGGGGCTGCGCTGCTGCTTTCCTGATCCGCGTCGTCTTCGGCATCCGTGTCATCGGCATCTTCTGCGACATCTTCGGCCTCGGCGTCGTCTGCCTCTCCCTTGTCCCCGTCGGACATGCCACGGGATCCTCCACCCCAGGCGCCGTCCTTGCCGTTTGGCGCTTCGCCCGCCTGTCCGACATCCTTGCCGTTTCCGGGGTTCCCGGCGACGCCATTCGCATCCGAAGCGCTGGCCGCACCGCCATTCCCGCCGCCATTTCCGCCGCCATTCCCGCCGCCGTTTCCGCCACCGTTTCCGCCACCGTTGCCGCCGCCATTCCCACCGCCGCCGCCGCCCGCTTTTGCATGCACCGGGTCAACTGACAAATCGAACCCACCGATTGCAAGCGGAACGGCCAAGGCCGTTGAAACTGCAAGGGTAAAAGCTACCGTTTTGAGTGTGTTCATCATTCAATCCTCCGTTGATTCAATGGAGATTATTAGAAGATTAAGAAATTCTTGAGGCAGCAGCGGTCTTGCACGACTGATGGCCCGGCATAAATTGCCCCATCCCCATCCCCATCCCCACCACCCGCAGCCGAAGCGCCCGATCCGGGCCTTTGCAACTGGCCCGCAGTTGCGCCGCGACGCTCGCATGGCTCTCAAATGGCTTTGCCCGCCATTCTTTCTTGTGGCGCGGGGGGCTTCGATATGCGGCGACAAGCAGCTGATAGCACCACCTGATCGTCATCGTGCCATCATGATCCAGATCAGGGACGGCTGCCTGCACGTGCAAGATAATGTTTTTGCAAGTCGGATTTCGCACCAGCAACAAGGAGACGCATCATGGGGCACAAGGATAGTATGGTCCTGACCGGAATCGCCGCCGCATTTGGCGGTGTCGCCACCTCTGCGATGGCGCAGGTCGGCAATATTCCGGATAGAAACAGCTACTACCATCATGGATATGACATGATGTGGGGCGGCACCCATTGGGGAGGGTTTGGAATGCTTCTTGGGCCGCTTTTCATCATCCTGACAGTGGCCGCCATCGTGGTGGGGGTCGTCTATATTCTGCGCCAGTCTGCGGGTGCCAGGTCCGCAACGGCCGGTCAGGCCGGGCAAGACCGTGCTCTGGCGATCCTGAAGGAACGGTATGCCAAGGGCGAGATCGACTCGGAAGAATTCGCCGAACGCAGAAAGCTGCTGGCCGACTGATCCAGGGTGTCAGCCAGTCCGCCGAAAATATCGCCCGGATATCGCGCGGCGTGATATGCCTCTGTCAGGGTGCCGCATCCATTCGCATGTCACGCAAGGGTTTGCCATGAACAGACGCGATTTCCTGACTTCCACCTCCGCGGCAATCCTGACCGCGGGTGCGCTTTCCCATACCTCGATCCGGCAGGCCTTCGCGCAAGTCCCCGCATCGCAGGCGCGTCTTGCCATGCCGCCGCGTCTTGACACGCGGCAGACGGGACGACTTGCGTTGACGGCAACGCCTGGAAAAACCGGCTTTGCCGGCGGGCCGGAAGGTGCGACCGCCGGGTTCAACCAGGCGTATCTGGGACCGACCATCGTGATGCAGAACGGTGATCTGGATGCCGAGCTGCGCAACGCCCTTGATGAACCCGTCAGCGCGCATTGGCATGGCCTTCTGGTGCCAGGAGAGCATGACGGCGGCCCGCACCTTCCGATTGCCCCCGGCGCTGTCTGGCGTCCTGCCATGACCATCGCGCAGGATCCGGCGACCATCTGGTATCACTCGCATATCCATGAACGCACGGCAAAGCAGGTGTATTTCGGTCTTGCCGGGGTCATCCACCTGACCGATGGGCGCGACGATGACCGGGGCCTGCCCTCTGACTACGGCCTGGACGATCTTACGCTGGTGCTGCAGGACAGGCGGTTCGATCAGGCCGGGCGCATGGTCTACAACCCGTCGATGATGGATGTGATGCACGGCTTTGCCGGCAACCGGATGCTGGTCAACGGGCAGGCGGGGGCAACGGCGGTCGTGCCGCAGGGGATGGTTCGCTTGCGGCTGCTCAACGGTGCGAACGCGCGGATCTGCACCCTGTTTTTCGACGATGCGCGGCCGATGCATCTGGTGGCGACGGATGGGGGCTTTGTTGCAGAACCGATCGCCTTGAAGATGCTGCGGCTGTCACCCGGCGAACGGGCCGAAGTGCTTGTGGATTTCGCGGAAGGCGGCGCGCCGATCCTACTGAGCGATCCCGGACAGGCCTACGGTGTCATGCAATTCGCCGTAGACCCCCGGCTGACGGCACGGATCACCAGCATCCCCGACCAACTGGACGGCGTGGTCGACGATCTGCCGCTTGCCGATGCCGGGACGCGGCAGGTCTCGCTTGATATGGGAATGGGCGGCATGGGTGGTATGGGCATGGGTGGTATGGGAATGGGCGGCAGAGGCATGGGCAGTATGGGCATGGGGCGCGGCGGGTTTGGCATCAACGGACGACCCTATGACATGCGCCGGATTGATTTCAGGGTTGCACTTGGATCGGTCGAAAAATGGCGGATCCGCAGCACCATGGTCGCGCATCCGTTCCATGTTCACGGCATCCGCTTCCGCGTCCTGTCGGAAAATGGTGGCCCGCCACGGCCCGAGAACACAGGCTGGAAAGACACCGTCCTGGTCGCCGGCGAGACCGAGATCATCGCAAGGTTCGACCAGCCGGCCCGCGAAGACACCCCCTTCATGTTCCATTGCCACATCCTTGAACACGAAGACGCCGGCATGATGGGCCAGTTCACGGTCACCTGACGGCGGGTCTTTTCGGCGCGTGTTCACCTTGTGGCCAATCCGCGCGATCCGGCAACCTGCCCTGATACCGCATCAAGGCATGGCTTGCGTGCCCGCGGACTGCCGAGACAGCGTTGTTTGCCGCGCCGGAACGTGCCTATCATCAGGCTGAGCCGCGCATGGGGGAAAAGATGTCCGATTTCAGCTTCAAAAGCCTTGGCGACTTGAGCACCGGGCTGAACCAGAAGGCGTTTTCAGCAACAGAGCTTCTTGAGGCGGTGATCACCCGTCATGATCAGCTTGAACCCCGGCTCAACATGTTCTGCCATGTCGATTTCGATGCCGCGCGGGTCAGTGCCCGGGCAAGCGACGAACGTATCCGGCGCGGCGAAAGGATCGGCGTGCTGGATGGCATTCCCACATCCATCAAGGATCTGATCGCCGTCAGGGACATGCCGCAGCGGTTCGGCTCTCGTGCCGTGTCGGATGCGCCCGTGGCCCAGGATGCCCCATCCGTGGAACGGTTGCGCAAGGCCGGTGCGGTGATCCTTGGCAAATCCACCACAAGCGAATTCGGGTGCAAGGCTGTGGGCGACAGCCCGCTGACGGGGATCACGCGCAACCCGTGGAACCCTGAAAAGACGCCGGGCGGTTCCAGCTGCGGGGCCGCGGCCATGGTGGCCGCCGGCCTTGTGCCCTATGCGATCGGCACCGATGGTGGCGGGTCGGTCCGCATTCCGGCCTCACTTTGCGGACTGTTCGGGATCAAGGCCCAGTTCGGCCGCGTCCCTGTCTTTCCGACTTCGGCCACGCCAACCCTGGCCCATGTCGGGCCGCTGACGCGCAATGTCGAAGACGCGGCGACGGTACTGTCGGTCATCGCGGGTTATGACCGGCGCGATCCGGCCACGGTCAACGGACCGCTTGCCGATCCGGACGTGGCGATGCGTGACCCGCGCCGCATGCGCGTCGCCTGGAGTCCGACCCTGGGGTATGGCCGCGTCGATCCCGAGGTTGCACAGATCACCGCCAATGCCGTGGCGACAATCGCCGGCTTGGACGTGGACGTGGAACTGGTCGATCATGTGATGGATGATCCGGTCGACCTCTGGGCGGCCGAGTTCTATGCCGGGGTCGGCACGAAGCTGCGCCAGGTCTTGCTGGACGCGCCGGAAAGGCTTGATCCGGCGGTTCTGGAGGTCCTCAGGATCGCCATTTCCCAGGACATGGACAGCTATTACCAAAAGGTATTCGAACGCTACGCCTTCCGTGAAAAGATGCGCCAGTTCTTCCAAGGCTATGACCTGCTGCTGACGCCAACCTTGCCGGTCGCTGCATTTGACGTGGGCCATGATGTGCCGCCCGGCTATGCTGACAAAAGCATCGTGTCCTGGGCCACCTTCACCTATCCGTTCAATCTGACAGGGCAGCCCGCAGCCTCCTTGCCGGTGGGCATGACCCGCGCCGGGCTGCCTGTCGGCCTTCAGATCGTCGCGCCCAGCCATGACGAGGCTGCGATTTTCACGCTGGCGGCCCGCTTTCAAAACGCCACCTCGGCAGCACCTGATCTTCGTCCCGCCTTGTGAACAAGCGGGTTCTTTCGGCGATGCCGGGGCAGGTGCGTGTTTCGATTGCCCGGATCTGCGATCCATGGCCTTGTGGCCTGACTGAATCGCAACCGCATGGCCCATCATATCGGCCCAGCAAACGGAGAGCCGCATGCCTTACCCCACGTTTCACATGATTGATGGCGCGCCGCGGCCTGTGGCCACCTTTTCACATGCCTCCGAAGTGGATGGCTGGGTGTTTCTGACAGGCCAGATGCCCACATGGCCCGGTGAACCCGACCGCGCCCTGCCGGACGGGATCGAGGCACAGACCCGCCGCGTGATGGACAACCTGATCCTGGTTCTCGACGGGATGGGGCTGAGCCTGAAGAACGTCGCGCAGGCGCGTGTTTATCTGACGCATTTCGAACGCGATTACGAACCCATGAACGCAACCTACAAAAGCTATTTCGAGCAGGGCAAGCTTCCGGCGCGCACCTGCATCGGTGTTACCGCGCTTGCGGTCGGTGCCCTGGTCGAGATCGATCTGGTCGCAAGGCGCGCCTGACGCGGGCTTGAAGATGCACCATGCCTCAGAAGGCGACGTTTGCCGCGCCTTTGAGGCCCAGCATCTCGCGCGCCTCGTCCGGTGTGGCCACATCAAGGCTGAGGCCGGACAGGATCTCACGCGCCTTTCGCACCTGGTCCGCGTTGCTTTCGGCCAGCTTGCCCGGCGAGATCCAGAGCGAATCCTCAAGCCCCACACGGACATTGCCGCCTTGTGCTGCCGCCTGGGCGATAACCGCCATCTGGTTGCGCCCCGCCCCCAGCACCGACCAGATATAGGCGTCCCCGAACAGACGATCGGCGGTCCGCTTCATATGGGCCACGTCCTCGGGGTGGGCGCCGATGCCGCCCAGCAGGCCAAACACGGTCTGCACCAGGAACGGCGCCTTGACCAACCCGCGATCCACGAAATGCGCCAGGTTATAAAGATGGCTGGTGTCATAGCATTCGAATTCGAACCGCGTGCCATTGGCATTCCCGATCTTCAGGATGTGTTCGATATCCGCAAATGTATTCTTGAACACCAGATCGCGGCTGTTCTCCAGATGCTGCCTCTCCCAGTCGTGCTTGAAGTCCGTGAACCGGCCCAGCATCGGATAGAGCCCGAAATTCATCGACCCCATGTTGAGCGAGGCCACCTCGGGCTTCAGCTCTGCCGCGGGGCGCATGCGCTCCTCGACGGTCATGTGCGGGCTGCCGCCAGTCGTCAGGTTCAGGACCGCGCCAGTGGCCTGTTTGAGTTGCGGCAGGAACGCGCGAAACGCATCCGGGTCCTGCGTGGGGCGACCGGTTTCGGGGTCCCTGGCGTGAAGGTGCAGGATCGTTGCACCCGCCTCAGCCGCCTCAAGGCTTTGCTGAATGATCTGCGCCGGGGTCACCGGCAGATGCGGCGACATGCTGGGCGTGTGAATGGCGCCAGTGACGGCGCAGGAAATGATGACCTTGCGTTTGGGTTGCGGCATGATGGTCCTCCTGCGGGATGTGTTCCCGTCCTGATCTACCCGACAGGATCGTCCGCAGCAATCGTCAGCCTGCCGGCGCAACACCCGCCGATTGCACCGACAGGTTGATCTTCCCGCCGATGTCGGCAACATCATGCGCTGTTGCGCCCGCCGTGGGCGCGCCCGATGACATTCATGCAGGACAAGCCACATGCCGACAACACCGCTTCTTTTCCAAAGCTTCCAGATGCGGGGCGTGGTTGCGCGCAATCGTGTCGTCATATCGCCCATGTGCCAGTATACGGCCCATGACGGTCATCTGGAGGATTGGCACCTGGTGAACCTGGGGCGCTTCGCCATCGGCGGTGCCGGGATCGTTTTCACCGAAGCCACGGCTGTGCAGAAGCAGGGCCGCATCACCCATGGCTGCCCCGGCCTGTGGGATGACAGCCAGATCCCCGGCCATGCCCGCATCGCGCAGTTCGTGTCGCGCCACGGTGCCATTCCCGCGATCCAGCTGGGACATGCCGGCCGCAAGGCCAGCATGCAGCGGCCCTGGTTCGGCAATGGCCCGCTGAACGCGGAGGATTTTGCGCGCGGTGACATGCCATGGACCCCGGTTGCACCCTCCGCGATCCCGGTGGCCGATGGCTGGCCGGTCCCGCAGGACATGAGCCTTGCCGATATCCAGACCCTGATCGCGGATTACGTTTCCGCGACCCGGCGTGCCTTGGCCGCGGGTTACAAGCTGATCGAGATCCATGGCGCGCATGGCTACCTTGTCCACAGTTTCCTGTCGCCAATCTCGAACACGCGCACGGATGCCTATGGCGGCGACCTGCAAGGCCGCATGCGCCTTGCCCTGGAGATCGCGCAGGCGGTGCGCGCCGCCCTGCCGGATGACATTCCGCTGGCCTTCCGCACCTCGGCGGTCGATGGCATGCCCGAAGGGTGGCAGCTGGACGATACGGTCGTCCTGTCGCGCGCACTCAAGGATCTGGGCGTCGATATCGTGGACTGTTCCTCTGGCGGTATCGCGGGCGGTGCCACATCGGCGCGCGGTGCCAAACGCCAGCCCGGCTTTCAGGTGCCCTATGCGGAACGCGTCCGGCACGAGGCGGAGATTCCCACGATCGCCGTCGGTCTGATCACCCATCCCGAACAGGCCGAGGCCATTCTGACAAGCGGGCAGGCCGATCTGATCGCCATCGCGCGCGAAGCCCTGGTTGATCCGATGTGGACCCTGCATGCGGCGCAATCCTTGGGGCATGACACGGATTTTTCGACTTGGCCGCAGCAGTCAGGCTGGTGGCTGGCGGTGCGCGCGCAGAATTCCGAGTTCTACGACCCCGATACGCCCCCGGCGACATAGGGTTTGACTACTGGCCAGCCATGCTGGAACCTGACGGCCAGGGGTCAGCCGACTGGGCATGGCCAGCTTGAAGGAGCGGCCGATGCAAAAAGATACCATGGCGCAAGACGATCCAAAGCCCGAGATGCCTTTCCTGATGGAGGATACGGGCCTTGTCCGTATTCCCTTCAAGGCGCTCATGGCCGATCCGCATGGCATGTTCCGTGCGGCGCGGTCGCTGGGGCCTGTCGCCGGGTTCAGCGATGGATCGGCCATGATGTTGCGGGCAGCCGATGTACAGCGCATGTTCGGCGACCCCCGGATCCGCCAGATCGGCGTCGAAGGCATGCAGGCCGCAGGTGTCGCCGAAGGCCCTTTCCTTGCATGGGCGCGTGAAACACTGCTGCTGTCGCATGGGCGCGATCATGTGCGGCGTCGGACACCGCTGGCGCGCGCCTTTGCCTATCCGCTGATGAACATGCTGCGCCCGTCGATCCGGCGCGCCGCCGACCGGCTTGTGGCCGACTGGACGCCAGGCGAGGCGCTGGATCTGCGCGACACCTTTGCGGCACAGTTGCCCGCGCGCACCATCGCCGAGATCCTGGGCGCACCCGAAGCCGACGTGCCCGAGTTCACAAGCCTGGTCTACCGCATGACCAAGGGGCTGGCCTTCGGCACCCTGCCCGAGGAATTCGACGACATTCACGCTGCGGCAGCCCAGTTGCACGCCTATGTCGATCGGCTGCTGTCAGACAGTCGCACCACCCCGCGCGATGATTTCCTGAGCGCCTATGTCGCCCGCGTCGATGCCGAGGGCGACCTGTCCCCGACCGAGATCATCACACAGATCGTCACCGTGATCATCGGCGGGGCGGATACCACCCGCGCGGCGATGACGGCGCTGGTGTCCCTGTTGCTGGATCATCGCGACCAGTGGGATATGGTCTGCGCCGATCCCGGCATGGCCGCGGGCGCCGTGGCCGAAGGCTTGCGGTTCGAACCCTCGATCGGGTCGATCCCGGTCTTCACGCTGGAACCGATCGAGGCATCAGGCGTGGTGATCCCCGCCTATCGCGTGCTGTCGCTGTCGATGATGTCGGCCATGCGGGACGATGCGCTTTATGCTGACCCCGATCGGTTCGATATCCGCCGCACCGATCATCCGCGCCTGCATCTGGTCTTCGGCGGCGGGCCGCATCGCTGCCTGGGCGAGGCCCTGGCCCGTGCCGAACTGGAGGAAGGTCTGATCGCCCTGACCCAGGCCTGGCCTGGGCTGACGCGCCAGGGACCAGCGGTGCGGATGACCGGCGTAGGTGGTATCAGGTCAGCGTCGAACCTGACCGTGGTTCCCGCCGCCTGACGGTTTGCCTGCCCGCGCGGAACACGCGCGGGCCAGAACTTGCCGACCGGGCCGGGACCCTGATCGCGCGCGGATTTGCAGGATCAGATCGCCACGCAATCCGCGTAATAGCCCAGCACGCCATCAGGCCCGGTTTCCTGGACCAATCCGTGAATGTCCGTCTCGAAACCGGGGCATTCCTGTGCGAAGGCGCGGTTGAACTTGAGGTATTCCACGATCTTCCTGTTGAACACTTCCCCCGGAATAAGCAGCGGTATGCCGGGCGGGTAGGGGGTGATCAGGCTGGTCGTGATCCGCCCTTCCAGATCGTCGATCGGAACCCGTTGCGTGGTCCGGCGCGCGATCTGCGCGAAGGCATCGCTGGGCTTCATCGCGGGCATGTGATCGCTCAGGTAGATCTCGGTCGACAGGATCGCCACGTCATGTTTCGCGTAAAGCGTATGAACATGCTGGCAAAGATCGCGCAGCCCCATCTGTTCATAGCGCGGGTGTTTCGCGCAGAACTCGGGCATGACCCGCCACATCGGCTGGTTCCGGTCATAGTCGTCCTTGAACTGCTGAAGCTCGGTCAGCAGCGTGTTCCAGCGGCCCTTGGTGATGCCGATGGTGAACATGATGAAAAAGCTGTAAAGCCCGGTCTTTTCCACCACGATGCCATGTTCGGTGAGGTATTTCGTCACGATCGAGGCGGGAATGCCCGCATCCTCGAAACGCCCGTCCATGTTCAGCCCCGGCGTCACGATCGTGGCCTTGATCGGGTCCAGCATGTTGAAGCCGGGCTCCATGTCGCCGAACCCATGCCATGAATCCTCGCCATCCGATGGCTGCACCCCGTCCGAGTCGGTTTTCTTGAGGATCCAGTGCTCCGTGCGCCCGATGCCTTCATCCTCCGGCGCGTCGGGACCCCAGACCTGGAACCACCAGTCATCGGGTCCGTATTCCTGATCGACCTTGCGCATCGCACGGCGGAAATCCATCGCCTCTGCGATGCTTTCCTCGACCAGTGCCGTGCCGCCCGGCGGCTCCATCATCGCGGCGGCCACGTCGCAGCTTGCGATGATGCTGTATTGCGGGCTGGTGCTGCTGTGCATCAGGTAGGCTTCGTTGAACAGGTGGCGATCCAGCTTGGTGTCGCGGCTGTCCTGCACCAGAACGTGGCTTGCCTGGCTGATGCCCGCCAGCAGCTTGTGGATCGACTGGGTCGAATAGGTCACCGAATGCATCGGGCGCTCGCGTTTGCGGCCCATCGCATGGAAGCTGCCGTAGAACGGGTGAAAGGCCGCGTGCGGCAACCAGGCTTCATCGAAATGCAGGTTCGCCACATAGCCGTCCAGCATCGATTTGACCTTTTCGGTATTGTAGAGAACCCCGTCATAGGTCGATTGCGTCAGGGTCATGATGCAGGGCTTGACCGTTTCGGGGTCCACCCCTTCCAGCAACGGGTTGGCGCGGATCTTGTCCTTGATGGCGCTCACCTCGAATTCCGACTGCGGGATCGGGCCGATGATGCCGAAATGGTTGCGCGTCGGCTTGAGGAAGACGGGGATCGCCCCCGTCATGATGATGCTGTGCAGGATGGATTTGTGACAGTTCCGGTCAACCACGACCACGTCACCCGGTGCCACCGTGTGGTGCCAGACCATCTTGTTCGAGGTCGAGGTGCCATTGGTCACGAAAAAGCAGTGATCGGCATTGAAGATGCGCGCGGCATTGCGCTCGGACGCGCCGATGGCGCCGTTATGATCCAGCAGCTGGCCCAGTTCCTCGACCGAGTTGCAGACATCCGCGCGCAGCATGTTTTCACCGTAGAATTGGTGATACATCTGCCCGATCGGGCTTTTCAGAAAGGCAACGCCGCCCGAATGCCCCGGACAATGCCAGGAATAGGATCCGTCCTCGGCGTAGTCCAGCAGCGCCTTGAAGAACGGCGGCTGGATGCCTTCCAGATAGCTTTTCGCCTCGCGGATGATGTGACGCGCCACGAATTCGGGCGTGTCCTCGAACATGTGGATGAAGCCGTGCAATTCGCGCAGGATATCGTTGGGCAGATGCCGGCTGGTCTTGGTCTCGCCATAGACATAGATCGGCACATCCGCGTTTTTCCAGCGCACTTCCTCGATGAAGCTGCGCAGGTTCAGAACGACCGGGTCAAGATCGGGACCGGGGCTGAATTCCTCGTCGTCAATCGACAGAAGAAAGGCGCTGGCGCGGGACTGCTGCTGCGCGAATTGGGACAGATCGCCGTAGCTTGTCACGCCCAGAACTTCGAAGCCCTCGTTCTCGATGGCCTGCGCCAGGGCGCGGATACCAAGCCCCGAGGTGTTTTCCGAACGGTAGTCTTCGTCGATGATGACGATGGGGAAGCGAAATTTCATTTAAATCTCCTGACACATTCGGGTTAAATCACACTCCTTGGCGATTAAAAAGAGAAGCGCATCGTTCCGCGCCAGCACGCCTGACATCGGCGGTTTTCCCCCGCGCCATGGCTGCCCGTGGCCCGCTGCGGTCAACGCGCGCCCCAGGTGTCTGACAGGCGATATCCCTCGGGCCAGGGGTCGGACGGGTCCAGCATATGCTGGTGAGTCCCCGTCACCCAGCCGCGTCCCGAAATCTCGGGGATGATCGCGGCCTGCCCGCCTACGGTGGTATGGCCAATGATCGTGCCCTCGAAGGTCGATCCGATCACGGACCGCGCCGTCAAGGTGTCGCCCGTCTTCATCCGGCCCCGTGCATGCAGCACCGCCATGCGGGCCGACAAGGCCGTGCCTGTCGGCGAACGATCGACCTTGCCCGGCTGGATCGTCACCGCGGCCCCGGCCTCAAGCCCGGTTGCGCCGCTGGTCAGGGGCCCCGCGAAAAGACAAAAGGAAATATGCCGCCAGTCCGGGTTGTCCGGATGCACGAAGCCAAGCTGCTCATTCGCGGCATTCGTGATCCTGACCCCAAGTCTGGCAATGTCGTGGGCCTCGTCCTGGCGCAGCGCAAACCCCAGCGCGGCAGCATCCACGATCACGAAACTGTCGCCGCCATAGGCCGTATCGACCGTCAGACGGCCCAGCCCCTCGACCTCGAGCGGCGCATCCAGCCTGGACGCGAAAGAGGGCAGGTTCTGCACATTGATCCGTTCCGCCTTGCCGTTGCGACAATCAGCGCGAATCCGCACGATCCCGCCGGGCGCTTCCAGAACAAGATGTGTTACCGGCTCCTGCATCGGAACCAGGCCGCCATCCAGCAGCACGGTCGCCACGCAGATGGCATTCGATCCCGACATCGGCGGGGTATCTTCCGGCTCCATGATGATCCAGGCCGCGTGGGCCTCGGGGTGTTTGGGCGGCACCAGAAGATTGACATGCCGGAAGACCCCGCCGCGCGGTTCGTTCAGCATGAAGTTGCGCAGGGTCTGATCCTGGGCGATCCACCGGCTTTGATCCCAGATCGTGTCACCCGGCGGCGGTAGCACACCGCCCACGATCACGTCACCAACCTCGCCCTCGGCATGGGCGGAAATGACGTGAATTGTCTTGGTGGCGCGCATCCGGGCAATCCTTGCTCATCGGGTCTGTCCGAACTCTTGCACGGTTTGGAAGCGGTCTCAACGGGTCAGGACACTTGCGCGGGCCCTTGGGTCTGCAAGGCTGGCGGGGGCGAAGATATCCCGCTAGACTGGCATGATGGTACGGTAGCTGAAAATTGCCCCGCACGTCGGATCGACCCCTTCCGGACGCAGCAAGGCAAGCGTTTTTCGCATGTCTCGGGGTTTGCTGCCGGTGATCCGGCCGGGCAGGACCGTCACCCCCGGACATCAATGGACATGACGGCCTGGGTGCCGGATGGGAATGGGGACGTTTCTTGCACAGCGCGGCATCAAATCTCTTGCAGGTCGAGGTCGGCGAAACGGGTGACAGCCACCTGGTCACGCTTGGCGGCAGCCTGAGCGTGCAGACGCTGTCCCGGCTTGATGCCCGTCTGCGGGCGCTGCCCGCGCGGCCTGCAAGGCTGGATATGTCCGCGGTCACGCGCCTGGACACGGCCGGGGCCTGGGCGATTGTCACGCTGCAAAAGCGGATGGCCGATGCAGGGCATAGGGTGGAAATCGACGGCGCCAGCACGCAACAGATGGATCTGCTGAAAACGGTTGCCGCCGCATTGCCCGTGATCCCCGAGACGAAGGTCACGCCGCCTGCACTGTCTGATAGGCTTGCAACGGTTGGACGTGCGGTGGCCGGCGGCGCGACCTTCCTGATGGAATTGACAGGCTATCTTGGCATCTTCCTGTCGCGTCTGGGCCGTGCCGCCCTGCATCCGCGCGAATTTCGCCTGACCGCGCTGGTGCATCACTGTCAGGAGGTGGGGCTGCGCGCCGTTCCCATCGTGTCGCTGATGGCCTTCCTGATCGGGGTGGTGCTGGCCTTTCAGGGATCGGCGCAACTGCGCCAGTTCGGCGCCGAGGTCTTTGTGGTGGACCTGATCGCCATCTCGATCCTGCGCGAACTGGGTATTCTGCTGACCTCGATCATCGTGGCCGGTCGTACCGCATCCGCCTTTACCGCGGCCATCGGCTCGATGAAAATGCGCGAGGAAATCGACGCCATGCGGACGCTTGGCATCGACCCGGCGATGGCCCTTTTCGTGCCGCGTATCCTGGCGCTTCTGCTCATGCTGCCGATCCTTGGCCTGATCGCCAATGTGATGGGGCTTCTGGGTGGCGCCATCATGTCCTGGATCGAACTGGGAATTTCCCCGGCGATGTTCCGCACCCGCCTGATTGAAGGGACAGGGATCAGCCATGTGATCGTGGGCATGGTCAAGGCGCCCGTCTTTGCCGTGATCATCGGGGTCGTCGGGTGCCATGCGGGCATGAAAGTCGGCAACAACGCGGAATCGCTGGGGCGGATGACCTCCAACGCGGTTGTGACCGCGATCTTCGCGGTGATCGTCGCCGATGCGCTGTTTTCCATATTCTTCGCGCAGATGGAGATCTGATGGACACCGCGCCGATCATCTCTCTGCGGGGTATCCGCAACCAGTTCGGCGCGCAGGTCGTGCATGACAACCTTGATCTGGACGTCTGGCGTGGCGAAGTGCTGGGGGTGGTCGGCGGATCAGGCACGGGCAAATCCGTCCTGCTGCGTACCATCGTGGGCCTGCTGCGCCCGCGTGCGGGCAGTGTGTTCCTGTTTGGCCAGGACGCGCTTGCGGCCACCGAGGAAGAGCGCGCCATGATCGACCGGCGCACCGGCGTGATGTTCCAGGACGGCGCGCTGTTTTCATCCCTGACGGTGCGCGAGAACATCGAGGTGCCGATGCGCGCCATCGACGGTCTGACACCCGATTTGCGCCGCGCGCTGGCCGATCTGAAGATCGCGATGTCAGGGCTGGCCTGGTCGGCGGGTGACAAGTACCCGTCGGAATTGTCGGGCGGGATGCGCAAGCGCGCCGGGTTGGCGCGGGCCCTGGCCCTGGACCCCGAGATCGTCTTTCTGGACGAACCGACCGCCGGGCTGGATCCCATCGGCGCTTCGGCCTTTGATGCGCTGATCAAGGGGCTGTCGCGGCAATTGGGGCTGACGGTGTTCCTTGTGACCCATGATCTTGATACGCTTCATGCAACCTGTGACCGGATCGCCGTTCTGGCCGAAAAGCGCGTGCTGGTCACCGGCACGATGCAGGAGATGCTGAAGGTGGATCACCCCTGGGTGCATGAGTATTTTCATGGCCCCCGCGCACGTGCCGCAATGGCGGCCAAGGACAGGAACGACTGACATCATGGAAACACGTGCCAATTACGTGCTGATCGGGGCCTTCGCTTTGGCGGGGTTCTTCGGATTGCTGGCGTTCCTGTTGTGGTTCGCCCGGTTCGAACTGGATCGGCAGTTCGCTTATTACGATGTGCGTTTCACTTCGGTATCGGGGCTGTCCCGCGCCTCCGAAGTGCGGTTTTCGGGGCTGCCCGTGGGGCAGGTGGTGGATGTGCGGCTATCGCCTGACCGCGACGGCACGGTTCTGGCCCGGCTGGAAGTGACGGGCGATACGCCGGTGCGCGCCGACAGCATCGCCACGATTGAATCGATGGGTGTGACGGGTGTTTCTTTTGTCGGGATCAGCGCGGGCGATCCGCAGGCGCCCTTGCTGCGTGACGATGAAACCATCCCCGAGATCCCGGCGGGCCGCTCGGTGCTGCAAAGCATCACCGAAGACGCGCCCGAGATCGTGGCCGAAGCCCTGGCCGTGATGCAGAAGATCGGCGAGATCCTGAACGAGGACAACCAGCAGAAGGTTCAGGACATCCTGGACAACCTGGCCCAGTCTTCCGGCGAGTTGAGCCAGGCCCTGGCCGATTTTGCCGTGGTCAGCCAGACCATCGCCAGCGCCTCGGTGGATATTGCCGGCTTCACCGGGCGGCTTGATCCGGTGATCGGTGCGGTCGAAGGGACGCTGGGCAATGTGGATACGACGCTGGATGCTTTCACGACATTGTCCCAGCGGTTGATCTCCTCGCTTGATGTGGGCGATGCGGCCCTGGCCAGCGGACGCGTGGCGCTGGATGCGGCCGAGGTGTTCATGACCGGGGACTTGCCGGTGATCGTGCAGGACCTGACCGCGACGACAAAATTGCTGCGCGAACAGACCGAAGTTCTCGTTGCCGACGCGCGCGAGTTGATCGCCACCTTCAAGGCAACCGGAACGCAAGCCACCGCCCGCCTGACCGAGGCGCGCGCGACCCTTCAGGCGACGGAAACCACGATTGCCCGCCTGCTTGAAACGCTGGACAGGATCGACGCTGCGGCGACATCCTTTGATGATCTGATCACGAATGACGGCACGGCCCTGATGGCTGAAACGCGGGCCATGATTGCCAATGCGGACAGCGCCGTGGGCATGATCAGCAATGTCGCCCAATCGGATCTGCCCACGATCGTCGCGGATATCCGCAGCGCAACCGGCACCGCCAGTCGCGTGATCGAAGACCTGGGGCAGCAGATCGGTGCGGCGGCCGGACGGGTCGAGGGTTTGACCGATGGCGCGGCCCAGGCCCTGGCCCAGGTCACGGATACTTTTGCGAATGCCAACCAGACACTTGATGCTATCAACGCGGCACTCGAGACCGGAGAGCGCACATTGGATGCCGCCGAGCGCGCCTTTGCCGGTGCGGACCGCGTGATCAACGAGGATATCGGCGCGATGACGGCCGATCTGCGCCAGGTGATGGAGCGGCTCGACGGTGCGATCGCCACGGTGTCAGCAGATCTGCCCGAGATCACCGCCGATCTGCGGCGCGCGGCTGAAACCGCCAACACCACCTTTGCGGACCTGGGGCGGATCGTGACGGATGTCGGCACGCCGGTGGGCGATTTCGCATCCAATGGCTTGCCGCAATACGCGCAATTGGCGCGTGAAACCCGCAATCTGATCGCCAATCTCGAAAGCCTGGTGCGTCAGATCCAGCGTGATCCGGCCCGCTTTTTCCTCAACCGCCAGACACCGGAGTTCAGAAGATGACCTTGATCCGCACGGCCTTGCCCGCAGTATTCGCGCTGACGCTTGCGGGCTGTTCCGCATTGTCGTCACTGACTGATGCGACAACGCCCCTGGACGCGTTCGAACTGCGCGCGCCCGTCGCATTGCCCGCCGTCCAGGGCAGTGTCCGCCGCGATCTGGTGATCGAAACACCCACAGCGGGCGGCGCGCTGGATACTGACCGGATCATGATCCGTCCGGGTCCGTTTCAGGCGCAATACCTTCCCGGCGCGCGCTGGACGGATACGGCCCCCGTCATGTTGCAAAACCTGATGCTGCGCAGCTTCGAGGATACCAATGCCCTGCGCTATGTGGGCCGCAGACCCCTGGGCGGCACGGGGGATTACGTGCTTGTCTCCGAGCTGACCGATTTCCAGGCCGAACTCGCCGCTGAAGGCCAGGCGGTGACCACAAGGGTGCGTCTGACCGCGCGTCTTGTGCGCGAATCCGACGCTTCTGTCATCGGCAGCCGGACAGTCCAGACAACGGCGCAGGCGGCTTCGACAGACACGCTTGCGGTCGTGGAAAGCTTCGATCAGGCCACGGGCGCTGCGCTGCAGGATCTTGCGGGATGGGCATTGCGCCTGATTGGCGTCCGCTTCACCAGCTGAAGCATTGCCGATCAGTCCCGTCTGCCTTCGTCCAGTGGCGCACCCGCCGCAAGAGCCGCGGTTTCAGGTGTGCTGGCCCGCGCGATCGGCGACACCTGAAAGGCGCCTTTCGCGGCGCTTGGCAGGCTCGCCCGGGCGCGCAGCCTGACGACCGCAAAAACCAGCAGCAGGACATGGGCAAAGGCCGTCGTCATGAACAGGCTTTGCGGCCCGAAGGATGTCATGGCAAAGCCTGCCGTGGTTGGTCCGAGGATGGACCCGATCCCGTAGATCAGCAAAAGGCCGCCGCTGATCTGGATGAAGGATCCCGGCTGCGCGTGGTCATTTGCATGGGCGACAATCACGGGATACATCGCAAAGACAGCCGCGCCAAAGACTGCCACATTGGCGATCAGCAAGACGGGCTGCGTCATGCCGCCGAAGATGAAGACCAGATCGGCCATCAAGGCGACGATCCCCGTTCCGATCAGCACAAGCCTGCGGTCTTTCCGGTCTGACAGCATGCCGATCGGCACCTGCGCGGCTGCCCCGGCCAGGATGGGTATGCTGGCAAAAAGTGCGATCTCGCTGGTGGTCAGGCCAACCCGCGCACCATAGACCGCGGCCAGCGTGCCGAAGGTCGAATTCGAAATCCCGACCATCAGTACGGCAAACACCGCGATCGGCGAATTCCGCCAAAGCGCGCGCAGGTCCAGCGACACGCTGACAAGCGCCGTCGGGGTCGACGTGGCCGACAGCGCCGTCGGCAAAAGCGCCATGCAATAGAACACGGCCGCCACGACAAAGAACAGAAAGCCGCGCGCGTCCCCCATGGTCAGGACCATCTGACCGCAGGTCGTCGCTGCAAGATTGACCATCGTGTAGATGCCGAACACGCGCCCCCGCGATGCGCTTTCCGTGCGCTCGTTCAGCCAGCTTTCCACGATCATCGCGGCACCGGCAAAGCAGAACCCCGACAGGGCGCGCAGCGGTATCCAGACATAGGGTGTCAGGAAGATCAGGGACAAAAGCACCGTGATGGCAGCCATGGCGCACATCACCCCGAAGGCCCGGATATGTCCGACCTTGGACACCAGCGCCGGGGTCCGCAGGCACCCCGCGACATAGCCTATGGCCCATCCGGTCCCCAGAAGCCCCAGCGACGCGGCCGAGAACCCCTCGAACTGTCCGCGCAAGGGCAGGATCAGACCATTGAGGCCCCCGGCAAACAGCAGGAAGGCGGATCCGACGAAAAGCGCGGTCAGGGGAAGCAGACTTTTGAACATCCGCGTCAGCTTAACCATGCAAGGCCCCATGCGGCAAGACTGGGAGGAGGGGCATTTGCCTGGTGATCGCCTTGACGCGCCCCCTCTCTTGATTGACGCGGTCTGAACTGTGCTGCCATATCGCGCAAGCGGCACCGATACGGTGCCATGCGGGGGCAGGGGTGATGTTGCGCGGTCGCCTTGGCTTGCCGGGTTTCACGCGGTCTGGTTCTGGCCCAAAAGGAAAGATGTCGTCATGAGGACTTACAGGATCGCGGCCATACCGGCCGATGGTATCGGCCCCGAGGTGATCGCCGCCGGCCTTCAGGCGCTTGAGGCGCTGGAGCGTCGCGATGGCGGCTTCCGGCTGGATGTCACCACTTTCGACTGGGGCTCGGATTACTACAGAAAGACCGGCGCCATGATGCCCGAGGACGGGACAGAGCAACTGAAAGCCTTTGACGCGATCTTTTTCGGCGCGGTCGGTGCGCCCGATGTGCCGGACCACATAACCCTTTGGGGTCTGCGCCTGCCGATCTGTCAGGGCTTCGACCAATATGCCAATGTGCGCCCCACCCGGATCCTGCCGGGTATCCGCTCGCCCCTGGCGGATGTCGGGCCGGGGGATCTGGATTGGGTCATCGTGCGCGAGAACTCCGAAGGGGAATATTCCGGGATAGGCGGGCGGGCGCACAAGGGCCTTCCCGAGGAAGTCGGCACCGAAGTGTCGATCTTCACCCGCGTCGGCGTGACCCGCATCATGCGCTATGCCTTCAAGCTGGCGCAATCGCGGCCGCGCAAGCTGCTGACCGTCGTGACGAAATCCAACGCCCAGCGTTTCGGAATGGTGATGTGGGATGAAATCGCCGCCGAAGTCGCCAAGGACTACCCCGATGTGACCTGGGACAAGATGCTGGTCGATGCGATGACGGTCCGCATGGTCAAGAACCCGCGCAGCCTTGATACGATTGTCGCCACCAACCTGCATGCCGATATCCTGTCGGATCTTGCGGGGGCCCTGGCCGGCAGCCTTGGCGTGGCGCCGACGGCGAATATCGATCCCGAACGCCGTTACCCTTCGATGTTCGAGCCGATCCACGGATCGGCCTTCGATATTACAGGCAAAGGGATCGCCAACCCGGTCGCGACCTTCTGGACCGCGGCCCAGATGCTGGAGCACTTGGGCGAACCCGCGGCTGCGGCCCGGCTGATGCGCGCTGTCGAAAAGGTCTGCGCGGACGGCGTGATGACCCCGGATGTCGGCGGCACGGCCACGACGCGGCACGTCGCGGACGCGGTGTGCGAGGCTATTCGGATGGAAAACATCCCATGATCCTCAGAGCGGCCAAGCCCGAGGATGCGTCCAGCATCGCGGCCATCTCGCTCGAGGTCTGGATCGGCACCTATCTGAAAAAGGGCGTCAGCGCCTTTTTCGCGGACTATGCCCTGCGCAGGTTCACCGCGGCCAAGGCCGGGATGCTGATCGCGGATCCGGCGGAATTCATCCTTGTTTCCCAGAACGACGACGGCATCGACGGGTTCATCCGTGTGTCCGAAGGCAGCACCGCCCCGGTGGAAGGCTGTTCCGGTTTCGAGATCGCCACCTTTTACGTGCAGCCCCGTCACCATGGCAAAGGCATCGGCACGGGCTTGTTGAATGCCGCCCTCGCGCATTGCCGCAGCAGGTCCGCAGCCTCTGTCTGGTTGACGACCAACGCAGAGAATGCGCCCGCCATCGCCTTCTATCTCGAGCGCGGCTTCGTCGAGGTCGGAAAGAGCGACTTCACCATCGAGAACGAACATTATCTGAACAACGTCTATCTGCATCCTCTGTCCTGATCGCAAACCTTGTCTGCCAGGGGCCGTGCCGCGCCGCAAACCAGCGCCGTGAACCAGCGCCGCAACCCAGCGTCGTGAAAGCCGGTCCCATCGGCGGCTTTTCCTTTCGGGGATCGACGGAAATATTTTTTCGCCCGCCTTGCAGGACCGTGTGGCGATAAACACCTGTGGCGTCCGGGCAGGTGTTCTGCCCGAGGGGGCGCTTCGCGTGGATTACCTTTTCATTTTCCTTGGATTGCTGGGTCTTTTTCTGGGCGGTGAGGCCCTTGTGCGTGGCAGTGTCGGCATTGCCCGCCGCATGTCCATCTCGCCCTTGTTGATCGGTCTGACGGTTGTGGGGTTCGGAACCTCGACACCGGAACTTCTTGTCTCGGTCGATGCGGCGTGGCGCGGTGTCCCGGATATCGCGCTGGGCAATGTCATCGGTTCGAACATCGCCAATATCCTGCTGATCGTCGGCCTGTCCGCCGTGATCTGGCCGATCAAGGTCATGGGCGACACCCTGCGGCGCGATACGGCCGTCATGATGGCCGCAGCCCTGGCAATGGTGCCCTTGTTCGCCATGGGGCATTTGGGGCGCCTGGCCGGCATCATCCTGGTTGCGGGGCTTGCGGGCTATCTGATCTGGGCCTATCGCCAGCCCGGTGCGGCAGCACCCGACGAGATCGACCAACCCGCCCCGGCATCCGTCGCGATCTCCGGCCTTTGGGTTGTCGGCGGCTTGATCGCGCTGATGCTTGGGGCCCGCTTTCTTGTGGACGGGTCGGTGTCCATCGCGCGCGGCTATGGCATTTCCGAGGCCTTCATCGGCCTGACGATCGTGGCCATAGGAACATCCCTGCCGGAACTCGCGACCTCATTGATCGCGGCATTGCGCCGGCAGTCGGAAATCGCGATCGGCAATATCGTCGGATCGAACATCTTCAACATTCTGGGTATCCTGGGGCTGACGGCCGTGATCACGCCTGTGCCCGTTGCGCCGCGCTTCCTGGCCTTTGATCTGCCGATCCTGATCGCGGTGTCCCTGGTGCTGACCCTGCTGCTGGTGACGCGCCCCGTGATAGGGCGCATGGTGGGCGTGGCGATGTTGCTGGCCTATGCCGCCTATGTCTGGGCCGCGCAATGAGGCGTCAAGGCACGGGGGCGCTTGCGGCAGCCCGGCCTTGCGCGCATCGAGCGTCGGGCCGTGGCCCGGGTTCACCCCAGCGCGTAGCCTGCACCGCGTACGGTGCGTAGTGGATCACTGCCGCCATGCAGGGTCAGCGCCTTGCGCAGCCGGCCGATGTGCACATCGACCGTGCGGGTATCGATATAGATATCGCGACCCCAGACACGGTCCAGCAGCTGATCGCGGCTCCAGACCCGGCCCGGCTTTTCCATGAAGGTCGACAGCAGGCGAAACTCGGTCGGGCCCAGTTTCAGCGGCTTGCCGGCGCGGCTGACACGGTGGGTTTCGCTATCCAGGACGATATCTTCGTATTCCAGCCGGCCACCCACGCTGGCGGGGCGCGTCCGGCGCAGCTGCGCGCGCACCCGCGCCATCAGCTCGACTACCGAATAGGGCTTGATCACATAGTCATCGGCCCCGGTTTCCAGTCCGCGCACCTTGTCCACCTCTTCCGAGCGGGCGGACAGCATGATCACCGGCACCTTGCGCGTATCGGCTCGCATCTTCAGTTGCCGGCAGACCTCGATCCCCGAGACATTGGGCAGCATCCAGTCCAGCACGATCAGATCGGGCATTTCCTCGGCCACCAGCAGCAAGGCTTCCTCGCCATTCTCGGCGCGACTGACGCGAAACCCCTCGGCCTCCAGATTATAGGCAAGCACCTCGCGCTGGGCTGGCTCGTCCTCGACGATCAGAACGGTGGGTTGATCGCCAGCCATATCCTCAATCCTTCGCGTCCGGCATGTCGAATGACACGTTGTCGCCCTTGGGTCGCTGATCGTCCGGCATCTGGCCTGTCACCAGATAGACGACCTGCTCGGCGATCGAGGTCACATGATCGCCCATCCGCTCGGTGTTCTTGGCGATGAAATGCAGATGCATGCAGGCGGTGATGTTGCGCGGGTCTTCCATCATGAACGTCAGGAATTCACGGAACAGGGCGTTGTACATCTGGTCCACGTCGCGGTCGCGCTGGATCACGTCCAGCGCCAGTTCCGCATCACGCTGGATATAGGCGTCCAGCGCGTCTTTCAGCATCATCTGCACCTCGCGCGCCATGCGGCGCAGGGCGGCGTGGCTGCCGTTGATCGGGCTCATCTGCACCAGGACCGATGTCCGCTTGGCCATGTTCTTGGCGTAGTCGCCGATCCGCTCCAGGTTGGCGCTGATTTTCATCACCGACAGCACCACGCGCAGGTCGATCGCGGTGGGCGCCCGCAAGGCGATGACCCGTGCGGCGGTTTCGTTGATCAGCTCTTCCAGCTCGTCGATGGCCTTGTCGCCGGCGCGAACCTTCTCGGCCATTTCCTCGTCACGATCGGCCAGCGATTGCGCGGCGTCCAGGATCGCGGCCTCGACCAGGCCGCCCATCTTCATGATCTGGCCCTGAATGCCTTCAAGGTCGCGGTCAAAGGCCGAGGCGATATGTTGCGTGCTGTCAGACATGAGGTTCGGTCTTCCTGTTCAATAAGGCGTCCTGCGGCCTGGTCAGGCCGCGGTCGCGGGGTCAGCCGATACGGCCGGTAATGTAGCTTTCGGTACGCGGATCGCTGGGATTGGTGAAAATATGGCTGGTGTCGCCATACTCGACCAGATTGCCCAGGTGGAAAAACGCCGTCTTCTGGCTGACGCGGGCGGCCTGCTGCATGGAATGGGTCACGATCACCACCGAAAAGCTGGCCCGCAGCTCGTCGATCAGTTCCTCGACCTGGGCCGTGGCAATCGGGTCCAGCGCCGAGCAGGGCTCGTCCATCAGCAGCACTTCGGGTGCGGTGGCGATGGCCCGCGCGATGCACAGGCGCTGCTGCTGGCCACCCGACAAACCGGTTCCAGCCTCGGTCAGGCGGTCCTTGACCTCTTTCCACAGCGCCGCCTTTCGCAGGCTTTCCTCGACGATCTGGTCAAGTTCAGCCTTGGACCGGGTCAGCCCGTGGATCTTGGGGCCGTAAGCCACGTTGTCATAGATCGACTTGGGAAAGGGGTTGGGTTTCTGGAAAACCATGCCGACCTTGGCGCGCAGCTGCACGGGATCGACGCGCTTGTCATAGATGTTCTCTCCGTCCAGCAGGATCTCGCCCTCGACCCGCGCGCTTGCGATCGTGTCGTTCATCCGGTTCAGGCAGCGCAGGAAGGTGGACTTGCCGCAGCCCGACGGCCCGATGAAGGCAGTGACTGTATTGTCCAGGATATCGACGTTCACATCCTGCAACGCCTGCTTCTCGCCGTAAAAGACCTGCACGCCGCGTGCGGTGATTTTCGTGTTGGTTTGGGTCACTCTCGTCTCCAGATTGGGCGCGTCATACATGTCTTGCATCCTTGTCCGCAGGTTACCAGCGACGCTCGAACCGCCGGCGCAGGATGATCGCGATGATGTTCATCGTCACCAGGAAGGCCAGCAGAACGATGATCGCACCGGCAGACCGTTCGATAAAGGCGGGGTCGGACCGCGAGGCCCAGGAATAGACCTGCACGGGCAGGGCGGTGGCGGGGTCCAGCACACCGCCATCCAGCGGGCTTGCGGGGTAGTTCGCCACAAAGGCGACCATCCCGATCAGCAGCAGCGGCGCAGTCTCGCCCAGGGCCGAGGCCAGGCCCAGGATCGTGCCGGTCAGGATGCCGGGGGCGGCCAGCGGCAGCACATGATGGAACACCGTCTGCATCTTCGACGCGCCCACACCCAGCGCCGCATCGCGGATCGAAGGCGGCACGGCCCGGATCGCGGCGCGGGTGGCGATGATGATCGTGGGCAGGGTCATCAGCGTCAGCACCAGCGCACCGACCAGCGGCGAGGATTGTGGAAACTTGGCGAAGTTGATGAAGATCGCCAGGCCAAGAATCCCGTAGACGATGGACGGCACCGCGGCCAGGTTCGAGATGTTCACCTCGATGATGTCGGTCCAGCGGTTCTTGGGGGCGAATTCCTCAAGGTAGATCGACGCGGCGACACCCAGCGGCAGCACCATGATCACCACCAGCGCCATCATGTAGGCCGAACCGATCAGCGCCACGCCAAGACCCGCCGCCTCAGGCCGCTGGTCCGAGGCATCGGGCGCCGTCAGGAAGCTCCAGTTGAACTTGGCGGTCAGGATCCCCTCGGCCTGCATCCGGTCGGCCAGATCAAGCTGGGCCACCGAGATATTGGTATCCCGCTCTGCCGTGTCGCGGGTGACGCGGCCCTTGAGATAGCCGTCAATCCGGCCCGTGGCAAAACCGCTGACCTCGATCGTCTGACCCAGCAATGCGGGCTGCTCCAGCACCATGTCACGCACCCGCGCCGGGGTATCGCGCGAGATGAAGGCGGCAACATCCTTGTCGGTGACCCCTTCGGTGGAAATGCCGCGCGCCTCCAGATGGGCCAGAAGCTGCGCGTTCAGCAGCTTGGTGTAACCAATCGTGGTCACGCGCATCATCTCGGCCCGGTCGCGGTTGCCCTTGGGGTCCAGCGCATCGGCGTCCAGGGTGACCGGAAAGCTGAGTGTCGCCTGCTTGAAGGCCGACACCCCGTCCGAAAAGATCGTCCACAGCATGATCGCAAGCACCGACAGGCTGACGCAGATCGCGGCCACGCCATAGGCCTTGAAACGCGCCTCTGCCGCGTTGCGCTTTTTCATCAACGCGTTCTGCGTCAGCAAGGACGTGCGAACCGGGGCCGGTGCCGGGGATTGGGCAGAAGTGGCGTCGGTCATTCGTATTGCTCCCGGTATTTGCGTACCACCCAGAGGGCGAAGATGTTCAGGCCCAGCGTGATGACGAACAGCGTCATGCCAAGCGCGAAGGCGACAAGCGTCTCGGGCGAGTTGAATTCCGTATCGCCCGTCAGCTGGCTGACGATCTTGACGGTGATCGTTGTCATCGCCTCGAACGGGTTCATGTCCAGCTTGGCGGCGGCGCCTGCGCCCATCGTCACGATCATCGTCTCGCCGATGGCCCGGCTGGCAGCCAGCAGGATGGCGCCCACGATACCCGGCAGGGCGGCGGGCAGGATCACCTGCCGCACGGTTTCCGATTTGGTGGCACCCAGCCCATAGGATCCGTCACGCAACGATTGCGGCACCGCGTTGATGATGTCATCGGCAAGCGATGAAATGAAAGGGATGTTCAGAACCCCGATCACAAGGCCCGCCGTCATGACCGACGATCCTGATGATCCCAGCCCGGTGGGCACGGCGAACCAGTCGCGCAGGAAAGGCCCGACGGTGACCAGCGCGAACAGGCCGAAGACGACCGTGGGAATACCCGCGATCACCTCGATCAGCGGCTTGATGACGGATCGCACACGCGGGCTGGCATATTCGGCAAGGTAGATCGCGGTGAACAGGCCCGTGGGCACGGCCACGATCATCGCGACCAGGCTGATGTAAAGCGTGCCCCACAGCAGCGGCAGAAGGCCAAGTTCGCTGTTGCCCTGGAAACTGGGTTGCCAGGTCAGCCCGAACAGGAAATCCTTGAACGGATACATCGAGGAAAAGCGGATCGTTTCCGACAGCATCGACATCACGATGCCCACGGTGGTCAGGATCGCGATGGTCGAGGCCAGGATCAGCACGCCCAGGATCACCGCCTCTACGCGGTTGCGCGCCCGGAAATCGCCGTGCGTGATCCGCAACGCATAGGCCAGACCGGCCAGCGCCGCGATCAGTGTGACGATGGCACGTCCCAGCGCCCCGGTAGACGCTAGCGCGCGATAGCTTTGCGCGGCGTCCAGCACCTCGGGTGTTACCTCTGACCCCAGCGCCACCCCAACCGCGCCCAGGCGTTCGCGTACCGATCCGTCGGCCACGGTGATCGTCTCGGCCTCTTGCGGGGTCAGCGCGCCTGCGGCCACGGCCACGTCCAGCCCTTCGGCGACGCGGCGCACATCGGCCATCAGCAGGATGCGCTGGCTGTCATTCTCGAATTGTTCGGCGGGAAAGTAATCGGCCAGCTGCCGCTCGATCACCAGCGGTTGTGCGATCAGCCACAGGGTCAGGACGGCCATCGCGGGCAGAAAGGCCATGATGGCCCCGTGCCAGGCGTAATAGCCGGGCAGCGAATGCAGACGGCGGGTATTGCCGTCAACGGACGAAAGGGCGCGGCGGCGCCCCAGAACAAAACCGGCAATGGCGAGAACACCAAGAACGATGATCAGCAAGAAGACGGACATGGTGTTTCCCGACAGTATTTTTCGGAACGTCGCCGCCCTCCGGCCATCAAGCCGGAGGGCGATGTTTCAGTCAGATCAGTTCAGCGGACCCATCGGCGTGCGATTGGCCACCATGTCCTGGGTCGCGGCCAGTTCGGGGTCCGATACAAGGCCGTATTCCGCCAGCGGGCCATCGGGGCCTGCCATGTCGTCGGACACGAAGAACTCGATATATTCCTGCAGGCCGGGGATCACGTCCAGATGCGCCAGCTTCACGTAGAAATACAGCGGACGCGACACCGGATAGTCACCCGCCGCGATCGATTCGGTCGAGGGAACGACACCGTTCATCGTGCCGACGCGCAGCTTGTCGGTGTTGTTCTGGTAGAACGACAGGCCGAAGACGCCGATCGCCTTCTTGTCAGCTTCCAGACGTGCCAGCGTTTCGGTGTAGTCGCCGTCGATGTCCACGTTGCGGCCATCGGTACGCAGCTTTGTGCATTCACCCTTGGCGGCGCGGGCCTTGGCCTTGTCATCCGCGCCCTCGGCAACGGCCAGGAACAGGTCATAGGCGCCGGTGGCCTTGCAGCCTTCATAGATCACACGCTCGTCAAAGACCTCGCGCGTGCCGTGCTTGGTGCCGGGCGACAGGACCAGGATCTCCTGCGCGGGCATGGCGCTGTTGAAATCCGACCACATGCTGTGGGGGTTGGCGACAATGGCGCCATCCTTGGCCACCTGGGCGCCCAGCGCATTGAAAAGATCGGCCGGGGTAAAGGCGAATTCCGGGCCGTTCACATCCGAGGCAAAGACGATGCCGTCATAGCCGAAACGGACTTCCATCACCTCGGTCACGCCATTGGCCGCGCAGGTATCGAGGTCTCTCTGAGAGATCCGCGAGGACGAGTTGGCGATATCCACGGTATTGGTGCCCACGCCTTCGCACATCTTGGCGCGGCCTGCGCCCGAACCACCACCTTCCACGACCGGGGTCGGGAAATCGAAATTCTCGCCAAAGGCTTCGGCAACGATGGTCGAATAGGGCAGCACGGTCGACGAACCGGTGATCTGCACGTTGTCGCGGGCCGAGGCCGTCGTGGCAGTTGCTGCCGCCAGAACGACTGCCGATGCGGCGAGTTTTGCAAATGACATGAGATGTCTCCTGTTTGCGGTTTTTCACGACCACCACCCGTGGCGATCTGGCACCGCAGCTATGCCCCGTTCCTAACCCTGATATGAAAGTTATGTAAAAGTTTTGTGACAAAACCCCTGTGACCGGCACCCGGATGACCTGCCGCAATCACGCAAGAGGGGTTGCGCCGCCCTTGTTTCATTGACAGCGTGCCGCGAAGGACATCCCGAAAGGGGATCATCCCAGCGGCAAGGGCCTGTCATGTTGATGCATGTCACATATCCATCGGGGATGGCCGCATGAGCGCGGCGCCGACTCGGCCATGGCTGGTGCTGACCGGTCTGGCCCTGGGCGTCACGGTGACCAATGGCTTTGCCCGATTCGCCTATGGGCTGATCCTGCCGGCGATGAAATCGGAAATGGCCTGGAGCTATGCCCAGGCAGGCTGGCTGAATACGGCCAATGCGCTGGGCTATATCCTTGGGGCGGTTCTGACGATGATCCTGATCCGTCACATTCCGCCGACACGGCTTTTCGCGATCGGGCTGGTGGCCACCACCCTTGCCCTGCTGGCGACCGGCCTGCATGCGGCGCTGTGGTGGCAGACGATGTGGCGCATCGTGGCCGGCGTGGTGGGCGCGATGTCCTTTTCGACGGCCGGCGCGCTGGCGGCGGGCCTGTTTCAGGGCGATCCGCGCCGCAATGCCCTGGCCATTGCCATCCTGTTCGGATCTGGCGGGGGTCTTGGCATCGTGCTGGCGGGCGCGGCGCTGCCCCTGATGCTGGACGCCTGGGGGCCGGCGTCATGGCCCCTTGGCTGGATCGTGATCGGGGCGATCAGCCTGTCCTTTGTCCCTCTCGGCCTCTGGGCCGCCTTCCAGCTGCGCGCGCCGGTGCAATCCACGGGCAAGCCCGCGCCGCTGCCGATCCGCCGGATGCTGCCGCAACTGGCAGGTTATGCGGGGTTCGGACTGGGCTATATCGTCTACCTGACCTTCCTGTCGGCATGGATGACCGAACAGGCCGCCAGCGCGCCCTTCATGGCGCTGGTCTGGGTGGTTCTTGGCACCAGTATCTGCCTGTCGCCCCTTGTCTGGCGGCCCGTGCTGGCGCGCCATGCCTCGGGCCTGCCACTTGCGATGATCCTGACCGGCATCGCCATCGGATCGGCCTTGCCGGTGCTGTTGCCCAAGGGGCCGGTGCTGCTGATTTCGGCGGTGATCTTCGGCCTATCGGTCTTCATGGCGCCTGGGGCCGTGACGAATTTCGCCCGCAAGAACCTGCCCCCCGAGGCCTGGGGCCGCGCGATCAGCCTTTTCACCGTGGTCTTTGCCGTGGCCCAGACCGCCGGCCCCTATGGCGCGGGCCTTGTGGGGGACCTGACCGGCAATATCGGGGTCAGCCTTGTCGCGGCAGCCGGCCTGCTGATGCTGGGCGCGGTCTGCGCGCTGCTGCAGCGCCCGCTGGATCCGCAGACCTAGTGGAACAGGTCGCGCGGCCGGTTCTCAAGCAACCCTTCCATCGAGAAGAGGCCCGTGACCGTGGTAAAATCGAACCCGGTGATCAGGCGCTGATAGAACTGGTCATAGCCGCGCATCCCCCGGCACACGACCTTCAGCATGTAATCCCAATCGCCGCCGATGCGGTAGAAATCCACAACTTCGGGCAGGCTTTTGACGTGGCGGGCAAAAACCTCTGCCCAGTCCTTGGAATGGTGGCTGGTGCGGATCATCACGAATACCGTCAGGTCCATGCCCAGCCGCGACAGGTCCACCGTCACGCGGGCATTGCTGATCAACCCTGACGCCTGAAGCCGCTGCATCCGCCGCCAGCAGGCATTCTGCGACAGCCCCACGCGATCCGCCAGTTCGCGCTGCGATAGCGTGGCGTCCTTTTGCAGCTGGGTCAGGATTTTCAGATCAAGATCATCAATTTGGTCCATAAATTCGATCATATGACACAATAATTCAGAAAGTCAGCCATGAATTTGGGAAAAATCCTGCGTTTTGCTGCGCTATTGTCCCCTTCAGCGAACAGGAGGGACCATGCGCGACATGACAGCAACGACCACGGCGCCACTTGATGATTTCCGGGCATCCCTGATGACCGCCGACAGGCTGGCCGATCTGCGGGCCGGGCTGATCGGTGAAGGGGTGATGATCGACGGGCCCTTCGGCCCGAAACCGCTGGTCTATGCCGACTATACCGCCTCGGGCCGGGCGCTGATGCAGGTGGAACGCTTCGTGATGGAACAGGTTCTGCCCTTCTATGCGAACAGCCACACAGAGGCGTCGTTCTGCGGCGGCCGCATGACACGCCTGCGGGCCGAGGCCCGCGCCGCCATCGCGCGGCTTTGCGGCGCGGGGCCGGATCACGCCGTGATCTTCTGCGGCGCGGGTGCGACGGCGGGGATCAACCGCCTTGTGGCGCTGCTGGGGGCAGATGACGCCACTACACCCGTGCGCGTCATCCTTGGCCCCTATGAGCATCATTCGAATATCCTGCCCTGGCGCGAAAGCGGGGCCGAAATCGTGACCCTTCCCGCCGCACCGGAAGGCGGCCCCGATCCCGTCGCGCTGGACGCGGCATTGCACACCGCCCCCGGTCGCGTGATCTGCGCCTTTTCGGCCGCATCGAACATCACCGGAATCCTGGCCGATGTCCAAGGGCTGACCCGGCAGGTCAAGGCGGCAGGTGCGCTGATGGTCTGGGACTATGCGGGTGGCGGGCCTTATCTGCCCATCCACATGACCCCGGCCGCCGATGCGCCCATCGACGCCATCGTGACCTCGCCGCACAAGTTCACCGGCGGGCCCGCGGCCTCTGGCGTGATGATCCTGCGGCGCGACGCGTTGCGGACCACGACACCGACATGGCCGGGCGGCGGCACGGTGCGCTTCGTTGCCCCGGACAGCCACGACTACAGCCTTACGCTTGAGGCGCGCGAAGAGGCGGGCACCCCCGATGTGATCGGCGATATCCGCGCCGCACTGGCCTTTCTGGTCAAGGACGCCATGGGAACCGACGCGATCACCATCCGCAATCAGGATCTGATCGCGCGGGCCGAGGCGCGTCTGCGGCATCATCCCCGGATTGATCTGCTGGGACCGGCCTTGCCGAACCGTTTGCCGATCCTGTCTTTCCGGCTGTCGGACGGGCAGGGCGGATATGTGCATCAGCAGCTTGTGACCCGCCTTCTCAGCGATCGCTACGGGATTCAGGCGCGTGGCGGCTGTGCCTGCGCGGGCCCATATGTGCATGAACTGCTCGGGATAGATCCCACGGCATCCGCCAACCTGCGCGAGGCGATCCTGGCAGGGCACGAGGTGGCAAAGCCCGGATTTACCCGGCTGAACCTGAGCCTGCTGATGACGGACGACAAGGTGGATTTCATCCTGAACAGCATCGTCGATCTTGCTGGGCGCGCGGCCGACATGGCGCAGGGCTACAGCTGCGACACCGCGCGCGCCATTTTCACGCCGCGCATCGCCGCCTGACGCACGGCAGGCCACACCGCCGGACGACGGCCACGTCACATCAGCGTGATGTGATCTATGGGTTGTAACGATCCCATGCCTGCCCCGAACTGGACTGCACCCCAAGGGCGCATCACGGGAAAGGAGCGCAGGCCATGGCAAGTGCCACCACAACCCTGAACCTGCACGCAGGGATCGCGGCAGGCGTCATGCATGGGCCCCGCGCCCTTGCCGCGCGCATCACCAAGATGTCAGGCGACAACGGCACGGCGCATGCGGCACAATCGCACCAAAAAAGGATGATCCCCGACATGTCAGGGCGCGAGACAGAGCTGGCGGATTTGCTGCGTGCGGCCCGGGCCGGCGATCAGCGGGCCTATGCCGCGTTCCTCGGGGCCGTGACGCCGACGCTGCGCGGCATCGTCAGGGCGCGCATTCCCACGCTGGGCGCGGACTCGCAGGAGGACATCGTTCAGGAAATCCTGCTTGCGGTTCACGCCAAGCGTCACACCTGGGATGACAGCGCCCCGCTGCTGCCCTGGCTCTATGCTATCGCCCGCTACAAGGTGATCGACGCGCAGCGCCGACGCCGCCACCGCGGACATGAGCCGCTGGAGCCGATTATCGACCAGATCGAGGCGGCACCTCATGCCGATGACGTGGCCGCAGCCATGGCCGCCCGCGACAGCGCCGCCCTGATCGGACAGCTTGATGCACGCTCTGCCAGAATCGTGCGCGCGGTCAGCCTTGAAGGTGAAACCACCGCCGAGGTCGGACAGGCCCTGTCCATGTCAGAGGGCGCCGTGCGCGTGGCCTTGCACCGCGCAATCAAGAGACTGGGCGCCATCGCCCGAAAGGATACCCGATGAACACCCAAGACATGATCGCGCAACTGGCGCTGGAACCGGCAGCACCCCCCCTGAAAACGGGGCGGATCGCACTGGCCATTGTTGCGGGGGTTACGCTTTTCGCGGTGCTGTTTTTGGCGTTCGCCGGTTTGCGGGCGGATCTTCTCGGGCATCTGGTCAAGCCGCTGGTTGCGGCCAAGACCCTGCTGCCGGCACTGTTGTGCGTGCTGGCTTTAAGCCAGGTGATGCGGTGGCTGCGCCCTGGCGCTGCTGCCGGTATCGGTCTGCGCGGCCTGGCCGGGCTGGCGCTGCTGGGGGTCTTGCCGCTGTGTCTGACGGCCATGCTTGCCAGCCCTGCGTCGCTATGGTTTGCCGATCTGGCGCTGATCAAGGTTGTTGAATGCCTCGGCTTCATCCTGCTGATCTCTGCGCCTGCGCTGGCTGTGGCTTTCGCCCTGGTGCGACAAGGCGCACCCACCGCGCCCGCCCGGACCGGCGCCATGCTTGGCCTGGGCGTCTCGGCCGGGGCGACGGCGGGCTATTCGTTCTATTGCATGATGGACAATCCGCTTTTCTACGTCACCTGGTATGGTGTGGCGATCCTGACGGTCACGGCACTTGGGGCTTTGGCAGGCGCACGGCTGTTGCGCTGGTAGGCCGGGGCGACCGGATGTGATCCCGGATCGGCCCGGCGTGTCAATCAGCGCCAGCCGATCCGCCGCATCGCCCTAGCCCTGCGCCGGGCTGATGACGCGCTGCACCTGATCCAGCAGCGCGCGCTGCTTGAGGGGTTTTGCCACGACATCAACGAAACCGGCCTGCAGGTGCTCTGCGATCTGGTGCGGCATCAGGTTGGCCGTGAAGGCGATCGCCGGCGGCATGGTGCGCCCGTCCTGGGTGGCAATGCTGTGCATCCGCCCAAGCGCCGAGGGGCCATCAAAGACCGGCATCGAGATATCCAGAAGCAACAGGTCGAAAGGCTGCGCCGCGAAAGCGTCAATCGCTTGCTTGCCATCGCGCGCCATGACGATCTGGGCGCCCGTTTCCGCCAGCATTGCAGCCAGGACCTCGAGGTTCACGTCATTGTCGTCGGCGGCAAGGATACGCATCCCGGTCAGATCGACCGGGGGCTGCGGCAGATGCCTGTCCGCATCGGCAACCGGGGTCTGCGTGGCGGCCTGTTCCGCGTCCGGCAGGGGCAGCGTCACGGTAAAGGTCGTGCCCTTTCCGGGTTCCGATACCAGTTCAAGCTGGCCGCCCATCATCTCGACCAGGCGGCGCACGATCGACATGCCAAGGCCGGTTCCCCCGAACCGACGGGTCATCGACCCGTCAGCCTGCACGAATTCGTCAAAGATACGCATCTGTTGCGCCTCGGACATGCCGATCCCGGTATCGATCACCTCGATCCGGATCTCTCCGCTTGCCAGCACGCTCAGCCAGAGGCTGACCTTGCCGTCATCGGTGAACTTGATCGCGTTACTGACCAGGTTGTGCAGAACCTGGGCGACGCGATGCGGGTCGCCCAGCCGGCGACGCCGTGCCCTGCTGTCGGTGAAGACATCCAGACGCAGCCCCTTTTCCTGCGCCTTTGGCCGGTGCAGCGTTTCGATACGGTTGGCGATCTCGTCCAGTCGAAAGGGGATATGTTCCAGCGTCAGCTTGCCAGCCTCGATCTTCGACAGATCGAGGATGTCGTTCAGGATCGCAAGAAGCGTCGCACCGCTGCTGCGGATCACCCCGATCATCCGTTTCTGATTGTCCTCGGTCAGCGTGCGCTCCAGCATTTCCGCCATGCCCAGAATGCCGTTCATCGGGGTGCGGATCTCGTGGCTCATGTTGGCCAGGAACATGGATTTGGTACGGTTGGCTTCCTGCGCGGCCAGGGTTGCGGCATGAATGCTGGTCACATCCGCGCCCGCGCCGCGATAGCCTGTGAAACGGCCGTTGCTGTCGAAGGTGGGCGTCCCGCTGATCATCAGCCAAAGCTCCCGCCCGTCCTTTGCCCGGAACCCGAAATTGAACTCGCTGAAAGGCTCGCGCGCGGCCATTTTCCGTGCCAGCCCGCCCCAATCCGCCTGGCTGAACGCCTTTGGCAGCAAGGCGCGCTGCTGATCGCGGGTGCGCCCCAGCAAGAGCGATGCGTCATACCCCGTCAGTTTTGTGTAACCTGGCGAAACATAGGTGAAACGCAGATCGGCATCCTGCTCCCAGACCCAGGAGCCGCTGATTTCCGTCACCTCCGCGAAGCGGGCATTGATCTGCTCCTCGGCCTGCAGGCTGTGGCGTAGCTTGGTTTCGGTGCGGTTCTGTTCCTGGCGCGCCTTTTCAAGCTCTGACATCCGGTTGCTCAGCGCGTCGTTCGACGCTTCCAGATCCCGGATGTTGGCTTGGCGTTCCTCGATCAGCCGCCCCATCATGATGCTTGGCAAAAGCAGAAGGAGCCAGGCACCCAGCATGACGGCCCGCAGGATCGGCGTTGTCGGCGGGCTTGTGCTCCAGCCTTCAAGGGGAACCGCCGACAGCCGCCACTTGCCGCTGGGCAGCAGCACGTCCAGCGTGACGGGATCGGCTGACAGCACCGCGGGGTCACCGAAAAACACATCGCTGTCGGATCCCGCGCCATCGCGCCCGGACAGGGCAAGCCGCATGTTCAGATCAGGTTGCAGCAATCCGGCGGATTCGTAGAGCATGGTGTCGCTGAAAACGGTCGAGACAAGACCCCAGAACCGTTCTCCACCGGGTTGCGGAACGAAGACGGGAAACCGCCCGATGAATCCCGTGCCCCCCTGGACCAGTGCGACGGGTCCGGCAAGAACCAGTTCGCCCGTATCGCGCGCCTTGACCGCAGCCCCGCGCTGCGCCGCGTTTTCCAGGTAATTCAGGCCAAGCGCCGCCTCGTTGCCGGCCAAGGGGTGAACCATCCGGATGGTCATGTCGGGTGCCGCGGCAACATTGCGTATCGCGGAATTCTCGCCGATCAGCCCCTCGGCGATCTGGGCGAAACGCGCCTGGTTCATGTCGGGTTCCGTGATCAGCGTGGCGATCAGGCCACGGATCAGCTGCACGTTGCCCGTGACCTCGCCTTCCAGCCGCGCGCGCAGCAGCGTGAGATCATCGATCACATCAACCCGCAACTGCTGGGCATAAAACATCCTGTTGCGCTTTTCCGCAGCGATCCAGAGCCCGGACATGACCAAGGTGGCGATCGCGACGGTCAAGGCGCTGGGGCGCAGAAACCTGCGTTTCAGAAAATCTGCGCCGTATTGGAAATAGCCTGTCATGTCGGTCGTGGGGTCCTTGGGCTGTCCGGTTCGCATCTTGGCAGGCGGGACGTTTCTGGGGTGAAACCCCCGTGTTTCATCGGCAGGCGGCAAGTGGATAAAAGGCGCGTTTTCACCTGCGAGTTTGCTTGAAGTCTTGCAAAGGATCAATAAACAACCAAAAGCAGAATAAAACCAGAAGCGCCAGGTTTGCGCGTTTTTCTACACAAGATGTTGCGTCAGGGCCGATCCGCCACGTCCTGCGGCCCGGCCTGATCCAGGTAGAGCCTGACAGCATCCTGCACGTGGCGAAAACGGTCGCCGCCCAAATGCTTGCCGCCATACCAGCGGGTGACGACCACCACATGGTCGCGCAGCCCCTCGCGTTCCAGCATCCGCAGGATGACCATGCCCGCACCGGCTTCGCCGTCATCGGCCTTGATCGGCTGGTCACCCGCCAGAAGGGCCCAGCTGTGATGGGTGGCGCGGGCGAATTTCTTGCGCTTGCACAGGGTTTTGACGAAAGCCCGCGCTTCGGTCTCTGACCGGCAGGCGGCACCCGATACCGCGTAGCGCGACCCGCGATCATTGATGATGTTGTCCAGCACCAGCATGGCACAGGGCTACAGCCTGCGCGACCGGGCGGCAAGACCAGCGGGGCGGGGAAGACCGCATTGACATGGCCCGATCCCCTGAGATGATGCCCCCGACCAAGGAGGACCGCATGACCGATACCGACACGGGCGAACAGGCGCGCATCGACACCATCGCGCAGGCGCAGCCGCCCTTTGCACAGACACTTGGCCTGAGGATCCTGTCAGCCCATCCCGACCGGGTCGAGGCAGAGCTGCCCGTGACCGAAGCCTTGGGCAACCGCAACAACACCTTGCATGGCGGGGCTTTCATGGCCCTGGCCGATAATCTTGGCGGCACTGCGACCTTCCTGAACCTCAAGACGGGCGAGGGCACATCGACCATCGAAAGCAAGACCAACTTCTTCCGGCCCGTGGCCATCGGTGATACTGCCCGCGCTGTCACGGTGCCGCTTCACAAGGGCCGCTCGACGATGGTGTGGCAGACCACGATCACGACCGGTGAAGGCAAGCTGGCCGCCATCGTCACCCAGACGCAGATGATCCTGCGCCCGATGTAGACAGATGGGAAAATGCAGCCCCGGCATCTGCCCCGCATACCCGGGGTTGACCTCTATTATTGCAATAAATGTTTTCTTTGCATTTCATAATAACAATAATATTGCGTAAAATGCCAATTTAAGACAATAAGGCCGCCGCATAGTGCGGGATCGCAGACGCTTTGCGAACATGCGGTCTGTCGCGGCGCTGGATGTAGAGGTCGGTCAAGACTGGCACTGGCCTGTAAGGCCCCGCTGCGGATAGGTTGCACCGGGCACTGCGCACTGGGCACTGGGCACTGGGCAGGAGGGCGCGCCATGTCGGAACATGTCAATGAATTGGGCCAACCCGTCGGCGCGCCGCTGACCATCGCGCTGCCGCGCCCGCGCCCGCCACGAACCCCGATGCGGGGCCGCTGGTGCGATGTGGTGCCGCTGGATCCCGATGCACATGCGAAAGCGCTCCATGCCGCCTATGCCGCCGATACCGAGGGGCGTATCTGGACCTATCTGCCAAAAGGGCCCTTTGCCGATCTGGCCGCCTATCGTGCCTGGATGGATGAAACCTGTCTGACGGATGACCCGCTGTTTCACACCATCCTGGTTGACGGGCATCCCCTGGGTGTGGCCAGCCTGATGCGGATCGACCCGGCCCATGGCGTGATCGAGGTGGGAAATATCAACTTCTCGCCCGCCCTGTCACGAACCCGCGCCGCGACCGAGGCGATGTTCCTGATGATGGCGCGCGCCTTCGACGAATTGGGATACCGGCGCTATGAATGGAAATGTGATGCGCTGAACGCGCCCTCGCGCCATGCGGCGCTGCGGCTTGGCTTCACCTATGAGGGCACCTTCCGCCAAGCGACCACCTACAAGGGGCGCAACCGCGATACGGCCTGGTACGCGATCACGGACGGGGACTGGCCAGATCTCAAGGCGGGCTTTGTGGCATGGCTTGATCCTGCAAATTTCGATGCGATGGGGCGGCAGCGCGCGCGGCTTCACCAGAAATGACGCCGCCTTGCCGGAATTTCGGGCGAATCCGCCTGAAGCCCGGCAAGGTGCCAGTTTGTGATGGTATGATGGGAAGCGCTGTGAAAAAACAAAGTGACAGACCTGACCTGAAAGGTGCCCATGTCTATCCTTGCCAGCATTCACCATCTGACCCACTACACATATGATCGCCCCGTAACCCTGGGACCTCAGGTCATCCGGTTGCGCCCCGCGCCGCACAGCCGCACGCGCGTGGTATCGCATTCGCTCAAGGTCAGTCCTGCGGATCATTTCGTGAACTACCAGCAGGATCCCTATGGCAACTGGCTGGCGCGCTATGTCTTTCCCGAGCCGGTGCGCGAACTGAAGATCGAGGTCGATCTGACCGCCGACATGACCGTCTACAATCCTTTCGATTTCTTCGTCGAGGATACGGCCGAGGAATGGCCCTTTGACTACCCCGAGGATATCGCCCCCGATCTGGTGATCTACCGCACCCCCGAACCCGCCGGCCCGCGCCTGCAGGGCTGGCTTGATACGGTGCCGCGCGGCAGGGCGCGTACGGTTGATTTCGTGGTCGGGCTGAATGCCCGTCTGGCGCAGGATATCGGCTATGTCATCCGGCTGGAGCCGGGGGTGCAGACCGCTGAACAGACGCTTGAGACCGGCAAGGGATCGTGCCGCGACACAAGCTGGCTGCTTGTGCAGGTGTTGCGTCACCTGGGGTTCGCCGCGCGTTTCGTGTCCGGTTACCTGATCCAGTTGAAACCGGATCTGATTGCCGTCGATGGTCCGGTCGGCGCCACCCATGACTTCACCGACCTGCACGCCTGGGCCGAGGTCTATCTGCCCGGCGCCGGTTGGATCGGACTGGACCCGACATCGGGGCTCTTGACCGGAGAATCCCACATTCCCCTGGCTGCGACACCGCATTACCGCAATGCAGCACCCATTTCCGGAATGGCCAGCGCCGCGAATGTCTCTTTTGATTTCGACATGACCGTGACGCGCGTGGCTGAACATCCCCGCATCACGAAACCCTTTTCCGATGCCGCCTGGGCCGAGCTGAACGCGCTGGGCGAAAAGGTGGACGCAGCCCTGAAGCAGGGTGACGTGCGCCTTACCATGGGCGGCGAGCCGACATTCGTCTCGACCCTGGATTTCGAAGCGCCCGAGTGGAATACCGATGCGGTCGGTCCGACCAAGCGCGTCTTCGCGGATGCGTTGATCCGCCGCCTGCGCGACCGTTTCGCGCCGGGCGGGTTTCTGCATTACGGCCAGGGCAAGTGGTATCCGGGCGAGACATTGCCGCGCTGGACCTTCTCGCTTTACTGGCGCGGCGATGGTCAGCCGATCTGGACGGATCCCGATCTGATCGCCCCCGAAGCGACCGATGCCACCGTGACGCCCGATCAGGCATCGACCTTGCTGGAAACCATCGCTGGCGAACTTGGCCTGCCCGCCGAAAACGTGATGCCCGCCTATGAGGATCCCGCTGAATGGATCATCAAGGAAGGCAACCTGCCCGAGAACGTGACCCCCCAGAATTCCGAACTGAAGGACCCCGAGGAGCGTAACCGCATCGCGCGCGTATTCGGGCGGGGCCTGACGGAACCTTCGGGTTTCGTGCTGCCGGTGCAGCGCTGGCAGGCCCGCGCCACCGGGCGCGTCTGGCGATCCGAAAAATGGACGCTGCGGCGCGGCAACCTGTTCCTTGTGCCGGGCGACAGCCCCGTTGGCTATCGCCTGCCGCTATCGGCGCTGCCGCATGTCCCCGAGGCGCAGTATCCGCATGTGATCCCCTCTGATCCGTTCGACGATCGCGGCCCGCTTCCCGGATTCGCCCCTGATCCGTCGCGACAGCAGGATGCGTCGGCGGATGGTCCCGCCCAGCATCCGGCCCAGGCCACGCGGTTCACTGCATCCGAACCCGGTCAGACCCAGAACGAACAGACGATCGGAGAGTTGGGCGGCGCGGTTCGTACCGCCCTGTCCGTCGAACCGCGCGATGGCCGGCTTTGCGTGTTCATGCCGCCCGTGGAACAGGTCGAGGACTACCTTGATCTTGTCGCCGCCGCCGAGGCGGCCGCGAAAAAGCTGGGTCTGCCCGTGCATATCGAAGGTTACGGCCCGCCCCATGACCCGCGCCTCAACGTGATCCGCGTCGCCCCCGATCCCGGCGTGATCGAGGTGAACATCCACCCTGCCCATACCTGGCAGGACTGCGTCGCCACGACCGAAGCCGTCTACGAGGAGGCGCGACAGCTCAAGCTCGGCGCCGACAAGTTCATGATCGACGGGCGGCATACCGGTACCGGCGGGGGCAACCATGTGGTCGTCGGCGGCGCGACCCCCGGCGACAGCCCGTTCCTGCGCCGTCCCGATTTGCTGGCCAGCCTGATCCTGCACTGGCAGCGGCATCCGTCACTGTCCTACCTGTTCTCGGGTCTGTTCATCGGGCCGACCTCGCAGGCCCCGCGCATCGACGAGGCGCGGATGGACGCGCTTTACGAGCTGGAGATCGCACTGGCCCAGGTGCCGCTGCCGGGGCAGGGCACACCACCCGCGCCATGGCTGGTGGACCGGCTGTTCCGCAATCTGCTGGTCGATGTGACCGGCAACACCCACCGGGCCGAGATCTGCATCGACAAGCTTTATTCCCCCGATGGTCCCACCGGACGGCTGGGGCTGGTCGAGTTTCGCGGCTTCGAGATGCCCCCCAACCCGCGCATGTCGCTGGCCCAGCAATTGCTGATCCGCGCCCTGATCGCGCGCATGTGGGCCAATCCGGTCAGGGGCAGCCTGACCCGCTGGGGCACCACCCTGTCGGACCGCTTCATGCTGCCGCATTTCGTATGGGAAGACTTCCTCGAGGTTCTGGCCGATCTGCGGCGGCACGGGTTTGACCTGAATGCGGACTGGTTCAAGGCGCAGGGCGAATTCCGCTTTCCGTTCTGCGGCGAAGTCACCGTAGAGGGTGCGACGCTGGAGTTGCGCCAAGCGCTGGAACCCTGGCATGTGCTGGGTGAAACCGGCGCGATCGGCGGCACCGTGCGCTATACCGACAGTTCCGTCGAACGTCTGCAGGCCAAGCTGACAACCAGTGATCCCGACCGTTATGTCGTGACCTGCAACAAGCGACGTCTGCCCCTGCAAAAGACGGGGGCGAACGGTGTCGCGGTGGCGGGTGTGCGGTTCAAGGCGTGGCAGCCGCCGCTGGCCTTGCATCCGGTCCTGCCGGTCAACGCGCCGCTGACCTTCGACATCTACGATACCTGGACCGGGCGCGCGCTGGGCGGCTGCACCTATCACGTGGCCCATCCGGGCGGGCGGAACTACGACACCTTCCCCGTCAATGGCAACGAGGCCGAGGCGCGTCGCCTTGCGCGTTTCGAACCGCATGGCCATACGGCGGGCTTTTATGAACCTGTCGCGGAAACGCCCCATCCCGAAGCGCCGATGACCCTTGATCTGCGGCGGGCGGCCGGCATCTGATGGCGGATCTGGCGCAAACCGGTACCGGGGGGATGCATCTGTTCCAAAGCTACCGCCCGCTGCCGGGCGTGCCGGATGAGCTTTGCGACGAAGCCGGGCGCATGCGTCCCGGCTGGGCCGGGCTCATCGCGCATATGTCACGCCTCGATACCGAAGCGATGGCCCATGACATCGCGCGCGGCGATCAATACCTGGCCGATGCCGGCGTGTTCTTTCGCAGCTATGGCGATACCACCCTGTCGGGGCGCGACTGGCCCTTCAGCCCGGTGCCGATCATCCTGCCCGAAGCGGAATGGCGCCATATCAGCAAGGGGCTGATCCAGCGTGCCGACCTGCTGGAAACCGTGATGGCGGACCTTTACGGCCCCAATCGCCTGGTGGCCGAAGGGCATCTTCCCGCCAGCCTGATCGCGCAGAACCCTGAATGGCTGCGCCCGCTGGTGGGAACCGCGCCGCATGGGGGCCATTTCCTGCATTTCCTGGCATTCGAGATCGGGCGCGGTCCCGACGGGCGCTGGTGGGTGCTGGCGGACCGCACGGATGCGCCATCGGGCGCCGGGTTTGCGCTGGAAAACAGGGTTGCGACATCGCGTGTCTTTCCCGATCTTTTCCGGCAGACCAACGTGCATCGCCTGGCCAGTTTCTTCCGCGCCTTCCGTCAAGGTTTGGACCAGCTGCGCGACGATCCCGCCGCGCGCATCGGCATCCTGACGCCGGGGCCGCTGACGGATACCTATTACGAACAGGCCTATATCGCGCGATACCTCGGCCTCAGCCTGCTTGCGGGTGAGGATCTGACCGTCAAGGATGGCCGGCTTCAGGTCCGCACCGTGCAGGGCCTTGTCCCGGTCGAGGTGCTGTGGCGGCGCATGGATTCAGCCTGGACCGATCCGCTTGAGCTGAACGAGCAGTCGCAGATCGGCACGCCCGGCCTTGTCTCGGCGATCCGCCAGGGGCAGGTCACGATGGTCAATGCCCTGGGCGCGGGCGTGCTTGAAACCCAGGCGCTGATGGCCTTCCTGCCCGCGATCTGCCGCCGCATGACCGGTCAACCGCTGACCATGCCGAATGTCGCGACCTGGTGGTGCGGCCAGCCGGGCGAACTGGCTCATGTGCGCGCGCATGCGGACCGCATGATGATCGGCCCGGCGCTGTCCACGCGCATGCCCTTCGAAACCAACGCCCCTCATGCGATCGGCGGCAAGATGCGTGGCGCCGATGTCGCGTCTCTGGATATCTGGTTGAAGGAGAATGCCACGAACCTGGTCGGTCAGGAACTTGTCACCCTGTCCACAACACCGGTCTTCCAGGATGGCGGGCTTGTGCCGCGCCCGATGACGATCCGCGTCTTTCTGGCGCGCACGCCGGATGGCTGGCAGGTCATGCCGGGTGGTTTCGGCCGCATCGGCACGGGTCAGGATGCATCTGCCATCGCAATGCGGCAGGGCGGCGCCGTGGCCGATGTCTGGGTCGTCAGCGATGACCCCGTAGAGCCTGACACCATGCTGGCACCGGCTGACAAACCCTTTCAGCGCGCGCAGCTTGGCCCGCTGCCGTCGCGCGCGGCTGACAACCTGTTCTGGCTGGGCCGCTATGTCGAACGGACCGAAGGCATATTGCGTCTTTTGCGCGCCTATCACAGCCGCCTTGACGAAGCCGCGACAGAACCCTTGCTGACCCTCATTCGCGCGCGGCTGGCCTTTCAGGGTATCAAGGTGGATAAACCGCTTCCCGACGGGCTGCGCGAGACGCTGGAGCGCGCCGTGGCAAGCGCCAGCCAGATCCGCGACCGCTTTTCGGTGGATGGCTGGGCCGCGCTCAAGGATCTCGAGAAGTCGATGGGCCGGATCGCCCTGACAGCACAGGGTGGTGGCGATGCCGCCTTGGCGCTCAGCGTGCTGCTGCGCAAGATCGCGGGGTTTTCGGGTCTTGTGCATGAAAACATGTATCGCGCCACCGGATGGCAGTTTCTGACCATCGGTCGCTCGCTCGAACGGGCGGCGATGCTGGCCGATCTGCTGGCCGTCACGACACAGCCCGACGCACCGGAAGGGGCGCTGGATCTGGCGATCGAGATCGGTGACAGCATCATGATCCACCGTCAGCGCTATGCCGTGACCACGACCCACAACAGCGTGATCGACATGCTGGCGCTTGACCCGCAGAACCCCCGCTCGATCCGGTTTCACCTGATGGCCATACGCAACCGTGCGGAAGATCTTTCGGCGCATCGCCCCGGTGCCGGCATGAGCGACTTTGAACGGCGCGTGCTGGAGCTGGACACGCGCGTTGCCCTGTACCGTGTCGAAACCATGGACGGTGATGCGCTTCGCATCTTGCATGATGATCTGCTGGCCCTGTCCACGGCCTTGCATGACGCCTTTCTGCTATAGCAAAGTGAGCGCCCGGTGATCTACGACATCAAGCTGAAGATCCGCTACGACTATACTGGCGCTGCGGCCGGCGGGCGGCAATTGGTGCGGGTCACGCCGCTGGATGTGCCTGGCCGCCAGAGGGTTGTCGCCAGCCTGATCGAGATCGCTCCGGATCCAGCCGAGCGGCGGTCATGGCGTGACTTCTTCGACAATCCCACTGTCGAATTCGCGCTGGGTGGCGCGCATGATCACGTCGATCTGACCCTCAAGGCGCGGGTGGAGCGGTTTCCCTCGGACGGGTGGCTGCCTCTCTCGATCCGCTGGTCTGACATGCCGAAGGAACTCGGAACCTGTCGTGACCTGGGCGCACGGTCGCCGCTGCATTTTGTTGCGCCATCCGTGCGGGTGCCGCATCTGCCCCGGATCGCCGACTATGCGGCCGGGATATGCAACGGTCTGGATAGCGATGTCACATGCCAGCAGGTGGTTCTGGCCATCGGCAATGCCCTGCACCGCGACATCCGGTTCGACGCCAGGGCGACGACCGTCGATACCCCGGTGGCCGAAGCCTTTGCCAAGCGACGCGGCGTCTGCCAGGACATGTCCCATATCATGATCGCGGCGCTGCGCAGTCTTGGCATACCGGCGGGCTATGTCAGTGGTTTCCTGCGGACGCTGCCGCCCCCTGGCAAGCCAAGGCTCGAGGGCGCAGATGCCATGCATGCCTGGGTCCGTGCCTGGTGCGGGCCTGAAACGGGATGGAGTGATTTCGACCCGACCAATGATTGTCTGGCCGGGATGGATCATATCGAGGTCGCCTGGGGCCGCGACTACGCCGATGTCTCTCCGGTCAAGGGGATGCTGCGCGTCGCCGGGGCGCAAAGCAGCCGTCAATCGGTGGATGTCATTCCCGTATCGGGCTGAAAGGCGGCGGCCTTCTGCCCTGCCAGTTTCAGTTCCAGCCCGACCCGGTCCAAGATGCGGATCTTTCCCTTTTCGATGGTGATCAACCCGTCCTCGCGCAGGCCCGCCAGCGCCCGGTTGATCGACTGGCGCGAGCAATTGGCCAGATTGGCGATATAGCCCTGGCTTTGCGTCACCTTGTCGTTGCGGTCCGCAAGCCGCAGCAGATAGGCGCAGATGCGTCTGTCCAGCGGGTAATTCTGATCGACGTATTTCCGCTCGTTGTCGCGCTGCAGGCGCCCCCTGGTGATACGCATGATGTTGCGCTGGATCAGCGGGTTTGCCAGATGCTGGACGAACAGATCGACCGGACAGGTCAGATAGGTGACCGACCCTACCGATGTGCAACTGGCCAGGCAGGGCTCGCGCGAGATGGTCTCGATCTCGCCAAGGGTCTCGCCCTCGCGGGCGTGATGAATGATCGCCACATGCCCGTTCGCGTTCATCCGTGAGATTTCGACGCATCCATGGGCGATCAGGACCGTTCCGGGCACCTCCGCGCCCTGTTGCAGCATGACCGTACCGGTGGGTACGGTTTTCATTTCACAATCATCCAGAAGTTTTGCAATATCTGCGGCGGTCATGTCCTGAAATAGATCTGATCTCGCAAGTTGTGGAAATTGCATGCTTAAACGCATCGCACAGCCCCCTCGCCATAGTCTGGTCATAGTGGCGAGAGGTCAGGGGAACTACAAGAGAGCCAACATCCTTTAATACAATTTTTCCGAGAAAAAAGGTGATGTTGACGGGGGCAGGACCCAATCTGATGTCGTGAAACCGCACGCATCCCGTGGGCCCCAGCAAAAAGGGGCGCCGAAGCGCCCCTTTCGATGGTAGATCGGTCACCGGATCATTCGCGACCGACAAGCTTCCACAGGCCGTTTTCGACAACCGAGATGGTGATGTCATTGGCGCCCTGGTGATTCTCGGGGCTGTACTTGATCTGGGTATCCAGCAAGTCGCTGTAGTATTCCAGACCTTCCATCGCCGCGCGGAAGCTGTCCTGCGTCAGGTCGGGACCTGCTGCTTCCAATGCGCGCACCACGGTGTCGGCGGCGTTGTAGCCAAGCATCGCAAAGCCGGTTGCGGGCTGACCAAAGGCGGCCTCGTACTCGGCGATGAACTTTGCAGGCGCGGGATCGTCACGGCGCGCTTGCAGGTCCACCCAGCCGGATGCGGCATAAAGACCATCGGTCACGCCACCGGGGACAGCGGCCACGGCCTCAAGGAAACCGGCCGAGGTGGCCAGAAACTTGACATCGGTCCAGCCCAGCTGCTTGGCGGTGCCCACAACGGTGATCCCTGCACGCACACCCAGCGCCATGGTCACGACCTCGCAGCCATCGGAACGCAGCTTCTGAACCGCACCCACGAATTCCTGCTCATCCGGCTTGTGGGTCGTTTCCGACACGAAGGTCATGCCCAGGCTTTCGGCCTGTTCCTTGGTCGCGTTCGAGATTTCCAGGCCGAAATCGGTCGGCAGATACATGGTGCAGACCTTGGTCAGCCCGTATTCCTTGGCCAGATAGCGCATGCCGGCGGTGGTCTGGTCATAATAGCTGGAAAAGCCCGTGAACTTGTTGTCGACCGGTTCCTTCAGCATCTCGCGCGCAGCCGTCAGCGGGTTGATGTTGAAGACACCCTTGGGGTCCATAAGCTGGAAACCCGCCAGGTTATGCGGCGTTCCAAGGCTCAGAAGATTGGCAAAGACCTGGTCGCGGTTGATCAGCTTGTTATAGGCCTGCGTCGATTTCGGCAGCTGATAGGCATGGTCCTCGACCACAAAGCGGATCTGGCGGCCATGGATGCCACCGGCCGCATTCACCTGGTCGAACTTGAGGTTGGCGCCATTGACGGCAGGCACGCCCACAGCGGCGAAGATGCCGGACAGGTCGTTGACCGAACCCAGCACCACTTCGGTATCGCTCACGCCCTGTGTCTGCGCCACGGCAGCCTGGGCCATACCCAGAGCAACCGCACCGGCAAAAAGCGATGTCATCATTTTCTTCATGTTTGGTCTCCTCCCAGAAACACCCCGATTGCGGGATTCATTTATACATATCATCGATCAGCGCCTTGTGGCGCTTTTCCACAAAGCTGCGGCGCAGTTTCATTGTCGCCGTCAGCTCTTCGTCCTCCGCCGTAAGCAGAACGTCGATCAGGCGGAAATCCTTGATCTGTTCCACGCGGGCGAATTCCTTGTTGACCTGCTCCACCTCGGCGCGGATCAGGTCCAGCACAGGTTCCGCACGGCACAGCGAGGCAAAATCCGAAAACGGCACCTTGTTGTCCTGTGCATATTTCTCGACGTTTTCCTGGTCGATCATGATCAGACAGGTCAGGAACTTGCGCTTGTCGCCGATCACCACCGCATCCGAGACGTAATGGCTGAACTTCAACCGGCTTTCGACCTCGGCCGGGGTGATGTTCTTGCCGCCTGCGGTGATGATGATGTCCTTCAGGCGGCCCGTGATGGTCAGGAACCCGTCATCGTCCAGCCGCCCGATATCGCCGGTGCGAAGCCAGCCGTCATCGGTATAGGTCTCGGCGGTTTTCTCGTTGTTGCGCCAGTAGCCCATGAAATTGTTCAGCCCGAGTGTCTGGATCTCGCCGTCATCCGCGATACGCAGTTTCACGCCGGGCACGGCGCGTCCCACGGTGCCGGGGCGGTTGTCATCCTCGGTGTTGACGGTGGCCAGGCCCGCGTTCTCGGTCATGCCGTAGCCTTCCAGCAGCGGCACACCGATGGCGCGGTACCACATCAGCAGGGCAGGGCTGATCGGTGCGGCGCCGGATGTGCCCTGCCGCAGACGGTCCAGCCCCAGCATCTGGCGCAGGTTCCGGAAGACCAGAAAATCGGCCAGTCTGTAACCCAAAGCGGTCATCGCGGGCACGGGTTTGCCCTGCTGCATCAGCGTGGCGCGCGTCATGCCCACGCCAAGGGCCGCCTTGAAGGCCAGCTTGCCCAGGGTGGTCGCTTCCATCGACAGCACCGTCACGCGGGAATAGACCTTTTCCCAGACCCGTGGCACGGCGGTGAAGACATGCGGGCTGACCTCGCGCAGGTTGTCGAACACCGTCTCGGGGCTTTCCGCGAAATTCACCGTGGATCGCACCGCCAGCGGGAAATAGATCGAACTGTCGCGTTCAAGGATATGGCACAGCGGCAGGAAACACAGCTGTTCGGCGCTGGAATCCGTGGGCAGGGCACGGATGCCACCCTCGATCGCCGCCATGATGTTCTCATGGCTCAGCATCGCGCCCTTGGGCGCGCCCGTGGTGCCGGATGTATAGATCAGCAGGGCGATATCGCCGGCCTGCGCCTTTTCGATCTCGGCCTCGAACAGCTTGGGATGCTCGGCCAGATGCAACCGGCCCAGATCGTAAAGCTCCTCCAGGAAAAGGAACCGCTCGCCCTTCAGATCGTGCAGGCCCTCATCCTCCAGGATGATGACCTTTTCAACCGTCGGCGCGCCGTCAGGGATTTCCAGGAACTTGTCCAGCTGCTCTTCGTTCTCGACGATCAGGAACTGGGTGTCGCTGTCCTTCAGGATATAGGCAAGCTGGCTGGAACTGTCGGTCGTATAGACCCCCGACGAAATGCCGCCCACGCATTGAATGCCCATGTCGGCATAAAGCCATTCCTTGCGGTCTTCGGACAGGATCGACACGACACGGCCGCGTTCCAGCCCCAGACGCAGAAGGCCAAGACCGATCAGCCGGGCATGGTTCCAGTAATCGGACCAGCTATAGGCTTTCCAGATACCCAGGTCCTTCTCGCGATGCGCGGTGCGGCTGCCCAGCGTGCTGCAGCGCGACTGGAACAGGGCGGGCAGGGTGGTGCATCCGTCGATCACCAGCGGGCGCTGGCCCGGTGTCGCGTTCAGCGAGACACCGTTGACAACCTCTTGCGGCTGGATGGGATCGTGCTTTGTCATAGCCTTACCTCCATGTCTTCTTGCGCTTCCAGCGGCGTTCGCCGCGCGCGCCTTCGGTGTCATGGCCCAGATAGAAGCTCTGGATATCCTCCGACGCGGCCAGGCGGTCGGCGGTGCCCGACATCACGATCCGGCCCAGTTCCATGACGTAACCATCGTCGGCCAGATCCAGCGCCACGGCGGCGTTCTGTTCCACCAGCATCATCGTCACGCCTTCATCCTGGTTAAGGCGTTTCAGGATCGCAAAGATCTCCTGCGTCAGCAGCGGCGACAGGCCAAGGCTGGGCTCGTCCAGCAGCATGATCTTGGGCCGCAGCATCAGCCCGCGCCCGATCGCCAGCATCTGCTGTTGCCCGCCTGACAGGGTGCCCGCCTCCTGCTTGCGGCGCTCGGCAAGGATGGGGAAATAGTTGAACACCAGATCCCGGTCGCGCGCGATCTCGGCCTTGTCGCTGCGCGTATAGGCCCCCAGTGCCAGGTTTTCCTCGACCGTCAGCAGGGGGAAGACCTCGCGCCCTTCGGGCACATGCACGATACCAGCCTTGACCACGCGGTGCGGCTCCCATCCCTGGATCTCCTGACCCTCGAAGATGATCTTGCCCTTTTCCGGGTCCATGATCCCGGAAATGGTTTTCAGCAACGTGGTCTTGCCCGCGCCATTGGCGCCCAGCACGGTGACGACGCGCCCCTTTCGAACCTCAAGGCTGACCCCCCGGATCGCCATGATCGGGCCGTAGAATGTCTCAAGATTGCGGACTTCCAGCAGAAGGTCACTCATGCCACCTTACCCCCTTTGCTGACCGCGTTGGTGCCCAGATAGGCCTCGATCACCTTCGGATGCGACTGCACCTCGGCGGGTGTGCCTTCGGCCAGTTTCGCGCCATCGGCCAGCGCCAGCACGCGGTCGCAGACCTTGCCGACAAGGCCCATGTCATGCTCGACCATCAGAACGGTGATCCCCATGTGGCGACGAATGTCGTCGATCCACCAGCGCATGTTCTGCGTCTCTTCGACCGACAGGCCCGAGGCAGGCTCGTCCAACAGCAACAGCCGCGGCTTCGATGCCAGCGCACGCCCCAGTTCCACCACCTTGCGCACACCGTAAGGAAGGCCCGCGATGCGCGAATTGCGGTAGGGTTGCAGGTCCAGAAAGTCGATCACCTCTTCCACCGCGTGGCGATGCTCGCGCTCCTCGGCGCGCACCGACGGCAGATGCAGCATCTGCGCGATCATGTTGGTCTTGCGGTGCCGATGCCGTCCCACCAGCAGGTTCTGCAACACGGTCGCCTGATGGAACAGCTCGATATTCTGGAAGGTGCGTGCGATGCCCAGGTTCGGCACCTCATGCGGGGCCATCTTCAGCACATCCTTGCCATCGAACCGGATCGACCCGGTGACCGGCGTGTAGAAGCGCGAGATCAGGTTGAACACGGTCGACTTGCCCGCACCATTGGGGCCGACCAGCGCAAAGACCTGGCCTTCCTCGACCGACATCGACAGATCGTTCACCGCCGTCAGACCGCCGAATTTCAGCGTGACACTGTCCAGTTCCAGCAAACTCATCTCAGCCGCTCCGTCTTGAGGTAGCTTTTCTGCCGCTTGAACATGTCCTTGCGGGCAAAGGGGAACAGCTCAAGGAAGGTGCGGATCTTCAGCCAGCGCCCGTACAGGCCCATCGGCTCGAACAGGATGAACAGGATTAGGATCACCCCGAAAACCCCCGATTCCAGACCGGGGATCGCGACGCCGCGCCCGAACAGGTCCGTCGTCATCGACAGGACCTGCGGCAGGAAGGCGATGACCACCGCCCCCAGAAACGCCCCGTGGATGAAGCCAAGCCCGCCCACCACGATCATCATCAGCAGCTGGATCGACAGCAGGAAATTGAAGGTCTCGTTGTTGAAAGCGCCCGCGAACAGGCCCATCAGCGCCCCGCCCAGCCCCGTGATCGCGCAGGAGATGCCGAAGGCGATCGTCTTGGTCTGCGCCACGTTGACACCCATGGCCTGCGCTGAAATCTCGCTGTCGCGCACGGCGGCAAAGGCTCGGCCCAGCGGCGCGCGCAGCAGATTGCGATAGAACAGCGTGACCATCAGCACCACGGCCAGGGTCAGGTAATACCATTCGATCGGGTTGTTCCAGCGGCTGATCTCATAGCCGAACAGGTCGATCGGCGGCGACATCTTGCCATTCACCCCGTCGGTCCATTCCTTCAGCAGCACGATGATGTCATCGGCCAGGATCGCCAGCGCCAGCGTGGCGATGGCCAGATAGACGCCATGCAGCTTCAGCGCCGGAATGGCGATCAGCGCGCCAACCACGCCGGTGATCACCCCCGCCAGCAGGAAGGCCAGCACGAAGGGCACATTGGCCTCCATCATCAGAACGCAGGAATAGCATCCCAGCGCCATGAAGGCCGAATGCCCCAGGCTGACCTGTCCCGTCTGTCCGGTCAACAGCATCAGCCCCAACCCGGCAATCGCCCAGATCAGCACGTTTGTCGCCTCGCCCAGGAAGAACGGGTCGATCATCAGCGGAAGCGCCAGGGCCAGCACCAGCAGGGCCGCATAAAGGCTGAAGGTCCACCCATCCTCGAACAGGCGGATGTCCTGGTCGTAATCTGTCTTGAAATGGAATCTCATCGGCTCAGACCTTCTTCGCTCGGACCTGTGCGAACAGGCCATGGGGGCGGAACAGCAGGACTGCGATCAGCAGGGCGTAAGGCGCGATCTGGCTCCAGCCCGGCGGCAGGTAGCGCGAGGCGAAAGGCTCGATCACGCCCACGATCAGCCCGCCCAGCAGCGCGCCGGGCAAACTGCCGAACCCGCCGATCACAGCGGCGGCAAAGGCCTTGATCCCGATGAAGCCCGCAGTCGGGTCCAGCGCCCCCTTCGAGGCGTAGAGGATACCTGCCACAGCGGCCACGATTCCCGCCAGCGCCCAGACCATGCCCTGAATGCGCTTGACCGGAATGCCCATGTAATAGGCCGCCATCTGGTTCTGGCTGGCCGCCTGCATGGCCAGGCCCATCTTGGTGCGCTGAAAGAACTGCCACAGCAGGAAGGTCATGATCAGGGTCACGATGATGACAGCAATATCGGCAAGGCCAAGCACCAGCTCTCCGATGCGGACATCGCCCAGCGCCAGCGGCGAACGCAGCGATTGCGGCTCATGCCCCCAGATCTCTCCCACGGCAAAACGGATCACGAAACCCAGCGCGATGGTCACGATGATCACCGCCACCTGGCTTTGCCCGAAGACGGCGCGCAGCACCACGATATCCAGCAGGTAGCCCAGCACGCCCATGATCAGAAAGACCAGCGGCAGCGCCAGCCAGAACGGGATGCCCGCATATTCCGGATTGACCAGCCCAAGGGTCACGAAAGCGCCCAGCATCATGAAATCGCCCTGGGCGAAATTCACGGCCTCCGTCGCCTTGTAGATCAGCACGAAGCCCAGCGCGATCAGGCCGTAGACACAGCCATTCGCAAGCCCGCTGATCAGAAGTTGCAAAACCTCCACGCGATCCTCCCTGTTTTGCGGCCCTTGCTTGTGATGCAGGGTGCCCCGGCTTTGCGCCGTTATGCTTTTCCCTGCGGTCGGCCCTCCTCCAAAAAGGCCGGCGCGGGGTCCGAGGCGATGGGGTCCTGCACCCAATGGTAGAACAGGCACCCGTCCCGGATTGGCCTTCACTCTCCATGTTTACCCAAATCCGTCAACAGATTTGCCCCTGCCTGACGCAGCGGAACACAGCTTTTCGGGATAAAATTCCGCATCGCGGACGTACAAGCGTCCGATAAGGGGGGGCTGCCAAGGGGCCTGCGGGTCAGCCGGCAGTCAAATCGCCTGTCATCTCAAGCGAAATTCACCGCAACCTGGCCGAAACTGCCGAAATCGGCGGCGATGCTGCTGCCGGGCGGGCATTCCACGGGCCGGATGAAGCTGCCCGACAGGATCACCTGCCCCGCCTCGATCCGCTGACCATACATCGCCATCCGCCGTGCCAGCCAGCCCACGGCCAGGGCGGGGTCGTTCAGAACGCCAGCGCCAAGGCCTGTCTCCTCGACCTCGCCGTTGCAACTCAGGATCGCGCCAACCCACCGCAGATCAACCGCATCCACGGCATGGCGCTGCGCGCCCATCACGATCCCCGCGTTGGCGGCATTATCGGCGATCGTGTCGAAAATCTTGCGCGTCTGCCCGGTCGCGGGATCGGCACGCAGGATGCGCGTGTCCAATATCTCCAGCGCGGGGGCCACGTAATCGGTCGCGGCAACCACGTCGGCCCGTGTCACATTCTCGCCCGCCAGGGGGGCTTTCATGACAAAAGCGATCTCGGCCTCGACCCGAGGCTGGATGAAACGCCCGCGCGGCACGGTCGCGCCGCTCTCGAACAGCATGTCATCGGTCATCATGCCGCTGTCCGGGATGTCGATATTCAACGCCGCCTGCATCGCCTTGGAGGTCAGGCCGATTTTCCACCCGATCACCCGCCTCCCTGCCGCGATACGCCGCGCCACCAACGCCTTTTGCACCGCATAGGCGTCATCCATGGTCATGCCGGGATGCGCCAGCGACAAAAGCCCGATCTGCTGGCCGGTTTCCTCGGCCTGAAACAGCGCCTCGGCCGCTGCGGAAATCTGCTCTGGCGTCATGCCTCGTCCTCCACGGTGTTGCGCAATATGCCGATGCCTTCGGCCTCCACCTCGACCACGTCGCCCGGCACCAGGTAGCGTGGCGGGTCGAAGCGCGCGCCCGCGCCGGTGGGTGTGCCCGTCACGATGATGTCGCCGGGGCTCAGCGTGGTGAAGGTCGAGATATAGGCGATCTGCCGCGCCACCGGAAACAGCATGCGCCCGGTGCGGTCATCCTGCCGGACCTCGCCATTCACCCGCGTCTGCAAATGCACATCGGTGATCTGGGCATGATCCCGGAACGGCACGATCCATGGCCCCATCGCCCCCGACCGGTCCCAGTTCTTGCCCTGCGTCACGTTGAACTTCGCATGGCGCACCCAGTCGCGCAGCGTGCCCTCGTTGCACAGGGTCAGCGCCGCGATATGATCCAGCGCCGCGCCTTCCGCGATCCGCCGCCCGCCCTTGCCGATCACCACGGCGATCTCGCCCTCGTAATCCAGTTGTGGTGTCTCCGGCGGGCGGATCAGCGCTTGGCCATGCCCGGTAAAGGACCGCGGAAACCGTATGAACAGCGACATGTTCGGCGGCGCCTCTTGCCCGTCCTTGTATTCGGCGTTCCGGTCGGGAAAGTTCACGCCGACGCAGATGATCTTCTCCGGCGCGGGGATCGGGATGTCCCAGGCGAAATCCCCGTCAGCATGCGTGACCGCGCGCCCCTGCGCCGCCACCTCCAGCGCGCCCAGCGCATCCGCCGCGATCACCTCGCGCAAGCTCGGCCATTGGGGGAAATCATCCGACAGCGCGACAATACCGCCCTCGATCACCGCCCCGTAGACCTGCCGCCCCCCGGCGATTACCGTCGCAAACCGCATCCGCGCACCCTCCGCTTCATCGTTCCTCAAATACTCAAGTCCGACCTCACGGCGCAATGATCGGTTGCGCCGTGAGGCGGGACTCCACAAGCTCTGCCGCCTCGAACAGACTGCCCTCCTCGAACCAGCTGCGCGGTGCCGGTGCGCCCCACAGGGTCTGGCGCTGCGGATCGGTCAGGCTCCAGCGGATCGGCTCCAGGTCCGGGTCGACCGTCTGGTAGTCCGAGCTGTAGATCTCGATCCGATGCCCGTCCGGGTCACGGATATAGAGGAAAAACGCGTTCGAAATCCCGTGCCGCCCCGGCCCCCGCTCGATATTGCCGACGTAGCCAGTGGTCGACATCAGATCCAGCAGGTCGATGATCGCCAGCGGGTTCGGCACCCAGAAGGCGGTATGGTGCAGGCGCGGACCGGTCCCGTTGGTAAAGGCCACGTCATGCACCCCGCCCTTGCGATGCATCCACGCCGCCCAGAGTTTTCCGGTCTCGTCATCCTCGGTATATTCGGTCGTGCGGAACCCCAGTTCGGTATAGAAGGCGACGCTGGCATCCACATCGCTGGCGAACATGTTGAAATGGTCGATCCTGAGCGGCTTGACCCCCCTGTAGAGGGCATATTTCTGGTGGATCGGCGGCAACCTGTCCATCTTGACGTAAAATTCCAGAGGCACGCCGAAAGGATCGCGCGTCCGCAGGGTGCGACCCATGTACGGGCGTTCGATCCAGTCCACCGGCAGTCCCTTGCCGCGAAAGAACGCCTCGGCCCGGTCCAGATCGGGTTCGTCATAAAGCTTGAAGCCCAGCACACGGGCGCAGGCGGTGCCTGCCTGGCGCAGGGCGATACAGTGATGCCCGCGTTCTTCCATTGCGCGCAAATAGATGCTGTCGCCGTCCTCATGCGTGACCTGCAGGCCCAGCGTGTCCACGTAGAAGGCGCGCGACGCCGCCAGGTCGGTCACGCCATATTCCACATGGGACAGGCGGACGATGTTGAAGGGCGGGTACAGAACCGGGGCAGGAACGGGCATGTCGATACCTCCTTTTCAGGCGCCAAGCCGGGGAATGGGATGTTGGCCGATGGCCAGGCCGATGTGTTTCTGCTCCATGTAGAAGTCAAAGGACCAGTCGCCGCCATCGCGGCCGATGCCGCTGGCCTTCACACCGCCAAACGGCGTGGGAAGGTGGCGCACGTTTTCCGAATTCACCCAGATCATCCCGGCCTCCAGCGCATGGGTCACGCGCAAGGCGCGGGTCAGGTCATTGGTCCAGACATAGGCGGTCAGCCCGTAGGCCACGCCATTGGCGATCTCCAGCGCCTGGTCCTCGGTGTCAAAGGGAATGGCTGTCAGGACAGGGCCGAAGATTTCCTCCTGTGCGATCCGCATGTCGGCCCGCGCGCCCGTGAACAGCGTCGGGCGCACGTAATGACCGGGCTGGTCCAGCGCCGCGCCCCCGGCCGCGATCATCGCGCCATCGGCGCGCGCCACGTCGAAATAGCTGCAGACCTTGTCGAAATGCACCTTGTGGATCAGCGGCCCCACTTCGGTGGCCGGGTCCAGCGGATGGCCGACCTTGATCCGGTTGACCCGCTCCACCAGCTTTGCGGTGAAATCATCGGCGATCGAGGATTGCACCAGCAGCCGCGACGACGATGTGCAGCGTTCCCCGTTCAGCGAATAGATCATGAAGATCGCCGCATCCAGCGCGCGGTCCAGATCGGCATCGTCAAAGACGATCACGGGGTTCTTGCCCCCCAGTTCGAAATGCACCCGCTTGAGGGTATCCGCCCCCTGCTTCATGATCATCGAACCGGTCTTGGACTCGCCCACAAAGGCAATCGCCTTGATGTCGGGATGTTCGGTCAGCGCGCGCCCCGCCTCTTCGCCCAACCCGTTGACAAGGTTCCATACACCGGGGGGAAGGCCCGCGTCTTCCGCGATTTCCAGCAGGATGCGGGCGGTAACGGGGCTGAACTCGGCCGGTTTGTGCACCACGGTGCAACCGGCGGCCAGGGCGGGCGCGATCTTCCATGTGGACAGCATGAACGGCGTGTTCCAGGGCGTGATCACCCCCACCGGGCCGATAGGCACGCGGGTGGTAATGTTCATCAAGGTGGGCGAGGGCAGGTGCTGTCCGTCGCGCGCCGACAGGGCCTTGTCGGCGAAGAAGCGGAAGTTTTCCGCCCCGCGCAGCGCCGCCTTGGACATGAAGCGCAGCGCCTGCCCCGTGTCCCAGCACTCGGCCAGCGCGATCTCTTCGGCGCGCGCCACGATCCCGTCCGCGATCTTGTGCAGGATCTTCTTGCGGGCCGCGGCCTCCATGTCGCGCCAGGCCGGAAAAGCCGCTTTCGCAGCCGCGGCGGCAGCGTCGATATCGGCGGCGGTCCCGCGCGCGACCTGGCAGATCAGGCTTTCATCGACGGGAGAGTGATTGGCGAAGGTCGCGCCATTGGACGCCGGACAATCATGCCCCCCGATCCGGTTCATCACGCCTTGTGCGGCGATCCGGTCCAGGATCGGGCGAAGCTTGGCAAGGTTGGAATCACGCGCGGTGGTGTCGGTCATGGGGTCAGCCCTTCGGGGTCTCGGATGCCGTTGTGGGGTCGGCAGGCATGTGATCACGGGTCGTTCCTGCCTTGGGTGACAGGGCGGGGTCGATGTCGCGCATCTCGAAGGACAGCGCGAGCGAGCGTTGCGCCATCACATGGGCCAGAAACCCTTCGGCTGCGGAAAATATGTGCGCCGTTGCCCGTTCCCGTGTGGCCAGGTCGCGCCCGCCGCGCAGCCGCACCCCGATATCGATATAGCCATGATCGGGGTTGCCGTCGGCGATGCTGACATGGCTGGCGGCAAAGGCGCGCACCCGGACCCCGGCCGCCGGAAACTCGCCCGTCTCGATCGCGGAGCGGCGCAGGGTGTCACAGAGCGCTGCGATATCGACCTCCGGCTCAAGGTTGGGCGAATAATCTATGGTGATATGCGGCATGACTCCCTCCCCGGATCTTGCTATTAACATGTTAAGTAAACTATCGGTTGCGTCAAGTCCTGATATTGCCTGCGGGGCGTTTTCGGGGCAGATAGAACCATGGACATCATGCGCGACACTGCACCCGAAACCAATCGCTCCCTTCCCATCGCGCTTCTGCGGGCGCGGGAAAAGGTCATGGGACCAATCCGCGCCATGCTGGCCGATGTGGGCGTGACCGAACAGCAATGGCGCGTGCTGCGTGTTCTGGCCGAGCGCGGCACGCTGGACCCGACCGAAATCGCGGACAGATCCTGCCTGCTGATGCCCAGCCTGACGCGTATCCTGCAAACCCTGACAACCAAGGGCCTGATCACCCGCGAGGCGCATCCGACCGACCGCCGCCGCCAGTTGGTGACGATCACGGCAGCAGGGCGGCAGCTGATCGCCGACAACCTCAAGGAAAGCCAGCGGCTGAACGCCTGGCTGCGCGAAAGCTTTGGTGCCGACAAGCTGGATGCGCTGCTGGATCTGCTGAACGAGCTTGACGCGCTGGACCGTGACCCGCGCGGTTGAGGCGGGCCTGGCCCGGTTAGGAAAAAAGGGGGGGCTCTGCCCCCTACGTCGAACTTCGTTCGACGCCTCCCCCGGGATATTTGGGGCAAGAAGAAGCGGAAAGCGGTGCGGCGCGCCTGATCAGGCGATGACGATCCCGCGCGCGACCCAGTCGTCGAAAATCTCCAGCACCTTTTGGCAAAAACCCGGATCGTTGATGTGGCAATCAAGACTGTGCAGCGTTGTATTGGCGGGCATGGCCTGTTCCATCGCGCAACAAAAGGCCGCCAGGCCTTCGGCATCATGCAGCGGGCCATCGGGGCGATCCCATTCGTTGCACCCTGCGCGCGGCAGGATGAAAGCGGAAGGCCCGGTGGCCGTGGCCAGCTTTTCGGCATAGACGCCCGCGATCTCGCGCCGCTCGTCCGGGGTCAGGATGGTCGAGGTCAGCAGCCGGTTATGGTCATGGGTGGGCCGGCCTGCCAGGCGCGGCGGCACGGGTTGCCAGCCGATCAGGTCCACAAGGTCATAGCAGGCTGGTGCGACGATCTGCGGGATGCCGCGCCGCCCGGCATTTGTCATCCGGTCAGCCCCGGCGGAAATGCCCGATCCCATGTGATGATTGACGATTTCCTGCGTGGCGAAATCCATCACGCAGGCAAAGGCCCCTTCGGCCGCCAGCGATTCGAACGCGCGCCCGCCCATCCCGGTGGCGTGGAACACGGCAACCTCGAACCCGCGCGCCTCGAGTGCGGGTTTCAGATGCACCATGTAATGCAGGATCGTCTTGCCAAAGCTGGTCATCCCGATCAGCGGGCGGTCCCGCTTCGGCGGCTCGACCGCCCGCGCCGCGCCCAGAACGGCCCCCGCCGCCTGGCTGAGCGAGGATTTGCACACGGAATTGAGGCCATAAAGCCCCCCGGCCCAGAGGATCATCTGGATATCCGCTGCGATCCGTTCGGGCGGCAGCATGGCGGAAAAGCTGACCGTCGAGACCACGTATTTCGGCACGCCCAGCGGCAGCGCCGCGCAGAGGTCCAGCGCAAGATCCGTGCCCATCGTGCCGCCCAGCACGATCACCCCGTCGATCCGCCCCTCGGTGTGAAGCTGCCGGGCCAGCATGGCCGCGCCCCGCGCCATGATCTGCATCGCGACATTCTCGTCTCCGCTGTCGATCGCCGCCTGGATGGTGCTGCCACCTGCCGCGGCCACCTGATGCTTGGATATGTCCGTGGGCGCCTTTGGATCCCCCAGAACCGAGACATCCATGGACAGAACCCCGCCCCCCTGCGCGCGAATGCGGCCCGACAGATAGGACAGCTCGTCATCCTTGGTGTCATAGGTGCCGACGACGAGGATGGTCTTGTCTGAGGCGGTGGTCATGCGGTCCTCCGGGTTTTCAGGGCGTGGCCAGATAAGCCTCTGCCAGCGGCAGGGCGGTGTGGATGGCGCGGGCGGATCGTGCGTCACCGCCGGGTTCGTGCAGCCGCGGGATGATCCAGCCGGGATAGGTCAACGCGCGCAGCAGGATGAACAGATCAAGTGCGCCGGGATCGACAGCGCGGCGCTTGGCGTAGCCCGCCAGCAGCGCCGCGCGCAGGGCAGGGTAATCGGGGGCCGGCAGAAAGCGCATCAGGAAGGTTGCCAGGTCGAAGTCGCGAAACCCCCAGCCGCCGTCGTCGAAGTCGATCAGCGACAGCGCATCGTCATGGATCAGGATATTCTCGGACAGGGCATCGGCGTGGATCAGCCCGTAATCCAGACCCGGTTCGATCGCCGCAAGATGCGCGTCTGCCTTGGCGCGCGCGGCCAGAAGCGTGGCGCGCTGCGCGGCGGTCAGGCCGGGATTGTCCCAGAACGGCCCCCATAACGGCCTGTCACCCAGCAGCCCCGCGCGGTCCCACGCAGGCCGGCTGAAATCCGGCGGCGGGGTCCAGCCGTCGCTGATATCGTGCAACCGGGCCAGCAGGGCCCCAAGGTTGCAGCACAGGCCGACACGGTCCGTCACATCCAACTGGCCCTGCATGCCGATGGGCCTGCCCGGCAGCCATGTCAGCAGATCGACCAGCGTATCGCCCACCGCTTCCACCAGCGTGCCCGCGCGTGACGGCACCGGGCGCGGCACGTTCAGGCCGCCTTGCACCAGCGCGTCCATCCACCGCAATTCCGACAGCAATTGTGCGGCGTTCCGATAACCCGGCCGGTGCAGGCGCAGGGCAAAGGCGCCGCTGCCATCCTCGGCCCGCCAAACGATATTCTCGCGCCGCGCGGCCAGCCGGATCTGATCCGGCGCAAAGCCCCAGAGACGGGCGGCCTGCTGTGCAAGCGCCGCCATCATGCCTCCAGCGGGGTGGCGCGCAGCACATCGTCCAGCGCATCCAGCATCCGGTCGGCATCCTGCCTTGAGAACACCATCGGTGGGCGCATCTTCAGCACGTTGTAATGGATGCCGAGGAAATTCAGCAACACACCGCGCTGGCGCATGCCGTTGGCAACCCTTTTGGTAAAGGCCGTCGCGGGCGTCTTGGTGGCAGGGTCCATAACCATCTCGGCCCCGAAGAACAGGCCCGACCCGCGCACATCCCCGATGCAATGATGCCGCCCCGCCAGATCGAGCAGCCCCGCGCGCGCGTAGTCACCGACCACGCGGGCATTCTCCATCAACCCCTCCTCCTGCACCACCTTGAGCGTGGCCATCGCGGCGGCACAGGACACCGGGTTGCCCGCGAAGGTGTTGAAATAGCGAAACGCGCTGCGAAACGCATACATCGTATCATGCGGGGCGATCACCGCCGCCACAGGATGCCCGTTCGCCATCGGCTTGCCGATGGTGATGATGTCGGGGGTAAAGCCGATCTTGCGGAAACCCCAGAAATCCGTGCCAAGACGCCCGAAGCCGGGCTGCACCTCATCCGCGATGATCACGCCACCCGCGCGGCGCACCACCTCGACCGTCGGATCAAGCCAGCCATGGGGAAGGTCGGGAAAGCCCTCGTTGGCGAAGAAGGGGCAGAGGATCAGCGTGGAAAACCCGTGCGCGGTCGTCTCAAGCGCGTCGATCTGTTCCTGCACCTTCGCCGCAAAGGCATGGGCATGGGGCATCCCCGCAACCCCGCCCAGGGGGCGATAGCTGTCAGGCGCGGGCACGAAGGCCACGTTGGTGGCATAGCCCCCCGGTGGCGGGTTTGTCCGGCTGAGCTGATGCACCGCAGTGGTATTGCCGTGATAGGTGTGATCGGTGGCGATCACGCCTGTCTTGCCGGTCAAGGCCTGCGCCATCCGCAAGGCGACGTCATTCGCCTCGGACCCGGTGCAGGTCATGAGCGCGGAATCGAAAGGCGCGCCCACCGTCGCGGTCAGCGCCTCGACATAGTCCAGAATCCCCTCGTGCAGATACCGCGTATGGGTGTTCAGCGTCCCGGCCTGCGCGCAGATCGCCTCGACCACGCGAGGATGGCAATGGCCGACATGCGGCACGTTATTGTAGCAATCCAGGTATTCGCGCCCCTCGGCATCCCACAGCTTTGTGCCAAGGCCGCGCACCAGATGCACTGGTTCATCATAGAAGGTCGACATGTTCGGCCCCAGCAGGCGGGCGCGGCGGTCTGTCAGGGTTTCGGTCATAGCTGGATCCACGCTGTCTTGAGGTCGTGATACTTATCCAGCGCATGCAGCGATTTGTCATGCCCATTGCCGGATTGTTTCACACCCCCCAGCGGCACCGTGTTGTCTGACCCGCCATAGGTGTTCACATGCACCACCCCGGCACGCAACCCCGCGACCATCCGATGCGCGCGGCTCAGGTTCGATGTCCACACCGCCGAGGCAAGGCCATAGTCGCTGTCATTGGCCAGCCTGAGCGCCTCATCCTCGGTATCGAAGGGGATCACGGCCAGAACCGGACCGAACACCTCCTGTCGCGCCAGCCGGTGATGCGGTTGCACGGCTGTCACGATGGTGGGTTCCATATAGGTGCCGCCGGTGTCTTGCAGGATGCGCTTGCCGCCAAGCACCAGATCGCCCCCTTCGGCAATCGCATCCGCGACAAAGCCAAGGTTGCCCGCCAACTGCCGCTCGGAATTCACCGCGCCGATCTGGCTGGACAGATCCAGCGGATCGCCCACCTTCAAGGCCGCGGCATGGCGCGCCAGCATCGCGACGAACTCATCATGAATGCCGCGTTCGAGCAGCAAGCGAGAGCCTGCAACGCAGACCTGCCCGGCATTGCGGAATATCCCCATGGCAGATACTTTTGCCGCCTGTTCCAGATCCGGCGCATCGGCAAAGACGATATTGGGCGATTTGCCCCCCAGCTCCAGATAGGTCCGTTTCAGGTTGGACCGCGCGGAATATTCCAGCAACCGCCGCCCCGTGGTGCCCGATCCGGTAAAGACCATCACATCCACATCCATCGACAGCGCCAGTGCCTCGCCCGTCACATGGCCGTGCCCGGTCACCACATTCAGCACGCCATCGGGCAGGCCGCAGTCCATGCAGATCTGCGCCAGACGCAGCAAGGACAAGGATGCGGTTTCCGCCGGTTTCAGCACCACCGAATTGCCCGCCGCCAGCGCGGGCGCCAGTTTCCACGCGCCGATCATCAGCGGGAAATTCCACGGCACGATGGCCCCCACGACGCCCACAGGCACATGATGCACCAGCCCCAGCACATCCGGCGCGGTCGGTGCGATCTGGCCGTAAACCTTGTCGATCGCCTCGGCATAGTAGCGGAAAGTGCCAGCGGCCGATCCCGCCTCGGCCTTGAGGGCCATGCTGATCTCGGTCCCGTTGTCGCGCACGCCCAGAACGGTCAGGGCCAAAGCCTCGGCCTCGATCCGGTCGGCGATACGGTGCAGTACGGTCTTGCGCGCGGCAGGGGCCAGCCGCGACCAGCGCCCATCCTCGAAGGCGCGGCGCGCGGCGGCCACGGCGCGGTTCACATCGGCGGCATTGGCCGCCCCGACCGTGGTCAGTCGCGTTCCGTCGATGGGCGAGACAATATCGAGCGTTCCGCCCTCAGCCTCTTGCCACGTTCCGTCAATACAAAGTCCCTGCGGCGGGACAGGAAGGTTCCGAAGCGTGTCGATGCGGGTCTGGTCGACCATTGGGCCTCCTTGGCTCGTCTGGCCTGAATCACCGCGCCCCGGATCTGGAAGACGATGATCAGGATGATGAAGAGAAACAGCGCCATCGCGATGGGCCGGTCGATGAAGTCGAAGGGCGTCTTGACCCGCGCCATGGCGATCCGCAGCTTGGCCTCCATGATGCCGCCCAGCACGATGCCCATGATGATCGGCACGATTGGCAGGTTCAGGCGCTTCAGGATGAACCCAAACAGCCCGAACCCCGCCGCCATCAGGCAGTCGGTCGCGGAATTACGCAACGAATAGATGCCCACGAAGGACAGGGTCAGGATCGACACGCCCAGAAAGCGGTTCGGCAGCCGCGCCACGGTCATCAGCGCATTGGTGGAAAACAGCAAGAACACCATCACAAGGATGTTCAGAAACAGCAGCGCCAGATAGATCGCCATCACGAAATCCATCTGGTTCTGGAACAGCCCCGGACCGGGCACCACGTTATGCACGTAGAAGACCGCCAGCATCATCGCGGTCAGTTCCTCGCCCGGAATGCCCAGCGCCAGCAGGGGCACCATCGCGGCGGCGGGGACCGAGTTGTTGGCGCTTTCAGATGCGATCAGCCCCTCGACCGACCCATGGCCGAAATCCTCGGGCCGTTTCGACGTCTTTTGTGCATAGGTATAGGCCAGAAATTGCGAGGTGAATTCCCCTACGCCCGGAATGATCCCCATCATCACCCCGAAACCGGACGAGGCCCCCGTGACGCGCGGATGCCGCGCCACTTCGCGTATGCCCTGGAACATGCCACCGCCCAGCGGCACGCGGCGGGTCTTCACATCGTCGCCCTGCATCAGCACGAAAGCCTGGCTGATCGCGTAAAGCCCCAGCACCACGACGATCAGATCCACGCCGGATGCCAGCCAGCTTTGATCGAATGTGTAACGTTTGGTGTATTTCACCGGCTCCAGCCCGATGGTGCCGATGAAGATGCCAAGGCAGGCCAATGCGGCGGCAACCGCCGATTGCCCGCGATGTGACACCACGACCAGCACCAGCCCCAGCAGGGCCGCCAGAAAGATCTCGCGCGCGCCAAACATCGGCGCCACCTTCGCCAGCACCGGCGCCAGGCTGATCAGGCAGATGATCGAGATGATGGCCCCCACGAAACTGGCCGTATAGGCGATCGAGATCGCCTTGCGCCCCTCGCCCCGCATCGTCATCGGAAAGCCGTCATAGGTCGTCAGCGCATTCACCGCCGTTCCGGGGGTGTTGATCAGGATCGCCGGGATCGCGCCGCCGTACATCGAACTGCCATATATCCCCAGCAGCAGCGTCAGCCCCACGATCGGATCCATCGAGAATGTCGCCGGCAGCAGGATCGCGATGGCGACCGCAGGGCCCACGCCCGGCACCGCCCCGATCATCACCCCGCCGATGGACCCCACCAGCAGCGCCAGCGCCACATCCCAGCGGTAAAGAACCTCGAGCCCTGCGAAAATCAGATCCATGCCCGCCTCACAGGTAACGCAGCGCGAAGGCCCGCAGGCCGTCGGGCAGATATTCGTAGAGGGCGCCGCCCGGGATCTTCACGCCCAGCAAGCCCTTGAAGATCAGGACAACGGCGATCCCGAAAGCGACCGAGGCCCACAGCAGGCGCGGGCTGCGATAGCCCAGCCGCCATGTCAGTGCGGGGGCAAAGACGATTGTCGCGGGCAGATAGCCGATACGCGGCACGGCGAAGACATAGATCATGAACCAGGCGGTATATTCCAGCGGTTGCAGCCATATCCGTGCCTCGTCCCGATCCTCGCGGCTGATCCAGGGGCGGCGCAAACCCTTGCCGCGCCGCAGACCGCGCAGGTGCAGCAGACCGAACAGAACCATGCCGGCACCGGCAACGCCGGGCCAGAAACCCGGCTGTGCGAACAGCTTGGTGCGCGGGGCCCAGACGGTCTGGTTGCCCAGGTTCGACAGGATGAAGATCGCGAAGGCGGCAAAGGCCAGCGCGAACAGGATCTGCCCCCGCCGCGGCCCCTTGCTGGCCAGTAAAGGATCGTCAGACATCATTCACCCTTGTCGGCCGCGGGTTGTGGATGGGTGGGGCGGGCGGATCATGTCCCGCGCCGCCCCGGCCGGATCACTCCAGCATCGCTTCGATGGCCGCGACTTTCTCGATGTCGGCCTTGATGCGCGCGGCGCTGTCTTCGGCATTCTGCCAGTAGACCAGCCCGCCGGTATCCTTGGCGACCTGCTGCGCGCGCGGGCTCATCACGGTCTTTTGCGCCACGGCGATGATCTTGTCGCGCACGTCCTGCGGTGTGTCCTTGTGCACGAACAGCCCGTTCCACAGCGCGATATCCAGGCTTGGCTCGATCTCGCCCACGGTTGGGGCGTCGGGCACCAGCGGAATCCGGTCGTCGGTGATCGAGGCCAGAACCTTGACGCTGTCAAGGCAAGGCAGGATCAACTGCAACGTGGTGTTGATCACATCCGCATCGCCACTGGCCAGCGTGTTGCAATCCAGCGCGTCAAAGGCCGCGTCAGACCCCCATTCGAAACCCATCGTCTTGGCCAGCGCCATCGTCACCTGCGTCGGTGTCAGCACATTGCCGAAATGCCCAAGCGCCAGTTCGTTCGTCTGCGCATATTCCGCCAGCCCTTCCATGTCGTCATAGGGCGCATCGCCCGCCACCGCGATGACGAAAGGATAGGTCAGGAAAATGCCCAGCGGGTCGAATTTCTCGGGGCTCAGTTCGGGAATGCCGATCTGGTGTCCCACGACCGGCACCCCGATCACGAAGGACCCGATCATATAGCCGTCTGCCGGGGCATTCGCGACTTCGATCGCGCCGGGGAAGGGGCCGCCACCACCACCCGGTTTGTTCACCACGGCTGCCGCTACGCCATATTCGGCCTGAAAGTCATCCGCGATCATCCGCGTCAGAACATCCTCCAGATCGCCCGGCGGGAACGGGACGATGAAGCTGACTGGTTTTTCAGGATAATCGGCAAGCGCCGCGCCGCCAACGGCAGCCATGGACAGGGCCAGCGCCCCGCCTAGGATGGATGTGGTCTTCATGGTCTTCTCCCTGTGCAATCGGTTCATTATTTGAACCAATGGTTCTAAAATAGATTGACAGAGCGCCAGCGTTTCTGTCAACGATTTTAACGAACCCAAGGCGTCCGTATCTGCGGATGCCTGAACAGCAGGCAGGATACCGGAGCAGCCGCCCCCATGGGAACCGTCGCCAAGGCATTGTCATTGTTGGATCATTTCAGCCGCAACCGGCCTGAAATCGGCCTGAGCGAGCTTGCCCGCCTGGCCGGTCTGAACAAGGCGACCGCCTATCGTTTGCTGTCCGAACTCCAGCAGGGGGGATTCGTCGAACAGACCGGCACGGGGCGCGAATACCGTCTTGGTCCCGCTGTCCTGCGTCTGGCCTCCTTGCGCGAAACGGCCGTGCCGCTGCGCGACATGGCGGCCCAGGCGTTGCAATCGCTGTCGGACGCCACCCATGAGACCGCACATCTGTCGCTTTTGCAGGGCGACCGGCTCAGCATGCTCAGCTATGCCTACAGCCCCCGCCACGGCACCCGCGTCACCATGGAGGATGCACAGATCCTGGCCTTTCACGCCACCAGTTCCGGCCTGGCCGTTCTGGCCTTCAGCCCGCCCGAGATGATCGGCCGCATCCTGTCAGCCCCGCTTGAAAAGCGCACCGAGGAAACGCTGACCGACCCGGCCGCGATCCGCGCCGTGCTGGATGGGGTGCGCCGCACCGGCATTGCGGAATCCGTGGGCGGGTTCGAAAAGGATGTCCATTCCCACGCCGTGCCCCTTTTCGATGCACAGGCCCGCGTGATCGGCGCCATGGCAGTGGCCGCACCCGTGGCGCGCATGACGCCCGACCTCACCGCGCTGATCCGGCGCGAACTCTGGCGGCACGCCACCGGCCTGACCCGCGCGCTGGGCGGTTTCCCTCCTGACGGGTTCACGGCACAGGAGGCCGCGGAATGACCGGATCCGACCGCGCCCTGATCCTCGACTTCGGCGGTGTCATCTCGCGCACCATGTTCGAAACCCATGATCTGACCGAGGCGGCCCTGGGCCTGCCCCCCGGCACCCTCACGTGGCGCGGCCCCTTCGATCCGGACGGCGATCCGCTCTGGCAGGACATGCAGGCCGACCGCATCAGCGAACGCGATTACTGGCGGCTTCGCACCGCCGAGGCGGCCTTGCTCACCGGGCGGAAATGGACGGAGATTTCCGATTTCGTCCGCGCCGCGCGCGGGGCCGACCCTGATGCCGTGATCCGTCCCGAATTTCGTGACGCCATCGCAAGGGCCAGCGCGGCAGGTATCCGCCTTGCGATCCTGTCGAACGAGCTGGACCTTTTCTATGGCGCGGGCTTTCGCGACAAGCTGCCGGTCTTGCAGCAGTTCGAGGTGATCGTGGACGCCACTTATACCGGGGTACTCAAACCCGATCCCGCCGCCTATCACCTCTGCCTTGATCAGCTTGGCCTGCCTGCGGCCTCCTGCGTCTTTGTCGATGATCAGGCGCGCAACATCGCGGGCGCGCGGGCGGTCGGCCTGCAAACCCTGCAGTTCGACGTGGCGCAGCCCGCCCGCAGTTATGACCAGGCCCTGCGCCTTCTGGGCTTCTCGAAAGGATGATCCGATGAAAGACAGCAATTTCCTGAAAGAACATAACGCGCGGTCGATGTGGCACCCGATGGCCCATCCGGCCGACAGCCTTGCCAATCCTCCCACCATCGTCACCGGCGCGCAGGGTGTGCGGATCACCGATATCGACGGGCATGAGGTGGTGGATGCCGTGGGCGGCCTGTGGAACGTGAACCTCGGCTTTTCCTGCGCCCCCATCAAGGCAGCGATTGCCGCGCAGCTGGACCGTCTGCCCTATTACTCGACCTTCCGGGGCACGTCGAACGACGCGGTGATCGAACTGTCCGAGGAATTGCGCCGCTTCTTCGCCCCCGACGGGCTGACCCGCGCTTTCTATACCTCGGGCGGATCGGATTCCGTCGAAACCGCGCTGCGGCTGGCGCGGCAATATCACAAGATCAGGGGGCAGGCGCAGCGGGTGAAGTTTCTCAGCCTCAAGAAAGGCTATCACGGCACCCATTTCGGCGGCGCCTCCGTCAACGGCAATGCCAATTTCCGCACCGCCTACGAGCCGCTTCTGGCCGGCTGCCACCACATTCCCGCGCCCTATACCTATCGCAACCCGTTCAACGAAAGCGATCCGGCCAAGCTGGCGCAGCTCTGCCTTGCCGCGCTGGAGGATGAGATCGCCTTTCAGGGCGCAAACACCATCGCCGCCTTCATCATGGAGCCGGTCCTGGGCGCAGGCGGCGTGATCCCGCCGCACGAAAGCTTCATGCCCGGCGTACGCGAGATCTGCACCCGCCACGGCATCCTGCTGATCGCGGATGAGGTGATCACCGCCTTTGGTCGCACCGGCAGCTGGTCCGGCAGCCGCCACTGGGGCGTGCAGCCCGATTTCATGTGTACCGCCAAGGCCATCACCAACGGCTATTTCCCCTTTGGTGCCGTGATGATCGCCGAAGATGTGGCGCAGGTCTTCGAGGGCGACAAGACCGGCGCCGCCGCTATCGGACATGGCTACACCTATTCCGGCCACCCGGTCGGCGCCGCCGCCGCGCTGGCCTGTCTTGCCGAAACCGAACGTCTGAACGTGCCCGAAAACGCCGCCGCGCGCGGCGCGCAACTTCACCAGGGTTTGCTGGCACTGGCAGAAAAATACGACGTGATCGGCGATGTGCGTGGCGGTCATGGCCTGATGTGCGCGCTGGAACTGGTCAGCGACCGGGCGAAGAAAACCCCGATCGACAAGAAGACCATCGGCACCCTGCAAGAGGTCGCCTATCGCGCCGGCGCCATGGTCCGCGTCTCGGGCGCCAATGTCATCATGTCGCCGCCGCTGATCCTGACCGCCGCCGATGTGCAGGTGATCCTCTCCGCGCTGGACCAGGGGTTCGCCGCCCTGTGATCGCGCGCCTCTTGGTGGATCGTCCACCCTGCGTTACGAAACAGGTAGCGCGGGCAGAAAGGCCGTCCGGATGACGTCGATTTACGATACCAGAACGCCGGGTGCGCTGCTCTCCGAAACCGCTTTGGGGTTTTACGTCTTTGTCGCGGTGATTGTCATTGCGGCCGCCGCGTGGATCGGATGCGAGATCCAGCTCCGCCGCATCAAGGCCCGCGAGAAAGAAGAACAGTCATCCCGCAAGCAGGATGAAACACGCTAGCCCGATCGCGTCACGCAAGGACAGGTAAGGACAGGCAAGGACCAGGGCGCAGATCACACCCTGCTTCTTCTTGCCTCAAATATCCATCACGCAACCGCGCGGCCCGGACCGCGCTCAGACCTCGGGCACGATCAGCACCAGACCGTCCAGCGCGGCGCTGGCCCTGATCTGGCAGGACAGGCGCGAGGTCGGCACCCGCGCCGCCTCGACCGTGTCCAGCATCGCATCCTCGAAATCCTCGGGCCCGCCGACCCGGTCGGCCCAGGCATCTGCCACATGCACATGGCAGGTCGCGCAACTCAGGTTGCCGCCGCATTCGCCGACAACACCCGGCACGTTATGCGCCACCGCCGCTTCCATCAGCGACAGCCCCTCGGCCACCTCGACCGAAATCTCGGACCCGTCGGGCAGTATCCACGTCACCTTCATGGCAGCAGCCCCCTCAGACGAACCAGATGTAGAAATCGCGCAGCGCGTCGCCTTCCAGGTCACGGGTCTTCTTGACCTCGTGTTCCTTCATGAAAACGTGGTTTTCCACCAGCAGCGACCCTACCGCCTGCGTCAGCGCGGTATCGGCCTTCAGATCGGCCACCGCCCCCTTCAGGTTCAGCGCGGTCGCCTCCTTCGCGTCCCATTTCTCGAACCCGTCGCCGGTTTCCATCGCGGGCAGGTCATAGCCGCCCGCAAAGCCCAGCCGCGCGGCTTGCAGCACGGCTGCCACCGCCACATAGGGGTTCGACGAGGCATCGGCCATCCGATGCTCCAGCCGCGCCTTGGCGCCGCCTTCGCTGGAAATGCGCGTGGTCACGTTGCGATGATCCCCGCCCCAGTTGCACAGATGCCCCGACAGGCTGCCGGGTTGCAGCCGCTGATAGGAATTGGCCGTGGGCGCGATCAGCCCGGCCAGCCCCTTGTGGTGCCGCAGCAGCCCCGCGACGCAGCCGCGGGCCAGCGCGTTCATGTGATCCGGTCCGCCCTTCGGCCCATCTGACAGGGCATTGCCCCCGGCCTCGTCCACGAAGGAAAAGTTGACATGCATCCCCGAACCACCCGCCTCGGCGATGGGTTTGGGCATGAAGGTCAGCACAACCCCATGCTCCAGCGCGATCTCGCGCGCCATCAAGCGGAACAGCACGATATCATCCACCGCCTTGACCGCATCGTCGAAGGTCAGCGTGTATTCGAATTGCGGGCTGTCATATTCCGACGTGATCAGGTCCAGGCTGAATCCCAGCTCATCGGCCTTTTCCCAGATCGCATCGTTGAACCGCAACGGATCCGTGAAGGGCCCCGTGCCGTAGACATGCGCGCCCGGCGTATCATAGGGGCGCAACCGCCCCTGATCGTCCGCGACCATGGCAAAGGCTTCCAGCTCGATCCCCACCTTGGGCGTCAGGCCATGCTTGCCCCAGTCGGCCACGGCCCGTTTCAGCGCGCCGCGCCCACACATCGGCAGCGGTGCGCCATCGGTGTCGTAAAGATCGCCCACCACGATCTTGGTCGCCCGGTCCCAGCTGTCGCGGATCTCGTCCCCGCGCCAGTGCAGCACCATGTCGGGCAACCCTTCCATCATCATCGACCCCGGTGAATTCAGCAGGTCCTTGTCGTAATGCACACCGAAATTCGACCGGCAGAAACGGGTATGGCCGTCCCCGATCTTCGAGCCGGGCAGATACTTGCCCCGCATGATCGACAGATGGTCGCAGAAAAGCGCGCGCAGGCGGGTGTTCATCTCATGTCTCTCCCTCGGGCGCGGGTTTATCCCCGCGCGTTTTGATCTTCAGGCGGGCGTGACCCGCACCGGCAATGCCTTGATGCCGCCCACGAAGTTCGAGCGCAGGAACTGATGCGGCCCTGCCGGTTCGATCGCGGCCAGCCGCTTGGACAATTCCTCGAACAGCACCCGCACCTCCAGCCGGGCCAGCCACATGCCAAGGCAGATATGCGGCCCGCCCTGGCCGAAACTCAGATGCTTGTTCGGACTGCGGGTCAGATCGACCCGGAACGGATCGTCAAAGACCGCTTCGTCCCGGTTGGCCGAGGCGAACCAGTAAAGCACCTTGTCGCCCGCGCGGATCGTCTTGCCATGCATCTCGACATCGCGCGTGGCGGTGCGCCGGAAATAGATCGCGGGCGTGGCCCAGCGGATGATCTCATCCGCCGCCGTCTCCCAGACGGCACCGCCCGCCTGCATCTGGCCCAGCAGTTCCGGCTGATGGCACATCGCCTGGATGCCCGCCGCGATGGAATAGCGCGTCGTGTCATTCCCCGCCGCTACCAGCAGGCAGAAGAAGTTGCGAAACTCCGTCTCGCTGATCACCCCGCCGTCCCGGCCGGGGTTCAGGATCAGGTTCAGGATGCCGTTCGTATCCCCGCTGCGGGCCTTATGCTCCATCAACTCCTTGGCATATTGATACAATTCCGCCCCCGCGGGCGAGTTGAAGGGCATCATCCGGAACGCATCGGTATCCATCTTGTCCAGCACATGGTCGGTGAAATCCGGGTCCGTATTGGCAATCAGCGCATCGCCCTTTTCCACCAGCCAGGGCAGATCGGCTTCCGGCGTGCCCAGGATGCGGCCCAGCATCCGCATCGGCAATTGCCGCGCGATGGCCTTGGTCGCATCGAACTCCCGCGCCTCCAGCGCCTGGTCCAGGATCTCGTCGCACAGCGCGCGAATATCCTGTTCGTACTCCGCAATCACGGGCTTGGAAAAGGCGCGCGCCACCTTGATGCGCGTCTGCATGTGCTCGGGCGGGTCGGTCTCCTGAAAGGTGCGGCGGGCCAGGTATTCCTCATAGGTCTGATCCTCCATCCGGATGCCCCGCGCCGAGGAAAAGACATCGGGCTGCCGGTTCATCTCGATGATGTCGGCATGGCGCGTGATGGACCAGAATCCCTGTCCCTGATCCCAGTCGGTCCAGTGCACCGGGTCGTCGCGGCGCAGCCGGGCAAAGGTGTTGTGCGGCACGCCATGCACAAAGGTGTCATGGCTGGTCAGATCGGCGAAACCGTCGTCAGTGGGGGTCCAGACCGTCATCGCGTCACCTTTCCGTCAGCCGCCCCGATTGGGACTTGTCGTTAACCTGTTATGTATATTAAAAGCGGATATAAATATGTAAAGCAAAATTAAGTGACATCGAAAGACCCGGCGCATGCATCTTGCAATCCTCATGGCCAACACGGACGAAAGCGACTTTGCAGCCGCCCACCCCAGGGATGGCGCGAAATTCACGGCACTGATCCAGTCCGTCCGCCCCGACTGGACGACCGAGGTATTCGCGGTGAAAGACGGCCGGTTCCCAGCTGACCTGTCCACCTTCGACGGGGTCATGATCACCGGCAGCCCGGCCTCTGTCCATGATTCCGATCCATGGGTCGCTGATCTTCTCCATCTGATCCGCCGGATGGTCGCCGCCCGCCTGCCACTCTTTGGCGCTTGTTTCGGCCATCAGGCCATCGCGCTGGCGCTGGGCGGGCAGGTCGGACCCAATCCGGGCGGCTGGGTGTTCGGGCGCACCGAAATCCAGGCGACCGATCCCGCGCCCTGGATGGACCCCTTGCCGCCGCAGGCCGGGGTCTACGCCGCGCATGTGGAACAGGTCACCGCCCTGCCTGCGGGCGCACGGATCCTGAGCGCATCGCCGGACTGCCCGGTCGGCGGTTTCGCCATCGGCGGGCATGTCTACACCACCCAATACCACCCCGAGATGACGCCCGCCTTCATCGCGGCCCTCGTCGAACATCTGAAAGACGACAAACCCGCCGAAGTGATCGCCCGCGCCCGCGCCTCGCTGGACCGTCCGGCCGATACGCGACCCTTCGCCGAAACCATCGCGCGCTTTTTCGAGCAGGCCAGGGAACAGGCCAGGGAACAGGCCAGGGCACAGGCCATGACACAGGGCTGACGCCCAGCTTCATCGTTCCAAAAATACTCAGGATCCACCGGCCGCAACGGGCACCGCGCGCAAGGCTCAGCCCAGCACCGCCAGCAGATCCATCGCTGTCACCTGGTCGAACTGCACATGCCGCGCCATTGCGGCCTCGGCCTCATCCGACCGCCGCGCCACGATCAGCGCCGCGATCGCGCGATGGTCACGCGCCGATGCCCCTATCGCTCCGGCATAGTGATAGCGCGCCCGATAATAGGCCATCAGTTTGCGCGCATTGGTCTTGATCATCTCCAGCAGGAACGGATTGCCCGCTGCCTCGGCCACGACGCGGTGGAAATCCATGTTCAACTGGTAATAGCGGTCGGGCTCCGCATCTCCCAGGCGCGCCGCGTGATCCTCGCAGGCCGCCACGGCCGCTTCAAGCGCGCTTGCATGGGCGGCGGACAGCCGCCGCGCGGCCAGCCCTGCGGCTTGCCCCTCAAGCTTGGCATGCACCTCGAGGATCGCCAGAAACTCCTCCAGCGACGGTTTGAACACCACCGCCCCCTTGCGCGGCAGGCGCCGGATCAGGCCGGCGGTCTCTAGCTGGATCAGCGCCTCGCGCACGGGCGTGCGCGATACGTCATGCGCCTCGATCAGTTCCTGCTCGTCGATCAGGCCGCCAGGCCGCAGGCTGCCGGTCTCGATCGCGCCCAGGATCGCCGCGACGATGGTTTCGGTCTGCCCCGCCACGGCGCGGCCTCAGCCCTTGGTCCAGCGCGCAGCCAGATCGCGCGCGGCGCGTGCCAGCAGCACCACATCGATCCCCACGGCCAGGAATTGCGCGCCCCAGTCGCGATAGGTGACAGCGGTGTCGTGATCCACGGCCAGAATTCCGGCCGCCTTGTCGGATGCCGCGATCCGCCCCAGCGCGTCCTTGATCACCGCACGCACCTCGGGCTGTGCACTGTCGCCCCGGTGGCCCATGTCTGCGGCCAGATCGGAGGGGCCGATGAACACCCCGTCCACACCCTCGACCGCCAGAATATCGTCCAGGGCGGCGATCCCCTTGACGGTTTCCACCTGCACCAGCAGGCACATCTGGTCATTCGCCGTGCGGATGTAATCCGGGATCGCCGAGAACCGCGAGGCCCGCGCCAGCGCCGCCCCCGATCCCCTGATCCCCTCGGGCGGATAGCGCATCGCCCGCACCAGATCGCGCGCCTGTTCGGCGCTTTCCACCATCGGGATCAGCAGGGTCTGCGCGCCGATATCCAGCGCCTGCTTGATCAGCCAGGCCTCGCCCATCGGCAGGCGCACGACCGGGTGACTGTCCGGCTTGCCCTCCAGCACCTGCAACTGCGCCATGATCGACCGAATGTCATTGGGGGCATGTTCCCCGTCGATCACCAGCCAGTCGAACCCGGCGGTGGACATGACCTCGGTGGGATAGGCATCGCCAAAGCCGGCCCAGCAGCCATATTGCATCTGACCTGCGGCCAGCGCCGCCTTGAAACGGTTGACGGGGGCGGGCATCGGTTATCCTTTCGCCAGGTTTGCGGCCATCTCGACGATCACGTCATGGGCCATGTCGATATCCGCCTTTGTGGCATCGAATTGCCCGGCCTGAAAGCGGATCACGTAATCACCCTTCACCCGCGTCTGGGTCAGGTAGATGCGCCCGTCATCGTTGATGGCGGTCAGCAGCGCCTGGGTCAGCGCCTCGGCATCGCCCCCGTCCGGCGCATAGCGGAAGGTGAACAGCGACAGCACGGGCTCGGTCACGATCTCGAACCCCGGTGTTGCGCGCAACCGCTCGGCCAGATCCTGGCTCCAGGCCACATGGTTGCGGATCATGCCGCGCAGCCCCTCCAGACCATAGGCGCGGATCAAAAACCACAGCTTCAGCGCGCGGAACCGCCGCCCCAGCGGGATCGACCATTCGGAGTAGTTGATGATCCCGTCCGCCCCTTGCGTTTTCAGGTATTCGGGCTGGATCGCCAGCGTGCGGGTCAGGTCGGCGGGCGAACGGATGAAATGCGCCGAGAGGTCAAACTGCGTGCCCAGCCACTTGTGCGGGTTGAACACGACCGAATCCGCCATCTCCACGCCCTGCCACAGATCGCGGAACTCGGGGCAGATCATCGCGGCCCCGGCCCATGCGGCATCCACATGGGTGAATACCCCGTGCCGCTGCGCCACCGCGCAGACCGCCGCGATATCATCGCAAGCCCCGGTGCCGGTGCCGCCCGTGCAGGCGATCACACCCGCAGGCAGCATCCCTGCTGCCTTGTCCGCCTCGATTGCGGCCTCAAGCGCGGCCACATCCATGCCCCGCAACGGGCCTTGCGTCGGGATACGTACCAGATTGGCCTGCCCGATCCCTGCAATCCAGATTGCGCGGTCCACGGATGAATGCACCTCGGCCGAGCAATAGACACGCAAGACCTTCTGCCCCGGCAACCCGCTGGCATTGCCGTCCCACTCCAGCGCACGTTCGCGCATCACCAGCACGGCGGCCAGCGTGGCGGAACTGGCGCTGTCCTGGATGACGCCCGAAAACCCATCGGGCAGGCCGATCGACTGGCGCAGCCAATCCATCATCCGCGTCTCCATCTCGGTCGCGGCGGGAGAGGTCTGCCAGAGCATGCATTGCGGCGCCATCACCGTGACCAGATGATCCGCCAGCACCGCGGCAGGCGAGGCATTGGACGGGAAATAGGCAAAGAAACGCGGGTGCTGCCAATGGGTGATCCCCGGCATCACGATGGATTCGAAATCCGCGATGATGTCGTCCATCGGTTGCGCCGCCTCGGGCGGGCTGGCGGGCAGGGCGGCCAGGATGTCACCGGGACGTGTCTGCGCCCGCACGGGGCGGTCGCGCAGTCCGGCGTGATAGCGCCCGGCCCAGTCGGCGGCCCAGCGGCCCCATTTTGGAAATTCGTCCCAGCGCATATCAGCCCTCCTATTTGGTTAACATGGTAAGTATATTGTGTCTTGGCATCTGGCAACGAAAATCCCCCGCCTTGCGTGTCGCGGCAAGCGGGGGATTTGAGTATTTTTGGAACGATGAAAGAGACGGGTCAGGCTTTTTCGGGGGCCCCTGCCGCCTTGAGCGCCTGGCGCAATACCGCGCGCTGTCCGATGTGGTTCATCAGGATCAGGATCAGCCGCGCGTTCAGCGCATCGCTTTCGGCCTTGTCCAGCCCGTCATGCGCGGCCAGCAGGTCGGCATAAATGTCATCGGGCCGGTCCAGGTTGGGTGTCAGGATCAGATCGCTGCTCATGCCTGCATCTCCTGTCCGGTGGCGCGGCGCAGTGCGGCCCGGATCGCGGCTTCGTCATAGGCGGGCCAGCGCGCGGCCACATGCTGATCCGGACGGATCAGGTAAACGGCAGCGGGGGCATCGCCCAGGTAGCGCGACGCCAGCGCGCCGGTGGCATCGTCCTTCGATGTCAGCGCAAGCCGGGTCACCGCGACCCCGCCTTCGGTCAGGCTGTCCGGCGCGTCCGCGTTCACCGTCAGCAAGGTGAACCGGTTACCCAGGCCGTCCAGCAGGAAACCGTTGCCCAGGCCCACATCGGGGCACGGCGATCCGGGGCGCGTGCGCGCGGGCCCGCCCGGCAGCGCATCGGGGCTGTTCAGCGGCGATCCGTCATAGGTGCAGGGCATCGACAGGCGGCCCGAGTTGACCAATGGCCGGGCAAAGGCGTGATGTTCGCTGAGGTCCAGCACGGCATCGCGGAAGATGCGGCTGATCTTTGATTTGGGCGTGATGAAGTCGGTGGAACGCGACGAGTTCAGGATGTTTTCATCCGCGCCATGGATGCGTTCCGCATCATAGCTGTCCAGCAGCGCATCCGGGGCGTGGCCCTCCAGCACCAGTTTCAGCTTCCACGCCAGGTTGTCGGTGTCCTGCAGGCCGGAATTGGCCCCGCGTGCGCCGAAGGGGCTGACCTGATGCGCGCTGTCGCCCGCAAAGATCACCCGGTTGTGGCGGAAGCGTTCCATCCGGCGGCACTGGAAAGTGTAGATCGACACCCATTCAAGGCTGAACTCCACATCATCGCCCAGCATCGCCTTGAGGCGGGGAATGACGCGCTCGGGCTTCTTCTCTTCGGTCTTGTCGATGTCCCAGCCCAGTTGCAGATCGATCCGCCAGACGCCGTCGGGCTGCTTGTGCAGCAGGGCCGATTGCCCCTTGTTGAAGGGCGGGTCGAACCAGAACCAGCGCTCGGTCGGAAAATCCGCCTCCATGATCACATCGGCGATCAGGAAATTGTCCTCGAACACGCGGCCCACGAAATCCAGCCCCATCATGGACCGGATCGGGCTGGCCGCCCCGTCGCAGGCGATGACATAGTCGGCGGTGATCGCATAGGGGCCGTCTGGCGTGTCGATGCCCAGGGTCACATGATCGCCGTGATCTGTGAGGCCGGTGACCTTGTTGCCGCCGCGCAGTTCCAGCGGTGCGCCGGCCGCTTCGATCTCGCGGGCGCGTTTGACCAGGTATTCCTCGAAATAATACTGTTGCAGGTTGATGAAGGCGGGGCGCTTGTGCCCATCCTCGGGCAGCAGGTTGAAATCATAGACCTTGCGGTCGTCGAAAAAGACCTTGCCGATGTTCCACTGCACACCCTTGTCGACCAGTGGCGCGCCGCAGCCCAGGCGATCGGCAATCTCCAGGGTGCGCTTGGCGAAACAGATCGCGCGGCTGCCGAAGCTGACCTTGTCGTTTTCGTCCACGACCAGCGCCTCGATGCCCTGCTGCGCCAGGTCGATGGCGGCGGCCAGACCGACGGGACCGGCCCCCACGATCACCACCCTGTGATGCGCGGGGGTGACCGCATCCTGATCGGCGTGGTGGCTGTAGGGATAGAGCGGAACTTCGAAGATCTTGTTCATCAGTCGTCCTTTCGCAAAAGCGCCCTGGCGGACCAGACCGCCGAGCCGCCAAAGAATGTGCCCGCGATCAACACCACCTCGATCATGGCGATGCCGCCGAAGCCGCGCGTGAGCAGGGCAAAGACCATCAGCCCCAGCCCGAAGATGGAAAAGCCCAGGCGCAGCTTCAGCTCGCCCCGCGATGGTCCGTATTTACCTGCCACGCCCGATCCCTCAGCCCTGAAGCGCCTCCCACATCTCGATATCGCGCTGGGCGGTCCAGATGCGGGGCGTGTCGATCCCGCGCGCCTCGTCATAGGCGCGGGCGACGTTGAAGGGCAGGCAGTGTTCATAGATCGCGTAATCCTTGAACTTCGGATCGCAGGCCGCGCGCACGGCATCCCAGGCCTCCTTGAGGCTGCCGCCACGGGCCGCGACGCGGGCGGCGGCGGCATAGGTGCTTTCGACGAAGTCGCGCGTATTCTCGATGGCAGCCGTGACCATGTCCTGCCCCATCAGCGCATCCCCGCGCCCCGGTGCGATGGCATCGACCTGGAACGAGGCAATCGCATCCAGCGTATCGCCCCAGTCGCTGAAATGCCCGTCCCCGCAGTAGCAGGCCGAGTGGTATTCCACGATATCGCCTGTGAACATCACGTTCTGGTCGGGCACGTGGATCACGATATCGCCCGCCGTATGGGCGCGGCCCAGATGCATCAGGTCCACCCTGCGCTTGCCCAGGTAGACGGTCATGTCCTCGGAAAAGGTGGTGGTGGGCCAGGTCAGGCCGGGGATGCTTTCATGCCCCTCAAACAGGCGCGGAAAGCGCTGGAATTCGCTGTCCCAGTCCTCCTGCCCGCGTTCCACCACCATGGCGCGGGCCTTGTCGCCCATGATCACCTGTTGCGCGCCGAAAGCCGAGGCGCCCAGCACCCGCACGGCATGATAATGCGTCAGCACCACATGGCTGATCGGCTTGTCGGTGACAGAGCGCACGCAGTCGATCACCTTGTTGGCCAGACGCGGGGTTGCCTGCGCCTCGACGATCATCACGGACTCGTCGCCGATGATCACGCCCGAATTGGGATCCCCCTCGGCGGTGAAGGCATAGACGCCATCCCCCACCTCGGTGAAGGTGATCTTCTTCTCGGTCATGTCGCCTTGCGATGCGAAAGCCTTGGCCATGGGTCGTCCTTTCTGATGTCGGTGCCGGGGTCAGCTGTCGAAGCCTCCGGCGGGGATATTTGAGGCAAGAAGAAACCGTGTCTATCTTGCGTAAGGGTCTTTCAGGGCGGGCAGGATCGTGCCCGTGCAGGTGCCGAAGCCGATGGTGTAGCCATCGCCATGGGCCGCACCCTGCAGGGTCAGCGTATCGCCATCGGCCAGAAAGCTGCGCGTCTCGCCGGTATCCAGCGTCAGCGGCTCCTTCCCGCCCCAGCTGAGTTCCAGCAGGCTGCCGCGCTGGTGCTTTTCCGGCCCCGAAATGGTGCCAGAGCCCAGCAGGTCCCCCGGCGTCATCGGGCAGCCGCTGGTCGTGTGATGGGCCAGTTGCTGGGCGGCGGAATAATACATCTCGCGGTAATTGGTGCGCGCGATTTCCGTGGCGGGTTTGCCTTCTGGGGCCAGCGTCACGGTCAGGTCGATATCATAGAGCATCGGCCCGGTATCCTTGAGGTGATCCAGAAGCGGCACCTCACGCGCAGGGGTGGACACGCGGAATGGCGCGAGCGCGGCGCGTGTCACGATCCAGGGGCTGATCGTCGTGGCGGTCGCCTTGGCCTGGAACGGGCCCAGCGGCTGGTATTCCCAGGCCTGGATGTCGCGCGCGGACCAGTCGTTCAGCAGCACATAGCCGAAGATCATCGCATCGGCCTCGTCCACCGTGACGGGACCTTCGCTGCCGGTGCCGACCACGGCGCCCATTTCAAGCTCCAGATCGAAGCGCGCGCAGGGCGCGAAACGCGGGGCCGCGTCATCGGGGCCTTTCAGCTGCCCCCAGGGGCGGCGCACCGGCGTGCCGGACACCACGACCGATGACGCGCGACCGTTATAGCCGATGGGCATATGCAGCCAGTTCGGCGGCAGCGCATTCTCGGCCCCCCGGAACATCGTGCCCACATTGGTGGCGTGATGCCGGCCGGCATAGAAATCGGTATATTCCGCCACAAGGAAGGGCAGGTTCATCTCGGCCTGATCCATCGGCACAAGCAAAGGCTCCACCGCCGCACGCTCTGCCGATCCATCCTTCAGCAACTGGATCAGCCGGGCGCGCAGCGCGGCCCATGCCTCGGGGCCCAGTTCCATCACCTCGTTCCAGAAGGGCACGTCGAAGACGGGCGCATCATCGAGGTTCAGAAGCCCCTCATCCTCGGCCGCGCGACAATCGAGGATCATGTCGCCGATGGCCACGCCGCAGCGCGGGTCGTCATCGCCGACGGAAAAGACGCCGCAGGGCAGGTTGTTCAGCGGAAACGGGTGACCGGGCGCATTGGCCGAGGCCACCCAGCTTGTCATCAGGGGCATTGTCTTGGGTCCTTCCGGGGGTCAGCCGCGCGCGAAGTGCACGGCCGGAATGTCAGTCAAGGGCAGGGGCGTAAAACTCCTGCCCGCAGGCGGCGAATGCCACCTATTTCTTGCCGGGCGTGCCGTCGAACTTCTTCTCCAGGCTGTCCCAGCAGTCGATATAGTCATCCTGCAAGGGCGCCTCGGCGGCGGCAAAGCGCGTCAGATGCTGCGGAAAGCGCGTCTCGAACATGAAGGACATTGTATTGTCCAGCTTTTCCGCCTTGAGATCCGCATTCGACGCGCCTTCAAAGGCGTTCTTGTCCGGCCCGTGCGGCAGCATCATGTTGTGCAGGCTCATCCCGCCGGGCACGAAGCCCTGGGGCTTGGCGTCATACTGGCCATAGATATTGCCCATCAGCTCGGACATGATGTTCTTGTGATACCATGGCGGGCGGAAGGTGTTTTCGGCCACCATCCAGCGTTCGCGGAAGAGCACGAAGTCGATATTCGCGGTCCCCTCCACGCCCGATGGGGCGGTGAGCACGGTGAAGATCGACGGATCGGGATGATCGAACAGGATCGCGCCCACCGGGCAATAGGTCCGCAGGTCGTATTTCACCGGCGCGTAATTGCCGTGCCAGGCCACCACATCCAGCGGCGAATGGCCAATCTCGGTGCGGTGGAACTGCCCGCACCACTTGATGACCACCGATGACGGCACCTCGCGATCCTCGAAGGCGGCGACGGGCGTCTTGAAATCGCGCCGGTTCGCCATGCAGTTCGCGCCAATGGGGCCACGTCCGGGCAGGTCGAATTTCTGTCCGTAGTTTTCGCAGACGAACCCGCGGCAGGGGCCTTCCAGCACCTCGACCCGGTACAGAAGCCCGCGCGGGATGATCGCGATTTCCTTGGGTTCAAGGTCGATGATCCCCAATTCGGTGCAGAACCGCAGACGGCCCTCTTGCGGCACGATCAGCAATTCGCTGTCGGCCGAGAAGAAATATTCGTCCTTCATCGACGCTGTGACCAGGTAGACATGGCTGGCCATGCCCACCTGCGTGTTCACGTCACCCGCGGTGGTCATGGTGCGTATGCCCGTGATCCATGTCAGGGCTGCATCGGTATGCGGCACCGGGTCCCAGCGGTACTGGCCCAGGCTGATCACATCGGGGTCGATATGCGGCGCCGATTTCCAATAGGGCACGTCGATCTTCACATAACGCTTGGAATGCTTGACGGAGGGGCGGATCCGGTAGCACCAGGTGCGCTCGTTCTGGTGGCTGGGCGCGGTGAAGGCCGTGCCGGACAACTGCTCTCCGTAAAGACCATAATTGCATTTCTGCGGGCTGTTCATGCCCTGCGGCAGCGCGCCGGGCAGGGCCTCTGTTTCGAAATCATTGCCGAAGCCCGGCATGTAGCCGGGGGTGGTGCCTTGCGGCGTGGCCGCCTGCACGAAGGAATGCGGAAGGGTGGGGCGATTCATGGGACGTCCTCCTTTATGGTTGCGTCGTTAACGGTTGATTTTGTAACTAACAACATCAGGAGTCTTCATCATGTCAGAAAAAGACGCGTTCGATCTGCAGAATTTCCTACCCTACCTGTTGAACCAGGCGGCCGAGGAAAGCAGCCTGGCGTTTCAGAAGGTCTACCGGGATCGCTACGGAATGTTGCGTACCGAATGGCGGGTCCTGTTCCACCTGGGTCTTTACGGCCGCCTGACCGCGAAAGAGATCGGGGCGCGGTCCAAGATGCACAAGACCAAGATCAGCCGCGCCGTGCAGCGCCTGGAGGAACGGCGCTTTCTGACCCGCGACCCGGACGAGGCCGACCGGCGGCAGGAATATCTTGATCTGACAGCGCAGGGGCGCATGGCTTACCGCGATCTGCACGGGGTGGCGCATCGCTATGACGCTGCCCTGGCCGATACCCTGACCCCCGAGGAAGAACGCATCCTGCGCGCGGCCCTGCGCAAGCTGGCGCGCATGGGCTGACACTGACGCAGAGGGTCAGAACTTCGGCTCGACCCCCGGCAGGTTCAGCGCCTTGATCAGGTCGCGCAGCTCCTGTCGTGCCGCCACGTTCGAGATATTGAGCTGCTTCACCCCGATATCCTTGAGATCAAGCAAGGTCAGGCCGCGCGGGAAAAGCTCGCGGAAGATGACCCGCTCGTTGAAGCCGGGCGCCACGCGAAAGCCGATCCGCTTGGCCAGGTTGTCCAGCGCGCGGCCCATCTTTTCCTTGTTGACCATCTGCTGGGCGCCAAGGCGGTTACGCACCACGACCCAGTCGATGGGTTTCAGGCCGGCCTGCGCGCGCAACTGCCGCGCACCCCAGACCATTTCGGAATAGACCGAAGGGCCCAGGATCTTGCGCCCGTCGCCATCCACCTGGGCCAGCAGGTCGAAATCGATGAAACTGTCGTTCAGCGGCGTGATCAGCGTATCGGCCAGGCTATGCGCCACCTGGCTCAGGCGTGTATGCGATCCGGGGCAGTCGATCACGATGAAATCGCTGACCGGGTCAAGCGTGGCGATGGCGGCGGACAGACGCTGATCGTAAGGGTTTTCGCCGTCCTTCAATGTGCTGGCATCGGCTTCGGGAAGATCGATATAGACCGGGCCGGGCAGGCTCAGCCCGGATTTGGCCAGAAAGGCTGCCCGATTCTCGGAATAGCGGCCAAAGGTCCTTTGCCGCAGATCCAGATCCAGCGCCCCGACCCGATGGCCCAACCGCGCCAACGCAGTCGCCACATGCATCGAGACGGTGGATTTGCCCGCGCCGCCCTTTTCATTTCCAACAACGATGATATGCGCCAAACCCTGTCCTCGCCTTCCCTGCAACCAACGCGACCGCAGCCGGGGTCTTCCCCGATCGCCGCCGTGTTATGGTGTATGCCCTCTTATGGTCAGCATGGGCAAGGTCAAGCATCCAGAACGCGGCACGGATCGTGATGTGGCGCGATTTGCGTGACAACCGATGATTACGTTGCTAGGCAACCTTGATATTATGGTGAATCAAAGGGTGCGATTGTGAAGGTCGAACAAACAGAATTGCCCGGTGTTCTGATTCTGACCCCGGCCCGTTTCGGCGATTCGCGGGGGTTTTTCTCGGAAAGCTGGAACCGCAAGACGCTTGAAGGTCACGGGATCAGCCTTGATTTCGTGCAGGATAACCACTCGCTTTCAGCGCAGGTCGGCACGGTGCGCGGGCTGCATTTCCAGTCGCCACCCCATGCCCAGGCCAAGCTGGTGCGTTGCGGCAAGGGCCGCCTGTTCGACGTGGCCGTCGATATCCGGCGCGGATCGCCCACCTATGGCCGCTGGATCGGCGAGGAGCTGTCATTCGAAAACGGCCGCCAGCTTCTGATTCCGGCCGGTTTCCTGCATGGTTTCGTCACCCGCGAGCCGGATACCGAGATCATTTACAAATGCACCGATTACTACGCCCCCGAATGTGACGGCGCGGTGCGATTTGACGACCCCGACATCGGGATCGACTGGGGCCTGCCCGAGGGCGTGACCCCGCTGCTGTCGGACAAGGATGCCAAGGCACTCTGGTTGCGCGATTTCGAAACACCTTTCGTCTACGAGGGCTGAGGCATGAAACTTCTTGTAACCGGGGGCGCGGGCTTCATCGGATCCGCAGTGGTCAGGCTGGCCGTGGCGCGGGGGCACGAGGTGGTCAATCTTGATGCGCTGACCTATGCCGCCTGCCTTGATAACGTGGCATCGGTGGCGGGCGATCCGCGCTATGCCTTTGAACAGGCCGACATTCGCGACCGCGCCGCCCTCGACCGGATCTTTGCCGCCCACAAACCCGATGCGGTGATGCATCTGGCGGCGGAAAGCCATGTGGACCGCTCCATCGACGGACCCGGCGATTTCATCGAAACGAATATCACCGGCACCTACAACATGCTGGAAGCCGCGCGTGCCTACTGGACGACGAAGGGAAAGCCCGCAGGGTTCCGCTTCCATCACATCTCGACCGACGAGGTGTTTGGCTCGCTTCCCGCCGATCCGGCGGTGAAATTCACCGAAGACACCCCCTATGATCCGCGTTCGCCCTATTCGGCGTCCAAGGCGGCCAGCGATCATCTGGTGCGGGCATGGCATGAAACCTACGGCCTGCCGGTGGTGCTGACCAATTGCTCGAACAATTACGGCCCCTATCATTTCCCCGAAAAGCTGGTGCCGGTGATCATTCTCAACGCGTTGGCGGGCAAGCCGCTGCCGATCTACGGCGATGGCTCCAACATCCGCGACTGGCTCTTTGTCGAGGATCACGCCGACGCGCTGCTGCTGGTGCTGGAAAAGGGCGCGCTTGGCCGCAGCTACAACATCGGCGGCGAGAACGAGCGCACCAACCTCGAACTCGTCCGCACGCTCTGCGCCATCCTCGACGCTCTGCGCCCCAAGGCGGCAGGCTCTTACGCCGATCAGATCACTTTCGTCACCGACCGCCCCGGCCATGACGCGCGCTATGCCATTGATCCGTCGCGCATCCGCGCCGAACTGGGCTGGCGTCCTTCCGTCACCGTCGAAGAAGGACTGCGCCGCACCGTGCAATGGTATCTCGACAACGAGGCATGGTGGCGCCCTTTGCAGGAACGCCACGGCGTCGGCCAGCGTCTGGGGACCAAGGCATGATGCACATTCTGGTTTTCGGGCAGACCGGTCAGGTCGCCACCGAACTGGCGCGGCAAGCCACTTCCGACATCGTCATGACCTGTCTGGGCCGCGACCGGGCGGACCTCGCGGACCCCGCCGCCTGCGCCGCCGCCATCGCGGCCTCTGACGCCGATGTGGTCATCAACGCAGCCGCCTATACGGCCGTGGACCGCGCGGAATCCGAAGAGGATCTGGCGACCACGATCAACGGCACGGCACCGGGTGCAATGGCCGCCGCCTGCAAGGCCGCAGGCATCCCCTTCCTGCATGTCTCGACCGATTATGTCTTTGATGGCAGCGGCACCCAGCCATGGCGGCCGAATGACGCCACCGGACCGCTGGGGGCCTATGGCCGGTCAAAGCTGGCGGGCGAACAGGCCGTGCGGGCGGCAGGCGGCGCCCATGCGATCCTGCGTACCTCCTGGGTGTTTTCGGCGCATGGCGCGAATTTCGTCAAAACCATGCTGCGCCTTGGTGCCGAACGCGAGAAACTGACCATCGTCGCCGATCAGATCGGCGGCCCGACGGCTGCCGCCGATATCGCGGCGGCCCTGCTGGCCATGGCGCGGGCCTTCCATGCCGGACATGGCGTGACCGGTACCTATCATTTCAGCGGCGCCCCCGATGTCAGCTGGGCCGATTTCGCGCGCGAGATCTTCGCACAGGCCGGTCTGACCTGCGCGGTCGAGGGCATTCCCACCGCGGCCTATCCCACGCCCGCACGCCGTCCCGGTAACTCCCGCATGGATTGCACCGCATTGATGCGTGACTTCGGTATTGAACAGCCCGATTGGCGCACCAGCCTGGCCAGTGTAATGAGTGACTTGAAGGAGAATTGAGATGACGAACCGCAAGGGCATTATCCTCGCAGGCGGGTCTGGCACGCGGCTTTATCCCATCACCATGGGCCTGTCGAAGCAGCTTCTGCCGATCTACGACAAGCCGATGATCTACTATCCGCTCAGCGTGCTGATGCTGGCCGGCATCCGCGAGATCGCGATCATCACCACGCCCGAGGATCAGGACCAGTTCAAGCGGCTGCTGGGCGATGGCGGCCAGTGGGGCGTGTCCTTCACCTATATCACGCAGCCCTCGCCCGATGGCCTGGCCCAGGCCTATATCCTGGCCGAGGATTTCCTGGCGGGTGCCCCCTCCGCGATGGTGCTGGGCGACAACATCTTCTTCGGTCACGGCCTGCCCGAACTGCTGCAAGAGGCCGATGGCCATGACACCGGCGGCACCGTCTTCGGCTACCGCGTCAGCGACCCCGAACGCTACGGCGTGGTGCATTTCGACGTTGATGGCCGCGTCATTTCAATCATCGAGAAGCCGGAGAAGCCTGCCTCGAACTACGCCGTCACCGGGCTTTATTTCCTGGATGGGACCGCGCCTGAAAAGGCCCGGCAGGTCAAGCCATCGCGGCGCGGCGAGCTTGAAATCACCTCGCTGCTCGAGATGTACCTTGCCGAAGACACGCTGTCGGTCAAGCGCATGGGGCGGGGCTATGCATGGCTGGACACCGGCACCCATGGCAGCCTTCTGGATGCGGGCAATTTCGTGCGTACGCTGGAAAAACGCCAGGGCATGCAAACCGGCTGCCCCGAGGAAATCGCCTTCGATCATGGCTGGATCACCCGCGAGGCGCTGGCGGCGCTGGCGGCGAAATTCGCCAAGAACGATTACGGCAAGTATCTCAAGCAACTGCTGGACTAACCCGATCTTAAGGCACGGCTGGCATGGTGCGGCTTCGGGCTTGCGTCGTCATGCCAGGATTGTCGGGATGGCCCGTCGCATTGCGGCGACGAGTCATGCCGCCTGACCTGCCCTGGCACTGACGACCCTGCCGTTCATCTGTGCCGGGGATACTGCCATGGTTGCGGGAAAGACGATTCTGATAACGGGCGGGGCGGGTTTCATCGGATCGCGCCTTGCGGTCGATCTGGCCACGCGGCATCGCGTGCGGGTCTTCGACAATTTCCTGGCCCAGGTGCATTCCGACCCGGCCTGCACGCGCATCGCCCTGGCGCGCGCCGGCGTCGAGGTGATCACCGGCGATCTGCGCGACCCGGCCGCCATCGCCGCCGCCGTGGCCGATACCCGGCCTGACGTGATCCTGCACCTTGCCGCCGAAACCGGCACCGGGCAGTCCTTCAGGCAGCCCACCCATTACGCCCAGGTCAACGTGATCGGCACTGCCCTGCTGGCCGAAGCCGTGCGTCGCCATGCCCCGGGGCTGCAACGTCTGGTGCTGGCCAGCACACGCGCGGTCTATGGCGAAGGGGCCTTCATCGACGATAGCGGAATGCGCGCGCGCGCCATGCCGCGCCGGGCAGGCGATATGGCGCATGGGCATTTTCGGGTACAGGGGCGCGACGGGCAACCGCTTGTCCCGGTGCCGACAGATGCGGATTGCCCGGTTGCGCCCGCCTCGATCTATGCGGCCACCAAACTGATGCAGGAACATCTGCTCAGGCAGGCATTCTGGGGCAGCGCGACGCAGGTGGGCATTCTGCGGTTGCAGAATGTCTATGGCCCCGGTCAGTCGCTGGACAATCCCTATACCGGCGTTCTGTCCATCTTCTGCCGCCAGATCCACGAGGGGCAGACCCTGTCCATCTACGAGGATGGGCAGATTACCCGCGATTTCGTCATGGTCGATGACGTGGTGCGCGCCTTCGCGATGATGGTCGAAGCCCCGGCCATGCCGCAGGAGATACTTGATATCGGATCGGGGCAGGGCATCACCCTTCTGGAGGTGGCGCGCCGCCTGCTGGGTTGCCTGGGCGCGCCGCGCGACAGGCTGCAGGTGACGGGCGCCTTTCGCCCCGGCGATATCCGTCATGCGGTGGCAGACATCAGCCGCGCCGCCGCACTGTTGGGCTGGACGCCCCGCATTCCGCTGGATGCTGGCCTCTTGGCGCTGGCGCATTGGTCGGGCCGCCAGATGCGCCCCCCCGCCGCCATGGCCAGCGCCTGACCGGCGGGAGGCGGATCGCGATGCAGTCTCGGAACCTGTCAGCGCCAGCCTGGCTGGCCAGCGCGCCGGACGACCCTCCCACGGCGGGTATCCCCGGCTGTGACATGTTGGTTGGGCTGCATTCCTTTCCCAAAACCGGAAACACCTGGTTGCGCGCCATCGTGGCCGGCATCGTCGGCGATCCGGCTGATCGGGGGCAGATGGCCGAATACGTGATCGACACCCATATGGGGCAGTGCATCGGCCACAGGCCCTGGCGCTTTGCGGGCCGGACATGGTGCTTTTACAAGTCGCACAACATGGAACCCTTCGTGGTGGAAGACGGGCAGGTGATCCGGCCGGATCGCATCCTTTACATCTACCGCCACCCGCTGGATGTCTTCACCTCCTACCTCAATTACCTGTCCGGCAACGTGACGGCCCTGTCACAGAAGGTATTCGGCTTTGGCTTTGACCGGGTCGATGATCTGACAGCGGACCAGATGGAACACCTTTTTCAGCGGTTTCTGATCCACGGCACCTTCGATCCGCGCGCGGGCAACCCCTTTGGCAGCCTGTTTGACAGCATCGAGAATTACAGGACGCTACAGGCCCGGGGGCAGCCCGTGCACCTTTTGCGCTACGAGGATCTGAGCGATGATTTCGACTCCACCGTTCAGGGGATCAGCGCCTTTCTTGACCTGCCCCTTGATCCCGGCGCGCTGGATCGCATCCGCGCCACATCGGAACGGCTGACCGGCACGGACGGGCGGTTTTTCTGGAAACGCAAGGTCGGCACCCATTGCAGCTATCTCAGCGCGGCACAGATCGACAGGTTCTGGGACCGCCACCATGACCGCATGCAGGCGCTGGGCTATGCGCGCTGACGCCCCGGTTGCCACGGGCTGCGTGGCCGCGATCTACGTGATCCGCCACCGGACCGAAGGCCTGGCGCATGTACGGCTGGCGCTGACCGAACTCATGGCCATGGTGCAGCACCTTGTGGTCGTGACGGACGGGGCAGCGCTGGCGCAGACCGCATCCGCCCTGCGGGATCTGGACCCCTGCGGGCGCCTGCGCCTGATCCGCTGTGACCGCGACCGGTCGATATTGTCGGCCTATCGCGCCGGGTTGCGGGCGCTTGAGGCGTCGGATGCCCCGCGCGGCCCCGTGATCCTGACGGGGTATCACGTCTTTGGCCCGATCCTGCCCGGCGGCTGGCGGAGATTGCAGACGGATGCGGATCTTCTGGCGCCCTACTGGTACAAGGCCGCTGACGATCCCCGCCTTCAAACCCGGCCCGATATGCCGGCGCGACTGCCATGCCTTGATATGGCGATCCTGTCGGCAGACCTGCTGGACGATCCCGAAATGGCCCGGTTCTGGGACCGCCTGCCGCCCTTCACCGACAGCTGGGACGAGGTCGAGCGTGGGCTGGTTCCGCTGGCCCGCGCGCTGGGTAGATCGGGTCGCCGTATCGCCTATGCCCTGCCCGAGGACAGCCTGCACACGGTCGATCCCCGCCATTTCGAGGTGGACAGGCTGGTGGCGCTGGGCGCGCCATGCCTGCCGGTGTCTGTGCTGACGCTGGATCCGCTGCTCCACGACCTCAACGGCATCGACCTTCGCGCAGCGCTTGACCGGTTGCGCGGCCTCAATCCCGCGCTTTACCATGCCGTCATCGCCTTTGCCTGCGCGCGGGTGCCGCTGCGCGCCTTCACCACCATCGCCGACCAATACGAGGTGCTCAGCCCGCATTACCCGTCCGACCGGGCCACATGGGGCTTTGGGCCCGTCGCGGTGTTCATCCATGCCTTCTACGCCCAGATGATGCCCGAGTTCTGGGAACGGATCGCCCGCTTTCCCATGCCGGCGCATCTGTTCATCACCGCGGCTTTGGCCAGTGACAAAATGGCGATCGACGCCTTTCTGGACGCGCGCGGCTGGCCGACCGCTGAACGGACGGTGCGCGTGGTGGAACAGAACCGGGGGCGCGACATGTCGGCGCTGTTCATCACCTTTCGCGATGTGGCCTTGTCGGGCGATTACCAGATCGGGCTGCGCCTGCATTCCAAGCGGACGCCGCAGGTCTCGCCGCAGGTCGCACGCGGCTTCAAGGCGCATCTTTTCGACAGCCTGCTGCCATCGGCGGCCGCGATCCGCCAGATCCTGGACCGGTTCGAGGCCGAGGCCGATCTTGGCCTGGTGATCCCGCCGGTGATCCATCTGGGCTTCGGCACGCTGGGCCATGCCTGGTATTCCAACCGCCCTGCGGTGGCCGATCTCAGTGCGAGCATGCGCCTTGCCGTCCCGCTGGACGATCATACGCCCGTGGCGCCCTACGGCACGATGTTCTGGTTCCGGATCGCGGCCCTGCGCCCCATGTTCGAACGGCCCTGGCGGTGGGAGGAGTATAACCCCGAACCCGATCACGTGGACGGCGGTCTTGCCCATGTGCAGGAGCGGCTGATCGGCTATGTCGCGCAATCCGGCGGCTTCCGCGTGCTTCAGGTCATGTCGCCCGAACAGGCCGCGCGCAATTATGCCCGGCTGGAATACAAGATGCAGCTGTTCGCCGCGCGCCTGGCCTCTCATCACCTGCTGGATCAGCTGGCGCAGCTTGACCGCCTGGCCGACACATGGCCCCAGCGCATCCACCGCCGGCTGAGGGCAGGGTACGGGCTGATCATCCGCCGCTTTCCCGCCGCGCGGTCGCGACTCAGGCCGCTGGCGCGCGGGATCTCGCGCCTGCTTGCGCCGGGGTATCGCGGCTGATCGGCCGTGCCGGTCGCGAAATGGAAAACGCCGCCCCTGAGGGCGGCGTTTCCGGTTGTGCTGCACGCAATGGCGGGGATCAGAAACCCAGGCCGGCGTACTTGTTCTTGAACTTCGACACACGGCCGCCGGCATCCATCAGACGGGTGCCGCCACCGGTCCATGCCGGGTGCACCGTCGGGTCGATGTCCAGCGCCAGCGTGTCGCCTTCCTTGCCCCAGGTGGAGTGCATCTGGAAGGTGGTCCCGTCGGTCATCTTGACGGTGATCATGTGATAATCGGGGTGGATGTCTTTTTTCATCGTGCCGATCCTTATGCTTCAGCGCCCGAACCGGGCTTGTAGTTTGCGACTTCGGCGATACGGGCGGATTTGCCACGACGCGCGCGCAGGTAATACAGCTTCGCACGACGCACGCGACCACGGCGCACGACGGTGATGCTGTCGATGTTGGTCGAATAGAGCGGGAACACACGTTCCACGCCTTCGCCAAAGGAAATCTTGCGGACCGTGAACGAACCGGCAATGCCCTTGCCGTTCTTGCGGCTGATGCAGACGCCTTCGTAGTTCTGCACGCGCGAACGGGTGCCTTCGGTCACTTTGTAGCCGACGCGAATGGTATCGCCGGCCTTGAAATCGGGAATCTCTTTCCCGAGGGCGGCGATCTGTTCCGCCTCGATCTGTGCGATCAGGTTCATCGCATTGCTCCTATTTGCTTGCGGTTTGTCCCGCAAAGTTTGCCACAACCCCAGAGCTCTTGGTCTTCAACCGGGTCCGCCTTCCGAAACATCGGTGCGCCCGCCAGAGTTTGGGTCGTCGTTCATTGGTGCTGCGCCCCTTTCCGATAACGACCCCGAAGAAAAGGGTCACGGCCAAAGGCAACAGGTCCGATAGACTCAAGCAAGCCCCGGACGCGCGGGTGATACCCGTCGCGCGCGCGCTTGGCAAGGACCGATTGGGGCAGATCAGTCGCCCGGCTTGCCTTTGTCGGCTTCATGCGCCTGCCACAGGTCAGGGCGGCGCTCTTGCGTGATTGCCTCGGATTGCGCGCGCCGCCATGCGGCGATCTTGGCGTGATTGCCGGACAGCAGCACCTCGGGGATCGCCCGCCCGCGCCATTCGGCAGGCCGCGTGTATTGCGGATGCTCCAGCAACCCGTCGGAAAAGCTTTCCTCCTCGGTCGAGGCCGCATTGCCCAGAACCCCCGGCAACAGGCGCACGGTCGCGTCGATCAGCGCCATCGCCGCGATCTCGCCCCCGGTCATGACGAAATCGCCAAGGCTCACCTCTTCGATGTCATAAGCTTCCAGCACGCGCTCATCCACACCCTCGAACCGCCCACAAAGCAGCGTCACCCCATCCGCCGCCGCCAGACGACGCGCCATGGCTTGCGTCAGAGGCGCACCGCGCGGGGACAGGTAGATCACCGGCCAGCGCCCCCGCGCCGCCAGCCCCGCCTCGTCGAGCGCATGGCCCAGAACATCGGGCCGCAGCACCATCCCCGCGCCACCGCCCGCAGGGGTGTCATCGACATTGCGATGCTTGCCCTCGCCAAACGTCCGCAGGTCGATGGTCCGCAAGGACCAGCGCCCCTCGGCCAGCGCCTTGCCGGTCAGGCTTTCGCCCAGGACGCCCGGAAAGGCCTGCGGCAGAAGGGTGATGACCTGCGCCGTCCAGGCCCCTGCCAGATCCGGGCTGTCCGTGATCAGCTCACGCGGGCGCAGAGTCGCACGGATGGACTTGCGGCCATGTGATCTGGCCGGTGTCGGATTTTGCGGGGCAGGGCCCTCGGGATCGGATGTATCGCTCATGGCTGTCCCATAGCGGCTTTTTCCCCCGCGCAAAAGATGCCCGATTGCGGCCCCTGCATGGCGCGCCTAGGGTGGCCGCGCATCTGCAGAACCGGACCAAGGCATGAGCGATCTCCGCAAAAGGCTGACCGATGCGGCCTTGGCAGCCTGGGCCGCCGCCGCCCCGCAACTTGGGCGCGATCCGCATCTTGCCCGCACCCGCGTTCTGGCTGCCCGGCGCGAGGCGCGCGGCGGGCGGGTGGCCATGCTGATCAGCGGCGATGACGGGCAGGGCGATCTGATCCTTAAACTGCGGATGGGCGCCCAGCGCGACACGACCGGGCCCGCCAGCCGCGCCTATGCCGGGGCGGTCGCCGGGCTCTCCGGCCAGCCCGGGTTCGCGGTGCCGCGCCTGGTGCTGACCTTGCCCGATCATCAGGCCCTGATCCTGTCGCATTGTCCGGGGGTGGATGCCCGCACCCTTCTGTCCGACAGCATATATCCTGCCGATCATCTCCGCGTGATGCAGGCGGCGGGCGCGTGGCTTGGCGCGCTGCACCGGGGCCGTGTCCAGCCGCCAGCCCCCTTCGATCCGGCCCCCGCCCTGCGGCGCCTGATCCGCAAGGCCCGTCAGGCGCCGCCCCCGCGCCCCGATGCTTTTGCCGCGCTCCTTGCCCGGATCAAGGATCTGGCCCCGCAGGTGCACGGCAGACCGATGCCACAGGCGATCATCCACGGCGACATGACCCTCGGCAATCTTCTGATCGCACCGGGCTGCACGACAGGGATCGACCTTGAAAACGACAGCCCCGCGCCAGTCGCGCGGGATCTGGCGATGCTTCTGGTCGATCACGAGGTCTGGTTCGGCCCGCAACCTGCGGCGCTGTCGGCCTTCTGGCAGGCCTATGGCATGGATATGCGGGACGATCCGGCCTTGGGCTTCTTCATCGCGCTTGGGCTCGCGCGCCTCTGGCAAGAGATGCCGCCCGATCCCGAACGCGACACACCGCGCCGCGCCCATGTCTGGGCCGGACTTCAGGCCATGTGCGCGCGTCTCCCGGGTAAGGATTGGGCCTGAGGTTTCGCAAAGGATGCAGAAGACCCGGCGCCATGTGCTCGGACGGGCGGTCACGGTGCTCTTGTGTCGTGGTCCACTAATATATGGTAAAAGCCAAGGCGTAAGTCATTGAAAACAAGGGGTCTTCAAAATGTCCCATCCTGGGGCAACCAGATGGCGAGCCCTAGAACAGCCCTTCGGGCGGGTCCGCGATGATGCGGCCCGTGGCCAGATCGACGGTCGGCACCGCCTCCAGCGTGAAGGGCAGCAGAACGGTGTCGGACGAGCCGGGCACCTGCACCTCGAGAATATCGCCCGCGCCATGGTTCAGCACGGCCTTGACGCGGCCCAGCGTTGTGCCGCCGGTATCAAGCACGGTCAGGCCGATCAGATCGGCATGGTAATATTCATCATCGGGCAGGGCGGGCAGGCGGTCGCGCGGCACGTAAAGCTTCACGCCCTTCAGCGCGTCGGCCTCTTCCTTGGTGCTGACCCCCGACAGGCGCACCAGCAGGCCGTTGGGCAGTTGCCCCGCCAGCGCCACGTCGAAACTGCGTTGGCCGTCTTCGGTCACAAGCGGGGCATATTCCCCGATGGCAAGGGGATCGGCGGTAAAGCTTTTCAGCCGCACTTCGCCCTTCACCCCGAAGGCACCGGCAATGGCCGCAACGCAGATCAGATCGCTCATTCTTGTCCTCGTCTTTTCCGGCCTTGCATGGCCTTGCACTGGCGTTCGGCGGCCCTGCGGCTACCGTGTTTCCACCACCAATTCGTCCCGCCGGACTTCCCAGCCCTGCCGTTCCAGCTCTGGCGTGTCGCTGTCCGCTTCCGGCCAGCCGACGCAGAGATAGGCCACAAGACGCCAGGCATCCGGCGTATCCAGATCCCGCGCCAGCCGCGCCGGATCAAGGATCGACACCCAACCCACGCCCAGCCCGTGCGCCCGCGCCAGCAGCCAGAACTGCATTACCGAGGCGACAACGGAATAGCGCCGCATCTCGGGCATGGTGCCCGCACCCAGCCCGTGGCCGGTTTCGGTGTCCTCGTCGCAATAGACCGCCAGATGCACCGGCGCCTCGCGCATGCCCGACAGTTTCAGACCGGCATAGACTGCCGCCCTGTCACCATCATAGCCGGCCAGCGCCTGCGCGTTGGCCGCTTCGAAATTCGCAAGCGCCGCGGCGCGTGCCGCCGCAGACTCGACACGGATCAGCCGCCAGGGTTGCGACAGCCCGACCGACGGCGACAGCACAAATGCATCGAGGCAATGCAGCAGCATTGCCTCGGGCACCGGGTCGGTGCGAAAGCGCCGCACGTCGCGGCGCCAGCGCATCAGCGCGGTCAGTTGGTCCCGGAATGCGTTGTCGAAATCCTGCATTCCCGGCCCTCCCGGCCTTATTCTTCGGCTGCGGCCTCTTCGGCGGCGGGTGCCGCGTCTTTTGCGGCCTTCTGCTCGGCGCGGTCCTTGGCTTTCTTGCCCGGCTCACCCTTCTTGGGGTTGTTGCGCTCGGTCTTGGGCGTCACGCCTGCGGCTTCCAGCATGCGGGCCACACGGTCGGTGGTCTGCGCGCCCTGGGCCAGCCAATGCTTCACGCGGTCGATATCCATCTTCACGCGGTCTTCGCTGTCTTTCGGCAGCAGCGGGTTGTAGGTGCCCAGCTTCTCGATGAAGCGGCCATCGCGCGGCATGCGGCTGTCGGCAGCCACGATGCGGTAGAAGGGGCGTTTCTTGCTGCCGCCACGGGCCAGACGGATTTTCATTGCCATGTCAGTGTCTCCTTTGGATGGCTTGGTTGACGGGATGTCCCGCCATATCGTTTGTTATTGTTGATGTTTCTTGTGGTGTTGGATGACTTCCTGAATGATGAACTGCAGGAAAGCCCTTGCGAATTCCGGGTCCAGATCGGCGTCCTGCGCCAGCTCTTGCAGCCGGGCAATCTGGCGCGCCTCGCGATCGGGATCGGAAGGGGGAAGGTCGTGCTGCGCCTTCAGACGCCCCACGGCCTGTGTATGTTTGAACCGCTCGCCCAGGGTATAGACAAGGATCGCGTCCAGCCGGTCGATCGAGGCGCGATGCTCGCGCAGCACCTCGGCGGCACGCTCCACGACATCCGTGCTCTGCGGGGATTGCGTCATGCGTAGGCCTCCACCGATCCGTCGCTGTCACTGTCCAGGGATTCCGGGCCGGGATGCCGATACAGCATCTCCTTGCCCATATAGACGTTCTGATAGGTCCGCTCGACCCAGGCGCCCATACGCTCGGCCAGTGCGACAGAGCGCGCATTGCCCGGCACGATGTTCGAGGTCAGCGTCATGAAGCCCAGCTCGGCATAGGCCCATTCGCGGGCGCGGGTCGCCGCCTCATGGGCGATGCCGCGTCCTTCGAAACCGTCGAACAGCGCCCAGCCCAGTTCCGGCTCTGGCCAGCCGTCCGGGTTCCAGATGCCGGTGATGCCCGCCACCTGTCCGGTCTCGCGATCCTCGATCGAGAAATAGCCGTAGCCATGCAGGTGCCAGTGCCCCACGTTCAGCCCGAACCAGCGCCAGGCGTCATGGCGGTTGTCATAGGATCCGAAGCCCCAGGACCGGTCGCGATCCATCAGGAAGTCGATCATCGGCTCGATATCGCCATGCTCCGGCCCGCGCAGGATCAGGTTGCGCGTCTCAAGACGCGGCGCCTGGGTCAGCGGACCCTTGGCCAGGGGATATGCCGGGGACTGAGTCACTTATTTCTTCTTTCCGAAACCGCTCAGCCCACCGGGCAGCTTCATGCCACCCGGACCACCCAGGCCACCCAGGCCGCCGGGCAGCTTGTTGCCCATCGCCTTGGCGGCAGCTTCCAGCGCCTTGGGGTCCATCTGCGCGGGGTCCATCCCACCGGGCAGGCCGCCTGCCGCACCTTTGCCGAACATGCCCTTCATGGCCTGTTTCAGCATTCCGCCCTTGCCCATCTTCTTCATCATGTCCGCCATCTGGCGATGCATCTTCAGAAGCTTGTTCAGCTCCGAGACATCCATCCCGGCACCGGCCGCGATCCGCTTTTTCCGGCTGGCCTGCAACAGGGCCGGATTGGCGCGTTCCTTCTTGGTCATCGACTGGATCAGCGCGATCTGCTGCTTCAGGATGCGGTCGTCAAAACCCGCCTCCTTGACCTGTGCGGCCATCTTGCCCATGCCGGGCATCATGCCCATGATGGATTCCATGCCGCCCATCTTCAGCATCTGTTCCAGCTGTGTCCGCAGGTCGTTCATGTTGAACTGACCCTTCTGGAAACGCCGCATCATCCGCTCGGCCTGTTCGGCCTCGATGGTTTCCTGCGCCTTCTCGACCAGGGCGACAATGTCGCCCATGCCCAGGATACGGCCCGCGATGCGCTCCGGCTCGAAGGTCTCGAGCGCGTCCATCTTCTCGCCCAGGCCGACGAAACGGATCGGCTTGCCGGTCACCGCGCGCATCGACAGCGCCGCACCGCCGCGCCCGTCACCGTCCATCCGGGTCAGGATCACGCCGGAAATGCCGACCTTGGCATCGAATTCCTCGGCCACTTCCACGGCGACCTGGCCGGTCAGACCATCGACCACCAGCAGCGTCTCGCGCGGTTTGACCGCGTCGCGCACATCCTCGACCTCCTGCATCAGGGTCTGGTCGATCTGCAAACGGCCCGCGGTATCCAGCAGGTAGACGTCATAGCCGCCAAGGCTGGCCTGCGTCCTGGCGCGCTTGGCGATCTGCACGGCATTTTCACCCGGCACGATCGGCAGCGTATCCACCCCGATCTGCTGGCCCAGGATCTGCAACTGCTGCATGGCGGCCGGGCGGTAGATGTCCAGCGAGGCCATCAGCACCCGCTTGCCATCCCGCTCCTTCAGCCGCTTGGCCAGCTTGCCGGTCGTGGTGGTCTTGCCCGACCCCTGCAAACCGACCATCAGGATCGGGGCAGGCGGATTGTCGATCTTCAGCGCGCCGGGATCTTCGGACCCTGTCAGCGTATCGACCAGCGCATCATGCACGATCTTGACGACCTGCTGGCCGGGTGTGACCGATTTGGTCACGGCCTGGCCGGTGGCCTTGGCCTGCACGGCCGCCACGAAATCGCGCGCCACGGGCAGGGACACGTCCGCTTCCAGCAGGGCCACGCGCACCTCGCGCAGGGCGGTCTTCACATCCTCTTCGGACAGCGCACCCTGCCGAGTCAGCCGGTCAAAGACACCAGAGAGGCGTTCGGACAGATTTTCAAACATCTCGACGGCTCCTTTGCCCGTTGCGATATGACACTCCAGATAGGAAAGTGCCGGCCCATTTGCCAGACGGTGCCCCGGTCAGGCCCCGCGCTTCCCCATGTGCAAGGCGTGAAAACCGAAATGGCCCCCGTGGGCGCGACGCGCTGACGGGGGGCGATCCCGGGCAAAGCCCATGGGACCGGAAGTTCTGACAGACCTCCGGGATGGCGCAGGCTTTAGGCGGGCCGGTCGGCAGAGTCAAGCATCAACGCCCTCCTGTCGCCGCTTTCACCCTTGTCTTCGCGGGTGTGCCGCGTTTCTATCTGGATATCTTCGCCGGCGCACAGACCCGCCGCGACACCGCGCCAAGCCCAAGGAGGCCCCGCCGATGGACAACTGGGACGAGATCCGCACAGCCTATCATGTCGCCCGGCTTGGCACCGTCAGCGGCGCGGCCGAGGTGCTGGGCGTGCATCATGCCACGGTGATCCGCCATATCGACGCGCTGGAGCAGCGGCTTGGCGTCAAACTGTTCCAGAGGCATCCGCGCGGCTATACCGCGACCGAGGCAGGCGAAGACCTGTTGCGCGTCGCCGCCGCCACCGATGACCAGTTCTCGCAACTGGCCGGCCGTATCAAGGGGCGCGGCCGGGATGTGACAGGCGAATTGGTGATCACCTCGCTGGCTGGTCTCGACGGGCTGATCCTGCCGGTGCTGGCCGCCTTTCGCGCCGAATACCCCGGTATCGTGCTGCGCTACCTGACCGGCGAGCGTCTGTTCCGCCTGGAATACGGCGAGGCGCATGTGGCGATCCGCGCCGGTGCCGTTCCCGATCAGCCTGACAACGTGGTTCAGCCCTTCATCCGCATGGCCCCCGCACTTTATGCCGCACCCGCCTATGCCGACCGGCATGGCCTGCCCGACACCCCCGAAGATCTGAGCGGCCATTTCTTTGTCGCCAATGACGACCGGGCGAACCGCGCACCGTTCAACCAATGGCTCTGGAACACGATCCCGCAGGATAACGTGGTCTTTCGCAGCACCGACATGAATGCGCTGGAAATGGCCGTGGTCCGCGGCATGGGCATCGGCTTTCTCAGCCAGTGGGAGGCGGACGCCCATCCCCAGCTGCTGGAAATCGCGCCACCCCGCCCTGAATGGGAAGCAGCGCTATGGCTAGTGACCCATGTCGATCTGCACCGCACCACCAAGGTGCAAAGCCTGCTGTCCTTCCTCAAGGCCCATGCGCGCAGCCTTTCATCGGACGCGGACTCAGGTACTGATGCTGACGCTGAACAGGAATCCGGCCCGGACGCCGCCAAAGGGTCTGACGCCTGATGACCGGACAGGCGCGCGGCCACCTGGCGATGCTGACCTTCTCGGCCCTGGTCGCGGGCAGCTTTTCCCTGGGTGTGCTGGCCGCGCCCCATGTGGACCCCGCCGCCCTGACAGCGCTGCGCTTCTGGCTGGCCGCCGCCATCGTCGGCACCGCCGCCGCCCTGACCACGGGTTTTCCGCGCCGCGCGCTGCAGGCACCCTGGCGCTACCTGCTGCTGGGGGGCACGTTCGGCATCTATTTCGTGCTGATGTTCGAAGGGCTCAAGACCGCGCAGGCCGTATCGGCCTCGGCAGTCTTCACGCTGACGCCGGTGATCTCGGGGATCGCCGGCTGGTTCCTGCTGCGCCAGGTGACCACGCCGCGCATGGCGCTGGCGCTGGCCATCGGGGCCACGGGCGCGGTCTGGGTGATCTTCCGCGCCGACCTTGCCGCCCTCGCAAGGTTCGAGATCGGCAAGGGCGAGGCGATCTTCTTCTTCGGCTGCATCGCCCATGCCGTCTACACACCGATGGTGCGCAAGCTGAACCGCGGCGAGCCTGCGGTCGTCTTTACCTTCGGCATGCTCCTGGGCGGCGGCGTGCTGGTGACCGCCTGGGCCTGGCCCGCGATCCGCGCCACCGACTGGGCCGCTCTGCCCGGCATCGTCTGGATCACGCTGGCCTATGTGTCGGTCTTCGCCAGCGCAGGCACCTTCGTGCTGCTGCAATACGCCACGCTGCACCTGCCCTCGGCCAAGGTGATGGCCTATACCTACCTGACGCCAAGCTGGGTGATCGTGCTGGAATACGCCTTGGGCAACGGTCTGCCCACGCCCTGGGTGCTGGGCGGTGTCGCGCTGACCGTGCTGGCGCTGCTGATGCTGTTGCGCGATGACGATGCCAGGGCGCCGGTCCCTCAGTCGCCCTGAGGCGGGGTGTCTGGATCGGATCCCTGCAACTCGGCTTCAAGAAACCGCTCGAAAGCGTCCAGGTTCACCGGTTCGAACTGGCCGAAGCCCTGCATCCAGACGCTGGCGCGGCGCAGCGCATCGGGTTCCAGCTTGCACCATTTCACCCGGCCGCGCTTTTCCTGGGTGATCAGACCCGCACCGGCCAGAATCCCCAGGTGCTTGGATATGCCTGCCAGGCTCATCTCGAAAGGCTCGGCCACGTCGGTCACGGCCATGTCATCCTCCAGCAGCATCGTCAGGATGGCGCGGCGGGTCGGATCGGCCAGTGCGGCAAAGACGGTATCAAGCGGATCGGTCATGCAGCCATTAAGCCCGCGTCCGGCCAATCGTCAACCGGATGGTTGAATATGCCGATCCTGCCGGGATTGGGGCCAGACCGGCTGCGACAGAGTCTCCCGCCTGTTTCTTCTTGCTAGAAATATCCATTGAAACAAAGGCTTGTCGCAAATGCGGCGCTGCGGCAGGGGCGCTTGACTCGCAGCGGCCCTACGCATAGCAATGCGCCAACCATCCAACAGGGTGCGACAGGGGTATTCTGGCATGACCGATCCCGATCAGCAGCGGCAACTGGCCGAGCTTGAAGCAAGGATCGCGGCTGCCAGGGCGGCACAGGCCCCCAAGCCTCGTGCGGATGAGCACTATTCCCAGGCCAATCTTGCCTGGCGCATGGTGATCGAACTCGTGGCCGGTCTGGGGATCGGTTTCGGCATCGGATACGGGCTGGACAGCCTGTTCGGGACGATCCCGATCTTCCTGGTGCTTTTTACAATGCTGGGCCTTGCGGCAGGGGTGAAGACGATGCTCCGCTCCGCGCAGGAAATCCAGAAAGGCAAGCTGGCCGAAGAGGCCGACAAGACAGGTGCCCCGCGGGGCTGACGGCAAGAGGACAAGTCATGGCGACGGACGCAAATGCAGAAGGCGGTCTGGTGTTCCACCCGATGGACCAGTTCATCGTGAAGCCGCTTTTCGGTGGCGATGCGGTACATTGGTACACGCCCACCAACGCAACCCTCTGGATGGTGCTGGCGATTGTCGGCATCACGGCCATGCTGGTTCTGGGCACCTCGCGCCGCGCCATCATTCCGTCGCGCAGCCAGTCCATCGGCGAACTGGCCTACGGCTTCATCTACAAGATGGTCGAGGACGTGACCGGCAAGGATGGGGTCAAGTATTTCCCCTACATCATGACCCTGTTCATGTTCATCGTCTTCTCGAACTTCCTGGGCCTGCTGCCCATGGCCTTCACGCCCACCAGCCATATCGCTGTCACCGCCGTCATGGCCTTCGCGGTGTTCTTCGCGGTCACGGTGCTGGGTTTCGTCAAGAACGGCGCGGCTTTCCTGGGCCTTTTCTGGGTCTCCAGCGCGCCGCTGGCGCTGCGCCCGATCCTGGCGCTGATCGAGATCATCAGCTATTTCGTGCGCCCGGTCAGCCACTCCATCCGTCTTGCGGGCAACATGATGGCCGGTCACGCCGTGATCAAGGTTTTCGCAGGCTTCGCCGCGATCACCGCGATTGCGCCGCTGTCGGTCGTGGCCATCACCGCGATGTACGGGCTTGAGGTGCTGGTGTCCTTCATCCAGGCCTATGTCTTCACCATTCTGACCTGTGTCTACCTCAAGGATGCGCTGCATCCGCACCACTGACGCGGGATATCCAACACCGGGGCGGTCCTGGCCGCCTCAAACACTGATCACCACCATTCCATCGTAAGGAGAAAATCATGGAAGGCGATATCGTACAAATGGGCGCATACATCGGCGCGGGTCTGGCATGCATGGGCATGGGCGGCGCGGCAGTCGGTGTGGGCAATGTGGCCGGCAACTATCTGGCGGGCGCTCTGCGTAACCCGTCGGCAGCAGCAGGTCAGACAGCGACCCTGTTCATCGGCATCGCATTCGCAGAAGCACTGGGGATCTTCTCGTTCCTCGTCGCTCTGCTGCTGATGTTCGCCGTCTGAGCCCTGACGGAACATATCCTTACGCGCGGATGGGCCCCCGTGGCCCATCCGTTGTAACAGGCAAGTTTCCCTAGGGAGAACGACATGGCAACTGAACCGCATGGCGCAGAGTCCGCACCGGGCATGCCTCAGCTGGACTTCTCGACCTATGGCAACCAGATCTTCTGGCTGCTGCTCACGCTTGTCGTGATCTATTTCATCCTGTCACGCATCGCCCTTCCGCGCATCGGCGCGGTCCTGGCCGAGCGTCAGGGCACCATCACGAATGACATCGCCGCGGCTGAAAACCTCAAGGCCAAGGCGATCGAGGCGGAAGCCGCTTACAACAAGGCGCTGGCAGATGCCCGCGTCGAGGCGAACCGCATCATTGCCGAAACCAAGGCAGAGATTCAGGCAGATCTGGACAAGGCCATCGCCAAGGCCGATGCCGAGATCGCCGCAAAGGCAGCCGAAGGCGAAAAGGCCATCGCCGCCATCCGCGCCACCGCCCTGGAAAACGTCACCGACGTTGCCAAGGACACGGCCAAGGAAATCGTCGCCGCAATGGGCGGCACCGCAGATGCGCGCAGCGTCACCGCTGCCGTCAACGCCCGGATGAAAGGCTAACCAAGATGAGAACGCTGATCCTCGTCCCCGCCCTTCTTCTGGCAGCAAGCCCGGCCTTCGCGGCAGGCGGTCCCTTCTTCTCGCTGAAGAACACCGACTTCGTGGTGCTTCTGGCCTTCCTGCTGTTCATCGGTGTCCTGTTCTATTTCAAGGTCCCCGGCATGATCGGCGGTCTGCTGGACAAGCGCGCCGACACCATCCGTGGCGAGCTGGAAGAAGCCCGCGCCCTGCGCGAAGAAGCACAGACGCTGCTGGCCTCTTACGAGCGCAAGCAGAAAGAAGTGCAGGAACAGGCTGACCGCATTATCGCCCAGGCCAAGGACGAAGCCGCGACCGCCGCGGAACAGGCCAAGGCCGATCTGCAAAAGTCCATCGCACGCCGCATCGCCGCTGCCGAGGATCAGATCGCTTCGGCCGAAGCTGCCGCGATCAAGGAAGTGCGCGACCGCGCCGTTGTCATCGCAATCGGCGCCGCCCGCGATGTGATCGCCAAGCAGATGACCGCCGCTGACGGCAACAAGCTGATCGAAGACGGTATCGACGTGGTGGATGCAAAGCTGCACTGAACGTCGGCCAGATCCGAAAAAGGAAAACCCCGCATCACTTGATGCGGGGTTTTTTCTTTGCAACCTGAAGGCTTTGAAAATGATGGGGCAGGCTGATTGGGTTGCCTGGGTGGCCTGGTCTCAGCGGCGCTGCTCGTGCTCGTAGCGCTGGCGCGCGATTTCCTCGTGTCTCTCGGCTTTCTTCTGCTCGATCAACGCGTTTTCGACAAATGTCAGATGGTCCTCGACCGCGCGGCGGGCCGCCACCGGGTCACGCGCCTGGATCGCCTCGTTGATCGCGCGGTGCTGTTCCAGCAGGTTGTCACGGATGCTGCGCTGCCGGAACATCAGTTGCCTGTTGTAGAACACGCCCTGCCGCAGCAGATCATACATCGACCGCATCATGTGCAGCATGATCACGTTATGGCTGGCCTCGATGATCGACAGATGGAAATCCGCATCCAGAAGGGCCTCATCCGCCGGATCGCGCTTGGCATGAGCCGCCAGCATCTTGTCATAGATCGCCTGAATCACCCGCAGATCAGTATCGGACGCCAGCCGCGCCGCGCGCTCGGCGGCCAGCCCCTCCATGTCGCGGCGAAAACCGATGTAATCCAGAACCGCCTCGTCATGATCCGCGAAAAGCCGCGTCAGCGCGGGCGAAAATGCCCCGCCCAGCACATCGGCCACATAGATGCCCGCACCGGCCTTGCTGGTCAGCAGCCCCTTTTGTTGCAATTCGGCGATGGCCTCGCGCAGCGAGGGGCGCGAAATTCCCATGCGTTCCGACAGCTCGCGCTCGGATGGCAGCCGCTCGCCGGGGCGCAGGATGCCACGCAGGATCAATAGCTCGATCTGATGGGTGACCGAAGTGGAAATTTTTTCGGGCTGGACCGCACGGAAGGGCATCGTTTGACCTCAGATCAATTGGCAAAATGATATGACCACGCGTGCCCGCCGACAACAGATATTCGTGCAGATCAGAGCAGAAGCGATACAACGTAAGGGGCAATGATGGCGGTCAGCATCGCATTCAGGCCCATGCCGATCCCCGCAAAGGCCCCGGCGGTATCATTGACCTGGAACGCGCGGGCCGTTCCGATCCCATGTGCCGCCACCCCCACGGCAAACCCCCGCGCCCGCCAGTCGCGAATCCGCATCAGCCGCATCAGCGGCGTCACGATCACCGCGCCGATGATGCCGGTCAGGATCACCAGTGCCGCGGTCAGCGTCGGCAGGCCGCCAAGCTGTTCGGATATGCCGATGGCGACCGGGGCCGTGGTGGATTTTGGCGCAAGTGACAGCCAGACGGGCCCCTCTATACCGAAAGCACTGGCGATCCACAGGGCCGAGACGATGGCCGTGGCCGATCCCGCCAGAAGGGCCGCCAGCATCGGCAGCAGGGCGCGCCGGATCTGCGCGCGATTTGCGTAAAGCGGCAGGGCCAGCGCCACGGTGGCCGGCCCCAGCATGAAATGCACGAATTGCGCGCCTTCGAAATAGGTGCCGTAGGGCGTGCCTGTCATCCACAGCAACCCGCCCAGCAGCACCATTGCGACCAGAACCGGATTGATCAGCGGATGACGCGCCGCCTTGCGCGACAGCGCATCCCCGACCAGATAGGCGACCAGCGTGGCCGTCAACCACAGCAGCGGTTCGCGGCTCAGGTATGACCAGATCTCGGGCAGGGGCAGGGGTGTCATGGCTGCTGCTCCTCGGGATGGGCTGTGTCGCCGGTCAGATGGGCCACGCCCACGAAGACCAGAACGCCAACGATAAGCGACAGCGCCGTGCTGGCGACCAGCACCAACAGCAAGGCCGGGCCGGAACTGCCCAGAACGCCCAGATGGCTGATCACACCGACACCCGCCGGCACGAACAGCAGCGACAGATGCGCCAGCAACCCCTGCGCCGTGGGCATGACCCGTTCCGCCAGCCGCAACGACAGCAGGCACCCCGCCAGCAGCAGCGCCATGCCCAGGACCGGGCCGGGTATCGGCAGCGCCAGCCCCCGCGCCAGGGTCTCTCCCAGCAATTGGCAGATCAGCAGGATGGCAACGGCCTGAATCATCACGGGTCTCCCTCGGGCTTTGGTTCATGCCAGAATGCACAGGGCGCGGCGGCTTGCAAAAGGAAAGGGCGGTTCCTGCGCCAAAGCCGCTGTCGCCTTGCCGGTTCAGCCTTTGTTAACCAATCTCTGTGCAGATGGTGACATGATGCGCCCCATGGTTCTTTTCCCTGCTTTTCTTCTGATCCTCGCGGCCTGCGATGGCGGCAGCCCGCATTTCATGGGGATCGAACCCACCCGGGTCGAGGTTGAGGGCAGCGTTTTCGCGGTCCGCGTCAAGGGGCGGCTGGCAGAGGCCGTGCGCATCAACCCGCAATATGCCCCCCGGATGGGGCCTATCGGCGCGCGCGCGGCAAAGGCGATGGAACAGGTCAGCGGTTGCGCGGTGCGCGAGGTGCGCGGCGATCAGGCGTTGATCCTTGGCATATTGGATTGCTGAAGCCCGGTCAGACCATGCGCCGGAAACTCAGCGATGTGGGCCGGTCATAACCGGGATGCGCGGTGCTGCCCGTCATCTCGAAGCCCAGTGCGGCAAAGGTCGCGTGGTTCTCCAGCAGCTCGATCCGTGTCTGCAAACTGATCGAGGGCAGGCCAAGCGCCCGCGCCCGGTCAACCGCAGTGTCGATCATGCGCCGCGCCAGCCCCTGACCCCGCGCCGCAAGGGCGACGGCCAGCTTGCCCAGGTATAGCGTCTCGGGCTGCGGGGTCAGGATCATGCAGGCCAGCGGGCCGGTCTGATCCTCGATCACCCAAAGCTCTGCCTTCGTCGCCTGCTGCGCCAGCTCGGCCGCCCCCATGCGGTCCAGCGATGACGGCGGATCGATCCGCCCCTCCATATGGGCAAAGGCCAGCGTCAGCAGCGACAGGATGGCGCGCATGTCCTCGGTCGGCGCCACTCTGCGCGGGGAACCAGTCGTGGCCCCCTCATCCAAGTGACTTCTCCATGAAGACGCTTGTGCCATTGACCGCGTATTCGCCAAAAGCCCCGCAGGGGGCAAAGCCCTGCGCGGTGTATAGCGTGATGGCGGCCTCCAGCAGATTGCCGGTTTCAAGACGCAGCATCGCCAGCCCCTTGCGTCGTGCGACGCCTTCGATATGGGCCAGCAGCGCCCGCGCCACCCCGCGCCCGCGCGCCTCGGGTGCGACGAACATTGATTTCACCTCGCCATAGGCACCCTTGTCCGCCAGCGCGACCGTGCCCAGGATCCGCGCGCCGTCTTCGGCCACGAAGAAGGAAATCCCGGGCACCCGCAGGGCATCGACGGACAGGTAATGATTGTCCTCTGGTGGAAACAGGCTTTCCATCAAGGCATGGCTGGCCTGCAAGCAGGCCAGCGCCCCCGGTTCGCGCGGATCGCCAGGCCGGATCTGCATCGCTGTCGCCTCAGCCCGCAAAGCCCGTGATCACCGCAACTAGCGGCCCCTCCATCGCCTCAAGGGTCAGAAAAAGCCCGACGCCGGCCACCATGGCCCCGGCCAATCGTGGACGCAGCGCACCCGCGCCACCGGCCCAGCCCGCCAAAAGCCCTGCCATCAGCGCCAGCGCATATTGCACCACACCAAGCCCCAGCAGGTAGCCCGTGAACACCGCCGGGGGCACGCTGGCCTCGGCCCCGGCAATGCCTGTTGCAAAGGCCGCGCCATGAAACAGGCCGAAGCCCGTGATCACCGGCAGGATCAGCCTTGCCGACAAGGCCCTGCCCGACAGGATCAGCCCGCCCAGCACCACAAGCGACGCGGCAATGACCCCCTCGACCAGCGGCAGCGCGACACCCGTCAGGGCCAGCGCACAGCCCGCCAGCATCGCGGCCACATAGGCCAGCGGTCCGGTCAGCCCCCGACCGGCCAGCCGCGCGGCAACCCCGGCGGCCAGGACGAAAAACAGATGATCGAACCCAAGCACCGGATGCGCCAGACCGGACAGCAGGCCCTGCGCCCCCGTTTCCATTGGCAGACCGGCCAGCGGGTGATGCGCCAGCGCCGGACCGGCCCCCAGCGGCAGGACGAAATAAAGCAGTCGGGCAGGCAAGCGCATGGTCATGGCCTTTCAGCATATGTCAGATTGCAGCGTGACGCAGGGCACAGCCCCCTGTCAACGTCGTCATTGCGCCGGCGCGCAGCCTCTGAAATTGCCGGGTTCACCCAATATATTGGGGATAACTTGGCAGAAATCCCCATATCCGGTGCAAATCCGTTGACTCGTGCCCCCCATGCCCGCCAAATTTCCATCACCACTGGAATCGAAGGGCAGCGCGTGCGTTTCACCAAGCTCAGACTGACCGGCTTCAAAAGCTTCGTCGATCCGACCGATCTGCTGATCCGGGACGGGCTGACCGGCGTGGTCGGTCCGAATGGGTGCGGCAAGTCCAACCTGCTTGAGGCGCTGCGCTGGGTCATGGGCGAAAACCGCGCCTCGGCCATGCGTGGCGGCGGGATGGAAGACGTGATCTTCGCCGGGGCCGCTACCCGTCCGGCGCGCAACTTCGCCGAAGTGACGCTGGTGCTGGACAATGCCGAACGGCTGGCGCCCGCCGGGTTCAACGACAATGACGCGCTGGAAATCACCCGCCGCATCACCCGCGATGCGGGCAGCGCCTATAAGGTCAACACCAAGGATGTGCGCGCGCGCGACGTGCAGATGCTCTTTGCCGATGCCTCGACCGGCGCGCATTCGCCCGCGCTGGTACGGCAGGGCCAGATCTCGGAACTGATCAACGCCAAGCCCAAGAATCGCCGCCGCATTCTGGAAGAAGCGGCTGGAATCTCGGGTCTTTATCAGCGCCGCCATGAGGCCGAACTGAAGCTGAACGCCGCCGAAGCAAATCTGCTGCGCGTCGATGACGTGCTGGAACAGCTGGCCGCGCAATTGGCGCAGCTGGAACGGCAGGCGCGGCAGGCGCAACGGTATCGCGCCATCGGGGATGAGCTGCGCCGCGCCGAAGGTCTGTTGCTCTATCGCCGCTGGAAGGAAGCCGACAGTGCCCGCGCCACCGCCGAGGATGATCTGCGCGCCCGCACGACTGCCGCCGCACAGGCCGAAAGCGCCGCCCGCGCCGCTGGCAAGGCGCGCGTGGCGCGTGACGATGCCCTGCCCCCCCTGCGTGAGGAAGAGGCGATCGCAAGCGCCGTCCTGCAACGGCTGCAAGTGCAGCGCGATACCCTGACCGATCAGGAAACCCGCGCCCGCCAGACCATCGAGACGCTGAAAGCCCGGATCGAACAGCTGACCCGCGACATCGAACGCGAGGCCGGTCTGAACCGCGATGCAGGCGACACCATCGCGCGTCTGGAATGGGAATCGCGTGAACTGGCACGCGCGGGCGAAGGCCACGCCGCCAAGCTCGAGGCCGCCGCCGCCGCCGCCCGCGAAGCTGCCGAAGTGCTGCAACAGCGCGAGGCGGATCTGTCCCAACTGACCGAGGATGTGGCCCGCCTTGCCGCGCGCCACCAATCCGCGCATCGCCTGCTGGAAGACAGCCTCAAGACCCGCGCCCGCAGCGAGGCCGAAGCGGCCCGCGCCCGCGACGCGGTAGAGGCGTCCAAAGGCGCGCTCGACAAGGCCATCGCCGCCTATGAAGAGGCCCAGGCGCAAGAGGTCGCCGCCGTCGATCTGGCCAAGCGCGCTGATGAAACCCTGCTGGCGGCCGAAGCCGCCCGCGCCCAGACCCAGGAACGCGAAGCCGATGTGCGCGCCGAACGCTCCGCCGCCGAGGGAGAGTTGAACGCCCTGCGCGCCGAGGTGACGGCCCTGGCCCGGCTGGTGCAGCGTGACACCGCCGAGGGCGGGCAGATCATGGACCGGCTGCAAGTCGAACAGGGTTTCGAAAAGGCGTTGGGTGCGGCACTCGCCGATGATCTGCGCGCCCCGGAGGTCGAGGCCGACGGCCCCTCGGGCTGGACCTCGCTGCCCGCCTATGCAGACCCCCAGCCTTTGCCCAAGGGCGTTACGGCGCTGACCAACCATGTCTCGGTTCCCGACGTGCTGGTGCGGCGCATGGGCCAGATCGGTCTGGTCGATCCCGACGATGGCCCGCGCTTTCAGCCGCTTCTGAAACCCGGTCAGCGCCTTGTCAGCCTTGAAGGCGACCTTTGGCGCTGGGACGGGTTCCGCGCCTGGGCTGAAGATGCGCCCTCGGCTGCCGCCCTGCGCCTGCAACAGCTCAACCGGCTGGAAGAACTCAAGCAGCAGATGGAACGCGCCACCGCCCGCGCCGATGCCGCCCGCGCCGCGCATGAAAGCCTGGCCGCGCGCCTGGCCGATCTGACCGCCGCCGATCAGGCCGCGCGCGGCGCACGCCGCGCCGCCGACGCCAAGGTCAACGAGGCGAACCGCGCCCTCAGCCGCGCCGAGGCCGATCGCAACCTTGCCGCCTCGCGGCTTGAATCGCTGGGCCTTGCGGTCACCCGCCACGAGGAAGAGGCGATGGCCGCCCGCACCCAGGTCGCCGAGGCAGAGCGCGCCGTGGCCGGGCTCGAGGATCTGGATAGCGCCCGCGCCGGGATGGAAGACCTGCGCATGACGGTCGAGGCCGCGCGCATCACCATGATGACGCGCCGCTCCACCCATGACGAGGTCCGCCGCGAAGGCGAGGCCCGGACCCGCCGTACCCAGGAAGTGACCAAGGAACTTTCCGGCTGGCGCCACCGGCTGCAGACCGCCGAAACCCGCAGCGCCGAACTGGTGCAGCGCAAGCAGGATTCGGCGGCCGAACTCAAGGAAGCCAGCGCCGCGCCCGAGGAAATCGCCGCCAAACGCGCGGAACTGACCAGCGCCATCGACACAGCCGAGGCGCGCCGCCGCCACGCCGCCGATACCCTGGCCGAGGCCGAAACCGCCCTGCGCGCCGCCGAACAGGCCGAACGCGACGCCGAACGCGCCGCCTCCGAGGCGCGCGAAGCCCGCGCCCGCGCCGAGGCCCGAACTGACGCCGCCCGCGAAACCGTGGCCTATGCCGCCGAGCGCATCAGCGAGGATCAGGAAACCACCCCGGCCCAATTGCTGGAAAGCCTTGGGGCCGATCCCGACGCCATGCCCGCCTCGGACGCGATCGAGGCCGATGTGAACCGCCTCAAGCGGCAGCGCGACGCGCTGGGCGCCGTCAACCTGCGCGCCGAGGAAGACGCCGCCGAAGTGCAGACGGAACATGACAATCTCGCCCGCGAAAAGGCCGATCTGGAAGAGGCGATCAAGACCCTGCGTACCGGCATCGCCAGCCTCAACCGCGAAGGGCGCGAACGTCTGCTGACTGCCTTCGAACAGGTCAACAGCAACTTCGCCCTGCTCTTCAAACACCTCTTCGGCGGCGGCGAGGCCGATCTGGTGCTGGTCGAAAGCGATGACCCGCTTGAGGCGGGGCTCGAGATCATGTGCCAGCCGCCGGGCAAGAAACTCTCGACACTCAGCCTGCTCTCGGGCGGCGAACAGACCCTTACGGCGCTGGCGCTCATCTTCGCCGTGTTCCTGGCGAACCCCGCCCCGATCTGCGTGCTGGACGAGGTCGACGCACCGCTGGATGACGCCAACGTCACCCGTTTCTGCGACCTGCTGGACGAGATGTGCCGCCGCACCGACACCCGCTTCCTGATCATCACCCACCATGCGGTGACCATGGCGCGGATGGATCGGCTGTTTGGCGTCACCATGCAGGAACAGGGCGTCAGTCAGCTGGTCTCGGTCGATCTGAAAAAGGCCGAGGCCCTCGTGGCCTGATCCGGCCCGCCAAAGCCCGCCCGCGCCCCTTCATCGTTCCCCAAATACTCGAAAAAGACCTTGCCTCTGCGGCGTCACAGCCGCGACAGAAGCGCCGCCGTGGGCCAGGCATCGGCGGGCAGGCCAAGGCGCGCCTGTTCCGCGCGCACCGCGGCCCGGGTGCCCGCGCCCAGGATACCGTCCACCGCGCCCACGTCATGGCCGCGCGCCGCCAGCTTTTCCTGCAACCGCTTCATGCCGTCCTGATCCAGCCCGGCATCTGGATTGCCGGGGGCAAAGACCGGCGCGCCCGACAGCCGCGTGGCGAAATAGGCCGCCGTCAGCACATAGGTAAAGCTCTGGTTCCATTCGAACAGCAGGCTGAAATTCGGATAGGCCAGGAACGCCGGCCCCTTGTGGCCCTGCGGCAGGACCAGGCTGGCGGGCAGATCTGCGGCCCAGTCGCCCGCCCTTGGCCGCACGCCCATCGCCTGCCACTCCGCCACCGGCAACGCCGTGGCGATCCCGCTTTGCGACCAGTCCATGTCGGCGGGCACCGTCACCTCCTGCAACCATGGCTCGCCCCTGCGCCAGCCGAAATGCGCCAGCATCTTCGCCCCGGACAGCAGCGCATCCGGCACGGATGTCTTCAGCAGCACATGCCCGTCCCCGTCACCATCAACGCCATTCTCCAGGATGTCGCCCGGCAGCATCTGCACCATGCCGATCTCGCCTGCCCAGGCCCCGGTGGTGGAGGCGGGGTCCAGGTCGCCCGCCTCGAACAGGGTCAGCGCATGAAAGATCTGCGGGCGGAACAGGTCGGGGCGGCGGCAATCATGGGCCAGTGTGACCAGCGCGTTGACCGTGTTGAAATCGCCCTGGAAGGCGCCGTAATCGGTCTCGAAAGCCCAGAAGGCCAGCAACAGGCCGCGCGGCACGCCGTATTCGGCCTCGGCCCGGTCAAAGACCGCATCCCATTCCCGCGCTTTCGCAAGCCCCGTATCCAGCCGCTGCTGGCTGATCAGGCGACGCGAGAATGTCGTGAAATCCAGCGCGAACACACCCTGCCGCCGGTCGGCGGCAAGCACTGCCGGGTCCTGCCTGACGGGGGCGAAGAACCGCGTCACGCTATCGGCGCCATGGCCTTTCGCCTGCGCCTCGGCTTTCAGGCCCGCGACGAAACCGGCGAAGTTCCCGCCACATTGGGCAAAGCCCGGCATAGCGCAGAGCGACAGGAAAATTGCGGCAAGGGGAAGGGCGGTCTTGGGCATGGGACACCTTGAAATGGATAACAACCGCCCGACCCTAGCAGCCCGCGCACCCGGTGACGATCACAAGAACGCCAGCACCACGGCAAGGCAGAAAACCGCCGCCCAGACCGCCCAGAGAACCCGCACCGCGCCCGTGATATCCTGCGCCAGCAGGGGTTTGCGGCCGGCGGCATTCACGAAGGGAAACGCCTGCATCTGCCCGTCATAGGCGCGCGGCCCGGAAAGTGCGATTCCCAGCGCGCGGGCCATTGCCGCCTCGGGCCAGCCCGCGTTGGGCGAGCGGTGCAGCCGCGCATCGGCCACGATCCCGCGCCAGTCGCGCAAGCCACCCTGCGTCAGCGCGATCAGGGCCGCAGTGCCCCGCGCGGGCAGCAGGTTCAGCAGATCGTCGAACCGCGCCGCTGCCCATCCGAAGGCTTCATGCCGTGGCGTGCGATAGCCGATCATGCTGTCGGCGGTGTTGGTGATCTTGTAAAGCAGCAAGCCCGGCAGCCCGGCGACCGCGAACCAGAACAGCGGCGCGACCACCCCATCCGACATGTTCTCGGCGGCGGATTCGATCGCCGCGCGGGCCACGGCGCTTTCGTCCATCGCGCCGGTATCGCGGCTGACGATCATCGCCACGGCGCGGCGGCCTTCGGGCAGGCCGTGCCGCAGCCCCTCTGCCACGGCCTGCACATGCTCCACAAGGCTGCGCTGCGCGATCAGGATCGCGGCCACGATCACCTCGACCACCGTGCCCAAAGACGCCAGCGCCGCCCCCAGCGCCAGCGCGCCCAGGCCCAGCACGGTCATCACCGCCAGGCCCTTGATCCGCCGCGCAGCGCCCTGGTTGAAACGTGCATCGGCCCAACCGATCAGCCGCCCCATCAGCACCGCCGGATGCGGCAGGCGCGACCACAGCCACCGCGGCTCGCCGGCCCAGGCATCCAGCAGCATCGCCAGGATCAGGGTCACAGCGCGCCCTCGATCCGCGCCCAATCTGCGGGTGCGGGCAGACCAAGGCGGATCAGTGTGCGGGACCACGGAAAGATCCGGCTCCAGATCCGCGCGGCTGCCAGCCGCGCTTGCCAGGTTTCCGCGTCATCCACGGCATAAAGACGAAACAGGTCCGTTCCGCCCTCTGCTGTCGCGCCCGCACGGCGCATCAGCGCGTCAAGCCGCCCCGAATCCGCCGCCAATCGCGCCCGCGTGGCCCTGGCCCAGTCCCGGTCGGCCAGCGCCGCCGCCCCGATGGCCAGTGCGGGGCCGGAAACCGGCCAGGGCCCCAGCCCCTCGGCCAGCCGCGCCAGCAGTGCGGGATCTCCGATGGCAAAGCCAAGGCGCAAGCCCGCCAAACCCCAGAACTTGCCGAAACTCTTTAGGATGATCGCGCCCTCGCGCGGCAGATGCGGCAGCAAGGATCGGTCTGGCGCCACATCGCAAAAGCTTTCATCCACCACGACCAGTGGCGCATCCGCCAGGTCGGCCGGACCATACCATCGACCGTCCGGGTTGTTCGGATGCACGATGACCCGCGCCTGATGCGGCCCGTCGGCCTGCGGACGGATATCCCAGCCATGCAGGGCAAAGGCGGCGGCATGTTCGTTATAGGTCGGCTGCGGGATGTGGACGCGCCCCGCATTGGCAAGGCCCGGGATCCGGGCGATCAACGCCGATGCACCGGGGGCGGCAAGGATGCCCATGCCGTCCGGCACCTGCCACAGTTTGCGCGCCGCATCTTCCAGCGCCCGCGCCGCGCCGCGATCCGGCAGCGCGGTCCATGCGCTGTCGGGCAGATCGACGCGCGCAACCGGCCAAGGGCAGGGGTTGATGCCGGTGGACAGGTCGATCCATTCCGCCCGCGCCCCGCCGAAACAGGCCACCGCCCCGTCAAGCCCGCCTCCATGATCACGCAGGGCGCCACTGGGCCGGGGCAGGGCGGCATCCTGTGTCGGGTCGGTGTGAGTCTGGGTCATTGGCGGCTTTCGCATGCGGCCCATCAAGCGGATTCGCGCCCAAAGCGCAAGCCGGACAGCAAGGCTTCGCCGACCTGTTTGCGAAGTTAACAAATCCTTCGCAATCGTTAACACTTTGTTAGGTTTTGAGGATCATGACAGTCGGCACAAGCCGGGAAGACATGACAACCCGGCACCCCAGGGTACGGCGGATCCTGGTGACCGGATGAGGAAAGAATGATCGTCTTGATAGTCGAGCCTGACCCGGATCTCGGGCGGCTCTGGAAACGTCACATGGAACGGCAGGGCGCGCAGGTGCATCTGGTACACGGTCAATCCGCAGCCTTCGAACTGCTGCGCGCGCTGCCGGTGGACATGATCGTGCTGGATCTGGTCCTGCAAGAAGGCAGCGCCCTGGCCATAGCGGACTATTCCAGCTATCGCCGTCCCGCGGCGCAGGTGATCTTCGTGACGAACACAACCTTCTTTTCGGACGGCTCGATCTTCCTGCACAGCCCCAACGCATGCGCCTTTCTGCAAAGCAGCACCCCGCCCGAAGATCTGGCGGCGATGGTGTGCCACTACTGCAAGGCCGGCTGATCCGGGTACTCAGCCGCGCTCGTGGGGTGCGGATTTGATTAACCGCGCCGGTGGGGCGCGAGGAAATCCATGATCGGGTTGATCGGAATGATCCTGTAGGGGTTTATCGTCTCGTGGCTGTAATGATAGTGCCGCACGATATGATCCAGGTTCACTGTCTCGGCGACACCCGGCACCTGGTACAGTTCCCGCGTATAGGCCCAGAGGTTCGGGTAATCCACGATCCGCTTGCGGTTGCACTTGAAATGCAGGTGATAGACGGGATCGAACCGCACCAGCGTGGGAAACAGCCGCCAGTCCGCCTCGGTCATCCGGTCGCCCATCAGGTAGCGGTTGGCGGTCAGATGGCCTTCCAGCCAGTCCAGCGTCTCGAACAGCGGAACCACCGCCGCGTCATAGGCGCCTTGCGTGGTGGCGAACCCGGCCTTGTAGACGCCGTTGTTGAAGCTGTCATAGACGCGGGCGTTGACCTTTTCGATACCGTCCCGCAGGGCTTCGGGCCAGTAATCATCCCGGTTGCCGGTCAGACCGTCGAATGCGGAATTGAACATGCGGATGATTTCCGAACTCTCGTTCGACACGATGGTTTCGCGCTGTGTGTCATAAAGGATCGGCACCGTCACCCGTCCCGAGACCTCGGGATCGGTGCGGGTATAGATGTCACGCAAGAAAGGCAGGCCGAACAGGCGGTCGCCCGTGGCACCGGGATAATCCGTGGCGAAGGTCCAGCCATCGTTCAGCATGTCGGGATGCACCACCGACACATCGATATGATCGGTCAGACCTTTCAGCGCCCGAAAGATCAGCGTGCGATGCGCCCAGGGACAGGCCAACGAGACATAGAGGTGATAGCGGCCACTTTCGGCCTTGAAGCCGCCGGTTCCCGAAGGGCCCGCGCTGCCGTCTGGCGTGACCCAGTTGCGAAACCCCGCCGTGCTGCGCTTGAACGCGCCATCCGTGCTGCTGGTGTCGTACCAGGTGTCATGCCATTTGCCGTTGACCAGGTGGCCCATCTGTCAATCTCCTTCAGTGAACGGGCACATTAGGCCAGATCGCCCCGGACGATAACCCGGTGGATCGCGCATCCGCCCTGCATCAGCGCACATCGGCAAGGATCGCGGCATGTCCCGAATCGATCCGCCTTGTCGCGGGCAAGCTGCGTGAGGGCGCGCCTATCGGCCCCTGACCGGGGTCCTGACCGGGGTGACCTGTCACCCCTGCGCCGCAGCGCCCCGGGTTTCGCGCGCGAAACCCATGGTGCCGATTGGCCCGAGCAGGCCGGATTTCCTGAAAAAATGAATGAATCGTCATCGTGGTAACAGGCTGGAAACGAAGTGTCGTCAAAGCTTTACTTGACGATTTTCAACCAGGCCTCATCTTGGGGTCAGGAATGGTAAGGGGGATGCCATGACGACGTTTCTATCCAGGGAATTGCGCGACGGTCTGGCGGCCGCGCGCAAGCTGGCGCAAAAGCGCAAGAGCCGCTTGCGGATCGACGTTGACGGCAAGACCTATCCGGTCTTGCGGGTCTGGAATGGCGGTTTCGCGATGGATCTGGACGATGCCCCCCATCTGCGCGGACTGGTCGACCTTTACGATGGCGGGCGGCACCTGTCGCATTGCCTGATCGTCGCATCGGAAGCGCGCGAGGATGAGATGTGGTTCGATTTCAAGCGCAGCACCCTGGTTGCAGATCATGCAGCGCTGGATTTTGCGCGCGATGAGGCGGCACCCGTGGCGTTGATCGCACGGGACTGAACCCACCCAGTCACGCTAGCAAGGCGGGCCATCCAAACGGGCCAGCCGGAGCGAAAAAGCCCGGATCATAAACAGCGGATCATGACAAAAAGCGACCGAACCGGGCGGTGCACACGGCCCGGTCCTGGGCTGCGGTCACTGAAGATCGGCAAAGGCCTTCTGCATCCGCTCCACCGCTTGTTCCACCAGGGCGCGTGGCGTTGCCAGGTTGAACCGCAGGAAGGTCTCGCCCCCCTTGCCGAAGGTCGGCCCGTGATTGACCGCGATATGCGCGCCCTTTTCCACGCGGGCCGTGAATTCCGCAGGCTCCATCCCCGTTCCCGCGAAATCGACCCATGCGAGGTAAGTCGCCTCCAGCGGCATGGAAGACAGCCCCGGTATGGCGTTGATGCCCGCGTCGAACAGCTGCCGGTTTCCGTCCAGATAGATCATCAGATCATCGACCCAGGCCGCACCTTCGGGCGAATAGGCGGCGGTGGCCATGAACAGGCCAAAGGAATTGGGCGACAGACCCAGGGCCATCATCCGCCCTTCGAACCTTGCACGCAGGGCCGGATCGGGGATGATCACGTTGCCGGTATGGCTGCCCGCGATGTTGAAGGTCTTGGTCGTGGCGGCCATCATGATCAGCCGGTCCGCGATGCCCGCGTCCACATTGGCCATGGCCGTATGGGTGACGCCGGGAAAGACCAGATCGTGATGGATCTCGTCCGAGACCAGGATCAGGTCGTGCCGCTTGGCGAAATCGGCGACGGCCTGCAACTCGGCCCGCGTCCAGACACGCCCGCCCGGATTATGCGGCGAGCACAGGATCACCATCCTGGCGCTGCCGTCCATCTGGGCATCATAGGCATCGAAATCCATCTCGTAGCGCCCGGCAGTATTGACCAGCGGGCATTCGATCACCCGCCGCCCGTTGGCTTTGATGACCCTGGCGAAGGCGTGATAGACAGGTGTGAACAGCACCACCCCGTCTCCGGGTTGCGTATAGGTATCGACGCACATGGCGGTGCCATTGACCAGGCCATGGGTGCTGAAGATCCATTCAGGCTGCACCTGCCAGCCGTGGCGCGTCTGCATCCACCAGCAGATGGCCGCACGATAGGCGGCATCATCGCCGTAATAGCCAAAGACGCCGTGATCATGCATCCGCGCCACCGCGTCCTGAATGCAGTCGGGGGCGCGGAAATCCATGTCTGCGACCCACATCGGAATCCCATCAGAGGCCGGCACGCCATAGAGTTTTTCCATCATGTCCCATTTGGTGGAATGGGTGCCGAAACGGTTGATCGGGGTGTCAAAGCTCATCTGCATCTCCTGTTTGGGCGCAGCCTACCCGGTGGCTGGGCGGCTGCAACGGGCAATTTTGCGCCCGGCGGGCTGTTTTGCACCATTGCACCGCAAGGGCCGCTGTCCTATCTCGTGCTGCATGACAAAACGCCCGATCCTGATCCATCCCGACCCGCGCCTGAAGAAGGTCTCGGCCCCCGTGCCGGACCTGAGCGATGATCTGCGCCGCCTGGCCGATGACATGCTGGAAACCATGTATGACGCGCCAGGTATCGGGCTGGCCGCGCCGCAGGTGGGTGTAAACACCCGGCTGATCGTGCTGGATTGCGTCAAGGCCGAGGGCGAGGCGCCGCGCCCGCTGATCATGTTCAACCCCGAGATCATCGCATCCTCGGACGAGCGCAGCGTCTACGAGGAAGGCTGCCTGTCGATCCCCGAGCAATATGGCGAGGTCGAGCGCCCGGCCGAGGTCAGCGTGCGCTGGATCGACCGCAACGGGCATGAGCAGCAAGAAGATTTTGCCGGCCTCTGGGCCACCTGCGTGCAGCATGAGATCGACCATCTGGATGGCAAGCTGTTCATCGACTACCTCAAGCCGCTGCGCCGTCAGTTGATCACCCGACGGATGCAGAAGCTCAAGCGTGAACGGGCGCGGGTGTGAGCCTGCTGCCGATCCTGCGCTGGCCCGATGCGCGCCTGTCCAGCCTCTGCGATCCGGTGCAGCCCGGCGAAGATCTGGGCGATCTGGTGCGCGACATGTTCGAAACAATGTATACCGCCCCCGGACGCGGTCTGGCCGCGCCGCAGGTGGGTGTGATGAAGCGGCTTTTCGTGATGGATTGCGGCTGGAAGGAAGGCGATATGACCCCGATGGTGTGCATCAACCCCGAAATCCTGTCCTCCGACGGCATGGCGCCCGGCAGCGAGGGGTGCCTGTCGATCCCCGGCGTACTGGCCGAGGTGATGCGCCCCGAACGCATCACCCTGCGGTTCAATGACCTTGACGGACGCGCCCAAGAGGTGGAACTCGACGGGTTCGCGGCGCGCTGCGCCCAGCATGAGCTGGATCATCTGGACGGGATCGTGACCTTCGACCGGCTGTCCGACGAGGCGCGGCGCGTGGTCGAGGCCGCCTATTCCGTCAGCTTCCCGGTGCGCCCCGCGTGACCGCCCGGCGCTGCATCCCCTGGCCCGATGCGCGCCTGCGGACCCCTGCCGCCGATGTGGCCGAGGTGACCGACGAGATCCGCGCGATCTGGACCGACATGATCGACACGATGGAGGCGATGCCGGGCGTGGGCCTTGCCGCGCCCCAGATCGGCGTGATGCTGCGCCTTGCGGTGGTCGATGCCTCGGAGAAACGTGGCCAGGCGGTGCGGATGGCCAACCCCGAGGTCGTCCATGCCTCGGTCCAGCTGCGCGAACACGATGAGGCCAGCCCCAACCTGCCCGGCGTTTCGGCCCGGATCAGCCGCCCCCGCGCGGTGCTGGTGCGGTTTCTGAACGAACAGGGCGCGATCGAAGAGCGTGATTTCGTGGGCCTTTGGGCCACATCCGTGCAGCACCAGATCGACCATCTGGCAGGCCGGATGTATTTTGACCACCTGTCCAAGGTGAAACGCGACATGCTGATCCGCCGTGCAAGGAAACTGGCATGAGGCGGACAGCATGAGACTCGTCTTCATGGGCACGCCCGCGTTTTCGGTGCCGGTGCTGGATGCGCTGGTGAAGGCGGGCCACGACATCGCCGCCGTCTATTGCCAGCCGCCACGCCCGGCGGGTCGCGGCAAGAAGGAAACGCCCACCCCCGTGCATCAGCGCGCCATCGAGCTGGGCCTGCCGGTGCGCCATCCGGTCAGCCTGCGCGACGCACAGGCACAGGCGGATTTTGCCGCGCTTGACGCCGATCTGGCCGTGGTCGTGGCCTACGGGCTGATCCTGCCACAGGCGGTGCTTGATGCCCCCGAACACGGCTGTCTGAACATCCACGCCAGCCTGCTCCCGCGCTGGCGCGGCGCGGCCCCGATCCACCGCGCGATCATGGCGGGCGATGCCGAGACCGGCATCTGCATCATGCAGATGGAAGCGGGGCTGGATACCGGCCCCGTGCTGCTGCGCGAGGCCACCCCGATCGGACCCGAAGAGACCACGGGCCAACTGCATGACCGGCTGTCGCAGATGGGCGCGCGCCTGATCGTCGATGCGCTGGCGCGGCTGGACCGGCTGACGCCAGAGGCGCAGCCCGCCGCGGGCGTGACCTATGCCAGCAAGATCGACAAGACCGAAGCGGCCGTGGACTGGACCCGCCCCGCCGCCGATGTGGATCGCCTGATCCGGGGGCTGTCACCCTTTCCGGGTGCTTGGACCCAACATGACGGCCAGCGGATCAAGCTTCTGGCCTCGCGTCTGGCCAAAGGTGAGGGCACGCCCGGCGAGGTGCTGGACGATGCCCTGACGGTGGCCTGCGGAACCGGTGCCGTGCAGCTTTTGCGCTTGCAACGCGCCGGGCGCGGGGCGCAGGATGCGGCAGAGTTTCTGCGGGGGATGCCCCTGCCCAAGGGTGCGCGGCTTTAACAGGAGAGTGTCATGTTTCCCATGCTGATCGGTACGGTGGTGATTGCGGGGATCGTGGGCTACGTCTCGGAAAAGACCGGCTTTACCCGCAACGGAATCCTGCAATCCATCATCATTTGCGTCGGCGGGGCTTTCCTGTTCTACTTTGTGCGGATCATGTTCGGATTGAGCATCGGTAGCCCCGGCGTCGATGCGATCCTGTCCTCGGTCGGCGCGCTGATCCTGGTGCCGACCCATTGGCGCAAACGGTAGGGAGGGGCATGATGGGTGTGATCTGGTTGTTGATCGTCGGGGCTGCGGCGGGGTTCATCGCCACGCGGCTGATGCGGGTCGAGGCGGATATCGTCACCACAATCGTCATCGGCATGGTGGGCGCGCTGATCGGCGGGCTGGTGCTGCGCACGCTTCTGGCGGTGATGGGCATTGGCGCGGGTCTGGTCGGCGCCATCCTGGGATCGCTGCTGCTGATCTGGCTCTGGCAATTCTACACAGGGCGAAAATAACGCCTGTCCTGCCCGTTGCCGCGGCGCTTTCCGGATATTTGAAGCAAGAAGAAATCGCGGGTTACAGTGCCTTGGCCGCAGCGGCAAAGCGGCGTGCCTCGGTCGGGGCATGGCCCATCTGCGCGGCCGGGTCGAAGACCGGGGCAAGATCCAGATCGGGATAGGCCTGTATCGCCAGCGCGGCCAGATCCGCGCCGGTATCGCCCGCCTGTCGGCACAGGGACTTGATCGCGGCCTGCGCTTCGGGCCGGGGAAGGTTCTGGGCCAGCACGAAGCTGAGTGCTTCGGCGTGGATCAGGTTCTGACCATCTATCATGGCGGCCAGCATCTGTGCCGGGATGGGCTTCAGGCTGTGTGACAGGCTCTGGGCATGGATAAGCGTGGCGGTGGTCGCAAGGCAGATCTGCGGCAGGGTCAGCCATTCGGTGAACCATGTGGCTCCGTCCCGGTCCAGCCGGTGCAGTGCAGCCCCTTGCAGCGTGGCGTTCAGCCCCGCGACCTGCCGCGCACTGGCGGCCATGGCCGAGGGCAGCACCGGGTTCTGTTTCTGCGGCATGGTCGAGGAAGCGCCCGCGGCACCGAGCGAGACCTCTGCGATTCCTGTCTGGGTCAGCAGCAGCAGGTCTTCGGCCATCTTGCCAAGGGCCAGCGCAAGGCGCGTCTGCCAATCGGCCAGCCGCAGGATCGGGCCACGGTCGCTGTGCCAGCTGCGCGCCGGGTCATGCAGGTTCAGCGCCCGTGCCAGCGCCGCGCGTGTCTCCTGCGCTTTTGGCCCAAGGGCTGCAGAGGTGCCCGCCGCCCCCGAGAGCGAGACCCAGAGGCAGGATTGCCGCAAGGCGGGCAGTTCGGCCAGCAGGTCAAGAAGGGGCGCGCCCCAATGGGCAAGGGTCGCGCCAAAGCTGGTGGGCGTTGCATGCTGCCCATATGTCCGCGCGGCCATCGGGGTTGTCGCGTGATCGGCGGCCAGTTGCCCCAGCGCCCTGACGGTATCGGTCAGCATGTCCTGTTGCAGGGACAGCATCTGCCGCAGCCGCAGCATCAGCCCGGTGTCGATGATATCCTGCGATGTGGCGCCCCAATGGGCGTATTGCGCGTGTTCGGGTGCCTCCATCGCGGTGCGAAAGGCAGCGACGAGACCGGGGACCGAGACGCCGTTCTGCCCGGTGGGCGCGGCTAGGGCGGCAGGGTCGATCTGCACCTCCATCGCGGCGCGGTGGATGTAGGCGGCGGCGGTTTCCGGGATCACGCCAAGCGCACCCTGCGCCTTTGCAAGCGCCCCTTCGACCAGCAGCATGGCGCGCACCTCGGCGCTGTCGGTGAACAGTTTGCCGACCTCGCCCGAGGGGAACAAGCGGCTGTAGAGCGGGCTGTCGAACACCGATGCGGCCATGGATCAGCCCTTTGCGATTTGGGTCAGCAGATCGGCCAGCCCGGCCGGATCGGCGAAGAAGGGCGAATGCCCTGTCGGCATGGCATGGACATCCTGCGCGGGCCAGCCTTCGGTCATCGTGCGCTGGTATTCGGGCGGGATCGTGCGGTCATCGTCGCAGCGGATATAGCTGCGCTTCACGCTGGCATAGGCATCGGTCAGCCGGATCGGCGTGGCCTGCGGCCTGATCGCCTGGATGCACAGGCGCGGCAGTGCATAGTCCACCGCCTCGGCCGGGCAATCATTGTAGAACAGCGCGGGCGCCTTCGACAGGTCGACGCGAAAGGCCAGGCCATCCTCGGTCCTGATCGCGGCATCGGCCATGGGCTGGCGCGGCGCTTCGGCGCGCATCTCGACCAGGCTGCGACCGTCCTGCGCGGCATAGGCACATAGATAAATCAGCCGGTCGATCTTGTCCGGGGCCATTTCGGCGGCCAGCGAGATGGGAAAGCCCGCCATGGAATGGCCTACCAGCGTGACGGGCGTGTCGATCGCGTCAACGATCGCGCGGGCGTAGCCTTCCAGCGTGACCTCCTGGTAGGGGGTCGCGTCCTGCCCGTGCCCCGGCAGGTCGATGGCGCGGGCAGTATGGCCGCGCGCCACAAGTTCCGGGATCAGGTCACGCCAGCACCACGCGCCGTGGCACGATCCGTGGATCAGAAGAAAATCAGCCATTCAGATATCCAGAAATACCGTTTCATGATCGCCCTGAAGGCGGATGTCGAAACGATACTGGCCCTCGCCGGTCTTCTTTGCAATCAGTGTATCCACACGCGGACGCTGTTCGATGCGCGCCAGCAGCGAATCTGTGCTGTTATCCTCATCCTCGAAATAGATGCGGGTGGACAGCCCGATGTTGATCCCCCGCGCCACCACCCAGAGGCTGATATGCGGCGCCTGCGTCGCGCCGCCACGCTGGGGCACGGGGCCAGGTTTCACGGTGGTCAGGGTAAACAGCCCGCTGTCCTTGTCGGCGGCAAAGCGGCAGAAGCCGCTGACGGCAGGATCGGCACCCTCCTGGCCCGCAAAAAGCCCCGCCGCATCCGGTTGCCAGCTTTCCATCATCGCATCGCGCAGCGCCCAGCCGGTGCCGTCGATCACGGCGCCGGTGATGGTGATGATCTGGCCCTTGGCGCCCGGCGCGATGGGGGACAGGCCCAGATCCTGCGGATAGACGCCGGGCAGCCCCGCAAAGGTCGGAATGCAGCCGATGTGAACATATGGCCCTGCGGTCTGCGAAGGGGTTTCGATCAGCGTATCAAGCGGTTGCACCATGGCTTACATCCCTTCCAGTCGGTTTTCGAACATGGTCTGGCGGCGGCCGCGCAGCACGATGTCGAACTTGTAGGCCAGAAAATCCAGCGGCCTTGCGCGCGCCATGTCCAGCGGCGCCACCAGGCGGTCAAGCTGGCTGCGGTTCTTGATCGTCGCCGCGATGGGGCAGCGGTCGATCAGGGGATCGCCTTCGAAATACATCTGCGTGATCAGGCGCTGCCCGAAGCTGTGCCCGAAGACCGAAATATGGATATGCATCGGTCGCCAGTCATTGGCGCGGTTGGGCCAGGGATAGGCACCGGGCCGGATCGTCAGAAATTGATAGCGCCCTTCCGCATCGGTGATCGTGCGCCCGCAGCCGCCGAAATTCGGATCGAGCGGGGCAAGGTAGTTGTCCTTGACATGACGATAGCGCCCGCCTGCATTGGCCTGCCAGATCTCGACCAGCGTATGTGGCACGGGGCGCGCGTTTTCATCCAGAACGCGGCCATGCATCAGGATGCGCTCGCCGATCGCGGGGCTGCCATCCTTGGAGAAGTTCAGGATCAGGTTGTTGTCCAGCGGCCCCAGCAGGGAATTCCCGAAACGCGGGCCTGTTTCCTCTGACGGGGTGCTTTCCATCGACAGCAGCGGCCATTTCGGCGAGCGCGGGACGGATGTCTTGTAGTCCGGATCATAGGGCACCGGGTGCATGTCCCGCTGGCGCGGGATCAAAGGGCCGTTATCGGTCATGTCTTTCATCATCTGCCTCCATCTCGGCATAGGTGGCCTTGGCCAGTTTCAGCGCGTGATTGGCGCGCGGCACACCGGCATAGATCGCGACATGCTGAAATGCCTCCAGCACATCCTGCTTGCTGGCGCCGGTGCGAATGGTCGCGCGGATATGCATCGGGATTTCCTCGAAGTTGCCGGTCGCGGCCAGCAGCGCCAGCGTCAGCATCGAGCGTTCCCGCAGCGATATCCCGTCGGACGCCCAGACCGTGCCCCATGCCCCTTCGGTGATCAGCGTCTGGAACGGTTCGTCAAACGGGGTCTTGGCCCGTTCCGCCCGGTCCACATGGGCGTCACCCAGGACCTTGCGGCGCACCTTCATGCCCTTGTCGAAACGCTCAGACATGGCCCACGTCCTGCATGAACCTTGTCAATACGGTTGCGTATTCTTCGGGCTGTTCGACGCAAGGCAGATGGCCCGCCTTGCGGATCAGATGGAATTGCGATCCGGGGATCAGGTCGACGGTCTCGCGCACCAGATCGGGCGGGGTCGATCCATCGTCGGACCCGGCAATGCCCAGGGTGGGCAGGCGCAGGCCACTGGTGGGCGTGTAGAAATCCGTCCCCGAAATGGCGGCCGAACAGCCCATGTAACCTTCGGCGGGCTGGCGTACCAGCATGTTGCGCCAGGCATGGAATTGATCGGTCTTGCGGAACGGGGCGGAAAACCAGCGCTCCATGATACTGTCCGCCAGCGCCTCGATCCCGCCGGCCCTCACGGCGGCGATCCGGTCATCCCACATCGCGGGCTGGCCGATCCTGGCGCCCGTGTTGGACAGCACCATGGCGCGCACCAGGTCCATCCGCTTGACCGCAAGGCCCTGCGCGATCATGCCGCCGATGGACAGGCCCACGAAAAGCGCATCCTTGACCGCAAGGTGATCCATCAGCCGTTCCGCATCGCGCACCAGCGTGCCCATGGAATAGGGTGCGGGTGTCAGTTCGGTCAGGCCATGGCCGCGCTTGTCATAGCGGATGTATTTCAGCCCCTGCGGCAGCAGCGGCAGCACCTGGTCCCACAGCCGCAGATCGGTGCCCAGCGAGTTTGCAAAGACAACGGGCCGCCCATCGGGGTTGCCGTCGATACGGTAATGGACTTTCAGGTCTCCGAGGTCGGCGATACGCATCAGTATGGCAATCCTACATAATTTTCGGCCATGACGCGCTGCGCCGCGGCAGAGGTTTCCAGGTAGTCCAGCTCGGCCTCCTGCATGCGCTGCTCGAATGCCGACTGGTTCGGGAACCGGTGTAGCATGGTGGTCAGCGACCAGGAAAATCTTTCCGATTTCCAGACGCGCGCCAGGGCGCGTTCGGAATATTTCTGCACGCCTTCGTTATCGCCCTGGTAATACTGGATCAGACCTTCATGCAGGTAATGCACATCGCCGATGGCCAGGTTCAGCCCCTTGGCCCCTGTGGGCGGCACGATATGCGCGGCATCCCCAACAAGGAATAGCCGCCCCCAGCGCATCGGTTCGGCCACGAAGGACCGCAGCGGCGCGATGGATTTCTCGATCGACGGGCCGGTCACAAGGCTTTCGGCGGCATCGGCCGGGATGCGGCGGCGCAGCTCGTCCCAGAAGGCCTGATCGGACCATTGATCGACCGAGTCGGTCAGCGGGCATTGCACGTAATAGCGGCTGAGGTTGGCATTGCGCATCGAACACAGCGCGAAACCCCGTTCATGGTTGGCATAGATCAGTTCGTGACTGACGGGCGGGGTTTCCGACAGGATGCCCAGCCAGCCGAAGGGATAGACACGTTCGTATTCGCGCAGCACATCGGCGGGAATTTCCTTGCGGCAGGGGCCGTGGAACCCGTCGCAGCCAGCCACGAAATCGCAATCGATCCGGTGGACCTTGCCATCCTTGAGATAGGTCACATAGGGCTTGTCTGTTTCCAGCCCGTGCGGCTTGACGCCTGCCGCCTCGTGGATGACCACGCCGCCGGCCTTGTCGCGCGCAGCATAGAGATCGCGCGTCACCTCGGTCTGGCCATAGACCATGACCTGCTTGCCCACCAGTTCGTCAAAGGCCACGCGAAAGCCCCGGTTGCGCGCGGCAAGATAGGTGCCGCCATGCACGAAGCCTTCCTTGTCCATGCGCGCGCCCACGCCCGCCTTGCGCAGCATCTCGACGCTGCCCCATTCCAGCACGCCCGCGCGGATGCGGCTGAGAACGTAATCGCGGGTCTGGCGTTCCAGAACCACCGTGTCGATGCCTGCATTGTGCAGCAGTTGTGACAGCAGCAGGCCCGATGGCCCCCCGCCGATGATGCAGACCTGTGTACGCATGTGATGCCCCCCTGTTCGCCAGACGAGGGAAGCAAAAATAGTTTACTCTGTCAATTAAATTACGACAGGCGTGACCCTGTCACGGCTTGAGGGTATTGAGCGCCTCTTCATACATCTCCAGATCCACATTCCCGCCCGAGGCCACCACGATCACGGCATCGCCCTCGATCTGGTCGCGCCGGTTGAGGGCCGCAGCCAGCGCCACTGCACCGCCCGGTTCCAGCACGATCTTGAAGCGCAGAAAGGCCTGCGCCATGGCGCGCAGCGCTTCCTGATCGGTCACCACAAGACCCGGACCGCACAGCCGCTGCATGATCGGAAAGGTCAGCCTGCCGGGGCTGGGTGTGACGATCGCATCGCAGATGCTGCCGGTCATGCTGGCATTGCGCTGGATCGAACCCGCGGCCAGCGACCGTGTGGTATCGTCGAAATCCTTGGGCTCGACGGGGCGCGCGCGCAGGCCGGGGGCCTCTGCCTCCAGCGCCAGCGCGATGCCCGACGTCAAGCCGCCACCGCCACAACACACCAGAACATCGGCCGTGTCGATACCTTCGGCCCGCGCCTGTTCCGCGATCTCAAGCCCCGTGGTGCCCTGGCCCGCGATGACCTGCGGCTCGTCGAATGGCTTGATCAGGGTCAGGCCGCGCTCTTGCGACATGCGTTCGCCGATGGCGTCGCGATCCTCGGTCGCGCGATCATAAAGCACGACCTCGGCCCCCAGCGCGCGGGTATTCTCGATCTTCAGGCGCGGCGCATCGGATGGCATGATGATCACCGACGGCACCCCATGCTGGGTTGCCGCCAGCGCCACGCCCTGTGCGTGATTGCCCGATGAAAAGGCGATCACACCGCGCGCGCGCAGATCCTCGGGCAGGGCCGACACGGCGGAGTAGCCGCCGCGATACTTGAAGCTGCCGGTATGTTGCAGACATTCCGCCTTGATGAAGACCCGACGCCCGGCCAGGTGATCTATGAAGGGCGAAGACAGCAGCGGGGTCACCCGCGCATGGCCCTTGAGGCGGTCTGCCGCGGCGCGGATCATCTCGATATTCATGTCATCTGCTCCAGCCAGCGATGCAGCGCCGCAAGCGCCTGCGGTTCGTCAAGAAAGGGGATATGCGCGCGGTCGGGTACATCGGCCACGATCAGGCCGGGCATCCGGTCCGCCATCCGCGCCACGGTGGCGGCGCTCAGCAGGTCCGAATTCATGCCATGGATCACCGCGCAAGGTAGCGGGGCCAGCGCATCGAATAGCGGCCACAGGTCGGGTGCGCCCTTGGCCCCGGCGGCGATTACGGCATCGCGCAGGCCGGGGTCATAGTTGATCCTGACGCCTTGGGGTGTTTCCACATGGGTGTGGGTCACTTCCTGGCGCCAGCGTTCCAGGGCGACGCCGGGGAATTTTGCCGCCATTGCCGCGGCGCGCTGCGCTGCCAGATCGTCAAATGTCGCGGCATCGGGATCGCGGCCCAGGTAGCCCATGATCACATCGAGCCCGGCAGGGTCCAGCTCTGGCCCGATGTCGTTCAGCGCCACGCCCAGCAGCCGGTGCTTGGCCATGGCGGCCAGCACCATGGCGATCAGCCCCCCGCGCGATGTGCCGATGATCGCGGCCTTGTCCAGCTTCAGATGATCCAGCAGCTCCAGCACGTCCAGCGCCTCGCGCGGCACGGTATAGCTCAGCGGATCGGGCGACCGGTCCGATTGCCCGCGCCCGCGATAGTCAAGCCTGATCAGGCGCACGCCGCCAAGATGCGGGGCCACAAAGTCGAAATCGCGCGCATTGCGCGTCAGTCCCGACAGGCACAGCACCGGCAGGCCCGCGCCTTCATCCTCGTAATGCAGCGACAAGCCGTCCGACGTTGAAAAACGCGGCATCAGCGGGTCACCAGTGCGGGGATCGCCGTCAGATCCTTCAGCACGTGATGCGGTCGGCCCGGCAAGCGATCCACCGGGTCGCCCGCGCGGTTGACCCATGCGGTTTCGAACCCATAGGCCGCGGCGGCCCCGGCATCCCAGCCGTTCGACGACACGAACAGCACATGCGACTTGGCGCAGCCGAAGCGCTGGATTACCATGTCATAGACCTGCGGCGCCGGCTTGAAGATCCCCACCGATTCGACGGACAGCACATCATCCAGCAATTCGCTCAAGCCGGCGGATTGCACCGCACCCGACAGCATCTCGGGGCTGCCGTTTGACAGGATCGCCGTGTTCATTCCCGCAGCCTTGAGGTCCGTCAGCATGGCGGGCACCTCGGGAAAGGCGCTGAGTTGCCAGTAAAGCGCCAGCAGACGGTCGCGCAACGCTGTGTCGCCCGCCAGCCCCTGCGCCTCAAGCGCCCAGTCCAGCCCGTCCTGGGTGACAGTCCAGAAATCGGTGTGATCGCCGGTGATGGCGCGCAACCAGCTGTATTGCAGTTGTTTCTGGCGCCATTTTTCCGAGATCGCGGGCCAGTGATTGGCGAAATCCTCGCGGCCCGGTTCCGCGGCCACCTGGCGCGCTGCCGCGGCCACGTCGAACAATGTCCCGTAGGCGTCGAATATGCAGGTCGTGATCATCTGTCGGCAACGTCCTTTTTGCGCCAAGACTGGCACGGCGACGCGTAGGGGAAAAGAGTTAATGAGCATGGAATGCCCTGATCCCGCGGCCGGTTTGCAAATTCCGCCCCGCCTCTGTAGCCTTGGGCGCGTCAACCCGAGCACCCGTTCGCGCCAAAGGCGAAACGGCCTCGATCATTCATCTTTCCCAAGCAGAAATGGAACAATCATGACGCAGGTCAAACCGGGCGATACCGTCCGTATTCACTACACCGGCACCCTGTCGGACGGCTCCACCTTCGACAGCTCGGAAGGGCGCGATCCCCTGGAATTCGTTGTGGGGTCCGGCCAGATCATCCCCGGCCTCGATACCGCCCTGTCCGGCATGAGCATCGGCGACAAGAAAGTCGTCGAAGTGCCCGCCGACGAGGCCTATGGCCAGCCCGACCCGAACGCGCGCCAGGCCGTGCCACGCGCCGAGATCCCCGATCACATCCCGCTGGACCTGGGCACGCAGTTGCAGGTCCAGACGCCGCAGGGCCAGGCGATGCCCGTGACCGTGGTCGAAGTGACCGAGACCGAGGTGACGCTGGATGCCAACCATCCGCTGGCCGGGCGCGACCTGACCTTTGCGATCGAACTGGTCGCCATCGCCTGAGCGGGACCCGCCAGGCCGGGACGCCGAAGGGCGCGGGGTGGATTTGCCCCGCGCCTTTCCTATGATGGGGGCAGCCAGCAGCCCGGGAGGCATGCCATGACCAGCCCCGTCGACGCACTTCTCGATCGCATCCGCGACCTTCAGGACCAGCTTGAGGCCGAGTTCGAGCGCCGCAGCGAGGATTTTCGCTACCGGCTGGAAAACGGGCGCATCATTTTTGACGAGGAGGCCCGCCGCCGCCAGCGCGAATTCCGCGTGCGCCTGTCGGATTTCCTGCGTGGCACCCGGCCGATGGTGGTGCTCTGCGCGCCCGTGATCTACAGCCTGATCATCCCCTTCGCGCTGCTCGACCTCATGGTCACGATCTATCAGCGGGTCTGCTTTCCGATCTATCGCATCCAGCCCGTGCGCCGCGCCGATTTCATCCGCATCGACCGCCATCACTTGGCCTATCTGAACGCGCTGCAGAAACTCAACTGTATCTATTGCGGCTATTGCAACGGGCTGATCGGCTATGTGCAGGAAATCGCAGGCAGGACCGAGGCATATTGGTGCCCGATCAAGCACGCGGCCCGGGTGGGCGCGCCGCACGCCTATTACGCGCAATTCGTCGATTACGGCGATGCTGCCGGGTTTCAGGACGGGCTTGCGGCCAATCGCGAACGTGTCGCGCCCGGCAGGATGGGCTGAGCTTCTTCTTGCCCGAAATATCCGCGGGGGGGGCCCGCAGGGACGGGGGGCGGCAGCCCCCTCTTCAGTCCCGGTTTAGCCCCGGTTTAGCCACGGTGCGTCAGGGAATCTCCAGCAACACGGCGCCTGACCGGCGGCCCGCCTCGACCGAGACATGCGCGGCGGCGCAATCGGCCAGAGCAAAGCGCGCATGGATCGCAGGCGTCAGGGCCCCGGCCCCGTGGGCGCGGTGCAGCAGGCCGATCGCGGTGCTGCGCTGGGCATCGGGCAGCAGGTAGATCAGCACCACATCGATGGTGATCGCGCGGAACAGATAGGCGCCGAAAGGCAGGACCGGGTTCATGTCCAGCGCCGATCCATAAGCCGCCACAGTGCCGTTTTCCGCCACGGCCTGGGCCAGCATCGCCGCGTTGCGACCGAACTCCACCTCGACGGCGCGGTCCACGCCGCGTCCGCCCGTCAGCTCAAGTACCTTTGCCGCAAGGTCGGGGTCGCGGTAATCCAGAACCGTCTCGGCCCCGGCCGCCCGGACACGGTCGAAATCGGACGCCGAGGCGGTCGCGATCACCCGCGCACCGCCCCAGCGCGCCAGTTGCACCGCATCATGGCCCACCGCGCCGGCGCCGCCTGAGATCAGCAGCGTCTGACCGCTCACCTGGCCGCCCCCGAAGACGCAATGCGCCGCAGTCAGCCCCGGAATGCCCATGGTCGCACCCTCGGCATTGGTCATGGCCTCGGGCAGGGCGACGGCCTGCGCGGCGGGCAGGGCGATCATCTCGGCCGCGGTGCCAAAGGGGCGGCGCCATTGTCCGTTCCAGATCCAGACGCGCTGGCCGATGCGCGCCTTTTCCACGCCTTGGCCCACCGCCTCGATCACGCCGGCACCGTCCGAATGCGGCACGATCACCGGAAAGGGCGGTTTTGTCACACCCGGCCGCGATCCGGCGCGGGCCTTCACATCCGAAGGGTTCACGCCGGAATGGGTCAGGCGCACCAGCACCTCGCCCGGTGCGGGATCGGGTGTTGCCAGATCGGTCAGGCGCAGCACATCGGCAGCAGCGCCGAAGGCGGAATAGGTGATCGCTTTCATGGCGTGGTCTTTCCCTTGGTCGTGACAGCACAGCGCCTTGCACTGTGGCAGGGCGCGCGCTGTCGTTCAATCCATATGCAAGGTTACTTGCGACGCAGGCGGATCACGACGTCGACCGCCGCGATCTCGGCGCCTTCGGGCGCGTTGGGAATACGCAGGATCTCAAGCTCGTCGCTTGGGGCATCGGTCAGCGTGCCGCTGTCTTCCCAGTAGAAATGCGGATGATCATGGGTGTTCGTGTCAAAATAGCTTTTCGTGCCGTCGACCGTGATCTCATGCATCAGCCCGGCCTCGCAGAAGGCGCGCAGGGTGTTGTACACGGTGGCAAGCGAGACACGCTCGCCCCCGTCCTGGGCCGCGGCGAACAGGCTTTCCGCCGTGACATGCCGATGCTCGCCATCGCCCACAAGAAGCGCCGCAAGCGCGACGCGCTGGCGCGTCGGGCGCAGCCCGGCCGTCCCCAGCCAGGTGGCGCCACGGGTCTGTGCCTGCTGGGTCTGGTGGCTGCACGCCTCAGGTGTCGTCAGCTTGGTCATTGTCATCCGTTCCAATCTCTTCCCCCTTATAAAGCCCGTGGCGGGAAAAATTCAATTGCAAACAGGCAGGCCCCTCCATTGCCCGGCAGGGGCGGGGTGGGCCGGATGCCGCGGGCAGGCTTGCATGGGGCGTCAAGCGGGTGCTAGACGGGGCAGACTGATTGCAGTGACAAAGACGCCACAGACCAGAAAAGGACCGCGCCGCGATGGCCCAGTATCCGAACCGTTTCGACAAGGAAGACCTGCTGAAATGCGCCCGCGGCGAGCTGTTCGGCCCCGGCAATGCCCAGCTTCCCGAACCGCCGATGCTGATGATGGACCGCATCACCGAGATTTCCGAGGATGGCGGCGCCCATGGCAAGGGGCATGTGGTCGCCGAATTCGACATCCATCCGGACCTGTGGTTCTTTTCCTGCCACTTCCCCGGCAACCCGATCATGCCGGGCTGCCTTGGCCTTGACGGGCTGTGGCAGCTGACCGGCTTCAACCTGGGCTGGCGCGGCTGGCAGGGGCGCGGCTATGCGCTGGGCGTGGGCGAGGTCAAGCTGACCGGCATGGTGCGGCCCGACCGCAAGATGCTGACCTACAAGGTCGATTTCACCAAGGCGATCCAGACCCGCCGCCTGACGATGGGTGTGGCCGACGGCATCGTCGAGGCCGATGGCGAGGTCATCTACCAGGTCAAGGACATGAAGGTCGCGCTGAGCGAAAGCTGAGAAGCCCGGCCCATCCGACGCGACGCCACACCGCCTAACCGCTTGCCCCTCAAAGACTGCTGTCCTAAACAGGCCAGAACGGGAAAAAGGGAGGGCGTCCATGCGCCGCGTCGTCGTCACAGGTCTGGGCATCGTGTCCAGCATCGGCAACAATGCCTCGGAAGTGCTTGAGGCACTGCAAGCGGGCCGCTCTGGCATCCGCGCGAACGAGGCGATGAAGGAGCACGGTTTCCGAAGCCAGATCGCGGGTGATATCAAGCTGGACATCGCCGACCACGTGGACAAGCGCACCCTGCGCTTCATGGGGCCGGGTGCCGCCTATGCCCATATCGCCATGGGACAGGCCATTGCCGACGCCGGCCTGACCGAGGCCGACATCTCCAACGAACGCACCGGGCTGGTGGCGGGGTCCGGCGGGCCTTCCACATCATCCATGCTGGTGGCGCATCAGACGGTTCTGGCCAATGGCAGCCCCAAGCGGATCGGGCCATTCGCCGTGCCGAAATGCATGTCCTCGACCATCTCGGCCAACCTCAGCACGGCCTACAAGATCAAGGGCATCAACTATTCGATCACCTCGGCCTGTTCGACCAGCCTGCATTGCATCGGCAACGCGGCCGAGCAGATCATGATGGGCAAGCAGGACGTGATGTTCGCGGGCGGTGGCGAGGAACTGGACTGGACCCTGTCCTGCCTGTTCGACGCGATGGGCGCGATGAGCAGCAAATACAACGACACGCCCGAACTGGCCTCGCGCGCCTTCGACGCGGATCGCGACGGGTTCGTGATCGCGGGCGGCGGCGGCATCGTTGTGCTGGAGGAGCTGGAGCACGCGCTGGCGCGCGGCGCGAAGATCTATGCGGAAGTCACCGGCTATGCCGCCACATCGGACGGGCATGACATGGTTGCCCCCTCGGGCGAGGGCGGCGAGCGCGCGATGCGCCTGGCGCTGGCGGGCCTGAACAAGGACCGCAGGGTCGGCTATATTAACGCGCATGGCACATCCACCCCCGTGGGCGACGTGGGCGAGGTCGAGGCCGTGCGCCGCGTCTTCGGCCGCGGCAACACGCCGCTGATCAGTTCGACCAAATCCATGACCGGCCACAGCCAGGGCGCCACCGGCGCGCAGGAGGCGATCTATTGCCTGCTGATGCTGGAGCATGACTTCATCGCGCCGTCGATCAACGTGGCCACGCTGGACCCCGCCATCGACGCGGGCGAGATCGCCATGTCCCGCATCGACAATGCCGGGCTGGACACGGTGATGACCAACAGCTTCGGCTTTGGCGGCACCAACGGATCCATGCTTTTGTCGAAATATCACGGGTGATCTGACATGACAGGACTGATGCAGGGTAAACGCGGCCTGATCATGGGGGTCGCCAATGAACGCTCGATCGCCTGGGGTATCGCAAAAGCGATGAGCGAGGCCGGGGCCGAGCTGGCCTTCACCTACCAGGGCGAGGCCTTCGGCTCGCGGCTGAAACCCTTGGCCGAAAGCGTCGGATCCGACTTCATGGTCGATGTGGACGTGACCGATGACGCCAGCCTTGATGCGGCATTCGAAGGTCTGGCCGCGCGCTGGCCGACGATCGATTTCGTCGTCCATGCCATCGCGTTTTCCGACAAGACCGAACTGACCGGGCGGTTCCTGAACACCAGCCGCGCCAACTTCCGCAATTCGCTGGATATCTCGTGCTATTCGCTGATCGAGGTGGCGCGCCGCGCGCATCCCCTGATGGTCGGGAATGGCGGCACCATCCTGACCCTGACCTATCAGGGATCGAACCGCGTGACCCCGTTCTACAACGTGATGGGCGTGGCCAAGGCCGCGCTGGAATCCGCCGTGCGCTATCTGGCCAACGATCTGGGTCCCGAAGGCATCCGCGTCAACGCGATCAGCCCCGGCCCGATGAAGACGCTGGCGGGTGCGGCCATCGGCGGGGCGCGCAAGACCTACAAGCATACCGACATGAATGCGCCGCTGCGCTCCAACGCCACGCTCGAGGCGGTGGGCGGCACGGCGGTCTATCTGGCCTCGGACGCGGGGGCCTGCACGACCGGCGAGATCATCCGCGTCGATGGCGGCTATCACGTGCTGGGGATGCCGCAGCCCGAAAACATCTGAGGGCGGTTCCTGTCGCGGGGTGGGGACGCTCCGCGGGGGATATTTGCAGCAAGAAGAAATGCAAGGCCAGGGAGGGCCGGGGATGACCGTTCTGATCGCGGGGGCCGGGATAGCGGGCCTGTCCATGGGGCTGACATTGCACCAGCTGGGCATTCCCTTCCGTATCCATGAGCGCGTGGGTGAAATACGGCCCCTGGGTGTGGGGATCAATATCCAGCCCAACGCGGTGCGCGAACTCTTTGATCTGGGTCTTGAGGCGCGGCTGGACGCGATTGGCGTGCGTACCCGGCAATACGGGTTCTACACCAAGACCGGGCTTGAGATCTGGGCCGAACCGCGCGGGCAATATGCCGGATACACCTGGCCGCAGTATTCGATCCATCGCGGCCAGTTGCAGATGATGCTGCTGGAGGAGCTGCGCGTCCGCGCCGGGGCCGATTGTGTCGTGACCGGCGCCGGCGTCGCGCGCTACGAGACCGGGGCAGCGGGCGCGGCGCTGATCCTGACGGATGGGAGCCGCGTGGACGGCGATCTGGTCATTGCCGCCGATGGAATTCGCTCGGCCATTCGGCACCAGATGTTGCCGGACGAGGGCGAGCCGATCTGGAACGGCGCCATCATGTGGCGCGGCACCAGCCCCGGCGTGCCGTTCCTGGGCGGGGCCGCGATGATCTTGGCGGGCCATGACACGCAGCGCTTCGTGTCCTATCCGATTTCCGCGACCGACCCCGAGACGGGTCTGGCGCAGATGAACTGGATCGCGGAACTGCGCGTCGATCCGGGCCGGGCCATGGCCAAGGGTGACTGGAACAAGCCCGCGGACCCTGCGGATTTCCTGCCCGCGTTCGAGGGTTGGGATTTCGGCTGGATCGACTGCCCGGCGATGATCCGCGCCGCCACGGGGCCGATCTATGAATATCCGATGGTGGACCGCGAACCGATGGCGCGCTGGACCGACGGGCGCGTGACCCTGATGGGGGACGCCGCCCATGCGACTTATCCGGTGGGATCGAACGGCGCGAGCCAGGCCATCATCGACGCGCGCAAGCTGGGTGCGGCCCTGCGCGATCACGGCGTGACGCCCGCGGCGCTTGAGGCCTACGAGGCCGAGATGCGCCCCCGCGCCGAGGGCATCCTGCGCGCCAATCGCGGCGCGGGTCCCGATGCGGTGATGCAGATGGTCGAGGATCGCTGTAGTGGCGTCTTCGATAATATCGAGGACGTCATCCCCCGCGCCGATCTGGCCGCCCATGCGGAGAAATACAAACGACTGTCGGGTTTTTCCATCGAGGTGCTGAACGCGCAACCGCCGATTCTGGGCCCCATCGATCACGCCGCCGTCTAGCGCGGGGCGCGCGTCAGAACCACTGGCCCGGCTCCATCAGGCCCAGATCCAGCAGTTGCCGCGAATGCCATTCGAAGGGCGTCGAATTGTGCCAGTGGAAGCTGTGGATATCGAATGTCGATCCCGGATTGGCCTTCAGCGCCTTGGCGGTGCGGAACGAACAGATCGCCGCCGTGATGTTGTGATGCCAGGGGCAGGCGTAGGTGTTGTATTCCTGATCGTTGAAGGTGTGATCGGCGCGCAGTTCCAGCCCCGGTTTGGCGCGAAACAGGGCGATGCGGTCGATCTTGCGGCGCGGCGCGGGCACATGTTCCTCGTAGCGCCAGCGCAGACCGCCGTAGAAATCCAGCTGCCGTTCACGCGGATTGTTGTGGTTTTCGGGATCGTTGCGCGCCAGCGCGTAATAGCCTGACTTGTCCAGATGCGCGTCCTCGAGGCTGACGGCGGATGGATGCGCGTCAAGATCCCCGGCGTAAAGGTCGATCACGTAGCACAGCATCGCATCGCGCCGCTCTTCTGTGTGGAAGGTCAGCATCTCGGCCACGCTGCGGTTTTCGCAGAACGGATAGAACAGGTATTCGGCATTGTAGCAGTAATAGAACCAGGTCCCAGGGGCGGCCCGGATCAGGGCGTTGACCGTATCGGTCAGCATATCGGGCGCAGCCGTGTCCAGGGCGATCCGGTGCACCTGGGCTTGCAGGTCTTCGGTCAGCGACAGCTCTGCCGGCATGAACACAAGGACCGCCCCAAAGCCCGAGGTCAGATGATGGCGCAGGGTCGAGGCCAGTTCCACCTCGTCTTCGGCGAAGATCAGCGCCACGGGACCCTTTGCCAGGATCTTGCCCGACCGGTTCAGAAAATCCTTCAGACTGTCGTATTGCATCGTCGTGAAATCGCCCCGAACCTGATCTGCCTGCCAACGCCCGCAAGGTCCGCGAAATCCGGGCGCATTGCAAGGGACCCCTTTTCTGGTATAGGCACCATCCTTGTTTCGACCAGCAGGACCAATCCCGGCAGGATACCCCCATGAGCGCGCCCCGCAAACTCTATATCAAGACCTATGGCTGTCAGATGAATGTCTATGACAGCGAACGCATGGCCGAGGCGCTGGGCGGGCAGGGCTATGTCGAGACCCAGACGCCGGACGACGCGGACATGATCCTGCTGAACACCTGCCATATCCGTGAAAAGGCCGCCGAGAAGGTCTATTCCGAACTGGGCCGGTTCAAGGCGCTCAAGGCTGCCAATCCCGATCTGAAGATCGGTGTCGCGGGCTGCGTGGCCCAGGCCGAGGGCCAGGAGATCATGCGCCGCCAGCCTCTGGTCGATCTTGTGGTGGGACCGCAAAGCTATCACCGTCTGCCCCAGCTCGAGGCGCGGGCCCGGGCGGGCGAAAAGGCGCTGGATACCGATTTCCCCGAGGACGACAAGTTCGAGACATTGCGCCACCGGCCCAAGGCCGCGCGCGGGCCGACGGCCTTTCTGACCGTGCAGGAAGGCTGCGACAAGTTCTGCGCCTTTTGCGTGGTGCCCTATACCCGCGGGGCAGAGGTCAGCCGCCCGGCGACCCGCATCCTGGAAGAGGCGCGGGACCTGGTCGAGCGCGGCGTGCGCGAGATCACGCTGCTGGGTCAGAACGTCAATGCCTATCACGGCAGCGGCGACGGCGGCGACTGGTCGCTGGCCCGGCTGATCCGCGCCCTGGCCGAGATCGACGGGCTGGAGCGGATCCGCTTCACCACCTCGCATCCCAATGACATGTCAGACGACCTGATCGCGGCGCATGGTGATTGTGCCAAGCTGATGCCCTATCTGCACCTGCCGGTGCAATCGGGCAGCGACCGGATCCTGAAGCGGATGAACCGCAGCCATACCGCGGAACAGTATCTGCGTCTGATAGAACGCATCCGGGCCGCGCGTCCCGATATTCTGCTGTCGGGCGATTTCATCGTGGGCTTCCCCGAAGAGACCGAGGCCGATTTCGAAGATACGCTGGCGCTGATCCGCGCGGTCGAATACGGGCAGGCCTATTCGTTCAAATATTCCACCCGCCCCGGCACCCCCGCCGCCGAGCGTCCCCAGCTGGACGAGGAGGTCAAGACCGACCGGCTCTACCGGCTGCAGGCGCTTTTGACAGAGCAGCAGCGCCGCATTCAGGACAGCATGGTGGGGCGCGAGGTCTCGGTCCTGTTCGAGCGCTCCGGTCGTCACGAGGGGCAGATGGTCGGAAAATCGGAATATCTGCATGCGGTCCATGTGGAAGATGCGGTGCGGGGCGGGATCGAACCGACCGGCCAGATCGCGCGCGTCAGAATCATCGGCAGCGGCACCAATTCGCTGTCCGGCGTGCTGGTCTGAAAGGCGGATTGCCTGCCTGGTACTGGCCGTTTGGTTGAATGTCGAAATGCCAACTACCGCGTCAGTTGATCGCGGCAGAGCGAATGTCGGGATTTGTTATTAATCCCCGGCTTTTCTAGGCACTGTTGCAAAGCCCAACACAATATATTGTGGATTTTTCTTTTCTATCGACGTGTTTTTGCTAAGATAGCGAAAATGTGTGTGCGTCCTTTGCAGGTCTCCTGAGGGGCGAAATCTTTAACAAGTAAACATGGGGGCTCTTCCAGCATGGCAATGAAATCAAGACGCTTGGCGTTTGCCGGCCTGGCCTTATCGGCGCTGGTCTTGTCCGGCATCGCCGCACCTGCGGTGGCCCAGCAGAATACCGTCAAGGGCGAACGCTACGTTCCCACGATCTGGATCGATCCCGATGGCTGCGAACACTGGGTCATGGATGACGGGGCCGAGGGCTTCATGTCGCCGCACCTGGACCGCAAGGGCAATCCGGTCTGCCACCGGGGACAGATCTGTGGCGTGATGCCGACGGATCAGTTCTTTGCAACCGATCGCCATCAGATCCACCCCCAGGCCAGGCAGAGCCTCGAGGCTTTCTTCCGCGGGGCGAATGCGCGGGCCTACCTGGTTCACGGGCATACCGACAGCCGCGCATCGGATGAATACAACATGCGCCTGAGCCAGCGCCGCGCCAACGCGGTGGCGCAGGTCGCACAATCGATCGGCGCCAATGTGATCGATGTGCGCGGCTTTGGCGAGCGGATGCCGCGCGCCAGCAATTCCACCGCAGACGGCAAGGCGCAGAATCGCCGCGTCGAAATCATCTGCCTGCGCTGAGGAGATCGGGAATGACATATCTCAAGGGTATCGCGATGCTGGGCGCGCTGGCGGCACTGTCGGCCTGTGAAAGCGTGGGGCCGGACAAATCGCGCGACAAGGGCGTGGACTCCAAACACCTCAGCCAGCTTGTGGCGGGGATCTGGGTCGATCCGACCGGGTGCGATCACTGGATCATCGACGATGGTCTCGAAGGCTATCTGTCGGCGCGGTTGCAGCCCGACGGGGCGCCCGTCTGCTCGAACGCGGCCCCTCCGGGCGTGGCCACAGGCCCGTTCAAGTCCGGCTCGAAGTTCGGCGACCGGCTCTGAGCCACGGCACGAAAGCTGCATAAAACACCGCAGACCCGGCTCTGCGGTGTTTTTTCGTGCCGATCCGGCCCCTGGCTTACCATGACGCTTGCACCCGGGCGCGCAACTTGGCACGATTCAACCCAGGTGACAGGGTCCGCCCTCCGCAGGCCCGGCCTCAGCAAGGAGACCTGCTTGGCTATCACAGTGCTGCCCCCGCCCTTCGATGCCGCCACCCAGATCGAACGTCTGGCCGAATTCCCCGACAACCGTCTGTTGATCGACCTGTGTGGCGAATATGATCGCAACCTGGCCGAGCTGGAAAAGAAACTGGGGGTGCAGATCCTGAGACGCGGCAATCAGCTGGCCGTCTTCGGTGAGGAAACTGCCACCGCCAATGCGATCGAAGTGCTGGATGCGCTTTATGAACGGCTTGAGGCCGGACGCGGACTCGAGCAGGGCGATATCGACCGGCAGATCCGCATGGGTGGTTCCGAACAGGGTACCGGCGCGCAGGCTGGCGATCAGCTGGAAATGTTCCGCTCGGGCCGGGTCGAGATCAAGACCCGCCGCAAGCTGGTGGAACCGCGCACCGAGGCGCAGAAAGCCTATGTGCAGAACCTTTTCAAACATGAGCTGTGCTTCGGCATCGGCCCGGCCGGCACCGGCAAGACCTATCTGGCCGTGGCCGCGGGTGTGTCGATGTTCATCACCGGCCAGGTCGACCGCATCATCCTTAGCCGCCCCGCAGTCGAGGCGGGCGAAAAGCTGGGCTATCTGCCCGGTGACATGAAGGACAAGGTCGATCCCTACATGCAGCCGCTCTATGACGCGCTGAACGATTTCCTGCCCGGCAAGCAGACCGCCAAGCTGATCGAGGAAAAGCGGATCGAGATCGCGCCGCTGGCCTTCATGCGCGGCCGCACCCTCAGCAACGCCTTCGTGGTGCTGGACGAGGCGCAGAACGCCACCTCGATGCAGATGAAGATGTTCCTGACCCGTCTGGGCGAGGGCTCGCGCATGGTCATCACCGGCGACCGGACCCAGATCGACCTGCCGCGCGGCGTCTCTTCGGGGTTGGCGGATGCGGAACGGCTGCTCAAGTCCATCGACAAGATCAGCTTCAACTACTTCACCTCGAAGGACGTGGTGCGCCATCCCCTTGTGGCCGCCATCATCGAGGCCTATGAGGCGGAGGGTGCGGTCTGACGCTGCACCTGCTTCTTCTTGCCGAAAATATCCTCGGGGGTGTGGGGGCGGACAGCCCCCACCGTGACAAGGCCGCATGCTGACCGATACGCAGATCGAAGACGACCGCTGGGCCGATGCCGGGCTTGCGCCGCTGGCCGAGACCGCGGCCCGCGCCACGCTGGAGCATCTGGGCCTTGATCCCGACCTCTACATGATCAGCCTGCTGGGATGCGACGATGCGCGCATCGCCATTCTCAATGCAGAATTTCGGGACAAGCCCGCGCCGACCAATGTCCTCAGCTGGCCGGCACAGGATCTGGCCGCTGATGAAGACGGAGAGTCGCCCTTCGTGCCCGATGACACCCCGCAGGACGATCCCTTCGCGTTCGATGCGGATGACGAGGGCATAGCCCTTGGCGATATTGCCATCGCCTATGACACCTGTGCGCGGGAAGCCGCCGAGGCGGGCAAGGCGATGACCGATCACGTGACCCATCTGGTGGTGCATGGCACCCTGCATTTGCTGGGCTACGATCACGTTCGTGACAAGGATGCCACTTTGATGGAGACAATCGAGGTGGCGATACTTGGCAAACTGGGGGTGGCTGACCCATATTAGGGGCAGCGCCGCGGGCCGCATGCCCGCGAACAGGTATTTCAAGGAAGCCGTGGCTTCCGCATTCTGGAAAGGCAAGATGGGCGACAGCATAGACGGGTCTACGGAGGCAGCGCAGGGCGCGCTGTCATATTCCGAGGCCGACAAGACGTCATCGGGCGGTTTCTTTCGCCGTATCATCGGGGCGCTCAGCCCTGCGGACAGCGGCGAGGACGACGATGGGGCGGGGGCGCTGTCTTCTGCGCCAGAGCGTCAGCAGGTCCACAATATCCTGAACCTGCGCCGCATGCGCGTCGAGGATGTCGCGATTCCCAAGGCGGATATCACCGCCGTTCCCGACACGATCACCATGGATGAACTGGTCGAGCTGTTCCGCGAGACCGGCCTGACCCGCCTGCCGGTCTATGCTGGCACGCTGGATACGCCGCTGGGCATGCTGCATCTGAAGGATTTCGCGCTCAAGCACGGGTTCAACGGCGCCTCGGGCGAATTCTCTCTCAAGCAGATGCTGCGCCCCTTGCTTTACGTGCCGCCCTCGATGTCGATCGGGGTGCTGCTGCAGAAGATGCAATCCGAACGCAAGCACATGGCGCTGGTCATCGACGAATATGGCGGGGTGGACGGGTTGGTCACGATCGAGGACCTGATCGAGCAGGTCATCGGCGAGATCGAGGACGAACATGACACCGACGAGGATCAGTTCTGGACGGTGGAAAAGCCGGGGCAGTATCTTGCCCTGTCCAAGACCCCGCTCGAGGAGTTCGAGGCCGAGATCGGGCAGTCCCTGACCGAACACGAGGATGTGGACGAGGAAGAGATCGACACCCTGGGCGGGCTTGTCTTCATGCTGGCCGGCCGCGTCCCCGTGCGCGGCGAGGTGGTGCAACACCCTGCCGGGATCGAATTCGAGGTGGTGGATGCCGATCCCCGCCGCATCAAGCGTCTGAGGGTCCGACTGCCACATGCGGTTGCCGTCTGAGATGCAGCCCGGCGCGCCGGGGCGGCGCGTCAGGCTGTTGCTTGCCGTATTCTGCGGCCTGGCCGTGGCCCTGGGGCAGGCGCCTTTCGGTCTCTGGCCCGTCGCGATCCTTGGGCTTGCGCTTCTGTTCCATCTGATCCGCAAGGCGGACGACATCCGCCAGGCGGCCTTTCTGGGGCTGGCGGCAGGCACGGGGCATTTCGCCCTGGCGCTGTTCTGGATCATCGAGCCCTTCCTGATCGACGTGGCGCGGCATGGCTGGATGGCGCCCTTTGCGCTGATCGGCATATCGGCGGGCCTTGCCCTGTTCTGGGCCGGGGCGGCGGCTGCGACGCGCAGGCTGGGCGGGCGGGCCATAGCCTTCGTGGCGGCCTTCGCGCTGGTCGAATTGCTGCGATCCTATGTGCTGACCGGGTTTCCCTGGGCCCTGATCGGCCATGTCTGGATCGACACGCCCCTTGTCTATATCGCCTCGGTGGTCGGCCATCACGGTCTGACCCTGCTGGCGCTGCTGGCGGCGGCGGGACTTGCGAACCTGGCCTTGCCGGGGCAGCGCTGGTGGGGGGCGGGCAGTCTTGCCATGGTCTGCGCGGCGGCACTCTGGGGGGGCACGGTTGCGGGTGGCATGGTTGTGGGCAGTATGGGGCAGGGGGCATCGGCGCAGGCCGATCCGGCCAAGATGCCGGACCGCCCCGTGATCCGCTTGATCCAGCCCAACGCGCCGCAGCATCTGAAATGGGATCGCACCGCGATCCCGGTCTTTTTCCAGCGCCAGATCGGCTATACTGCCGCGCCCGGTCTGGATCCCGCGCATCCGCGCCCGGACCTGGTGATCTGGGCAGAAACCGCGCTGAGCGTGATCCTCGAGAACGCGGAACCCGAGCTTGAGGCGATCACCCTTGCCGCGGATGGCGTGCCCGTGGTGCTGGGTATCCAGCGGTTCATCGGGCAGCGTACCTATAATTCCGCGATCTATCTTGATGGCGGCGGCACGATCCGGGCGATCTATGACAAGCATCGCCTTGTGCCCTTCGGCGAATACATGCCCTTCGGCGAGGTCCTGTCGCAATTCGGCATCCAGGGCATGGCCGCGTCGCGTGGCGGCGGGTTTTCAGCCGGTGCAGGGCCGCGCCTGATGGATCTGGGCATCCTGGGGCGCGCGCTTCCGCTGATCTGCTACGAGGCCGTGTTTCCCCAGGCGATCCTTGATGCGCCGGACCGGCCCGAATTTCTGATGCAGATCACCAATGATGCCTGGTTCGGCACCTTTTCCGGCCCCTACCAACACCTGGCGCAGGCGCGCTTGCGGGCCATCGAGCAGGGCCTGCCCATGGTGCGCGTGGCCAATACCGGCGTCTCGGCGATGATCGACGGGCTGGGGCGTGTCACGGCCTCGTTGCCGCTGGACACGGCCGGATGGCTTGACGCGCCCTTGCCGCAGGCCTTGCCGCCGACCATATACGCAAGATGGGGCGAGTTGCCGATCGGCTTGATCATCCTTGGGTTGCTTGCGGTGTCGATCTTGCGCCAGTTGCCGTATCGACGGGCCAAATAGCGATTGACGCCCCGCCATACGGCGCATAACCACGCAGTACCCCTGTCACAACGGCTTCCTGGCGTGACGGGATGAACCCAATGGAGCACGTTTCATGTCACGACAGAATTACGTATTTACCTCCGAGTCCGTCTCGGAAGGGCACCCTGACAAGGTCTGCGACCGCATTTCAGACGCGGTTCTGGACGCATTCCTGGCCGAAGAGCCCGAAGCGCGCGTCGCCTGCGAGACCTTCGCCACAACGAACCGCGTCGTGATCGGCGGCGAGGTCGGTCTTTCGGACCAGGCCAAGCTGGCCGAATACATGGAGCGTATTCCCGACATCGCCCGTGCCTGCATCAAGGACATCGGCTATGAACAGGAAAAATTCCATCACGCGACCTGCGAGATCACGAACCTGCTGCACGAGCAGTCGGCCCATATCGCCCAGGGCGTGAATTCCAGCGACACCAAGGACGAAGGCGCCGGCGATCAGGGCATCATGTTCGGCTATGCCACGAACGAAACCGATGCGCTGATGCCCGCGCCGATCCAGTTCGCCCATGCCATGCTGCGTCGCCTGGCCGAGGTGCGCAAATCGGGCGCCGAGCCGACGCTTGGCCCGGATGCGAAATCGCAGCTTTCGGTGCGCTATGAAAACGGCAAGCCCGTGGGCGTGACCCAGATCGTGCTGTCCACGCAGCATCTGGACGAAAGCATGACCAGCGACGACGTGCGCGCCGTGGTCGAGCCCTATATCCTCGAGGTGCTTCCCGATGGTTGGGTGACCAGCGATACCGTCTGGCATGTGAACCCCACCGGCAAGTTCGTCATCGGCGGCCCTGATGGTGACGCGGGCCTGACCGGTCGCAAGATCATCGTGGATACCTATGGCGGCGCGGCCCCGCATGGCGGCGGCGCGTTTTCCGGCAAGGATCCAACGAAGGTTGACCGTTCGGCCGCCTATGCCGCGCGCTACCTGGCCAAGAACATCGTGGCCGCGGGCCTGGCGGATCGTGCGACGATCCAGCTGAGCTATGCCATCGGCGTGGCGCGCCCCCTGTCGATCTATGTCGATACCCATGGGACTGGCGATGTGGACGCCGCCGCCATCGAGGCCGCGATCCCCAAGGTCATGGACCTGACCCCGCGCGGGATCCGCACCCATCTGCAATTGAACCGACCGATTTATGCGCGCACCGCGGCCTATGGCCATTTCGGCCGCCAGCCCGATGCCGATGGTGGTTTCAGCTGGGAACGCACCGATCTGGCAGAGGCGCTGAAGAAAGCCCTCTGATCCGGCCCGGACCATCGCAGACAGGATTGCGGCGCGCCTACGGGCGCGCCGTTTTCTGATGTGCAAGGCCCGTGCGGACCGGCGCCCGCAAAGCCTACCTGTCGCGCGTCAGGGTAAAGCGCGACCCAAAGTCATAGGTCTCGCCGTCAAAGCTGACATGTTCCACCTGCATCCAGCCCAGGCGCAGCGCGCGCGGCGCCTCCTCCTGAAGGGCATCCCACAGCGCCGGGCGCAGCCGCAAACAGGTCTCGTCATCGAAATAGTTCCGGTAAAGCACTACGTCCGGACCATCCTGCCCCGGAAAATCCCTGTCATGCAGCAGGTTTGAAAAGGTATCCCCCGGTGCCGCCCCCTCGGCCAGCGCTGTCAGCCGCGCGCGGAACGCAGGGCCGAACCCCGCCGCCATCGTCCAGAACACGCCGTAGGCGGGTCCCTTGGCAAGCTCGGCCAATGGCTGGTCAAAATCCATGATCTCGCGCACCCGGTCGCGGAACAGTCCGCCGGGAACGGCCGTGATCGCCAGATCGCCACGCATCCGGACGGCCAGCGCACGCCGCGTATCCCGGTCGCTTTCGACCCCCAGCAGCAGGGTATCGCCGCTGAAGGTCTTTTCGACAAACCAGCGATCCGCGTATGTCCATGAGCCGACCAGCGCCGGCGCACCAAACGGCCGATGCAGCAGCTTGACCCGAACCTCGTGATCAGAGCGTGAGAACAAACCGCGGATCATCCGATCATCCTTTCAACGCAAGCCTTACCACGGATTAAAGCGCCACGGCGAATTGCGATATATATGCGTCGCAGCCCCCATGCCGTTGCGGCCACCCGCACCCCATCCCACATGTGCCCCGTTGATGCCAGCGCCTGTGCCACAGGCCACCTGGCAGACATGCGTGCTGGTTCTCGTGTTCACCATGATCGTATGCGCGCTTCTGGTGTTCGTGATGGTGCGGAAGGTGCTGGGCGCAATCCGCGGCGCGGCCCACATCGCCGCGCGGGTGCCGAAAACGGCCGCCGCATAGACCACCGGCCAGAAGGCGCCCTCGGTCTCCTGCATCTCGGCCGGTGTCATGCCCCGCGCCGATGCCATGGCAACGGGCGCTTCGGCCACCGTGCGCGCGGTCTTGCTGACCGCGGCAGGCGCGGCCGCCTTGCCGCCAAAGGCAAACGCCATGTCCGAGGCGCTCAGCGATTGCGCCGCCGCCGGTGATGCGATCATGGCCACGATGCTGAGAACAGCCAGCATCTTGGTCGCAAGTTTCGTGATGATAGTCATGTCAGGCATACTCCCTTTACTTGTCACACATGGCCGCCCCGAACCGCCGGGACGGGATCTGCCCTGCGGTGCCAACCCGGTCACCGAAAGGCGGAACAGCTACCTCGCCCTACCGCGACAGCGGTATGGCCCGCAGCGACAGGGACCATCCCTGCGGCTGCGTGAAAAACGTCTCGTCGATCTGCGCCAGGCTCATGTCCTGCGGGATCAGCAGCAGGATGCGCCCGCGCGGCATGCCGTCGGTATCGGGCGCCTCCCACATGCGGCGGAACTGGTGTGCCGTCAGCTGCCGGTTGCCCCAGGACGGATCGGCCACATGCACCACACCGTCACGGCGGATGCCGCGAATGACGGTGAAATGATCCTCGCCACGATACTGCACATAGGCGATGGCCGGGATCTTGAGCTGTTTGAGGTCGTCGAAGGACAGCATGAGCCCGCCTGCCCTGACCCCATAGGCGGGCGCCACATCCGCCAGCTGCTGGAACGAGGAACGATCCGTCGCCCCCATCCGGGTCAGTACATCCTCTTCCGTCACGGACATGCCGTAGAATTCGTTCAGGATCGTCGCCATGCTGGCCGCACCGCAGGAATAATCCAGCTGCTGTTTCACGATCCGGAAATCGCGCAGCGCCTTCCATGTGTTCACCACCGGCTGCCCGTTCAGGTGATCGCCGGGGAACATGTCGGCCTTGGCGGGGGCTGCGGCCAGCAGTGCTACAAGGCAAAGGGCAAGACGAAGATCAGGCATGCGGCACACCTTTGCGGTTCAGGCAGGATCGGAAATGGCAGGGCGGGGGCAACGCATCGGTCACTCCGGCACGCTGTGGGCGACAAGATGGTCGATGGCCGTATCGGCAACCAGGCCGCCAGCCTCGAAATGCGCCATCATCAGGTCGGTGATTGCGTCGATCTCGGCCTGGGTGAACCGGTGCCGGGCCAGCGCGGCCACGGGGGCATCGCGCAGATGCGCGATCACCGCCAGCCCGTCATCCTGCAAGGCGGCCGGACCCGCGGGCATCCTGTCCAGGATCATGCGAATGGCTTGCGGCCCGCCGAAATCCTTGTTTGTCATCCGTCTCTCCCGATGTGATCCCCCCGGCCGGGCCGGGGGGGTATAGATGTCAGCGGCCCCGTCCTCAAGTCGACACGATACGCCCTTGGCTGTTCACCACAACGGTCGACCGCGGCCCGATATAGCGGGTTGTGCCCGCGTTGGGGCCGCTTGTGAACGTCCTGATGCTGGTCGGATTGCGCAGCGTACTGACCATGGCACCCGGCCGGATTCCGCGGTTGATGGTCTGGTTCAGACCATGACGCGTAAAGCCCGAGATGGCGACCCGACCGATCATGATCGGGATCTGGATTCACGCACCTTCGGTGTCCTGCATCTCGGCCTGGGTCATCCCCCGGGCCGAAGCGATGGCGACGCTGTCCCCGGCCATCGCGCCTGGCGCCTGCGTCGTGGCCTTGCCGCCAAAGGCAAAGGCCATGTCGGCGGCATTCAGCGACTGCGCGGTCGCCGGTGCCACGGTCATCACCGCCAGCCCCAGAATGGCCAGCATCCAGATGGCGAATGTCGAAAAGGTCCTCATCTGGATACTCTCCTTTCACTGGTCACCAAAAACGAAGCTCTGCCGACTGATCTCTATGCCTCCATCGCGCGCCAGGGCGCGGGCCTCTACTTGTTGTGTCCGACCCGGAACGGGTCAGCTGGCCGCATCGGTCAAGGCCACGATATCGGGCCCGCCGGCCAGCGCGGCGCGCAACGTGTCCAGCGTGACATGGGCGCCGAACAGCATGGGTCGCGCGCTTGTATGGTCTGCGCGAATGGGATCCCCCTCGGTCCAGGTGATGCGGCCATTGCGCTTCAACTCGGCCGCATAGGCGATGGGATCGCCGCGCCCGATGCTCTGCCCCGCAGCGACCAGCCGTTCCAGCAGCACGGGCCAGTCCCGTTCGATCCGGTCGGGCGCGATCCCGTGCTGTGCCGCCAGGGTCGCGACCTCTTCCGGGGTGGGGTAATCCGTGGCCATGCGGAACGGGACCCGGATCGGGTATGACAACCCTGTAGTCTGGCCCAGGACCTCAACCCCGAACGGATCGATCATCCCCTGCACTGGCTGCCGATAAAGGCGCGGGGCGCGGGCCAGCACATCGGGCATGGCCCCACCGTCATCGACAAGGGCAAGGCAGTCGAACAGATAGCCGTCGGTCTTGTTGCCGCCCAGAAACAGAAGATAGCCGAACCGCCCCTTGGAGATGGCAAAGCGCACAAAGCTGCCGGGATCGACGAAATCCTCGAACGGTTCCGTCGCGGTTTGCGCCTCGACCCCGTCCAGCACGATCTCGAACCCGTCGTATTCCAGACCCACCTCGGCCGCGCTGCTTTCCATGATCCCGACCGATTGGGCCAGGCCTTCGTGATCCAGACGCGCCGCTGTCGTCACAGCCAGCCCCTTGTCCAGAAAGTCGAAGGTCACATCGTCGCGCAGCCGCTTCAGATGCGTCCGAACCCGGCGCAGCTTGGTCTCCGGCCCGTAGAAGTAATGCCGCACAAAGCGGTGCTGCGACAGCGCCGCAGCGGGCAGGCTTTCCAGAACCTGGGTGATCTTGGCGTGATCCATGTGCTTTGCCTTCCACAAGGGTCCGGCCACCACGTGGCGGCCGGACCCGGTTGTCATGTTGTCAGCGACGATAGGGCTGCGTGACCCGCGACGAAAGCGGGTTGCGCGGCGAGATCGAGTTGATGCGGTTCCACCCGTTGTTGATCGTGTTGAACCGGTTGATGTTGTTCTGCTCGATCACCCGCGCGCCGTTGCGTGTGCTGCTGGACCCCAGCCGGACCACGGTCTCGAAGGACCGGGTCGCGGCATGTTGCGCGGTGCGCCGCGCCAGGTTGTTGGTGATCCCCACATAGGCGATGCGCCCCCCGACCGCGAGACCATAGACCACGATCGGCGCCACAGCGCCCTTCGTCTCCTGCATCTCGGTCTGGGTCATGCCGCGGGCCGAGGCGATGGCCACAGGCGCCGCCGCCTTGGGCGCGGCCGCGGCCGCCGCCGTCGTGGATGTTGCCTTGCCGCCAAAGGCAAAGGCCATGTCGGACGCCGTCAGCGGTTGCGCCGATGCGGGGCTGGCAAGGATCGCCACAAGGCCAAGAACGGCCAGCAGGGTTGTGGCAAGTCTGGTGAAGATCTTCATTTGGTCGCACTCCTTTCACTGGTTAAAGTTCCGGGGACGCCACATGCCCGTCCCCGTTTACGTCACCCCGCCACCGGCGGAGGTCACTTCCTTTCGAACTTGCGGGTCACGGTGATACCCGCGGTAAAGCTGCGGTCGCCAAGAACCTCGGTGCGGGCATCGGCCCTGAGCGTGGTGTTCTTGTCCCAGGCATAGGCCAGCCCGAACTGCATCTCGGCCGCGGTGCCGCCGGTGTCGCGGGTGCGCCCGTTCAGCCTGTCATCGCCGTTGAAGTTCAGGCCGATGCCGCCTGTCAGCGTCACCTCGTTGTTCACGGCGAAACCGATGCTGGGATTGATGAAGAAGATGTCGCCGGGATCGACCTTGTCGGCCCCGATGTCCCGCTCAAGACTGGCGCGGTACCCGGCGGTCACCGACAGGACCAGCGGGTCGATCACGCGGTAGGCCGTGACGCCCAGGGTGCCGGATGTGCCAGACGCGAAATCCGTCCCCCGCGCTGCGGTATTTTCCAGCACGGCCACATCGGCAAAGCCGATCAGCCCGGGCCCCGCGCCTTCGTCCTGAAAGCGATAGTTCGCCCCGACCACAAGGCTTTGCAGGGCACTGTCCGACAGGCTGTCGGTCTGGCCGGTCGCCGTATCGACAAAGCGCGATTCGTCATGCCGCAGGGTCAGGCGCGAATAGAGTTCCGATTTCGCAGTCAGCCCGTAGCGCAGGCCAAGCGTGGCCAGGATCGTGTCGGATTGCCGATCCGTCATGCCAAGTTCGACGGGCAGGGATACGAAGTCGCCCGTGCCGGTCTGGATGGTCTGGTAGAGGCCGCTGATGCCGTCCTGACGGCTGGAGGCAAAGGTCGTGCCGAATTCCAGCCGGAAGGTGCCCTTTTCGGACAACAGCTCTTCCAGCTCGATGGCGATCCCGTCCTGTTCGAGGATTCGTTCCTGCGCCATGGCCGGAGCGATCCAGCCTGACAAAGCGCACAACACAACACCGACGCGCAAACGCGAAGCACTCATGACACCACCACCCATATACGAAGTTAACCAACATTTAAGATATTGGTTTCCCGCGATGCGCGTCAATCATGATTTCGATGCGACCATGGGTGGATGGCAGGGGTGCGCGCATGCTTGATGCGCCCGGCGGATACCGCTAGAGGTGCGCCATCATGACCGACGGCAAACATCCCACCGGCGCGCCCTGGCGCAATTTCTATGGCCGCTTCAAGGGCAAGACCCTGCGCGACAGCCAGTATCAGTTGCTTGATGAGGATCTGGACACGCTCTCGCCCGGTCCCGTGGGATGGGAGGAAAACCCCGACCGCCTGCCGCTGGACCTGAAGGCGCTGTTCGGTGCGCGGGACCTCTGGCTGGAAATCGGCTTTGGCGCGGGCGAGCATATGGTGCACCAGGCCGCAGCCAACCCCGATGTCGGCATCATCGGTTGCGAGCCTTTCCTGAACGGTGTCGCCATGGCGCTGGCCAAGATCCGCAAGGCGGGCGTGGACAATATCCGCATCCATCCGGGCGACGCGCGCAACCTGTTCGACGTCCTGCCAGAAGCCAGCGTTTCCCGCGCCTTCCTGCTTTATCCCGACCCATGGCCCAAGAAACGCCACCATCGCCGGCGCTTCGTGACGCCGGAACATCTGGAACCGCTGGCGCGGGTCCTGAAACCCGGTGCCATCTTCCGCGTGGCGACCGACATTCCCGACTACGTGCGCCAGACGCTTGAGGAAGTGCCGAAAGCCGGCTTTGCATGGCTGGCCGATGGCCCGCAGGACTGGCGCGTCGCATGGCCTGACTGGATCTCGACGCGCTACGAGCAAAAGGCCCTGCGCGAGGGGCGCGTGCCCCATTACCTGACCTTCCGGCGGCTCTGATCCCGGCGGCCGTGCCCTGTGGGGCGGGCCCTGCATATGGATATTTTTAGCAAGAAGAAGCCGGGGCGATGGACCGGGCCTGCGACCTCGGCTATCACGCGCCAAACCAGTCTTGAGGAGTGAACCGATGTCCGGTCATGGCACCCCCGTTCCGATGATGTCCACCGCCTGCGGTCCGCTGACCGGCGAGGCGCATGTGCCCGGCGACAAGTCGATCAGCCACCGGTCGCTGATCCTGGGCGCGCTGAGCGTGGGCGAGACCCGGATCGAGGGCCTTCTGGAAGGCGAGGATGTGCTGGACACAGCACGCGCGATGCGCGCCTTCGGGGCCGAGGTGATTGACCACGGTGGCGGCGCCTGGTCGGTTTTCGGTGTCGGGGTGGGCGGCTTTGCCGAGCCCGACCAGGTGATCGACTGCGGCAATTCCGGCACCGGCGTGCGTCTGATCATGGGGGCGATGGCGACCTCGCCGATCACCGCGACCTTTACCGGCGACGCCAGCCTGAACAAGCGCCCCATGGCGCGGGTGACCGATCCGCTGGCGCTGTTCGGGGCGCAATCGGTGGGCCGGTCCGGCGGGCGGCTGCCGATGACGGTGGTGGGCGCCGCCGATCCCGTGCCCCTGCGCTATGTGGTGCCCGTGCCTTCGGCGCAGGTGAAATCGGCGGTGCTGCTGGCGGGGCTGAACGCGCCGGGGCAAACCGTGGTGATCGAACGCGAAGCGACGCGTGATCATACCGAACGGATGCTGGCGGGCTTCGGCGCCGAGATCGTGACCCGCGACACCGACGAGGGGCGCGAGATCACCCTGACCGGACAGCCCGAACTGGTGGCGCAGCATATCGTCGTGCCGCGCGACCCCTCCAGCGCGGCCTTTCCGGTCTGTGCGGCGCTGATCGTGCCCGGCTCGGATGTGCTGGTGCCCAATATCGGGTTGAACCCCACGCGGGCGGGCCTCTTCACCACGCTGCGCGAGATGGGCGCGGACCTGACCTATGAGAACTTGCGCGAGGAAGGCGGCGAGCCTGTCGCCGATCTGCGGGCGCGCTTCTCGCCCGATCTGAAGGGGATCGAGGTGCCGCCCGAGCGCGCCGCCTCCATGATCGACGAATATCCCGTGCTGTCCGTGGTCGCCGCCTGCGCGACAGGCCGGACCGTGATGCGCGGCGTCAAGGAATTGCGCGTCAAGGAAAGCGACCGGATCGAAGCCATGGCCACCGGCCTGCGCGCGAATGGCATCAGCGTCGAGGATGGCCCCGACTGGTGGATCGTCACGGGGCAGGGGCATGGCAACATCCCCGGCGGCGCGACCGTGGCCAGCCATCTGGATCACCGGATCGCCATGTCCTTCCTGGTGCTGGGTATGGTGACGCAATCGCCCGTCACCGTGGATGACGCATCGCCCATCGCCACGTCCTTTCCGGTGTTCGAGCCGCTGATGCAGGCATTGGGCGCAAGGATCGCGCGGAGCCCCGCATGAGCTACCGCCGCTATATCCGGTTGCTGGGGGCATTGACCGGATTGGTCTACGCGGCATTGCTGGGGGTCGGCTTGATCTGGCTGGTGCCTGCCGGTGGTGGACAATTGCCGCCCGATACCTGGATCACCGGCTATGACGAGGCGCGCCTGTCAGGCTGGCTGGCGGCGCTGACCGACGGGGGGCGGGCACTGTACCTCGGGCCGATCGGCTGGCTTGATACGTTGTTTCCGCCACTGCTGGGGCTGTTGCTGGCCAGTGCGATCTGGCGTCTGGGGCGGGGCTGGCTGGCGATGGTGCCGTTTCTCTATACCGCGACAGACCTGTGGGAGAACGCTGTGCTGGCGGGCATCCTGCGCAGCAATGATGCGTCCCTGGCCGATCACGCCTCGTCCCTGACGCAGGGCAAATTCGCGCTGCTGGGCCTGGCGCTGGCGTTGTTGTGGATGGTGTGGCGGGATCATCGGCGCAACGGCCCCTATTATTGAAGCCGCATGCGGCTTGGGGTAACCCTGACACAAAGGAGCCTGAGCCATGCCATTCACCATCGCAATCGACGGACCCGCAGCGGCGGGCAAGGGCACGATCAGCCGCGCGGTGGCCGCGCATTTCGGCTTTGCCCATCTGGATACCGGCCTTCTCTACCGCGCGGTCGGTGTCAGGATGCTGGACGGGATCGACCCGGTCGAAGCAGCCCGCGCCCTGACACCGCGTGACCTGGAGCGTGGCGATCTGCGGGGCGCCGCAGCAGCGCAAGCGGCCAGCAAGGTGGCCACCATCCCCGAAGTGCGCGAGGCGCTGCTGGATTTTCAGCGCGCCTTTGCACAGCGTGCCGGGGGCGCGGTCCTGGACGGGCGCGACATCGGCACGGTGATCTGCCCCGAGGCCGAAGCCAAGCTGTTCGTCACCGCCAGCGCCGAGGTGCGCGCCCATCGCCGCCATGCCGAATTGCGCGCATCCGGTAGCGACATGACCTACGCGCAGGTGCTGGAGGATGTCCGCCAGCGCGACGCGCGTGATCGCGACCGCAGCACGGCGCCCCTGAAGCCGGCGGAGGACGCGGTGCTGATCGACACTTCGCATCTGGATATCGACGCGGCCGTGGCAGCAGCCATCGCGGCGATCGAGGCGCGTCGCGGCCAGGCCTGATCTGCCCCTGCCGTCGGGTTCTGCATTGGCGCAAGGTGGCCCTGCGCCAATGCACCCTTGCTGATCCTCGCGGGACACCTATCTGTCGCTGCCTGACACCATGTCACCCCCGCGAGAAGGATTTGAAATGTTTTACGAAAAACTGGACTGGCGTTATGCGACCAAGGCGATGGACCCGACCAAGCCGGTGCCCGAAGAAAAGATCGAGCGCATCCTCGAGGCCATCCGGATGGCGCCGACATCCTCGGGGTTGCAGCCTTTCCAGATCCTGCTGGTCACCGATCCCGCCCTGCGCGCCCGGATCGCGCCCGTGGCTTGGAACCAGAAGCAGATTGTCGATGGCTCGGCCCTGCTGGTTTTCGCGGCCTGGGACAATTACACCGAAGCGCGGATTGACGCTTTCGTGGATCTGACAGCCAGCCTGCGTGGCGGTCTGACCGATGCCCTGAAGGGATATTACGACAATCTGAAAGCCACCTATTTGCCGCGTGACGCCCATGTGAACCATGAGCACGCCGCGCGTCAGGCCTATATCGCCCTGGGATTCGCCCTGATGGCCGCAGCCGAAGAAGGTGTGGACGCAACCCCGATGGAAGGGTTCGACCCTGCCGCTGTAGACGAGATCCTGGGACTGGGTGATCTGGGGCTGAAATCGGTGCTGCTGCTGCCGCTGGGCTACCGCGATGCCGAAAAGGACTGGCTGCATGGTCGCGCCAAGGTACGCAAGTCGCGCGCCGACCTGGTGATCGAACGGCGCTGATCCGCCGCGGGGGGGCGAACTGACGGCAGCACCCTTCAAGGGGCAAGGGTGCTGCGCGCCTTTGCCTCTTGCAAAACAGGGGCAAGAGGTCTATTGCCCAACCGTCCGCACGGACAGTGCCCATGCAGGGCCGGAACATCGCAACGGGTCACATGATCCGCGGTGCTGTGATCCGGGCCTTATTCGCATTTGGCAGGACCAATGAAACCCCAAGACCGGCGGAGACAACCGCACGGCCCGAAATAACGTTGTAAAGGAAATCAGAGACCACATGGCTCAGCGCGCAACTATGGAGGATTTCGAAGCCCTCCTGAACGAAAGCTTCGAAATGGACACCCCCGAAGAGGGATCGGTTGTCAAAGGCAAGGTCATCGCGATCGAAGCGGGACAGGCCATCATCGATGTCGGCTACAAGATGGAAGGCCGCGTCGATCTGAAAGAATTCACCAATCCTGGCGAACAGCCCGACATCAAGGTCGGCGACGAGGTCGAAGTCTTCCTGCGTCAGGTCGAGAACGCCCGCGGCGAAGCCGTCATTTCGCGTGAAATGGCCCGCCGTGAGGAAGCATGGGACCGTCTGGAAAAAGCCTATGCCAGCGAAGAGCGCGTCGATGGCGCCATCTTCGGTCGCGTCAAGGGTGGCTTCACCGTGGACCTGGGCGGCGCCGTCGCGTTCCTGCCCGGCTCTCAGGTTGATGTGCGCCCCGTGCGTGACGCAGGCCCGCTGATGGGTCTGAAGCAGCCGTTCCAGATCCTCAAGATGGACCGTCGCCGTGGCAACATCGTCGTGTCGCGCCGTGCGATCCTGGAAGAAAGCCGCGCCGAACAGCGCGCCGAAGTCATCGGCAACCTGACCGAAGGTCAGACCGTGGATGGCGTGGTCAAGAACATCACCGAATACGGTGCATTCGTTGACCTGGGCGGCGTTGACGGCCTGCTGCACGTCACCGACATGGCCTGGCGCCGCGTCAACCACCCCTCCGAGATCCTGTCGATCGGCGAGACCATCAAGGTCCAGGTCATCAAGATCAACAAGGACACTCACCGTATCAGCCTGGGCATGAAGCAGCTTCAGGAAGATCCGTGGGATCTGGTGGCCGCGAAGTATCCGCTGGGCTCCACCCATACCGGTCGCGTGACCAACATCACCGATTACGGCGCCTTCGTGGAGCTGGAAGCCGGTGTCGAAGGTCTGGTCCATGTCTCGGAAATGAGCTGGACCAAGAAGAACGTGCACCCCGGCAAGATCGTGTCGACCTCGCAGGAAGTCGAAGTCATGGTGCTGGAAATCGACGCGGCCAAGCGGCGTGTGTCCCTGGGCCTCAAGCAGACCCAGCGCAACCCGTGGGAAGTGTTCGCAGAAACCCATCCCGAGGGCACCGAGGTCGAAGGCGAAGTCAAGAACATCACCGAATTTGGTCTGTTCATCGGTCTGCCCGGCGACATCGACGGCATGGTTCACCTGTCCGACCTGTCCTGGGACGAGCGTGGCGAAGATGCGATCCAGAACTACCGCAAGGGCGATGTCGTCCAGGCGGTCGTCTCTGAGGTCGATGTCGAGAAAGAGCGCATCAGCCTGTCGATCAAGGCCCTGGGCGGCGACAAGTTCGCCGAGGCCGTGGGCGGCGTGAAGCGTGGCTCGGTGATCACCGTGACCGTGACGGCGATCGAAGATGGCGGCGTCGAAGTCGAGTATGAGGGCATGAAGTCCTTCATCCGTCGTTCGGACCTGAGCCGTGATCGTTCCGAGCAGCGCCCCGAGCGTTTCTCGGTCGGTGACAAGGTCGATGTGCGCGTGACCAACGTGGACAGCAAGACCCGCCGTCTGGGTCTGTCGATCAAGGCACGCGAAATCGCCGAAGAGAAGGAAGCCGTGGAACAGTATGGCTCGTCCGACTCGGGCGCATCGCTGGGCGACATCCTGGGTGCCGCGCTGAAGGGCGACAAGTGATCCGGACCTGAGGGTCTGACACCTGCAAGATATGGACGGCCCCGCTGCAAGGCGGGGCCGTTAACTTTTCCGAATCAAGCGCGCGCGTCAGAAGTCGCAATGCAGCATTCGGTCATGCTGCGGTGCAGTAACCGCCCGGAAGGGTGCCGCTTGGGCCAAATTCACCGGAAAAATCCGCCCATGGCCCCGCCAACTCCTGTCAAATGACTGATTTCGCAGATCGTTCCTGTTTCGGGATGCGATGTTTCTTTCTATAGTCATCTTCAAGCTGCGACCAAGAAACGACAGCACCAGGGAGATATGGCCGATGATCAGATCGGAACTGATTCAGAAGATTGCCGAGGAGAACCCACATCTTTTCCAGCGGGACGTGGAAAAGATCGTGAACACCATTTTCGAAGAAATCACGAATGCCATGGCGCGCGGTGACCGCGTGGAATTGCGCGGCTTCGGCGCATTCTCGGTAAAGAAGCGCGAGGCTCGGATTGGTCGCAACCCGCGCACCGGCGAGACTGTCCCCGTCGAGGAAAAATACGTACCCTTCTTCAAGACCGGCAAACTGCTCCGCGACCGTCTGAACGGAAAGTGATCTGACCCCATGCGCTATATCCGCTACGCCTTTCTGGCCAGCCTTGCCATTGTCCTGATCGTGGTTGCCACCGCGAACCGCGAAGCTGTGACATTGCATCTGCTGCCCGACACCGTCGAAGGCCTGATCGGCTTCAGCGCCGAAATCACCCTGCCGCTTTTCGTTGTGATTTTCGGCGGCATCATCGCGGGTGTGCTGATCGGTTTTGTCTGGGAATGGATGCGCGAGCACAAGCACCGTGCCGAAGCTGTGCGCCGGACACGCGAAGTCGAGACGCTTGAGCGTGAGCTGCGCCGCGAGAAGCGGCTGAAGAACGAAGGCAAGGACGAGGTTCTGGCGCTGCTGGACGAAGCCTCCTGAACCCGCTAAGGCGGGCCCGGACACGCGCCACGCCGGCGCGCGACAGAGGCATGGCATGACATCTGACATCAAGGTCAAGATCTGCGGGTTGACGCGACCAGAGCATGTGCGCTGGGTGGCCGAGGCTGGCGCGGCCTATGCCGGCTTCGTGTTCTTCCCCAGGTCGCCCCGCAATCTGAGCCTTGGCGCCGCGCGCGAGATCGCGATCGAGGCGCCGGCAGGTCTGGCCAAGGTCGGCCTCGTGGTCGATGCGGATGACGCGGCACTGGACGCGTTGATGGCACAGGTGCCGCTGGACATGTTGCAACTGCATGGCCATGAAACCCCCGCTCGCGTGGCCGAGGTCAAGGCGCGCTACGGTCTGCCGGTGATGAAGGCCGTGGGGATCGCCGCGGCAGCGGATCTGGCCCAGCTTGATGATTACAGCGCCGTCGCCGACCAGTTGCTGGTCGATGCCAAACCGCCGCGCGATGCGGTGCTGCCGGGTGGCAACGGGCTGTCTTTCGACTGGCGTCTGCTGGCCGGGCGTAAATACTGGACACGGCCCTGGATGCTGGCCGGCGGCCTGACGCCAGACAACGTGGCCGAGGCCGTGCGCCTGACTGGGGCAAGGCAACTTGATGTCTCCTCGGGTGTTGAAACGGCGCCGGGGGTCAAGGACCGCGCGCTGATCAGGGCCTTCGTCGCCGCCGCGCGACAGACGTCCATGCCGCAGGCGGCCCCGCGCCTGCGCTGATAAGGGGCCAAAGCCCACCGACCCGCCCGGACATATCTGAAAACTAGAATCTTTTTGACGATTCGTGAAATCGGTATACTTTCGCGCTCAGGGAAACACCGGGTCACCGGGTCAAGGCGCGAAAACCGTATTTATTAAGGGCTGTCTGCACGGCAGTCATCGATATTTCACGGCAGAAAAGCGTCGATCCGCCCGGTTGCGTTGTCGCAGGGGGACACCGTGATTGACAGGGAACTCTTTCATTCTGCCTTGTCGGCGGCTGAGCGCCAGGCAGAACGGCTTGAATCCGGTGTCGTGACCGAACTTGCGCGTGAGGTGGTCCGGCGACTGGCCGAACACCCCAAACGCACCCAGTTGACCGATCACCACGCAACCGCGGCAGAGGTGGACACGCTGGTCAAGGCGCTGCTGTCGGATCGCCATGCGGCCGCCTCTGACATGCTGGCCGGTCTTCAGGCCGATGGTCTGCCCCTGTCCGAAGTCTATATCGGCTATATCTCGGGCGCCGCGCGGCGGCTGGGGCAGTTGTGGGATGACAACGAGATCGGGTTCCTGCAGGTCACACTGGCGACAAGCCGCCTGACGGCGATCATCTGCGCGCTGAAAAAGGTGTTCTATGACCGCGAAGGCAGCCCCAGGCGCCGCGCGCTTTTCGCGGCCTGTCCGGGCGAAAGCCATGTGATGGGTGTGTCGATGGCAGCCGATCTTTTCCGCCGCGAGGGGTGGGAGATCGACCTCGAGATCGGGCAGGACCATGACGAGCTGCTGATGGCGCAACATCTTGGCGATTATCCTGTCATCGGTCTGTCGGCCTCGTCTGATGCCATGATCCTGCCGATGGCCCGGTTCATCCGGGCGGCGCGCCTGCTGACACCGCAGGCGCTGATCTATGTCGCCGGCGAGATCACGCATCAGCATGCAGATATCGCGACGACCGTCGGCGCCAACGGGGTGCTGAACGATCCGGTGACGGCGCTGGCACAGATCGCAAGCGCATTGGAACGGAACTGACCGCGGCGCCCGGACATGCCCCTTTGCATGAGCCGGCCTTTGCTGCCGAAAACATGCCGGATGTCTTTACCGATCCGGGCATACGGGCTAGATACACATCCAGCCAATGGAAGGTTCCCAAGATGCCCGAAGATCTGATTAATTCCTTCATGACCGGTCCCGACGAAAAGGGCCGCTTCGGCCAGTTCGGCGGGCGTTTCGTGTCCGAGACCCTGATGCCCCTGATCCTGTCGCTGGAAGAGGAATACGAGAAGGCCAAGACCGACGCGACCTTCTGGGCCGAGATGGATGATCTGTGGACGCATTACGTGGGCCGTCCCTCGCCGCTGTATTATGCGGACCGGATGACCAAGCATTTCGGCGGGGCCAAGATCTATCTCAAGCGGGACGAGCTGAACCACACGGGCGCGCACAAGATCAACAACGTGCTGGGCCAGATCATCCTGGCGCGGCGCATGGGCAAGACGCGGATCATCGCGGAAACGGGCGCGGGCCAGCACGGCGTGGCCACGGCCACGGTCTGCGCCAAGTTCGGCCTGAAATGCGTGGTCTACATGGGCGCGCATGATGTCGAACGGCAAGCCCCCAACGTGTTCCGCATGCGCCTTCTGGGCGCAGAAGTGGTGCCGGTGACATCCGGGCGCGGCACGCTCAAGGACGCGATGAACGACGCGCTGCGCGACTGGGTCACCAATGTGCGCGATACTTTCTATTGCATCGGCACGGTGGCGGGTCCGCACCCCTATCCGGCAATGGTGCGCGATTTCCAGTCGATCATCGGCAAGGAAGTGCGCTGGCAGCTGGCCGAGCAGGAAGGCGAAGGTCGCCTGCCCGATACCGTCATCGCCGCCATCGGCGGCGGATCGAACGCCATGGGCCTGTTCTATCCCTTCCTGGACGATCCATCGGTCAACATCATCGGGGTCGAGGCCGGCGGCAAGGGTGTCGACGAGAAGATGGAGCATTGCGCCTCCCTGACCGGCGGCCGCCCCGGCGTGCTGCATGGCAACCGCACCTATCTGCTGCAGGATGAGGATGGGCAGATCCTCGAGGGTTTCTCGATCTCGGCGGGCCTCGACTATCCCGGCATCGGACCCGAGCACAGCTGGCTGCACGACATCGGCCGCGCCAAATACGTCAGCATCACCGACAAGGAGGCGCTGGAGGCGTTCCAGCTGTCCTGCGCGCTGGAGGGGATCATCCCCGCGCTGGAGCCCAGCCACGCGCTGGCCCATGTCGCCAAGATCGCACCCGATCTGCCCGCCGACCATATCATCGTGATGAACATGTGCGGCCGCGGCGACAAGGACATCTTTACCGTCGCGAAACACCTCGGCTTCGACATGAAGGTCTGACCGGGGCGGGGGGCGCTGCCCCCCATCGTCGCGGTGCGACGATTCCCCCCGGGATATTTACAGCAAGAAGAAGCCGGGAGGAGTGATCTTCCCGGCTTCATCTTTCCATAAATACTCGAATTGCTTGCGTCGCAGTCGACCGCAACCCTTGCTATTCGGGCAGGGCGTGGCGAACAAGGATTTCCAGGGCCACGATTTCCAGCGCGCTTTGGTGGGTTGCGTCGAGATTGATGCGCGGGGCGCAGCCCTCATCCACGGCTTGCAGGAAGCGCCCCGCGCACAGGCACCATGTGTCGCCCGGTTGCAGCCCGGCAAAGCCATATTCGGGGCGTGGTGTGGACAGGTCATTGCCCACATATTTCGACCAGGCCAGGAATTCGGCGGTCATGATGGCGCAGACTGTGTGGCTGCCCTGATCTTCGGCGCAGGTGTTGCAATGACCGTCGCGGAAAAACCCGGTCAGCGGATCGAAGGAGCACGGGGCGAGCGCCTCTCCGAGAACATTGAGGGAGGCATATTTGTCCAGAACCATGGGAACCTCGTCTTGGGTGGTCTACACCTTGTCTACATAGCATCGGCGATGCGGCGGAACATGGCAATGTTCTGTTCATTGGCCCCTTGCGCGCGGAAAGCGCGATCCGCGCCATTGGCCGCGATCACGATCCCTTTGGCCCGGTTGATGTAGATGTACTGTCCATAGATCCCGCGTCCGTAGAATTCGCCATCCGGTGCATTGGGGGCCATCCACCATTGCAGCCCGTATTGTTCTGCCCCAGGCGCGGTCGGGGCGGAAGGTTCGGTCGAGGCCGCGACCCAGTCGATCGGCACGATCTGTTGCCCGTTCCATTCACCCATTTGCAGGAACATCTGGCCAAAACGCGCATAATCGCGCGTGGTCAGGTTCAGCCCCCCCAGCACGAAAGCGGTGCCATGCCCGTCTGTGATATAAAGGGGATCGGCTTCCAGGCCCATCGGCGCGATCAGCTTTTCCTGCATCAGGTCCGGAATGCTGCGGCCGGTCGCGCCCGCGATCACCATGCCGATCACATGCGTGTCGATCGAGACATATTGCCATTGCCTGCCCGGTTCGGTGAAACGGTCGCGAAGCCCTGCGGCAAATCCGTTCATCGACTGCCCCAGCGCCAGCACCCGCCCCATGCGGTTGATGTCGGAATTGAAATCCAGGTAATCCTCGTCGAAGCTGACGCCGCTGGCCATCTGCAGCACGTTCAAAATCGTGGTGCCGTCATAGGCCGACCCTGCCAGCGCGGGCACATATTTCGTGACCGGATCGTCCAGGCTGTCGATCGTTCCTTCTTCCAGCACGATTCCCATCATGGCCGAAAGATAGGATTTGGCCACCGACCAGCTGATGCGGCGATCGTCGGGACCGGTTCCACGGTAGTAGTCTTCATGCCGGATCTCGCCATCCTTCAGCACCAAAAGCGCCGTGACGGCACGATCCGTCAGCCAGGTGTCGAACCCGTCAGGGGGTGTCATCGCGGGGCCGCGGGGCAGGGGCGAGACTGGACCCGCGCCGCGATTCATCGGAACGGTCAGGAAAAGCCCGTCCATTCCGCTGAAATTGGCCACGATCCTGTCTTCGGCAAAAAGACTGTTCACGGCCAACAGGCGCCCGATCTCTTCTTTCTTCCACAGGACAAGCACGACCGCGGCAAGGATCAGCATCGCAAGGACGCGCTGGGTCCATTTCAACAGGGAACGCATGGGGCTGGTCCTTTGTCGGGTGATCGTTTCACCACATGGGAACAGCCTGCCGCGGCGCTGGCAAGCGAAACCTAGCGGAAGCGGTCCATCAGCTTTTCCAGCGCGCTGCGTGTATCGGGCGCGGGAGCCGTGTCCGGTTTGGTGGAAGCCGAGGCTTCGCGGGCGGCCGGCGCCGGTTTCGCGGGGCGTGCGGGCGCCATGCGCTGCGCCACCGCGTTCAGGAACTTTGGCCCTTCGCCCGCGGCCAGCATCGGCGCGCCTTCGGCGATGCCACGCATCATGTCGTCCAGCCAGTCCTGATCAGCGGATGCGAAATCCGACAGCACATAGGCCGCGACCCGGTCCTTGTGACCGGGATGGCCGATGCCCAGGCGCACGCGGGCATAATCCTCGCCGATATGGCCGTGGATGGACCGCAACCCGTTATGGCCTGCATGGCCACCGCCCTGTTTCAGGCGCAGTTTGCCAGGGGCCAGGTCAAGCTCGTCATGAAAGACGATCACATCGGGCGGGTCGATCTTGAAAAAGCGCATCGCCTCGCCGACCGATTGCCCCGAGAGGTTCATGAAGGTTTCAGGTTTGAGCAGCACCACGCGCGTGCCGCCCAACCGTCCTTCGCTGACCTGGCCCTGGAACTTGGACCGCCAGGGGGCAAAGCCATGCGCGCTGGCGATCGCGTCAAGCGCCATGAAGCCGATATTGTGACGGTTGCCCGCATATTTCGCACCGGGATTGCCCAACCCCACAAACAGCTTCATGCCCGCGTCCTTCCCATCTTGCCCGCGCGGTCGACGATATTGACCTTGCCCGGCGTTTTCAATCTTATGCCCCAGCCCGCCACGGCGGCACCAGCCCGAATGACCCACCAGCGGAGGCCGAGATGTCCTTTATCGCAATGAACCGTTTCAAGGTCCGTCATGGTCACGAGGAGGCCTTCGAGACCATGTGGCGCGACCGGGAAAGCCGGTTGAACGACATGCCCGGATTTGTCGAGTTTCGCCTGCTCAAGGGGCCGGATGGGGATGGCTTTCGGCTTTACACATCGCATGTGATCTGGGCCAGCCGCGCCGATTTCGACGGCTGGACACGATCGCAACAATTCCGCGACAGCCACCGGGGGGCGGGCAATACCACCACCCGCGAGGCGCTGATGGGCGCGCCCGTGTTCGAGGGCTATGACACCGTCCTGCACCAGAGCTGACAGGCCACAAGGCCGCGCCAATGAAAAAGGCGCGACCCCGAAAGGTCGCGCCCGTCTGTCACTGTCCCCGCAATGGGTCAGGCAAGATCACTCTTCGGTGTCGTCGCCATCTTCTTCTTCTTCTTCATCGTCCCCACCGGACGAGCGCAGGCCCGACGGTGCCGAGATGTTCGCGATCACGAAATCACGGTCGATGGTCGGCTTGCTGCCTTCCGGCAGCGACACGTGGGAAATGGTGACCACGTCACCGATGTTCAGCCCGGCCAGATCCACGGTCACGTGATCCGGAATGTCGCCCGCCAGCACGTTCAGTTCGACTTCGGGACGCACGATGGTCAGCACGCCGCCCTTTTTCAGGCCGGGGCATTTGTCGTGGTTGATGAAGTCGACGTGGATGAACAGGCTGATCCGGCTGGTGCGACGCAGACGCATCAGGTCCAGGTGGGTCGGCAGGTCCTTGACCACATCGCGCTGCACGTTGCGGCAGATGACGCGGACGTCTTCCTGCCCGTCAACCTTCAGGTTGAACAGCGTCGACAGGAAACGGCCCTGACGCAGGCGCTTCAGAAGCGCGTTGAAGGGGATGTTGATTGCCAGCGGCTCTGCGCCACCGCCGTAAACGATCCCCGGAACCATGCCGTCGCGACGTGCTTGACGAGCGGCGCCCTTGCCTGTCCCCGTCCGGACATGGGCGTGAAGATCAGGAAGCTCTCCAGCCATAGTATCTCTCCAAAGTTAGGGCGGACATCCTCCAAGGCTGTATGTCCGCGTGAAGTCGCGCGTATAGACGCATTCACCCGGCTTGAAAAGGGGGGAATCGCCTTGTTTTCGCGGTTTCAGTCATCATCCGGCTGGGCATCGCCCAGGGTCGTGACCAGATGGCCGCCTGCCGCAAGGATGCGGTCGTGCAGCGCGAATTCATCGGCGCGCGCGGCGCGCAGCTTTGCCTCGACCGCGGGGCTGATCGCGGTTGGCGCGGGGGGCGAGACGTTCCTTTGCTCGGTCCTGACCTCGAAACCCAGCCGGTCTGACAGGAAATCCCGGAGGACCAGCGGGCGCTCATAGGCGAAAAGGTGATCGATGCGAATCGTGCCCTGCCGGTCCGACACGAAGGCCAACTGGTTGCCCAGCCGGGCATAGGGCGGTGGATCGTCCTGCAAAGAAGCCAGCACGAACGCATCGAAACTCAGGCCCGCCGCGCTGTTGGGTCGGCCTGCCGTATCGGGGCGCTGGCGGTAACGATACCAGCTGCGGACCTGCTCCAGCGGATCGCGGATCACCGCCACCCGTTCCGGCGTCAACCCATGCGCCTGCGCAAGATAGGGCGCGAAATGCCGGTCATATTTGCGCGCGGTCATGTGCTTGATCGCGGCGCGGCCCGCCAGCACGATATCCGCCTTGCCCCGAAGCGCCAGATGATAGGCCGTGCTGCCCGTCTTGGGCACGGCAAACAGCACGAGATTGGCAGAGGCGAAAACCAGCATCAACGGCACCTTGTCACATGTATGCGGCCACACTGCCCCGGCGCGGGCAGGCTGTCAAAGCGATCCGGCAGGGCAGGGGCTGCCCCCGCGCGGAAACAAGGCGCGAAGCACCGCTGCGCGCCTCAGCGACACGCCCAAAGGACGCAAATCCGCGGCTGCGATTTGGCAACAGTTGTGGCACGAAACAGAGGTCTGAAGGCCGGGCGACCATAAACCGGCCCCTACCAGAAGTCACATCGCCACCCCGCGTGTCGGCGATGGTGAGGGGCGTGGTCGCAATACGCGGGAAGCAGACCTTTGCTGCACTCTGCACGAAGGTCAGCCATGCGGAACAAAACGGCCGCCCAGCGTGTGTCCCATCAAACTCCTAGGTTCAATGCCGCAAGCTTGCTATCGTCTCACCCCAGCAGGGTCCATTGGTGGAAATCAGAATGACGACAAGAGCGCCTTCAAACAAGTCATTCGAGTACAGAACGCGCCTTACCGATAATCGGATTTGGGACAACTTCGCGCTGCGACAAGGGGATGTGATTGTTGCAACGCCGCCCAAGTGCGGAACAACTTGGACGCAGGCCCTTGTGCTGTCGCTCTTGTTTGAAAAGCCCGGCATGGACAAGGTCATGAATGATCTGTCGGTTTGGCTCGATCCGGCATTTCGAGATCAGCTCCCCATAGCGCGAATGTTCGAAGCTCAGAGCCACCGAAGATGCATCAAGACACATACGCCATTTGATGGCATTCCTTTCGACCCCGGCTGTACTTACATTGCAGTCTACAGACACCCAATCGACGCTCATTTTTCGATGCGCCGACACGTCTTCAACCTGAAGGAAGACCTGATTCAGGACAGGTTCCCGGATGAGGCGGCAGCTTCGTTCGCCTTGTTCCTTGGCGCGACCGACCGAGAGGAGATGGCCGACGGGATCACCCTTGAGGCGATCGTCCATCACTTCAAGTTGTTCAAGTCAAACATCCAGCACCCCAACATACATATTTTCCATTACGCGGATATGCGGCGCGATTTGCTCTCTCACACAAGAAAGCTTGCTTCCGCGCTTGGCCTGGATCTTGACGACGAAAAATTGGCGGCGATTGAAGACAGTATGCAGTTCGAAAGCATGCAAGCCAATGCGCGCGCAACTGCCAGAGAAGACACTCAACGGTCCGCGACCTTCAAAGACCCGGCGGCCTTCTTCGATAGCGCAAGCAGTCGAAAGTGGGAGGGCAAGCTATCAGAAAATGACATCCGGGCATTTCATAAACGTCTTGCAGAGTTGCTTCCGGAAGACGACGCGCGATGGCTTCAGTTTGGCGGAGAGCTTCCTGCTCAAGACGCTGCTCTTTAATTAAACTTCAAGATTACCGCTCTGGGCTCGAAACGGACATCTGACGAGAATGATCAGATCCCTTACGGCACGAACCCGCGCGCATGACCTCTATGCCGACGAAATCAAGGTTGCAGCCCTAACGATCATTTGCACGGATGAACGCCCGATTGAAAGAGCATCAGGAACCGATATTTGCTAGGAAACATCGGCACGTTCGTATCTATAATGCCAGTCTGATGTTACGAAAAATCGAAGGCAGATCCTGGAGTAAAATCATTGTCCTCCTTCCGCTTCGGCGATTTCCTCCTGGCGACGCAAGAGCGCAAGCTGTCGCGCGACGGTATCGAATTGCCCCTTGGCGCCAGGGCTTTCGACATGCTGAGCTTCATGGTGGCGAACCGACATCGCGTCCTGACCAAGGCAGAGATACTCGACGCCGTCTGGCCGGACATCGCGGTTGAGGAAAGCAACCTGACCGTTCATGTCTCGGCCCTGCGAAAGGTGCTCGGACCCAAGGCGCTGGCGACGATACCTGGCCGGGGCTACCAGTTCGTGCTCCCTGTAGGGGAGAACACGCCTGTCCCTGCCCCTGACGCCGACAAGCGCGAAACCGCTTTCCCCGAAGTCCTTGTGATCCCCTTTACCAATACCTCGAACGATCCCGATCAGGAGTATTTCGCTGACGGTATCACCGAGGATGTCATCACCGATCTCTCCAAGGTCGCGGCGCTGTCTGTTGTCGCCCGCAACACGGCCTTCACCTTCAAGGGTCGCTCCGTCGATATCGCGCAAACGGCCCACGACATGAACCTGACTCATGTGGTCGAGGGTAGCGTACGCAAATCCGGCAATAGGATTCGTATCAATGCCCAGCTTGTCGATGGCGCAACGGGGCATCCGATCTGGGCGGAGCGCTTCGACCGCGACCTGACCGACATCTTCGATCTTCAGGATCAGATTACCGAGGCCATCGTTGCCGCGCTCAAGGTCAGGCTTGTCCCGGCCGAGCGCGTGGCAATCCAGTCGCGCCCGACCGACAACCCCGAAGCCTATGAACTCTATCTCCAGGCGCGCTACCACCACACACGTCTGGACAGGCGCAACTTCGAGATTGCCAGCCGCCTCGCTCGAAAGGCGCTTGATATCGACCCCGATTTTGGCCTGGCATGGGCGCTTTTGGCCATCAGTCAGACGGGGCTTTATGGCCTTTCAGGCTCGACCGAACATGGTCTGCAGGCGGCCGAGCGCGCACTCGCTCTGAATCCCGACCTGTCAGAGGCGCTTGCGGCAAAGGCCTTCGTCCTGGCCGGCCTTGGTCGCTTTGACGAGGCTTTCGAGCTTCACGAACGCTCGCTTCAACTCGCCCCGAATTCCTACGATGTTCGCTTTCTCTATGGGCGCACCTGTTTCCAGACCGGGCGGCACGACGAAGCCATATTGCACTGGGAACGCGCAACCGAACTTTCAGAAGCGGATTTGGCGGCCACCTCCCATGTCGCCATGTGCTACAGAGCAACAGGCCAGCATGAGAAGGTGCTGGACACAGCCCGCCGCACGCTCGCGCGCGCGGAACGCGTGCTTGCAGAGAACTCGTCGGATTCCTATGCATTGATCACCGGTGTCAGTGCTCTTGCAAAACTGGGTGAAGCCGAACGCACCAAGCAATGGGCCGTGCGGGTCAAGGCCGTTGATCCCGATGATCCAAGCATCGACTACAACATTGCTTGCGCCATGGCGCTGCTCGGTGAAACGGATGCCGCACTCGATACGCTCGAAGCCTGCCTGCCGCGTGTCGACCCCGTCACCTTCTCTGTCTGGGTTGAACAGGACACCGACCTTGACGCCCTGCGCGATTTTCCTCGTTTTCAGCGCCTCATTCGCGACCTTGATGCGCGTGCGGCCGCCGCAAGGGCGTAACCACGTGACCCAGCCCTTTGGGTTCGGGCCATCGCCGCGTGTGGCTGCCTTCAACCCATAGACGTCAACGCAGAATCTGCCAGCCATTCCGATCCTTTCCGAAGTTTTCGGAACGGTTCGGGCCGCTTCAGGACATTCACCCTTCCGGCTGCCAGCATGGCTTCACAAACCGGCCATTCCGGCAGGCTCTTCAGAAGGATACCAGACATGACCGATCTTTCGGCACCGCTGCAGACCCGCACAACGACGTCGCCCCTCGCACGCGCCCTGCGCCTTCCATTGACGCTCTTGAAGTCTCTCTTCGCACCCCGCCCCGGCTCCGATGTCGACCTTCGCCACGCCAATGAGCATTTCCTCAGAGACATCGGCCTGCGCCGCTGAATTGATGCCGCGCCAATTGCTGCGCGCGGAAGGTTGTTGCAACCGAAGCAGCAAGGCGCTGCCAATAGCCCTCCTGCTTCGAAAGCGCCGCAGAGCAGCGATTTCGGCCGCCAGGTGGTCAGTTGCTCGAAACCGGGCATTCGCCGCGAGACTAAAGATCGCCAGAATGGGCGCCAAGCCGACCTTTGCTGCGCGGTTTTTTGAAGACCGCTCCGGGCCGCATGTCTCCAAGGCGGCCGTGCGGTTATCTGAGCGAATGCCGCAGCACATAGAGGCGCGAAGAATTTATTCAACGCCTTGAGCCAAGGTCGGCACTAACCTTCGAAAAGATGTTCTGCCTCCATTTTGCCCGGCACTGCATTCTTCTCTGGCTATAAAGACCCAAAACCGACAAGAATACGTCATGCCGTTTCCCGAACATGTCTTCAAGCACACGCCCGCTCTGCGCAAATTAGTCACTCCACCAGACAGCTCAGAGATGCGCTTTGGGCAGGAACGATTTGCGGAGCTGGATGAACAAGCCGAGGCCGAAGGGTGGCCACCGGGTTGGCGCATGGACCATGACACCCGAGAAGCCAATCGGCAGGCGGTGCTGTCTGGCAGATGGACGCAAGATCTTTGGGTTTTTGCATATGGCTCGCTGATCTGGGACCCTGCGGTTTACGTCGAGGAATATAGGCGCGGCGTTTTAACCGGATGGCGTCGCAGTTTTTGTATGCGGCTGGAGGGGGGGCGAGGTAGCCACGCTCGGCCAGGGCTGATGGCCGCACTTGATCAAGGTGGGCAATGTGACGGGGTTGTTTTCAAGATCGCGGCGGGGTTGGTTGATCAGGAGACCAAATTCATGTGGCGTCGCGAAATGTTCGCGGATGCCTATTGCCCGGTGTTTCTTGAAGTTTCCACGCCCCAGGGGCCGGTAGACGCACTGGTGTTCATCATGGACAGAACGAACCGCCGCTACATGCCGGATTTGCCCATAGAAGAAGCTGCCAGGATGATCGCTCTGGCGGAAGGCGGGCTAGGCTCGAATTTCGAGTATCTTCATTCGCTGGTCACGCACTTGGATGAATTGGGCATCCAAGACGACGATATCCAGAAGTTGCACGCCTTTGCTCACCGATGCCGAGAATAGCTCGGGGATGCATGGGCCTTGATCCGGACATATTGGCGTGATGCTTCTGGAACGCGTCATTTGCTTTGAAGAGTATCAAAAGCTGCAAGTTGCATTAACGGCGGCCATTAACGGGGGCAATGCGAAAGCTGCGATGCAGCGATTAGCGGTTTGGCCAAGGTTCGGTCTGGGCCGTTCGCGTTTCTCGACACGAGGGGCGGGAAGCAGACCTTCGCTGCGGTGCAGGTCGAGGTCGGCTATGCGGACAGAATGATTGCGACCAAAGCAGAGGCTGACGAAGTCTCGGACTACAGCCCAAGCCCACCCAAGCCGAAAAAAACGCCTTTGGCCGCCCCGCAACCCGTTGAAATCATTCAACCCCGAAAATGTCCCATCATGGGACACCCCCGAGGGCTCTTGCGGATCAGGCTTGCCAGCGGCCCTCGAAGCCCTCGGGCACCAGCAGCACGTCGCGGGTCAGCTCCTCGATCCGGCGCTTGCCACAGAGCGCCATCGAGATGTCCAGCTCCTTGTGGATCACCTCCAGCGCCGTCTTGACGCCCTCCTGCCCCATGGCCCCCAGGCCATAGACAAAGGCCCGCCCGATATAGGTGCCCTTGGCCCCCATCGCCAAGGCCTTCAGCACGTCCTGGCCCGACCGGATGCCGCTGTCCAGATGCACCTCGACCTTGTCGCCCACCGCATCCAGGATCGAGGGCAGTGCGCGGATCGAACTGATCGCCCCGTCAAGCTGCCGGCCCCCGTGGTTCGACACGATGATCGCATCCGCCCCCACGCTAAGCGCCATTTTCGCGTCTTCCGCGTCCAGTATCCCCTTGAGGATGACCTTGCCGCCCCATTCTTCCTTGATCTTGGCGATCTTGCCCCAGTCCAGCGAGGGGTCAAACTGCTCGGCTGTCCAGGCCCCAAGGCTGGAGGTGTCCGAGATCCCCTTCACATGGCCGACGATATTGCCGAAATGCCGCCGCTTGGCCGACAGCATCCCGATCCCCCAGGACCATTTCGTCGCCAGGTTGATCATCGTCGGGATCGTCAGCTTGGGCGGCGCGCTGAGGCCGTTCTTGAGGTCCTTGTGCCGCTGCCCCAGGATCTGCAGGTCCAGCGTGATCACCAGCGCCGAGCATTTCGCATCCTTGGCGCGCTGGATCAGCCGGCTGACATAGTCGGTGTCCTTCATGGTATAAAGCTGAAACCAGAAGGGTTTCGATGTGGCCCCGGCCACATCCTCGATCGAATTGATGGACATGGTCGAGAGGGTAAAGGGCACGCCGAACCGTTCGGCCGCGCGCGCGGCCTTGATCTCGCCGTCGGCGCATTGCATGCCTGTCATGCCCACGGGGGCCAGCGCCACGGGCATGGTCACATCCTGCCCGATCATCTGGCTGGCGGTGCTGCGGCCGGTCATGTCCACGGCGACGCGCTGGCGCAGGCGGATCTGGTCGAAATCCGATGTGTTCTCGCGGAAGGTCTGTTCCGTCCAGCTGCCGCTTTCGGCGTAATCATAGAACATCTTGGGCGTCTTGCGCCGGTAGATACGCTTGAGATCGTCGATATTCGTGATCACGGGCATGGCTGCGGCCTTTCGCATGATTTGGTTAGCTTTGGTTACCAATCAGGGCCTTGTCAGGCAATCATTCATTTGCAGCACAGGGTGGCCGCGATAGGCTGCGCCAACACCACAAAGGCGAGGGAGATGCCATGTATTTTGATGATCTGCCGGTCGGTTATCGCTTCGAGACCGCGGCACGGACCTTGCCGCTTGATGCGATCATCGATTTCGCGCGGCAATGGGACCCGCAGCCTTTTCATCTGGATGCCGCAGCGGCCAAAGCCTCGCCCTATGGCGGGATCATCGCCAGCGGCTTTCACACGCTGCTGACGTCCTTCACGCAAACGCTTGAGGCCGATGTCTGGAACGAGGCGTCAATGGGTTCGCCCGGCATGACCGATGTTCAATGGCTGCGCCCGGTGCGCCCCGATGACAGGTTGACCACGAGGGGCGAGGTCGTGGCCTCGGTCCCGTCAGCCTCCAGGCCCGACCGCGGGCGGACGACCATCGCCTATGAGGTGGTCAACCAGGATGGTGAGGCGGTGATGCGCTATACCGCCATCCATATCCTGCGCCGCAGGACAGGCTGACGCATAAACGCCGTCAGGACCTGTCAGGCGCGATGCGCGCCGTCTGAAAGCGACCGCACGAAGGCCAGCACCTCGGCGACGGAACAGCCCTTGGCCAGTTCCGCCACGATCGCGCTGCCCACGACGCAGCCATCGGCCACGGAGGCGATGCTTTGCGCGGCTTCCGGCGTCTTGATCCCGAAGCCCACGATCAGCGGCAGGTCGGTCTGTGACTTGATCCGCGCAACTTCGGGGGCAACATCGGCGGCGCTGGCCTCGGCCGAGCCGGTGATGCCGGTGATCGACACGTAATAGACGAAACCGCTGGTGTTCTGCAGCACCTTTGGCAGGCGCTTGTCATCGGTGGTGGGCGTTGCCAGCCGGATGAAGTTCAACCCGGCCTGTTGCGCGGGGATGCACAGTTCATCGTCTTCCTCGGGGGGCAGGTCCACAACGATCAGCCCGTCGATCCCGGCGGCCTTGGCATCGACCAGAAACCGGTCGACCCCGCGATTGAAGATCGGGTTGTAGTAGCCCATCATCACGATCGGGGTCGTGTCGTCGGTCTTGCGAAACTCTGCCGCCATATCCAGCGTCTTCTGCAGGGTCTGGCCCGCCTCAAGCGCGCGCTGCCCGGCCAGCTGGATGGTTTCGCCATCCGCCATCGGGTCGGTGAAGGGCAGGCCCATCTCGATGATGTCCACGCCTGCGCCCGGCAGCCCCTTGATCAGCTCTAGCGAGGTTGCGTAATCGGGATCGCCCGCCATCACATAAGCCACGAAGGCTTTCTTTCCCTCGGCGGTGAGGGTGGCGAATTTGGCGTCGATACGAGTCATTGGCGGCTGTCCTTCCCTGCGATTGCCCCGATGTGCCGCAAACGCGCGGTAAACTCAATCCTTGATGCAGTCTGCGCCCTTGCCCCGCGCGCCGCCCCGGCTTAAGAGCGGTGCGTTGCAGACAAGGAGGCCGCAGATGGGTTTCAAGATGGGGATCGTGGGGCTGCCCAACGTGGGCAAGTCGACACTGTTCAATGCGCTGACCCGGACAGCGGCGGCGCAGGCGGCGAATTTTCCGTTCTGCACGATCGAGCCGAACGTGGGCGAGGTTGCCGTGCCCGATCATCGCCTCGACACGCTGGCGAAAATCGCGGGGTCCAAGCAGATCATCCCGACGCGGATGACCTTCGTCGATATCGCGGGCCTTGTGAAAGGCGCCTCCAAGGGCGAGGGGCTGGGCAACCAGTTCCTGGCCAATATCCGTGAATGCGACGCCATCGCCCATGTGCTGCGCTGCTTCGAGGATGACGACATCACCCATGTGGAAGGCCGCGTCGATCCGGTCAGCGATGCCGAAACCATCGAGATGGAGCTGATGCTGGCCGATATGGAAAGCATCGAGAAGCGGCTTGCCGGGCTGGTGCGCAAGATCAAGGGCGGCGACAAGGACGCAGTGCAGCAGGATCGCCTGTTGCGCATGGCGCTGGCGGCGCTTGAGGCGGACAAGCCCGCGCGCACCGTCAAGGTCGATGAGGATGACGTCAAAGCCTGGAAGATGCTGCAGCTTCTGACCACCAAGCCGGTCCTTTACGTCTGCAACGTGGCCGAGGAAGATGCCGCAACCGGCAATGCCCTCTCGGCCCGTGTGGCCGAAATAGCCGCCGCGCAGGGCAATTCCCATGTGGTGATTTCCGCCCGGATCGAGGAAGAGATCAGCCAGCTGGACGCCGAAGAAGCCCAGATGTTCCTGTCCGAGATGGGGCTGGAAGAGCCGGGTCTGGACCGCCTGATTCGTGCGGGCTATGCCCTGCTGCATCTTGAAACCTATTTCACCGTCGGCCCCAAGGAGGCGCGCGCCTGGACGATTCGGCAGGGCACCGCCGCACCGCAGGCCGCGGGCGTCATCCATGGCGATTTCGAGCGCGGGTTCATCCGCGCCGAAACCATCGCCTATGACGATTTCGTGGCGCTGGGCGGCGAGCAGGGCGCGAAAGAGGCGGGCAAGATGCGGTCCGAAGGCAAAAGCTACATCGTCAAGGACGGCGATGTGATGCATTTCCTGTTCAATACCTGATCAAACTTTTCCGTCGGCACAGGGTGGTCGGTGGGAATTTTAATCAAAACTACAGATTTTTCGATTTAAACCGCGTCAAAGGGCAATCATGCCCTTTTTTGGCCGGTAATCTTGTAGTAATCATAACGCGTAGGCAAAGACGTGTTGTCTGGTAAACTAGTGGAGACTGTTATGAAGAAATTTGCACTTGCAGCCGCAATCGCCGCTGCCTCTGTCTCGCCGGTTCTGGCGAACGAAGCCACCCCCGCAACTGATGATCTGACCATCCTGTCCACCCAGGGTACACCGCTTATCGGCTTTATGGGTCCGGTCACGTTGCCGACGGCCCTGACCTTCGCAACGCTGGGCTTCACGGTGATTTCCGTTGTGGGTCAGTCCACCAGCGGTTCGGGCACCAACTGATCAAGCTTCGCTTGTGATGGCACGAAAAAGGCACCTTTGCGGTGCCTTTTTTGTTGTCGGCAGTCATCTGCGTCAGGGGCGCAGCACAGTCAGGGTCAGTCTGCCCTGACTGGTCGGAAGCCATTGATCCGACTGAAGCGCATTGCCAGCCCTGTCGACGACATAGCTGTTGCGAAACGACAGGTCGTCAGATGCACAATCTTCGGTCATGGCGCGCCCGGCAATGCCCGTGGTTGTGCGAACCTGCGTTCCCACTGACAGGGTGCAGTCCAGCGCGATCTGGCGTGTCACGTCCTCGCCATCCAGAACCTGCATCACGCGCCGCGCCTTGCCAGCCCGATTGGCCCGCAGCAGTTCCAGCATCGGGTCGATGTCGGATGCCATAAGATCGCCGCCCAACCCGCGTGTGGCCGTCACTACCCCTTGGCGCAACACAAGGGTTTGCCGGGCGCCTGTCGCATAGGTGCGCCAGGGGCCATTGTCGCGAATCCCCACGATATAGAAAGGGCCAGCGCCGTTTTGCGGCTGAACCAGGATCACGGGCGCCTCGGTCTGCGCCAGGATCACGGACGGGGCCGCCAGACTCTGCGCCTGTCGCGCGCCTGCGGTCTTGCCATCAAAGGGCAGGGTGCCGCCAAACTGTGCGGCCACGCCCGAAACGACAGAGCGATAGTTGATCCGGTTGGGGTCGTTGCTGCATCCGGCCAGGGCCAGGGCCGCAAAAGCCCAGGCTGCAGCCGATCTTGTGCGCGGTCTATCCAGCATCCTCATCTCCAGACCCGCCCCCATTTCTTTTCCAGTTCCGGCCGGTGATAATCGCGCACCTGTTCATAAAGCCTGTCACGCAGATCCAGCCGCGCGCCACCGTCGCGCGTCAGCGGGCGCACGGTCACATTGCCCAGCCGGCGCGAGGGTTGTCCCAGCACATGGCCCAGGGGCACGGTGATCCGGAAACCCTTGTCAAAAGACCCCTCGCCGAAATCTTCGGGCGTCACATCCGTCAGCGTGGCAAAGGCGCCCAGCCGCCAGCCATTGGCGAATTCGCGGTCCAGGCTGATCGTGGCGCCCACATCCCCGGCCAGGTAGCGGCCGACATCCAGTTGCCCGTGGAAACCCCGGCCCAGATCGTAATAGGCCGAGGCATGGCCCGTCGTCACCTCGTAGTCGCGCAGTCCGAACAGCTGGTCAAAGTCGCGCTGGCGGACCTGGTTGATCTCGATCCCCAGGGCAAGGCGGCTGTCCACGGGTTTCCAGAGCAGCTCGGCCGACAGGCCCGCATACATCTGTTCCAGGTAACCTGCCGACACCCGCGCATAGAGATCACGGCCCGGGCGCATGTAATGCGTCAGCGTCAGATGGTCGATCGAGGGATCGCCCTGCTGTGCATAAAGCCCGTAATCCGTGCGGACGCGCGGCAGGGCCGAGGCATCACGCCGGCTGATGCTGTCCAGGTTGCCGACCAGCCGTTTCGACATCGCGCCCGACAGGATAAGGCCGGGGGCGATCAGCAGATCAGCCCTGGCCGTGGCCAGAAGATCGGCGCGAAACGGGTTGTCGGGATCGAACAGGCTGTAGCGCAGGTTTGGACCGAAAGACCATGTCAGCGCGGCAGGCCGGTCAGTGACCGGGATCCGGGCGACGGTGGCCGCATCCTCGATCCGGGTCACCTCAAGAAGTGCGGACGCCGGGGCATGTTCCAGATTCTCCAGATCGGCGCGCCTCAAGGTGATGGCCGACATGGCCATGCCATTGACGACCGGCACGATCACGAAGGTGTCGATCGACCCGGGCAGAACGCGCGCCATGATGCGCGCGCTGCGGCCGATGGCCTGCGGCTCGGACGCATGGACCGGGTTGATCAGCCGCAGCAGGGCCCGGTCGTCTGTCAGGGTCAGCCCATCCATGACCATGCGCTCGCGGGCCAGCGCCTGTGCAAGCTGCCCGGGCAGGGCATCCCGTTGTGCGGGCTCCTGCTGCCAGCCAAGGTCGCGCCGTTCCGCCGCGCTGCGCCGGTAGACCGGCGCCGGGGCCGTTTCTGTCCCGCCCGGCGTGCCGGTGCTGCGCGGATTGGTGTGCACGGTGATCTGGGCGCCGATCGCCGCGCCCTGCAGCGCCAGCACCGAGGCCTGCACCCCCTCCGCAATCCGGTAATCCAGCCCGAAGTTCCACCCGGTCTTGGGCGTCAGCAGGCCATTCGCAGCCTCTTCCGCAAAATTGTCGGATGAATATTCGGCCTTGAGGGTCAGACGGTCGTTCACCGCCCATTCCACCCCGCCAAAAGCGGCCATGTCACCACGGAACCAGCGGTCATAACTGGGCACGCCGCCCTGTTCCAGCAATTCGGTGCCGCGGGTGCCGGTGCTGGCAATCGCGTTGCGACCGCCAAGACGCCCCCAACCAAGGCCGCCCGTCACCCGAACCCGCGGAGTCAGGCTCTTGCTGGCCACGACATATTCCGCCCCGTAAAGCGAGGTGCCGGCAAAATCCAGCAAACCGATGGTCACGGCCGGGCGATAGCGGCCTTCGCGCAGCACCTGATAGCGCAGATCAAAGCTGCGGTCGTAATAGGTGCCCCCGTCAAGGCCGGGCACTGTTTGACCGCGCAGCCGGGTCAGCCCGTCAAGTGCTGCATATCTGAAGCTGCCCGAGAGGCGTGGCGTGATCTGGAAGGTGACCGTGCCCCGCGTGATGCCGCCGATTCGCGACAGGCTGCCCGACAGCGTCGCATCCGGTGCCATCATGGCGCTGGGCATTTCAACGATGCCCGGCGCACCGTTCATGTTGAAGCCGGGCATTTCGCCGTGATCCGGAAATAGCGCAGGGGCGGCGTTGTCCTGGGCCAGAAGCGGCTGCGCGCAGAGCGCGAAAAGCGCCAGATAGCCAAGACTGGCGCGTCCAGGAAAACGGTCTCGAAGCGGCGCTCTGCTGATCACGCGACAGCCGGATTTCGCAAGCTTCATGGGACCATCCCTGTTCACACACACCACCCGGTCTGACTAGGTGAAACAGGACATCTTGTCTACGCCCCCGACAAACTGTTCCTGTATTCAGGGCCGAACTGTGTTCACGGCTCCGCAAGTGACCTGCAGATGCAATCCCGCACCGTGGTATCGGCGCGCATCCCCTGGATCAACAAACGGGCCGCCAGATGTGCATTTGCGCTGATTTTCCACTTGTCCCCCGCCCGCGTGATGGATACACCCGTCGGCGGAGACGTGGCCGAGTGGTCGAAGGCGCTCCCCTGCTAAGGGAGTAGACGGGAAACCGTCTCGTGGGTTCGAATCCCATCGTCTCCGCCACTTAAACCCCTTAAGTCACTGATTTTTATGGGAAAGCGATTGCCGAATCCCCCATAATGTCCCCCGCCTTGACGTGGACTGCCTCGGAATTTGTCGGAAGTCATTATGAAGAAAGCCCCACTCTCGGCGGGGCGATCTGTTGGCATAGGTCATCGAGCAAGCTTTTTTAAAGCGCCTTCGGCTTGAGGTGCCTCTTACAATCCTTTGGTCGTTTGGTTGTTGCTGTGAACGCATCTGCGCCGCATCTAATGCAGGTCCATTTTGTGAGGGTTGCCCTTTGGACAGATCGGTCACGCCGCCACTTGCATTCGATCCTGGGTCGCGGTCGCCTCACGATCAACCACCACATCAGCAGAAAAACCAAGACACCAGCGGCTATAGCTATGAATTCTTGATAGCGCAGCGCTGCTAGAATGATCTGGTCTTTAAATTCTTGCATGGGCGGCGGGAGCCTCCGTCAGTTCAAGAAACCGATGATATCCTAGACTGTGATACATTCACTTACCCAGATGGTTTCTAAGCTCGATGTCATAAGCCCAATTGTTCTGGCCAGTAATGGCCCTTCAGATCAACAGATGTTGGCAACGGTCGACGATGCGAACAAGGCAGCCACGAGGCTAATACTTTGAACTAGCTTTCAGTCCTTACCGCCCAAGAAAAATGTATTTGGTTACTTTGCTCATTACTTCGTTAAGTGTCGCAGTCAGCCTGTTCAACTCACTGTGCTGTTCGACGAATTCCGGTGCATATCGCGAAATCAGATATTCGCGCTTCTCTGTCATGGCTACCAAATGGTCGGCCGTCTTCTTTCGCAGCCTCAGAGCATCTATAAAGGTAGTGTCTGCAAGGTTGTGCACCCGAGCACGTATTTCGCTGTTGGGAACGCCCCTGCTGCGCAGAAAAGCGTTTAAACACAATTCTATCGCATGAATGGAACAAAGGCGAGCAGGTGCATAGGAAAGTGGAGCGCCCCTTTGAGCGTTTTGAAACAGAGCTGTGGCAGCCGCATGATATGCTTCTGCTAGCCTCAAAATGTCCTGAACAGCGGCATTATCACCTGGATAAGATTTTTCTGGATCGTTTTTACTCAAATGATTTGGCCTCAAAATATCGAAGGACTGACATGTGTCCTAGGCCCAAGCAACCACCGATCAATCGCGCTGTCCAGATCTTGGGCCTTCATTCAAGGCGCGTGATCAGTTGGGCCGTCAGCAACTGCATGAAACGGGAGCTGGCGATCCGGGCGCTGAAGATGGCAATCGCTCTGCGGCCACCGCCCAAAGGCTGCATCTTCCACAGTGATCGCGGCAGCCAATACTGTTCGCATGACCACCAGAAAATCCTGCGCGAGCATGGCGTCCGGGGCTCGATGAGCGGCAAGGGTAACTGCTATGACAACGCCGCAGTCGAGACCTTCTTCAAAACCATCAAGGCCGAGCTGATCTGGCGACGCCCTTGGGAAACCCCCCGACAGGCTGAGACAGCCATCTTCCAATACATCAACGGCTTCTACAATCCGCGTCGAGGGCACTCAGCATCGGGAGGGAAAAGCCCCTTCGCCTTCGAACGCAAAGTGGCCTAATCGAGCACTTGGGGCGGCACAAATACGCGATAGATCCACCTTGGCGTGACGACTGCAACGAGGGGCGACCTGGGTCAGGTCTCCTGCGATAGCTATCATTTGATGGCAAGATCAATGGTGCGAAGGATCTCTTCAGGATCAATCCAATATCCATCCACCCCACCTTCCCCAACGACAAAGCCGTACCTCAGGCCGAGTCCGTCAGCATAATCCTTCATCATATTGTTCAGCCGCCATGGTGGGAGCATCATGACAACAATGGCGTCCGGTCGGATAGCGAGCATGCCGTGGATCATACCGCTTCCCTCGACACCAATAATAACGTCGGCCTCTCGAATCCGTGGCACCATCTCATCCACGCTCATCTCGCCTGGATCGATGATTTCGAAGTTTCTTTCTGCAAAAAAGTCCTCGAGTTGCGCTTCGTTTTCGGGCGCGCGATGGACACCCCAGCCGCGCCTTCTAAAAAAGATCCCGTGCCCTGAACGAGCTGCGGGTATTGTGCGGACAAGGGAATTCATTTTTCGCAGTCTTGCTATCTTGTGGCTGTTCATGCCGCGATCATCGAAGATCCAAGCATGGCGTATTCGCACATCCTCAACGGCAGTGTACTTTAGGTTGAAGAGATCCCAGTAGCGTGCAGCGTGTCCGCCCATACCCTTGGCCACTTGGGTGTCGATATAACTCTTTCCAAACTCCGGTGCCAAAAGTGAGGAAGCACCTCCGTCAATAACCATATGTCCAAAGTAAAAAGTCGCGTAGTGCGACATCGGGAGTACGGCAGTCTCCAGTGTGTCCGTAATTGAAGCAAGGGGCTTCCGTTTGCGCCGTCCGCCTTGCCGATCCTGCATTCGGTGTGTAAGAAGCCGCCCACTTGAAAAGACGCAATTGTCGATCCGGTAGGCAACGGTCGCATCATCCCTGCGCACCCTCTGAGTAATGCGTGTCTTTTCGAGTTCGAAAGAGTTGTTTTCGGAAACGCCTGTTACTCGATCGAGTTGCCCCTCCAGATAAAAAGCCTGAGCGACCAAGTTTTCTTCATGAGGGCAGATAATAACAGTCTCTGCTGCGGACTCAGCGGCGGACCGATCTAAACCCAGGCGCTGGAAAATCAACTGGGTCAGCGGCCTGAAACTAATGCTGCGGTTAATAGGCACTTTTCACTCCGAAAATCTGGAAAATCAGGTATTCGACAGACAGAAGATTTTTCACCTTCCTTCGCAGGTGGTAGTAGGACCAACCAAGGATCACCGTTTATGGGCAGGTTCGATCAGTTTTTCACTTTCTATATTCATGATTGTAAAACCCTGTTGGAAAAAACAATAAATTATTGATTTTCATTCGATGATGCAGCGCCGTTTTAGCTGTTTGATCCCACCGTTTGGTGATTGAAGCGTTTCAAAGGAAGAGAGGACGCGTTTGGTGTAAGTTTGCCAAGGTAAAGCTGCTGTCACGATGGCCGATAAGGCAGAAATAGAACGTCGCAAGAGTAGTTGATACACGATTTTAGGTCATTCAAAGCAAGAACTCTTTTACCGCTGTTATCACACGCTCAACCTGATTGCTGTTCATTTTATAGAAAAGTGGCAGCCGCAAAAGTCGCTCGCTTTCAGTTGTCGTATACCGGTCAACCCCATTGAAGCGACCGAATTTTCGTCCGGCCTGCGAGGAATGAAGCGGATGATAGTGGAACGGCGCCTTAATGCCTCTCGAATTCAACCATCGCATCATGGCATTACGTTCACTCATATCACGAAGCTTTATATAGAACATATGCGCGTTGTGCGAAGTACCCGGAGGAAAACTCTGCACTTCTATTCGACCATCTGTGCATAGATCTCTTAATTCTTTACTGTAAGTATCGTGAATAGCCATTCGGCTGGCGTAAATTTGGTCCCGCGCCGTGATCTGCGCCCAAAGAAAAGCGGCGCTTATTTCGTTCATCAAGTAAGAACTTCCCAAGTCCACCCAAGAGTACTTGTCTACTTCACCATTCAGGAAGCTTTTGCGATTGGTACCTTTTTCGCAAATGATCTCAGCCCGTTCAATCAGCGCAGGATTGTTAACTATGGTCAAGCCTCCCTCCCCGCCGGAGCTCAAGTTCTTGGTTTCATGAAATGAAATGGCGCCAACGGCACCGATTGTGCCCAAAGGCCGACCGTGCCAGCTTGCCATCACGCTTTGCGCGGCATCCTCGATCACAATCAGTTTGTGTTTGCCGGCAAGCTCCATGATCGCATCCATGTCACAAGCCACCCCGGCATAGTGCATCACAACGATGGCTCGTGTTCTTTCGTTGATCGCGGCCTCTATCTTGGTCTCATCGATATTCATTGTATCGGGGCGGATATCGACAAAGGTGATCCGCGCTCCGCGCATCACAAAAGCATTTGCAGTCGAAACGAAAGTGTAAGAGGGCATAATAACTTCATCACCCTCTTGGATATCCAGAAGCAGCGCAGCCATCTCAAGCGAATGCGTGCAAGAAGGCGTTAAAAGAGCGCGGACACATCCCAGTTCCTTCTCAAACCATTCTTGGCATCTGTTCAAATGCTCTTTGGAGTGAGGGCTTTTAAGTAGATTCAACGCATATATAAGTTGTTCTTCTTCATACCCGGTTATGGGCATCCGATTGAACGGAACGGTGTCCTGTTCCTCTAACATGAGAAAGTCCAAGCGTTTCATTAGATCCATAATCCAGAATGAGTACGTTTTTGAAAAAGTTCGAGCGTGGCTTTAAGCTTATCAAGTTCCAGGTGGAATCCATTGACGGTTCCCTTAGCTACGACAAATCCCCACTGGAGGTTTAGCGCCGCGCACAAATGTCGGAATATTACATTGAATCTGTCGGCGGGCTGGATGCAGATTATTATCCCCCTCTCAGCCATGGAGAAAAGGCCGTGTACGAGGTGGCTGCCCTCAACCCCTATCACTATCGGAACGTCTTTTAAGGCACCGCAGATTTCGTCGAGGGACTGGTATTCAGGGTCGATGACTACGAAGCCTTGAGAAATGCACCAGGCTTCAATCTCAGCTGCATTATCCAAGCAACGGACTTGGCCCCTTACGCCACGACGAATGAACGCCCCAGGACGAGGTCGGGATCCAAGTGTCGCAGCCTTTACATTCGCAGCCATTTTTTGCAAACGTCTACGCTTATCAGGTCCTAACGAAAAGTCTTGGAAAAACCATAGTTCGCGAACAGAGACTTGGTTTTTCTCTGAATATTCAAAACCAAACCGGGCAAGATACTCCACGCACTGCGAAGTGCGTGGAGTATCCATGGTGGAAAAAATCGGTTTGGCAAATTCTTGTGCCAACGCGTGTGTTGCTGCATCGTCGACAAGAAAATGAGCAAAATAATCGTTTCCCTGCCAACTCGAGCATAGTGCAGCAGCGTCAAGTTCTTCAGTGATGCGCATAGGTCTGCTGCGCGCATATCGAAGCGACAGGTCTTTGAAACCTGACCAGCTACTTATGCGGTTATAGCCGATAACAGCGTTTCGAATGAAATAAGCGCGGGTTTCAATATTTCGGAGGTTCGGGGCTACGGTCTGTTCAAGCTCATCTGCAAGACTGACGGCCATGCCATGCGTCCCAGTCACATCATCCAGCTGGTCCGACAAGTAGAGAGCCTCGGGAAGCCGCATGGTTTCAGGAGGTTCAACCGTCACGGTCTTTTCGGCGCTATCTTCGAGCGACTTGTATCGCCTAAATTTTTGAAATGCCCGACTAACGACAGGCAAAAGAGATGGAATGGCCATCCTCATCCTAAAAACCAGTTGGTGTCATGATTACGCTCATTTGGCTTAGAGGATCACGTGGATGTGTCAAGTAAAGTTTAGAGTCATAACCCAAGGGTTGAGCAACGGTTGGCGCGTCCAACTTGTTTTAAGCTCCCGACTGGCGGGGACATTAGCAGATCAAATCAGCTTGTGTTTGACAGGGCGGCTGGCTGGCCACCATCGGTGACAAAACCTTGCCCGGGCCGCTACCTGAAGACCTCTCACGGCACTGTCAGATCAAACCAGCTTGAGGTGGGCTGGGCGGTTCCGTAGCTTCCCGGAATGACAAAAATACTCCCCATTCCTTTACTTCTAGACGAGCCCCGAGGTCATTCGCCTGGCGGTGATGATGTACATTCGGTTTCCGCTTTCATTGCGAAACGTCGATGATCCCCTGCACGCGCGGGGGGAGCGAGAAATCAAGCTTCTTCTGAACGCCCAAACCAATGATCGAAGCCGTTGGAAAGCGCCGGCCTGTCCCTCATCCGAGACGACAGCGCAGGGAGACCCCATGCTGTCGCCCGTTGACTTCGATGCTACAGAGCACAAACTGAAGCAGGCTTGTGACCGGGAAACCAGGGGCCATTCAAATGCCGTCTCGACCCTTCGAAACACGGGCGTCCCTGGGCTTGACGCGCGCGATGACACCCGGCGCCGCGCCTCTGGTAAGGGCGGCTTTGAGCCGGGCGAAAAAGGACCCATGCGACATGGCCTGTCAAAGACTGATCGGAGTGAACAAACCATGCATTACGTGATCCATTGCCTCGATCATGCGGGAGCTCTCGATAGGCGGCTTGCGCATTACGCGGCGCATAAGGCCTATCTGAGCAATCCGTCGGTCAAGATCGTGATCTCGGGCCCGCTGCTGGCGGATGATGAGGAAACCATGATCGGGTCGATGTTCCTGGTCGACGCTGACAGCCTTGCGCAGGTCGAGGCATTCCACCGCAACGACCCTTTCCATGCCGCAGGTATCTGGGAGACGGTCTCGATCCGTCCCTTCAACAAGCGCATGGATAATCGGGCCTGACGACTTCGGCCCGATTTCGGCGCAACAGGTCTGGCGCATCGGGGGGCACAAACCGGCCCGCATCGGTCCGGCATCACGGCCCTGAGCCTAGCCCCCGATTTCGGCCCGCATGATGGCAGCACCATCCGCCATCGCCTTCATCTTGCCGAAGGCCACGTCACGCGGCAGATATTTCAGCCCGCAGTCCGGCGCCACAACCACCTTGTCGGCATCCACATGCGGCAGCGCGCGGCGGATGCGATGGGCGATGATCTCGGGTGTCTCGACCTGCATGTCGGCCAGGTTCAGCACGCCCAGGATGATGGTCTTGCCGCGCACCTCTTCCAGCACCGAAGTATCGAGGTTTGCCTGCGCCGTCTCGATCGAGATCTGGTCGCAGAGGCAATCCTTCATCTGGGGCAAAAAGGAATAACCGTCGGGCCGGCTTTGCGTCAGGGCGGCATAGCCGAAACAGATGTGCACGGCTGTCGTGCCCGCAGCGCCTTCCAGGGCGGCGTTCAACGCCGCAAGGCCGTATTCTTCGGCCAGCTCGGGTTTGGCCTGCATCCAGGGTTCGTCCAGCTGCACCACATCGGCGCCCGCGGCGAAGAGATCAGCCATCTCTTCGCGGACAGCACGTGCATAATCCATCGCGGCATCAGCGGTGCTGGGGTAATATTCGTTCAGGGCCTGCTGCGACATGGTGAAGGGGCCGGGCAGGGTGATCTTGATCTTCCGGTCCGTATTGGCGCGCAGGAACTTGAGATCTTCCACTTCGATCGGGCGGACGCGCCGGATCGGACCAGAGATTCGCGGCACCGGCACGGGTTTGCCGGACCGTGTCATCACCTCGCCGTAGTTGTCGAGGTCAAGGCCCTCCAGCGCCGTTGCGAAGCGGTTGGAATAGCTTTCGCGGCGGATTTCCCCATCGGTGAGGATGTCCAGCCCCGCGCGTTCCTGGTCACGGATGGCGATCAGGGTCGCGTCATCCTGGGCCTGTTGCAGCAGGTCTTCGGGGATGCGCCACAATTCCTTGGCACGGGTGCGCGGCGGAAACTGGCCTTTCAGCTTTTCACGATCGATCAGCCAGTCCGGCTGGCAGTAAGATCCGACGAGAGAGGTGGGAAACAGCATTGTGGTCCTCATGATTTGGTCGGGTGGAAGGCCCGGTATGAATGGGGCGGGCCGCTCAGCCGCCCAGTACCGATTGCAGTACCGGAAAGCGGCGAATTTCATGGGCGATATGCGATGCGGCCTCATGCAGTGCGGGCAGGCGGTCACGCAGCAGGTCGTCAGGCGTCACCATGCCGGTATAACCCGAGCTGTTCAGTGCCGCGATGGTACGCCCTTGCGTGTCGCGGATCGGCACCGCCAGCGCCGTGATGCCGTAGTCCAGCTGATCGACCGTTGCGGCCCAGCCATCGGCGCGGACCTGCTCCAGAATGCGGGCAAGCTCTTGCCGGTCGGTCACGGTCTTTTCGGTCATCCGGCGCAGATCGGCGGTCGCCAGCCAGGCGCGCAGCTTGTCTTCGCTCAGCGCCGCCAGCAGGACACGGCCGATGGCGGTGCAATGGGCCGGGTAGCGCGCACCCGACACCGCCGCCGCGCGGCGCGCTCGCTGCACCGAGACATGGGCGACATAGATCACGTCATCCCCGTCCAGCGTGCCGACCGAGGCCGCGTCGCCGAAGCGATCGACCAGTACCCGCAAATCCGGCTGCAGCACCTCGTCGAAGCGGGCCGAGAAATGGAAGGACGATCCCAGTGTCATGACCTTGGGGCGCAGGAAGAAGTGCTTGTCGGCCTTGCCGACATATCCCAGCCATTCAAGCGTGATCAGCGACCGGCGCGCCGCCGCAGGCGACAGGCCGACGCGCCGCGCGATTTCGGACAGTGTCATGGCCGGGTGATCGGCGTCGAAAGCCTCGAGGATGCCAAGCCCCTTGGCCAGCGCCTCGACGAACTCGGGCGGCCTGGCACGTGACGATCCGTAATCAGCGCGGCCCACGACCGGTCAGCCGGCCGGTGCCAGCACGAAGTCGAAATCGACCACCGCTTCTGGCGTCATGGTCGTGACGACGCCCAGATCCTCGCCCTTCTTGACGGGGCGAAGCTTGGCGATCAGCGACTTGCGGACACCGAACACCGCGTCATTGTCGAGATATTCCATGTTCTCGAAGAAGACCTCGGTCGTGATGGATGCCATGCCCGGTGCACGCACGATGTAATGCAGATGCGCGGGCCGCCAGGCGTGGCGATCGCCTGCGCGCAGCAACTCGCCCACGGGACCATCATAGGGCACGGTATAGGGTTTTGGCAGCACGGTCGTGTACCAGTAACGGCCCTGATCATCGGTTTCGAACACGCCGCGCAGGTCCATCTTGTCCTGGCCTTGCGCCTGTTCCTGGATCGGGTAGGTGCCAGCCGCATCGGCCTGCCACGTGTCCACGATCGCGCCTGCAAGCGGCTTGTGCAGGTTGTCGGTGACCTTGCCACGCACCAGCACCGTCACCCCGTCACGCCCATCTGACAGATCATCGCCCAACGCCTTGCGCGGGGCATCGTCCAGATAGAAGGGCCCAAGGTTCGATCCTTCGGTCGCGCCCCCTTTCGAGTTGATCATGTCGACCAGCGCCGAGAATCCCAGCACGTCCGACAGCAGGATGAACTCGTGCCGCTCGGGGGTCGAGATCTTGCCACAGTCGTAAAGGAACATCAGCACCCGCATCCATTCCTCATGCGTCAGCTGATTTTCCCGCGTGAAATCATGCAGGTGGTCGATCAGGCCATGCAGCAACTGCTCGAACCGGCTGCCTTCTTCGGTCCTGAACGTGTCCTTTACCGCCTGAGTTATGGTGAACTGGTTGATGTTGCGCATCATTTCCTCCCCGCGATCCGCACTGTGACAGACCTCTCAAATTGCGACTTGACGTAACGGTAGAGTGCGCCATTATGTTCGGCAAGAGAAAATATTTTCGCCATACGAAAACTGTACGAAAGCTGTGGGACCCGCCATGCGTATCGGAAAACAGGATCAGGCTTTCACGGCCATCGCGACCTCGGACGCAGAATCGATCACGGTGCGCGGCCACGATCTGTGCGATGACCTGATCGGCAAGATCGGCTTCAGCGATTACTTCTGGCTGCTGGTGATCGGCGAAAAGCCGACCGAGGCGCAGCGCGGGATGCTGGATGCCTGCCTTGTGGCGATTGCGGAACACGGGCTTGTGCCATCCGTTCAGGCCGCGCGCATGACCCTTGCCGCGGGCCCCGACGCCTGGCAGGGCGCGATGGCGGCGGGCCTTCTGGGCATGGGCAATGTGGTGGCGGGCAGTTCCGAAGCCGCAGGTCGCTATCTGGCCGAACTTGTTGCGGCAGCCGAGGGCGGCGATATCGAAAGCGTCGTGATCGACAGTCTGCGCCAGCACAAGGCCAAGCGCATGAAGGTCGCGGGCATGGGGCATCCGCAGCATTCGGGCGGTGACCCGCGCGCCGATCGCCTGCTGGCGATTGCAGACCAGCTTGGCGTCAGCGGGACCTATATCAACGCCCTGCGCACGCTCGACAAGCACGCAGGCACCATCATCGAGCGGCCCCTGCCGATCAACGTTTCGGGCGCGATCCCGGCCTGCATGCTGGACGCGGGCTGGCCGCTGGAGGCGCTGAAGGCCGTGCCGCTTCTGGCGCGCACCGCCGGCCTGTCGGCGCATCTCTACGAGGAATCGCTGCGCTCGATCGGTTTCATCATGTCCCACAAGGCGGATCTTGCTATCAGCTATGACGGCAAGCCCCCCCGGAAACACGCGGCGGAGTGATCCCATGGTACGCATCCTCAAAGACATCCGCGTGGTCGAACTGGGCACCTATATCACCGGCCCTGCCGCCGGCATGCACCTGGCCGACCTGGGCGCCGATGTGATCAAGGTGGAACGCCCCGGCACGGGCGATCCGTTCCGTGCCTTCAAGGGCGGCCTCTACAGCCCGCATTACCAGACCTACAACCGCAACAAGCGGTCCATCGCACTGGATACCGCCGACCCTGCGGACCACGCCGTTCTGCTTGATCTGATCGCGACGGCTGATGTCTTCATCCAGAACTTCCGTCCGGGCGTGGCCGAGAAACTGGGCGCGGGCGAAGACGATCTGCGCCGCGTGCGCCCCGACCTGATCTATTGCGCGATCTCGGGTTTCGGCACCTCGGGCCCGTCCCGCGACAGGCCCGCTTTCGACACTGTGGCGCAGGCGGCGGCGGGCTATCTGCGCCTGCTGACCCCACCGGCCGATCCCCGCGTGATCGGCCCCGCGATCGCCGATGCGGTGACCGGCCAATACGCCGCGATGGGCATTCTGGCCGCGCTTTTGGAGCGGTCGAAGACCGGCAAGGGCCGCCGCCTCGACATCTCGATGCTGGAGGCGATGAGCCACTTCAACCTGGACAGCTTCACTCACTATTACAGCGTGGGCGAAGTGATGGGCCCATTGTCGCGCCCTGTCGTTTCGCAATCCTACACCTTCGAATGCGCCGACGGAAAATGGGTGGCGATCCACATGTCCTCGCCCACAAAATTCTGGCAAGGCTTTCTGGCCGCAACCGGGCAAGAGCAGCTGGCCGAAGACCCGCGCTTTGCCGAACGTATGGAACGCATCCGCCACCAGGACGAGATGATCGCGCATTTCACACCGATCTTCCGGCAGAAGACGCGCGATGACTGGTGCGCCTTGCTGCTGGAAAACGAAGTGCCGCACAGCCCCGCCTATGACAGTGACGAGGCGCTTGAAGATCCGCAGGCGCAGCACCTGCATCTGAAAATTACGGCGCCATCTCGCGAGTTGGGGACTTTCACCACCGTGCGCGCACCTTATAATTTCGACGGCCAGCCCGAGCTGGACGTCGTGCCACCGCCCGTCCTGGACGAGCATGGCGACGAAATCCGGACCGAGCTGGCGCGGAGGAAAGCCAGCTGAACGCGGGTTATGACAGGGCCAGATGCAGTATCCGGCCCCTATAGGGGAGGAAAGTAATGAAGTTCATGTATGGCATGGTCTTTGCGGGAGCCTTGGCGCTGCCCGTGCAGGCCCAGGAAACGATCAACCTGACCGTGGCTGCCAGCCACCCGACGGTTGTGCCTTGGGTCGGCATGATCCAGACGCATTTCATGGCCCGGACGGATGAGATCCTGGCCAGCACCGGCAACTACAAGATCGAGTGGAACGAAGCCTTCGGTGGCCAGCTTTACAAGGCCAACGCAACGCTGAGTTCGGTCGAGGAAGGCATCACCGATATCGGCTGGGTCTTCTCGTTTCTGGAGCAGGCCAAGCTGCCGCTGAGCCAGGCATCGTCGAACGCGCCTTTCTCCAGCGACAACCCGCCCGCGATCCTTGCCGTGATGGAAGAGCTTTACGAGACCAACGAAGCTTTCCGCAACGAGTGGGAACAGCATAACCTCAAGGTTCTGGGCTTCACCGCGACCGATCTCTACGACATCTACACAAAGACGCCCCTGACCGGCATCGACGACATCGCGGGCATGAAGATCTCGGCCCCCGGCGTGCTGGGCAACTGGCTGCGCGGCACTGATGCCAACGCCGTCGACGGGGCACTGACCACCTATTACACCGACGTGCAGACCGGCGTGTCCGACGGGGTTCTGACCCTGGCGCTGGGCGCGCTGCCGATCAAGCTTTACGAGGTGGCGCCGATCATCAACCGCTTCGACGCGGGCGGGTCGTTCTCGGGGGCCGTCGCGATCAACCGCGACAGCTGGGACGCTCTGCCGCAAGAGGTGCAGGACGCGATGATCGTTGCCGGCAAGTATTATACCGTCAGTCACGGCGAAGACCTTGTGACGCGCCACGAATTCGCGCTGAACAAGATGGTCGAACTGGGCGCGGGCCAGTCGGTGCCGGTGCAGATCGTGCCGATGCCTGAAGGCGAGCTGGCCAAATGGGCCAACAAGCTGCCCAACGTTGCCAAGGAATGGGCCGAACCGCTGGATGCCCGTGGCATCCCCGCCTCGGAATTCCTGGCACAATACCTGGCCGGTCTGCGTGCCCGCGGCGAAGAGCCCGTCCGCGCATGGGACGAGTGATCCCCCAGCCATGAGCCTGGCTGACAACCGCCACGAAACCAGCCGCGTGATCCGCGGCTGGCACCTCGTTGTCGAGGCTTTCGCCGCGATTGGAACGCTGTTGATCGGGGTGTTGATGCTGATCATCTGCGCCGACATCGTGGCGCGGAACCTGATGGGTGCGTCCCTGCCGCTTGTCTCCGAGGGCGGCGCCCTTCTTGTCGTGACGCTGGTGGCGCTTCAGCTGGCCGCGACCGTGCGCGCGGGCCGACTTGCCCGGGCCGAGTTTTTCCTCAATGCCGTCGAAAACCGATCGCCGCGCGCGGCCGCAGCGTTGCACGCCGCCTTCAACGCGATTGGCGCCGGCGTGCTGGGCACCATCGCCTGGGCCACGATCCGCGTTCTGGAAAAGGATGTGAATGCGGCTGAATTCATCGGTATCAACGGTATGGGCACCCTGCCGACCTGGCCGTTCCGGGCGCTGATCCTGGCCGGTTTTGCAATTGCCGCGATCGAATTCGTGATCGCGACCCTTGGCGCGCTGCGCTCTGTCATCAAGGCCAGAACATGAGTCCCGTAGAAATCGGAAGTTACGCGCTGGGCGGCTTGATCCTGCTGATCATGATCGGCCAGCCCATCGGCATTGCAATGCTTGCGGTCAGTTTCGCAGGCGTGGCCTTCATCCGCAACGAGACTGTCGCGGTCCGCATGATGGCACAGGTCGCCAATGACAGTCTGGAGGAATACCTTTTCGCAGTCGTGCCTCTATTCGTGCTGATGGGGCTTCTGGTGACTGTCTCGGGCGTCGGACGCGACACGTTCGACGTTTTCCAGCGCCTGCTCAGGCGCGTCGTGGCGGGCCTTGGTATGGCCACTGTCTTTGCCAACGCGGTCTTCGCCTCGATCACCGGGATCTCGATTGCGTCGGCCACTGTCTTCAGCCGGATCGCCGTGCCCGAAATGCGCCGTCACGGCTATACCAACCGCTTTGCCACAGGCGTTGTCGCGGGTTCGTCCGTACTTGGCATGCTGATCCCGCCGTCGCTGCTGATGATCGTCTATGCCGTTCTGGCCGAACAATCCGTTGGCCGGATGTTTCTGGCAGGGGTTGGGCCTGGCCTGCTGCTGTCGGCGCTGTTCTGTGTGACCATCCTGATCCTGGCGCTGACCAGGCCCCGGTTTGTCTTCGAAAGCACGGACAGCGCGCCCGAAGACGCCCCCATCGGCCTGGCCGAGATCGCCACCAAGGCCGTGCCCATCCTGTCACTGATGGCCCTGGTCCTGGGGGGGCTCTATGGCGGGTTCCTGAACCCGACCGAGGCCGGGGCCGCAGGTGCATTCGGCGCATTGGTCATAGCGCTTCTGCGCCGGTCGCTGGATCGGCGCACCTTCTGGGCGCTTCTGGTCGAAACCGGGCAGATCACGGTATCGGTTCTTTTCCTGATACTTGCGGCCACATTCTTCAGCCGGATGCTGGCGCTGTCGGGCGTGCCGCAGAGCTTGGCGCAGGTCTTCCTGTCGGGCGGCATCGGGCCTTACGGTTTCCTGATCCTGTACCTGGCGCTGATCATCGCGCTGGGGTGCCTGATCGATTCCATCTCGATCATGCTGATCGTCCTGCCGATTGCGCTGCCTATCGCTCAGGCGGCGGGCTTTGACATGATCTGGTTCGGCGTCATGACCGTCATCGCGGTCGAGATCGGGCTTCTGACGCCGCCTTTCGGGCTGTCGGTCTATACGATCAAGTCTGCCATGAACGACGATTCGCTGCGCGTGGGAGAGATCTTCGCAGGTGCCGTCCCCTTCGTTCTGGCGATGATCGCGGCGCTGGCCATTCTGATCGTATTCCCACCAATCGCGACCTGGCTGGCCCGGATATAATCCGGCAGAGCAGCCCGCACATAACCCCCGTAGAAAAGGAATGCCAATGCCCAAATTGCTGTTCGTCCCCGGTTCGCTGCGCGGTGCATCCGCCTCGCGCGCGACCGTCCGCGCCCTGATCGCCATGATCGGCGCACGGGCGCAGTGTGACACCGCCGATGTCGGCGCCCTGCCGCATTACAACGCGGATGTGACCGACAACGCGGCCGTCGCGGCCTTCGTCGCGCAGGTTGACGCCGCGGATGGCGTGGTCTTCGTGACGCCGGAATACAATTACTCGGTGCCCGGTGTGTTGAAGAACGCCATCGACTGGGCCTCGCGCCCGGCCTTCGCGTCGGTCTTTGCAGGCAAGCCCTGCGCCGTGGTCAGCGTGTCGGGTGGCGCGACGGGCGGTGTGCGGGCGCAGGGGCACCTGAAATACATCCTGAACGGGATGCTGGCCGATGTCTGGCCCTGCAAGGAAATCGCCGTCACCATGGCCAATACCAAGGTCGAGGATGGTGTGCTGAAGGACGAGCCCACCCTTGCCTTTGCCGAAGAACAACTGGCCGGTTTCCTGGCCAGGCTGACCTGACAATACCTGAGCCGCCGCAGCCCGGACACGCGTGGTCACGGGCAGATCAAACCGGGTCGATGCGGTCAGACCCGTGTTCCGGGGGCACAGGTCTGCCCCGTGGCCGTTTCAAGCCGGGCGGGCATCTTGCCGCCCGGCATTGATGCTTTTCGGGCGGCATCGACATCAGAGGTTCGGCAAGCCCGGTTCACCGGAGGCTTGCGCCGCGGGGGCAACGCGCGGGGCAGTTCGCTGTCCCGATCGCGCTGCGTCCCGCGGTGCGTCAGAATTATTCCACCCCTGCCAATTCTTGTTGACGTAGCGTGAATTGAGTCACAGTGTCCAACAATAGGACACTAAAGCGTCGCGCTGGGGGCGATGGCGGCAAGGGTATGCGGCGAAAGCCGCCTACGGAGGAGCCTTGCTGCCGCAGACAACATCCCGCGGCCGGCCTGTCCTGACATGACTCAGGGAGGAGACCATGAAGATGATGAAATCCAAGATAGGCGGCACATTGGCCGCAGTGACACTGGCGGCGGGCCTTGCCGGGCCCGCGACCGCGGCAGATGACACCTTCAAGATCGGGGTGATCACCTTCCTGTCGGGCCAGGCCGCGGAAAGCTTTGGCGTGCCGGCCTGGAACGGTGGCAAGCTGCTGGTGGAGATGCTGAACGAAGGCGGCAAGCTGCCCGCGCCCTATGACACCATGGGCTTTGGCGGAATGAAGATCGAAGTCGTCGTCGTGGACGAGGCCGGCGGCGCCACCAAGCAGGTGCAGGAATTCCGCAATCTGGTGCAGCGCGAAGAAGTGGACGCGGTTGTCGGATACGTATCGTCCGGCGACTGCCTGGCCGTGCCGCCGGTTGCGGACGAGCTGAAAGCCTTCACCATCCTTTATGACTGCGGCACCCCGCGTGTGTTCGAGGATGGCACCTATGAATACGTGTTCCGCACTGCGGCCCATGCCACGATGGATAACGTCAGCCTGGCCCGCTACCTGAAATCGCGGAACTTCGATGTACCCAGCTTTGCCGGCCTGAACCAGGACTATGCCTGGGGGCAGGACAGCTGGGCGGATTTCACCGGGGCGATGAAGCAGCTTTACCCCGATGCCGAGGTCAAGACGGCCCTGTTCCCCAAGTTCGGCGCGGGTCAATACGGCACCGAGATCTCGGCGCTGCTGCGCGAAAAGCCTGCGCTGGTCCATTCCTCGAACTGGGGTGGCGATTTGCAGGGTTTCCTGATCCAGGCCACGGCGCGCGGTCTGCATGAGCGGTCGCAACTTGCGCTGGCGGCGGGCGATCACGTGATCCCGCAGCTTCAGGACAAGATGCCCGACGGTATTTTCCTGGGCGCGCGTGGCGTCAACGGCCTGGCGGCCTATGCCCGCGGTGGCGAGCTGAAGGAGCTGACCGACACGATGTGGAACGCCTATGAGGCAGAGTTCGGAACCTTCCCGGTTCAGGCCCCCTTCCGGATGTGGCAAGCCCTGTTCGGCCTGAAGACGGCGGTCGAAAAGGCGATGGCCGATAACGGCGGCAAGAAACCGTCCAGCGAAGAACTGGCCGCGGCGATGAAGGGCCTGTCCTGGGATGCCCCCTCGGGGCGCATCGAGATGGCGCTTGCGAACGGGCACCAGGCAATCCAGCCCAATGCGATCGGCACCACCAAGTGGAATGCCGCGGCTGGCAAGATGGAACTGGTCGATGTCGAATATTACGACGCCCGCTGCGTGAACCCGCCCGAGGGTATGAAATCGCAGGACTGGCTGGCGCAGGGCTTCCCCGGCGCGCAGTGCGACTGACACCGGCGATCTGAACAGGCCCGCCGCAGCGCTGCGGCGGGTCCCTTTTTCCTGAAAAGCGCAGGGACCCCGGACCCATGGATCTTGTGGCAACCATCCTTGTCGATGGACTTATTTACGCCGGCTGGCTGTTTATCGTTTCGGTCGGCCTGACGCTTGTCTTCGGCGTTCTCAATATTCTCAACATCGCGCATGGCAGTCTTTACGCGATTGGCGCCTATGCCTCGGCCTCGCTTGTGGGCGCCTATTTCGCGGCCGGTGGCGCCGCATTTCCCTATGGCAGCTATGCGGCCCTGATCCTGGCGGCACTTCTGGTCGCGCTGGTGCTGGGCCCGCTGCTGGAGCGGGGCCTGCTGCGGTTCTTCTATGGTCGCGACGAGGTGCTGAACGTGCTGGTGACCTATGCGGTGTTCCTGATCCTCGAGGATGTGATGAAGCTGATCTGGGGGGTGAACCCCTATTTCGTCTACGAACCCTATACCCTTCTGGGCGATGTCGAGATCGGACCGCTGTTCTACGTAGGCTACGATTTCGCCGTGATTGCGGCCGCGATCATCGTGGGGCTGGTCGTATGGCTGACGCTGAATCACACGCGTATCGGCAAGGTGGTCCTGGCAGTCATCCATGACCCCGAGATGAGCCAGACCATGGGCGTCAACGTCCAGCGGATCTATCTGGGTGCCTTCATGGCCGGTGCCTTCCTGGCCGCGCTTGGGGGGGCGCTGACCGCGCCGATGATCTCGGTCACGCCGGGACTTGGCGTGAATGTGATCATCGTGGCCTTCGCGGTCGTGATCATCGGAGGGCTTGGATCGGTTCCGGGGGCGGCCATCGGGGCGCTGATGGTGGGGATCAGCCGCGCGGCTTCGGTTCACATGCTGCCCGAGGCCGAACTGTTCATCATCTATTTCGTGATGGCGATCGTCCTGATGTTCCGGCCCGAGGGGCTGTTTGCAAAAACCCAGGCGAGGAAAATCTGATGCCGATCAATCTTGTTCTTTCGGCCATCGCCGCCTTTGCCGTGCTGGCGACGGGATCGCTGATACTGCCGGACTGGGCCATGTTCCTGTTCGCCATGGCGCTGGCCAAGGGTCTTGTCTGCTTGGGCATCGTCGGTATGATGCGCGGTGGTGTCGTGTCTTTCGGGCAAGGTCTATACTATTGCCTTGGGGCCTATACCGCGACGCTTGTGGCCAATTCCTTCGGCGTGTCCGACATCTTCGTGCTGACCCTGCTGAGTGCGGCGGTCTGCCTGCTGGTGGGGATGGCCTTTGGCCCGCTTCTGTCCAGCTATCGCGGCATCTTTTTCGCCATGCTGTCGCTGGCCCTGTCGATGGTGCTCTACGGGTCGCTTTCCAAGATGAGCTTTCTGGGCGGCACCGATGGTCTGAACATCGCGGCGCCCACATTCATGGGATGGGCGCCCGAAGGCCGCCCGTTGCAGACGGCGCTTTACATCTATGTCGTGGCGATCGTCGTCATCGCGGGCGCGCTGATGCGGCTGTATTTCGACAGTGAACGCGGATTGCTGACCCTGGCCACGCGCGACAATGAACTGCGGGTGGAATACCTCGGGGCATCGGTCCGCAACATCATGGGATACAACTATGTCTTCGGTGCGGTTCTGGGTGGTGTCGGCGGCACCATCGCAGCCCTGGCCCTGGGCCATGTGGACCCGGAATTCGCGTTCTGGACCACATCGGGCGAGTTCGTCTTCGTGGCGATCCTTGCAGGCTACAGGTCGGTTCCGGCCGTCTTTGTCGCGGCGATCATCCTTGAAATGGTGCGGTCCTTCTCGAACCTGTATTTCCCGAACACCTGGCAGCTTGCACTGGGCATTTTCCTGCTGGTCGTGATCGTCCTTCTGCCCAACGGGCTTGGTTCGCTTGTCAGCCGCCGCCGCAAGGGAGATGCCACATGAGCAAGAGCGTTCTCGACGTCCGCGACGTGCAGAAATCCTTCGGCGCCGTGACGGCCGCCAGGGACATATCGGTCACCGTGCCCGAAGGGGCGGTCTATTCGCTGATCGGATCTAATGGGGCGGGCAAGACGACTTTCGTGAACATGGTGACGGGGTATATCAAGCCGGATTCCGGCACGATCCGGTTCGGCGACCGAAACATCGTCGGTCTGGCGCCGCGCCAGATCACGCGCATGGGCATTCACCGGTCTTTCCAGATCGCGCAGCTGTGCAACGAACTGACGGTCGAGGAAAACATGCTGGTGGCCGATGCAATCCACGCCAAGACCGGGGCATCGTTCCTGCGTCGGGCCCATCAGCCCGAAGCGCGCGATCGCGCCATGGCCACGCTGGAGCGTTTCAACATCGCCGAGCATCGGCACCGTCTGGTTCCCGAACTGTCCGGCGGGGTCAAGAAACTGCTGGATATCGCCATGGCCATGGCCGGCGACACGCAGATCATGATGCTGGACGAACCGACATCGGGCGTCGCGGCGGATGAGAAGTTTCCGATCATGGACCTGGTGATGGACGCCTTGCGATCGGCCGGGGTGACCGTCATCTTCGTCGAACATGACATGGATATCGTGACGCGCTATTCCGAACGTGTGCTGGCCTTCTATGACGGTCGGATCATTGCGGATGACGCCCCCGACGAGGTGCTGTCCGATCCCGAAGTGCAGCGATATGTGACGGGGGCACCGGCATGACACTGAAGCTTGAGAACGTCCAGGTCAGCATCCAGGCCGCGCCGATCCTGCGCGGGGTCAGTCTTGAGGTTGGCACCGGCGAACGGATGGGCCTGATCGGTCGCAACGGCGCGGGCAAGACCACGGTCATGCGCACCATAACCGGACTGGCGAACATGGCCTCCGGCAAGGTGTTCTGGAACGGCGAGGACATATCGGCCATGCCGCCCCGTGAACGGGCGCGGCTTGGCTTTGGCTACATGCCCGAAGACCGCCGCCTGGTCCCCGATCTGACGGTCGAGGAAAACATGTTGCTGCCCGCCTGGGTCAATGATGCGATCGACGGTCAGAAAGGTCTGGAATTCGTCTATGACCTGATGCCGGAACTGTCCAAGATGGCGCCGCGCAAGTCGCTGCTGCTGTCGGGCGGACAGCAGAAGATGGTCGCGCTGGGACGGGCCCTGATCGCCGGCCGCAGGCTGCTGCTGCTGGATGAACCTTTCGAGGGTGTGGCGCCCGCGCTGGCGATGCGGATTTCCGAGGTCATCACCTCGCTCAAGTCCGAAGGGCTGTCGGTGCTGATCGCGCAATCCGAGCTGAGCCATTCACGCGAATTGCTGCAGCGTGAAAGCGTCATCGAACGGGGCGAGATCGTCGCGGTCAACGTGATGGATCGTTCCCTGCTGGAGAAGACATGACCATTGCACCCGCCTTGTGTCCGAACTGTCCTGCCGGATCTGTCCCGGCTCTTTCACCGTGATCCTGTTTCCCAAGAGATGAAACCTCCATGCCGCTCAAGCCCAAACCACTTCGTGTCCAGCATGCCTATGAACAGGTTTCGACCGAAATCGAAACCCAGATCCTCAGCGGGGCGCTGAAGCCTGGTGACAGGCTTCCGGGCGAGGCGGAAATGGCCAGCATGTTCCATGTCAATCGCTCGACCGTGCGCGAAGGCATCCGGCGGCTTGAAAGCGAAGGCTTCGTGCGCCGGATCTCGCCCCGCAAGATGGTGGTCAGCATCCCCCGCATGGCCGAGCTGTCCTCGCGGCAGACCCGCGCGCTGAGCATGCTCGAGGTGACATTCGACGAATTGTGGAATGTCGCCATCGCGACCGAACCGCTGGCGGCCGAACTGGCCGCGCGCCATGCCGATGCTGCGGATATCGCGGCGCTGGACGAGATCCAGAAAGACCTCATGGCGGCGCAGGGGCAGGGCCAGGTCACGATCGAGATCGATACCAAATTCCATTCGCGCGTGGCGGCCGCAAGCAAGAACCGCGTGCTGCAACTGGCTCGCGAACCGATCGGCTTTCTGCTCTATCGCGGGATCGGCGTGCTGATCCCCAAACTTCCGCAAGCCATGTCACGGCAGGTTGTGGCCCATCACCATGTGATCGAGGCGATACGCGCCAAAGATCCCGAAACGGCGCGCACCTGGATGGCGCGCCATATCGACGACTTCAGGCGCGGCTATATCCACGCGGGCCTGCCCCTGGATGAGCCGATCGCGGGCGTGGCCAGCCGTCTGGTCGAGTTGGGGCAAGCCTGATGTCGCATCAGCTGCATATGCGAAAAGAGCTTCACTACGGCGATCGGGTCTTTGCCTGTCATGTCCGGCGCCCCGGCAATGTGCATGGTCTGCTGGCCGAGGCGGTGGCGCGCCACCCGCACAAGGACGCGGTGATCTGCGAGGGGACCCGCTGGTCCTATGCGGATTTCGACAACGAGGTCGCCCGTGTGGCTGCCGGATTGGCCACCATGGGCGTCGCACAGGGCGACAGGGTCGCCATGCTGCTGGGCAATGGCATTCCCTTCCTGGTGCTGACCTATGCCGCTGCCCGTATCGGCGCGGTGACCGTACCGCTGAGCATTCGAGACCAGATGCCGGGGATCCGCCACGCGCTGCTGAATTCAGAGGCGGTTGCCCTGATCGTCGAGAGCGCGTTTGCAGACCTTGTGCCGCCGCCCGACATGACCCCGCATCTTCGGGCGCGCATCAGCCTGGGGCAGGTGCCCGGATATGTCGATTACGACCGGCTGCGCGACAACAAGCCATTGGTCACAGCCGCCGATGTCCCGGAGGATGCGGTTGCGACCATCCTTTATACCTCGGGAACAACGGGCGTACCCAAGGGGGCGATGTTGACGGGGCTTGGCATCGTCCATTCGGCCACGAATTTCGTGACCACGATGGACCTGGGGCCGGATGACAAGACCATCGTGGTCGTCCCGATGAACCATGTGACGGGGCTGGTGGCGGGGATACACACCCTTGTCCGTGCCGGCGGAAGCATCGTTGTCATGCGCGAGTTCAAGGCGGTGAAATTCCTTGAATGCGCCGCGCGCGAGGGCATGACCTGCTCGCTCATGGTGCCTGCGATGTATAACCTGTGTCTGCATCAGGCCGATCTGGCCGCGTTCGACCTGTCGGCCTGGCGTGTCGGCGGCTATGGCGGCGCACCGATGCCGGCAGCCACCATCGAACGGCTGGCCAAGGCGCTGCCGGGTCTGGGGTTGATGAACGCCTATGGCGCGACGGAAACAACATCTCCGGCCACGGTCATGCCCGCGGATCAGACCGCGGCAAGACGCCTGTCGGTGGGACAGCCCGTGCCGGGGGCGGAAATCTGCGTCATGGACGATGCCGGACGCGAAGTGCCTGTCGGCCAACCCGGAGAGCTGTGGATCAGGGGGGCGATGGTCGTTCCCGGCTACTGGCGCAATCCCGAAGCGGATGCGCGCGAATTTTCAGCCGGTTTCTGGAAGTCGGGTGATATCGGGGCGGTGGATGCCGACGGTTATGTGCATGTCCATGACCGCAAGAAGGACATGGTCAACCGTGGTGGCCACAAGGTCTTTACCGCGCAGGTGGAAAGCGTGATTACCGCCTGTCCCGGCGTGATCGAGGCCGCCGTGGTCGCCAAACCCTGCCCGATCCTGGGCGAGCGTGTCCACGCGGTCCTGTGCATCAGGCCCGGCGAAGTGACCGAGGACGCGGTCGCGGCGCAATGCGCCTCGCAGCTTGCCGATTATCAGTGCCCCGAAAGCTATACCCTGCGTGAGACCCCGCTGCCGCGCAATGCCAATGGAAAGATACTCAAACGCCAGATCAAGCAGGATCTGGGGTTTTTGGATACGTGATCGCCCGGACGATGCCGCGCCCTGTCGCGCCGCATGTCCACCAACCAACGGCCCGAAGCGGCGTCTGATGACCCGGGGCCAGAAGCAGGACTGACCGCCATGAACAAGATGCTGCAACGCGAGGGGATTTCGGCCCGCGCCCTTGAAATCGCCGACAAGGTCGAAGCCTTCGTGCGCGAGACAGTCGCACCCTATGAGCGCGATCCACGCCAGGGCGCGCATGGCCCCTCCGAGGATCTGGCGAACGAACTCAAGGCGCTGGCGCGGGCCGCAGGTGTCATGACACCGCATATCCTGGAGGATGGCGGCCACCTGACACAGCGCGAAACTGCCGCCGTGCTGATCCGGTCGGGCCTGTCGCCATTGGGCCCGCTGGCCTGCCACACCTGCGCCCCTGACGAGGGCAACATGTTTCTTCTGGGCAAGGTCGCCTCGCCGGAGCTGAAGGAACGGTTCCTGACGCGCATGGTGGATGGCAGCATGCGGACCGCCTTTTTCATGACGGAACCGGCCGAGGATGGCGGCGCGGGCTCTGACCCGTCGATGATGCTGACCACCTGCAAGATGGACGGCAACCATTGGGTCGTGAACGGTCGCAAGACCTATATCACCGGGGCCGATGGGGCCGGGATGGGGATCATCATGGCCAAGTCAGACGACGGGGCCTGCATGTTCCTGGTCGATTTGCCCCATCCCGCGATCCGGATCGAACGGGTGCTGGATACCATCGACAACTCGATGCCCGGCGGGCATGCGGTGATCACGATCGACAACCTGCGCGTTCCGGCCGACCAGATGCTGGGCGCATCCGGCGAGGGGTTCAAATACGCGCAGGTCCGCCTGGCCCCCGCCCGGCTGAGCCATTGCATGCGCTGGCTGGGCGCTTGCGTGCGCGCCCATGAAATCGCGACCAACTACGCCAATCGCCGCATGGCCTTTGGCAAGCCCCTGATCGACCACGAGGGCGTCGGCTTCATGCTGGCCGAGAACCTGATGGATCTGAAGCAGGCCGAACTGATGATCTACTGGTGTGCCGATGTGCTGGACAGCGGCGCGCAGGGGGGCGCGGAAAGCTCCATGGCCAAGGTCGCGGTGTCCGAGGCCCTGATGCGTGTCGCGGATCGCTGTGTGCAATGCATGGGCGGGCAGGGCGTCACGGCCGATACCATCGTCGAACAGGTGTTCCGCGAAATCCGCGCCTTCCGCATCTATGACGGCCCGACCGAGGTGCATAAATGGAGCCTGGCCAAGAAGATCAAGCGGGACTGGAAGGCCGCACAACCCGCATGACGGCCAGCGCCACCAGCGCCGCGGCCAACACGGGCACCACGCCCGTGCGCGACGGTTTCGGCTTTGACACCGCGGCGCTGTCACGGTGGATGGCGGCGCATGTGGCGGGGTTTCGCGGGCCGATGTCGGTGCGACAGTTCAAGGGGGGGCAATCGAACCCGACCTATCAGCTGATCACGCCGGGCAAGACCTATGTGTTGCGGCGAAAGCCGCCGGGGCAGTTGGCCAAGGGGGCCCACGCCGTCGATCGCGAGGCCCGCGTGTTAGGCGCGCTTGGCGCGGCGGGGTTTCCTGTCGCGCAGGTCCGGGGGCTTTGCACCGACGACAGCATTATCGGCAGCTGGTTCTATGTCATGGACATGGTCGAGGGGCGCATCTTCTGGAATGCGACCTTTCCCGAGGTGTCAGCACCCGACCGCCCGCGGTATTTCCAGGCCATGAATGAAACGCTGGCGCAGCTGCACATGGCTGATCCCGCCGCGATCGGGCTTGGTGATTTCGGACCCGGCGGCAACTATGCCGCGCGTCAGATCAGCCGCTGGACCAAATCCTATCTTGCCGATGCCGAGGCCGGGCGCGATCCGGGCATGGACTGGCTGATCGAATGGCTGCCGCAAGCCGTGCCCGACAGTGACGAGACCAGCGTGGTGCATGGTGATTTCCGCTGTGACAACCTGATTTTCCATCCGACCGCACCCCGCGTGATCGCGGTTCTGGATTGGGAGCTTTCGACGCTGGGCAATCCTCTGTGCGATTTCACCTATCACGCGATGATGTACCGCATGCCGCCCGATATCGTGGCCGGATTGGGGGGGATTGATCCGACCCCTCTGAACATTCCCGGTGAAGCAGATCATGTCGCGCAATACTGCGCCCTGACCGGGCGTGCCGGGATTCCCGACTACCCTGCCTACATCGCCTTCAATTTCTTTCGGATGGCGGCGATCTTCCATGGCATCAAGGGCCGCGTGATCCGGGGGTCGGCCGCGTCGGCCCATTCCATGGACCGCGTGAAGCAATTTCCGAAACTGGTCGAACTGGCGGTGCAAGCCGCGAAGGAGTGTCTATGACTGACCCCGTCTTGCTGGAACTGAGCGATGGCGTCGCGCGCATCGTGCTGAACCGTCCTGACCGGGGCAATGCGATCAACCAGCCGATGGCGGATGCGCTGCTGGACACGGCCTTGCGCTGCGCCAATGATCCCGATGTGCGCTGTGTCGTTCTGACCGGCGCGGGCAAGATGTTCTGCGTGGGCGGCGATATCGCTGATTTCGCCGGCAACAGCGCGGGGATCGCCGCCTTCCTGAGCAGGCTGGCCGGAACCCTCCATCAGGCGATGACCATCCTTGCCGCGATGAACAAGCCGATGATCTGCCTTGTGAACGGTCCGGCGGCCGGCGCCGGGCTGAGCATGGCAATCAGTGGCGATATGGTGCTGGCGGATCCTGCGGCGCATTTCACGGCCGGTTATCTGGGCATCGGCCTGACACCGGATGGCGGCATGACATGGCTTTTGCCGCGCCTTGTCGGCATGCGGCAGGCGCAGGACATCATCCTGACGAACCGCCGCGTCGACACGACCGAGGCGGCGGCGATCGGGTTGATCAGCCGCGTCGTGGCCGACACGGAGCTGGAGCGTGAAGGGGCCGAACTGGCCGCGCGGCTGGCCTCTGGCGCGGTGGCCTCGATGGGGGCTGCGCGCCGGTTGCTGCATGAAAGCTTTGCCTCTGGCTTTGCCAGCCAGATGGACCGGGAATTGTCCTCGATTGCGCGGGCAGGCGAAAGCGCCGAGGGGCGCGAAGGTGTCCGGGCCTTTCTGGAGCGCCGCCCTGCCGATTTCCGCACCCGGACCTGAACCGGGGCATGGGGCACAACTGAAACCGTCTACGGGCCCGTTCGGCAAAAAGCCGGAACCGGCGCGATGGACAGCCAAGGCCCATGACGGGCTGGACAAAAGGAAACAACCGATGAGCCTGCTTTTCGAACCCCTGCACCTTGGCGCGCTTGCGCTTGAGAACCGCATCATCGTCGCGCCGATGTGCCAGTATTCCGCCGTTGATGGCAACGCGCAGGATTGGCATCTGATCCATCTTGGCGGCATGGCCCTGTCCGGGGCAGGGATGCTGATCATCGAGGCCACGGCCGTATCGCCACGGGCACGGATTTCACCCGTGGACCTGGGGATCTATTCGGATCAGAACGAGGCCGCGCTGACCCGTGTCATTCAGGCGCTGGGCCAGCAGTCGGACATGCCGGTCGCCATTCAGCTGTCCCATGCCGGGCGCAAGGGGTCCAGCCTCGCGCCATGGGACGGGGGCGCGCAGATCCTGCCGGACGCGCCGGGCGGCTGGAAGGCCGAGGCTCCATCAGCCCTGCCGCATGCCGAGGGCGAAGACGTTCCGGAACCGCTGGATGCGGCCGGGCTGATCCGCGTCAGGGATGATTTCGCAATGGCCGCGCGCCGCGCCGTGCGCGCCGGTTTTCGGGGGATCGAGCTGCACATGGCCCATGGCTACCTGTTGCATCAGTTCCTGTCGCCCCTGTCGAACCAGCGTCAGGATGCCTATGGGGGCACGCTTGAAAACCGGATGCGCTTTCCGCTTGAAGTGTTCGATGCGGTCAAGGTCGCGATCCCCGCGGATATCCCGCTGTGGATACGCGTCTCGGCAACCGACTGGGTGCCTGGCGGATGGGATCTGGACAGCACGCTTGCGCTGTGCGCGGCCCTGAAAGGGCGCGGTTGTGCGGCCATCCATGTGACCACGGGCGGAGTGTCACCCAAGCAGCAGATCCCGATCGGCCCCGGTTACCAGGTGCCATTCGCGGCCAGGATCAAGGCCGAGATCGGTCTGCCCACCATTGCGGTGGGGTTGATCACCGAACCCCACCAGGCCGAAAAGATCCTGCAGGACGGCGATGCCGATGCCGTCGCGCTGGCGCGATCCATGCTTTACGATCCGCGCTGGCCCTGGCACGCGGCGGCGGCCCTGGGCGCACAGGTCAGCGCACCGCGGCAATACTGGCGCTCGCAGCCGCGGGAATACGCGTCGCTGTTCAAGAACGTGAAGATCGGACAAAGATGACCGGGGGCGCTTCTGACAGATACAAGGTTTGCCGAAACGCACCGCCACAGGGTCATGCCGGCTAGGATGCACAAATGGCTGATGGCCGGGCGCCTGAGGGCACAAGGTCTGACACAGGCGCGGATGGCATCGCCCGAACGGCACGGGCCTGCCCTGAAACCGGCACAACTGCTGCAAAGATGATCTGAACTGGCGGCTCCGCCGCCCCTTTTTGGCCAGTGGCCGGAAAAACTGGCCGACAGAGATTTGTCACCGCAAGCTGGATGTGCTTGGCTGACCCCATGGAACCCGAGGCCCCGAAAAAGTCCGATACGCATTCATTCGACCGCGCGCTGGCCGCGTTGGTTGGGCGCATCTACCCCGCCTGTGATCCCGGTGATCTGGCGCGCCAATGCATGGACGCCTTCTGGCCGGATGGTTTGCATCGCCGCAAACGGGCCCGCGCGCGCGACAACAGGCTGTGGTCCCAGGGCGATGTCCTGCTGATCACCTATGGCAATTCGCTGCTGGACGGGGCGCACAAGCCGCTGGACCTGCTGAACGATTTTCTGCGCCGTTACCTGCGCGACATGATCAACGGCGTGCATGTGCTGCCGTTCTTTCCCTTTACCTCGGATGACGGGTTCGCCGTGACCGATTTCAGGTCGGTGAACACGCAACTGGGCGATTGGCCTGACATCAACCGCATCGCGGACAAGTTCAAACTGATGTCCGATCTTGTGCTGAACCATGTCTCCAGCCAGGGGCCCTGGTTCAACGACTACAGGCAGGGCAAGCCGCCCTATGACCGGTTCTTTTTCGAAGCCTCGCCCGCGGATGACCTGAGCATGGTGGTGCGCCCGCGCACAACGCCCTTGCTGCAGCCTGTCGAGACAGCGAACGGAGTGCGGCATGTCTGGTGCACCTTCAGCCATGACCAGATCGACCTGGATTTCCGCAACCCCGAGGTCTTGCTGGAATTCCTGCGGATCATCCGCCTGCATCTGGACAATGGCGTACGCATCATCCGGCTGGATGCGGTGGCCTTCCTGTGGAAAGAGGTCGGATCGCCCTCGGTCCATCTGCCCCAGACCCATGCGATCGTGAAGCTGATCCGGCTGCTGTGTGATTACGCGGTCGAACCCGTGATCCTGGTGACCGAAACCAATGTCCCCAAGGCCGAGAACCTGAGCTATTTCGGCAAGGGCGACGAGGCGCATGTCATCTACAACTTTCCCCTGCCGCCACTGATCCTGCACGCGATGATGTCCGGCTCGGCCCGGCACCTGGTGGAATGGCAGCGCAGGATGCCGCCCGCGCCGCTGGGCTGCGCCTATCTGAATTTCACCGCCAGCCATGACGGGATCGGGATGCGCCCGGCCGAGGGGCTTTTGTCCGCCGCCGATCAGGCCGCTGTCATCCAGACGGTGCAGCGGATCGGCGGGCTGGTGTCGATGCGCACCCTGGCCGGCGGGGGCGAGGCGCCTTACGAGTTGAATACCACCTTTTTCGATGCGATGCGCCAGACCTTCGCGGGGCCTGACGATCACCATATCGCACGGTTCCTGTGTTCCCAGACCATCGTGATGTCGCTGGAAGGGATCCCCGCCTTCTATATCCATTCGATGCTGGCTACGCCCAACGATCATGACAGCGTGGAAAAGCGCGGCATGAACCGCGCGATCAATCGCCATCGTTGGGACTATCCCGCTTTGCAGGACAGGCTTGCGGACCCCGCGAGCGATCAGGCGCAGGTCATGGAAGGGCTGCGGGCAAGGTTGCATATCCGCAGGCGGCAGCCCGCCTTTCACCCCAATGCCACGCAATTCACGATCCATACCGGCGATGACCGCCTGTTCGGGCTGTGGCGGCAAAGCCTTGACCGGCAGCAGTCGATCTTTGCGCTGCACAATGTCAGCGCCGACACGGTGACGCTGCCGATCATGCGTCTGAACCTGATCGAAGACGAAGCCTGGACCGATCTTCTGACGGGCCTTCCCGTCACCGATCAGGACATCGTGCTGGCCCCCTATCAATGCCTCTGGATCAGTAACCTGCGCTACTGATGCTCTTCTGCATCCCGGGCCACGGCCGTCTGCAGATCGCGCAGGAACTCGGGGTCGGCCGCGTGAATCCGGTTCCATGTCGGGATGAAAGGTGTTTCGTGCGGATTCTCGAGAAAGGTCTGCCCCGCGCGCATGATGTTCTCGGCGAACAGTTCGATCGAGGCTTCTTCGGCATGGCGGTCCAGGGTCAGGCCGTTCATCTTCGCGTCTGAATGATAAGCCTCCAGCAGGTCCAGCGCGCTGCGGTAATAGGTGGCTTTCAGGGTGCGGAAGACATTGTTTGTGAACACCGTGCCATCTGCCGCCAGCTTGCGAAAGATCGCCTTGCAGATGTCGGTGGACATGCGGTTGAGCCCGGTCGTCGCATCCTCAGGGCTGAGGGTCTGGTGCTTGTGATCATAGGCATCCGCGATTTCGACCTGGCAAACGGCCGAGGGCGCGAGGTTGCGCCAGGCTTCGGACAGCACACCGATCTCAAGCCCCCAATCCGAAGGAATGCGCAGATCGGGCAGGATATTGGTACGCATGGCGAATTCGCCCGACAGCGGATAGCGGAAGCTGCGCAGGTAATCCAGGTAGTCGCGGTCCCCGACCACGCGCTTGAGCGCGATCAGCAGGGGGCTGACCAGCAGCCGCGTGACCCGTCCGTTCAGCTTGTCCTGACCGATGCGGGCGTAATATCCCTTGGCGACCTGAAAGGGAAAGGTCGGGTTGGCCACCGGATAGATCAGCCGCGCCAGCATGTCGTTCGTATAAGTCAGGATATCGCAATCATGGATCGCCATGACCGCGCTGTCCTGGCAGCCGATCAGATAGCCGATCGAGGTCCAGACATTCTTGCCCTTGCCCGGTTCGGCCGGGCCAAGCCCCATGGCGGCAAGCCGCGCCTCCATCTCTTGCATCCTGGGGCTGTCATTCCAGATCACCACATGGTTCTGGCCCAATGCCGCGAAGAAATCACGCGCATGGCGGAACTGCGCGGCATCCGCCCGGTCAAGCCCGATGATGATCCGGTGCAGGTAGCTGACGCGCGACAGCTCGGACAGGATCTGCGGCATCGCCTCTGTCTCCAGCTCCGAATAAAGGCAAGGCAGGATCAGCGACATCTTGCGGGTCTGGGCGAATGTCTCCAGCTCATAGGTCATATCGGCCAGATTGCGCGTCCGCAGATTGTGCAGCGTGGCGATATGACCGTTCTGATGAAAATCAACCATGACCTTGCCTTTCCTTGTTCAGGCCCAGCCTGTCCAGCAGCGCCAGAATGGCCGTGTTCCAGCCCGATGGGCCGGGGCGATCCGTGCGAATGATGCGCCCTTGATCCTCGCCCTGAAGACGGGGCAGGGGGCTGTGATGCGGATTGCTGACGATCACGCCGCTATCGGCCGCCTCAAGCATCTCGATGTCATTGGGGGCATCACCAAGCGCGATGGTGCGGGCCGGTCGGTAATGGGCGATCACTTCGGCCATGCGGTCGGCCTTGGTGCCGCCGAACGACAGGGTCAGAAACCGCCCGCCTTGTCGTGCGGTCACGCCGAGCGCGCCCAGGGCCGCGACAAAGGCCGCCCGCCCGGCATCATCCCCAAGCCACAGGCCCGGCTCGGAAAAATCGCGTGTCTTTGCCCGGACAGCGTCTTCGCGCGACAGCCCCGTCAGGTCCATCACCTCGTCAGTCGGCATGTCGGTGAAGCCGCGAAACGCCTCTCGCAGATGCGGGGGCAGGCGGTCCAGTTCCCGGCGCAGCGCGGCATGATCGCCGGTTCCCGCGCCGCTGCCCGCACCGATCAACCCGCAGCCGTTCTCGCAAATGGCCAGATGACCCGTCAGACCGATGCGATCCTGCAATACGGCGATTTCCGCAGCGGTCTTGCTGCTGGACAGCACGACGGGCGCGCCGATCCGGGCCAGTTCCGCAAGCGCCGGACGTGCCGGTTCCCAATCATAGGTGACATGGTCCAGCAAGGTCCCGTCAAGATCGGTGAAGACAACGAGTGGTGTTGATGTCGTCATGCCCTCAACTTTCACGGTCCCACGCCGAAGTCGCAAGAATTAAGTGGCCTTCTCGCCTGCATTTGACCGCTTGGCCCCCGCTTGGCCCGTTTTTCGTCCATTGCGGCCGGAACGGGTCGGGCCCGCGCAGTTCTGCTTTCCAATCCCCGGCAGGCTCACGTAGAACCTGTGCAACGGGTGCTACCCGAAACAGCAAGGACATTTCCGATGATCGTGAACGCCGGACCGAAAACCTGCCATTGGGGTTTCTTCACTGCCGACCTGCCGCCTGTCGCCACCGTGGCCAGCGGGGATGAGGTGACGATCAACACCGTCTCGGGCGGGCCCAACGTGCTGCCGGGGGCAGGATTCGATGTGCCGCCCGAGTTGCTGGAAATCCACGCCGCCGGCGTGCCCACCGTGCCGGGCCATATCCTGACCGGGCCCGTTGCCGTGGAAGGCGCCATGCCGGGCGACGTGCTGCAGGTGGATATCCTGGATGTGCAGTTGCGCCAGAACTGGGGCTATACTTTCATCCGGCCCCTGTCAGGCACCCTGCCGCAGGATTTTCCGCAGTATCACCACATGACCGTCCCGCTGGATGCTGCCCGGTCCGAGGCGACGCTGCCCTGGGGGCTGAAGCTGCCGCTTGCGCCCTTCTTCGGTGTGATGGGGGTCGCGCCGCCCGCTGACTGGGGCCGCATCTCGACGATCGAGCCGCGCGCCCATGGTGGCAACCTCGACAACAAGGAACTGGTCGCAGGCACCACGCTATACCTGCCGGTCATGGCCGAAGGCGCGCTGTTTTCCTGCGGTGACGGGCATGGCGCGCAAGGTGATGGCGAGGTTTGCGTGACCGCCATCGAAACCGCCTTGCAGGGCCGTTTCCGCCTGACGATCCGGCGCGATATGGACGTGACCTATCCCGAGGCGGAAACCCCCACCCACCTGATCACCATGGGGATGCATGCCGATCTGGACCGTTGCGTCGAGATCGCATTGCGCCGCATGATCACGCTGGTCGCCGCGCGCGCGGGCATCTCGCGCGAAGAGGCGTATATGCTGTGTTCGCTGGCGGGCGATCTGCGGATCACGCAGACCGTCAACCGCGAAAAGGGCGTGCACATGATGATGGCCAAGGCGCTGCTTTAACGCCTCAGGCGCCGCTGGCCTTGTGATAAAGCGCGCCGTAGGCGCTGGGCCGGAAACTGTCCAGCGCGGCCTCGGTATAGGCGGCGCGTTCCAGCCATGCCGGGTTGACCTCCAGCCCCCAGCCGGGTGTGTCGGTGACGGTCACATGCCCGCCCGACACGGCAAAGGGCTGGCCCAGGAACAGGTCACGCTGCCAAGGGTAATAGTCATCGCCCTCGATCGACAGTTCCAGGTATTTGCCCGCATTGGGTAGCGCCGCCAGCAGATGCATGGTGCACATGGTCACCAGCGACAGGTTGGCCGCATGGGGTGTGCAGGGCAACCCCGCCGCCCCGGCCATGGCGGCCACCTGCATGGTCCGGGCCATGCCGCCCATGTACATCACATCGGGCTGCACCACATCGACCGCGCGCATGTCGATCATCCGTGTCCATGTGGCCATGTCCCAGTCCTGTTCGCCGCCGGTCACATCGACATCCAGCGCCGCGGTCACGGCGCGCGTCGCCTCCAGATCCCAATAGGGCACGGGTTCCTCATAGTGGCCGATCCCGTGATCCTGCAACATCCGCCCCACGGCGATGGCGCGCGGTACCGAAAAGCCTGAATTGGCATCCACCAGCTTGTCGATCCCGTCGCCAAGCGCGCGCGCCATCACCGGAATGATCTCTTCCGTGCGACCGGGCCATTCATCCGCATCGCCGCCGCATTCCGCGCCGATGCGCCACTTGGCGGCGGTAAAGCCCTGTTCGGCGCAAAGCCGTGTCAGGCGTTCGGCCTCATCCTTTGGCGTGATGTCGCGCTTCATCGAGCTGGCATAGGCGCGGATGCGTCCCGGCGCGCCGCCCAGCAGGCTGGCCACGGGTTTGCCCGCCCGTCGCCCCGCCATGTCCCAAAGCGCGGTATCCAGGCCGGCCAGCGCGCGGCAGCGATAAGTGCCAGGATACTTGTGCTCGCGCCGCTCGATCAGATGCACCAGTCCTGCGATGTCGGCGCAATCGGCCCCCAGCGCCCAGGGCACGATCTGGCGATGCAGGACCTGCGCCGTGATATCTGCGTTATAGGTCGAGGTCTGCCCCCAGCCGAACGCGCCATCGTCGGCGGTGATGCGGACAAAGCAGACGAATTCGGTATGGAAGGTCTCGATGCGGGCGATCCTGGGCAATCCGGCCTCCTTGGTCTTGTGACAAAGCCTATGGCGGGCCGCAGCGGCTGGCAATGCCGCGCAAGCGTCCGCCATGCTTGACAGGTGCGGGGCGTGCCGATTGTCTGGGACCTGTCCCGCAACCCTTCAGCAATAGAAGGCGGATCATGAACCAGGCGTTTTCCAGGCTGCGCATGCGCCACCTGCGCTGTTTTCAGGCGATCACCCTGCATGGGTCGGTGACAGCCGCCGCCGACCATCTGGGCAGCTCGCAACCCGCCCTGTCGCGGACCCTGTCCGAGCTTGAGGCGCTGATCGGCCAGTCCTTGTTTCACCGCACGGGGCGTGGCCTGTCCCTGACCGAGGCGGGCACCGCCCTGCGCCGCCACGTGGACACGGCCCTGTCGCAGCTTGAAGCCGGCACGCGGCTTGCGGCAGGCGGCTCGCCTGTGCCGGTCGTGGCGATCGGGATGCTGCCCAACGTGTCCCGCACCCTTGCGGTCGAGGCCGCCGCGACCTTCAAGGCTGAGGCACCAGAGGTCGATCTGCGGCTCTACTGGGCGTCGATCCCCGAACTTGTCGCGCGTCTGCACCGGGCCGAGATCGACTTTCTGATCGGGCGGCTGCTGGCGCTGGATTACATGCCCGGCGTCAGGTTCGAGCATCTGTATTTCGAGCGGCTGATCTTCGTGGTCCACCACGACCATCCCTTTGCCGCCACACCCGATCACGTGACGCTCGAAGATATCCGCGCCGGTCTGGTCGTGGTGCCGATCCCCGGCACGATCATCCGCACGGAGATGGACAAGTTCGTGACCGCGCGCGGCTATGGCCCCTTTCCGAACAAGATCGAAACCGTGTCCTTCGAATTCACACGCAGTTTCCTGTCGACCAATCGCGCGGTGGCCTGTTTGCCCCTTGGCGCCGTGCGCGAGGAACTGGCCGAGGGCCGATTGGTGCGACTGGGCGTTCAGAGCGAAGAGCTGATGGGCTCTGTGGGCATGACCTATGCCAGCGATCGCGACCCCACGCCCGAGGCCGCGCTGCTGCGCGACCACATGCGCCGTGCCGCACAGGTTTATGCCTGATATATCGAATTGGATATGACGCGGTTGCGTAAACTATTTCCGCAATGACTTTTTGACTGCTAGCATCCACCCGAGGGACCGCGCGAAACAAGCATTGGACCTTGCAGGGAGGGGACCAGCACCGATGGCAGAGCCGCGGAACATATTGTTCATCATGTTCGACCAGCTGCGGTGGGATTACCTGTCCTGTTATGGCCATCCGCATCTGAAGACGCCGCATATCGACCGGCTGGCCGCGATGGGCGTCAGGTTCGACCGTGCCTATATCCAGTCGCCGCTGTGCGGCCCGTCGCGCATGTCGACCTATACGGGCCGCTACGTGCATTCGCACGGGGCCAGCTGGAACAACGTCCCCCTGAAGGTGGGCGAGCTGACCATGGGCGATCATTTGCGCGATCTGGGCATGGGCTGCTGGCTGGTCGGCAAGACCCACATGAAGGCGGATGCCGAAGGCATGCGCCGCTTGGGGCTGGAACCCGACAGCGTGATCGGCGCGCGCGTGTCCGAATGCGGCTTCGACATCTTCGAGCGCGACGACGGCATGCGCCCCGAGGGGCCGGACGGGTATTACGACGCGGGCGGCGCGCTGAAGTACAACGAATACCTGCGCGTCAAAGGCTATGAAGGCGAAAATCCCTGGCACGACTATGCCAATTCCGGCATTGATGACGCAGGCAACGTGCTGTCCGGCTGGTTCCTGAACAATTCCGACCAACCCGCGAATATCCGCGAGGAGGACAGTGAAACCCCCTATCTGACCCGCCGCGGGATGGAATTCATCGCGGGCGCCACCGGGCCCTGGTGCTGCCACCTGAGCTATATCAAGCCGCACTGGCCCTATATCGTGCCCGAACCCTATGCCGCGATGTATGGCCCGCAGGATTTCCTGCCGCGTGTCGCCACCCAGGCCGAACAAGAGACGGATCACCCGGTCTTCAAGGGGTTCCAGAACGCGCCCGTGGGCCGTGCCTTCGCGCGTGACGACACCCGTGACAAGGTGCTGCGCGCCTACATGGGCCTGATCAAGCAATGCGACGATCAGATCGGCGTGCTGTTCGACTGGCTGGAAAAGACCGGGCGCATGGATGACACGATGATCGTCGTCACCTCGGATCACGGCGATTTCATGGGCGATCACTGGATGGGGGAAAAGACGTTTTTCCACGATGCCAGCGTGCGGGTGCCGCTGATCATCTATGACCCCTCGGAACAGGCGGACGCGACGCGCGGCACGGTCTGCGATACGCTGGTGGAATGTATCGACCTGCTGCCGACCTTCGTCGATGTGGCCGGCGGGGACGCGGGGCGGCTGGATCACATCCTTGAAGGCCGTTCTTTGCTGCCGCTGTTGCGCGGCGGTGACGCGCCCGCGCGCGATGCGGTGTTTTGCGAATATGATTATTCGGCCACGCCGCTGGCAAACAAGCTGGGGCTGCATCCGAAACTGGCCCGCATGTTCATGGTGTTCGATGGACGCTGGAAGATGATCCATTTCGAAGGCGGTTTCCGCCCGATGCTGTTCGATCTGGACAGCGATCCCGGCGAAGTCGATGACCTTGGCGCGTCGGACGCCCATGCGGATATCCGGACAGCACTTTATGACAGGCTTTTCGCCTGGGCCTGCCGGCCTGGCGCGCGCACCACGATATCCAATGCCGCGCTGATGGCGGCGCGGGGCAAGACCGCACGCAAGGGCGTTCTGATCGGCATCGTCGAGGAGGGCGATCTGGAGCCGGAACTGGTGGCCAAATATGTGGGCCGCAAGGCGCGCGACATGCGTGCATCAACGATCAAGAACTGACCGAAACGGGGCAGGAGGAGGCCCCGGCAACCATGGTGACAGGGAGAAGAACCATGATTTCAAGACTGACACGCACGGCCTTGACCATCGTCGGGTTGACGCTGACTGGCCAGATGGCGCTGGCGCAAGCCAACCTGACGGTCGAGACATCCAGCGCCGGCAACTCGCCGCATCTGTCGACGTTGCATCTTGCCGATGTAGTGGGCCGCAAGGGCATCGCGAACCTGCAGGTGCAGGAAGGCCAGACCGCCACAAATTCCATGCTGAACGTGGCCGAAGGCAAATCCGATATCGTGACCGCGCCGACACTGCTGCATTTCCTGCTGGAAAAGGGCCGTGGTCCTTTCAGCAGCGTGGGCGAACGCGGTCAGGAAATCGCGCCGAACGTCAAGGTTCTCTATACCTATAACGCGGGCGCTTATGGCCTGTTCGCCCCGGTCGTGTCGGGGATCAACAGCTATGCCGATATCAAGGGGCGCACGATCTGGAACGGCCCGCCTTCGGGTGCGGCGCTGACCGTGGGACGCCAGACGTTGCAGCTTGGCACCGGCGGTTTCAAGGATGGCGAGGATTACAAGGGCCTGCAGACCAACTGGGGCCAGTTGCCGACCACGCTTGTCGATGGTTCGGCCGAGGCATTCATGGTGCCGATCACCTTCCCGTCCGACCGCGTGGTGACGGCGCTGGCGGCCGGCAATGTCAACATCATCTCGTTTCCCAAGGATATCTGGGAAAGCGAAGGGATGCAGAAGTTCCTCAAGGCGCCCGGCAATGCGCCGGTCGTCATCAAGGGCGCGGACATGGGCTATGCCGAGGGCAGCGGTGTCACGCTGATTTCCGAGGACGGGATGTTCCGGTCGCCGGGCGTGCCCTTTGCCACTGTGGCGCGCGCCGATCTGCCCGACGACGTGGTGAAGGCGATCGTTGCGGCCTATATCGAAAGCCTGCCCGAGTTGAAGACACGCTCGCCCTATGCGGCAAACGTCAACTATGACGTGGTCGATGCGGACGTGACGGGCCTGTGCAACGGCCTGTCGCTCAAGTACCACCCCGGCGCCGTCGCGGCCTGGGAAGAAGCGGGATACGCCATTCCCGACTGCGCCAAGTGATCCGGCGGGGGCGGCCCGGCCGCCCCCTTTTGCCCCCATCCCCAGACCAACGAGGCCGTCATGACCACGACCGACACCGGGCGTCGCGCTGACGTCACGCTCAAGCGAATGGCCCGGGTTCTTGGGCTGGTGCTGGTGGCGGTCGGGCTTGTGAACACCATTCCTTCGATCCCGGGGCTTGATGCCTTCTTTCAGGATCTGTCGGGCGATCCCGCCTTCGCGATCCGCAAGTTTCCCTATCAATGGCTCTACCCTCTGGCCTTCGTGTTGATGATGGCGGTGGTGGCGCTGCACCATTCCTTCTGGGCCGATTTCCGGGCGCGCGAGGTTGGCCCGCTCAAGCTGCGGCTGGGCGCGGTCATGGATGTCCTGCTGGTTGTCACGGCCCTGGTCGTGGCCTTGGGCTACATGATCGAGATCGACTCGATCTGTCTCATCGACCGGGCGACCGGGGTGCGCGCCGACCTGCTGGCCCGCGCGCTGGAGGAGGAAAAGGAATTTGCCCTGCTCTATGGCCTGCCCGAGCCGAACACGGTCGAGGATCCCGCCTGCGTGCAGACGCTGGGCGGCTGGATCTTCGTGATCGTGGGCGGCGCACTGGCTGTGTTTCTGGGCTATAACGTGCGGGTCTGGGGCTTTCCGCTGGTGGCAGTGGCGATCGTGATCGCGGCCTATACGCTGATCACCGTGCTGGTGTGGTATGTCTTCGGTGCCGATGACATGAACAAATACCTGATCACCAAGCTGGGCGGCGAGCCGCGCAGCCTGATGGATGGACGCCCCAATGTGGAAGACATCCTTGTCAACAACGCCCAGGGCCTGATGGGCCGCTTCATGGGCATCCTGCTGAACTCGGTCTTTCCCTATATCGTGCTTGGCTCGCTCTTCGGCATTTCCGCGGGGGGCAAGTCGCTGATCAAGCTGGCGTTCCTGTGGACGCGGCGCCTGCGCGGTGGCCCCGCCCATGCCGCCATCGTGTCCTCGGCGCTGTTCGGCACCATTTCGGGCGGTCCGGTCGTGAACGTGCTGTCAACGGGCGTCCTGACGATCCCCATGATGCTGAAGCGCGGCTTTGGCCGGGTCTTTTCCGGCGGGGTCGAGGCCGCGGCCTCATCCGGCGGGCAGATCATGCCGCCGGTCATGGGGGTGGCAGCCTTCGTTCTGGCCGCGATGACCGTGACCCCCTACCGCGAGGTGGTCTTTGCCGCCGTGATCCCCGCGCTGGCCTATTTCGGCTGCCTGTTCCTGACCGTGGTCTTCGAGGCGCGCAAGCAGGGGATCGAGGCCGTGGGCGACAAGACCCCCGACATGCTGCTGACGGGTCAGGACAAGCTGAACCTTGTGATGATCTTCGCCCCGATCCTGTTGATCCTGGTGCTGCTGGTCACACCCAAGGATGCGGTGGGATGCGGACCCCTGGGCGCGTTCCTGGGGGTCGAACAGATCTGGGTGAACGGGGTCTGCCGGGCGGAGAACCTGCCCTGGATCTATCAGCTGATCCAGAATTCCGCGGGCGACGCAGGATCGGCGGGCTGGTGGGCGCTGATGCTCTTGTCCTGCCTGTTCTTCCTTGACGCCGAATTCCGCAAGCGGCCGGGCCAGTTGATCGATGCGCTGGCCGATGCGGGCGTGACCATCTCGACGCTTTACCTGATGTTCCTGTCAGTTTCGATCATCGACTTCTGCCTGAATTTCACGGGGCTTTCAGGCTTCATCGCCCGCGATGTCCTGGGCATGCTGCGCGCCTTCGGACCAGAGTTGCAGACCGGCGGCGTCTTCCTGTTCGCGGCGCTTTTCGTGACCATGCTGATGGCGATCCTTCTGGGCATGGGCATGCCGACAGTGCCGGCCTATGTGAACGTGGCGCTTCTGATGGGCCCGCTGGTCGTGGGGTTGGGCATCGCCACCTTCACCGCGCATATGTTCATCTTTTTCTTTGCCGTGGCCTCGGCCATCACCCCACCTGTGGCCATCGCCGCCTTTGCCGCGGCCTCGATCACGCGGGCCGATCCGATGGCCACGGGGTTCTCGGCGGTGCGATCGGGGGTGGTGATGTTCGTGCTGCCCTTCGTCTTTGCCTTCTACCCCGAGCTTTTGCTGATCGACGCCGCCAAGATGGATCCATCCGCACCGCCGGGATCCGGGGTGTTCCTGTCAGGATATGGTCCGGGGGTGGATTGGGCCGCGCTGGCACTGCTGCTGCCGCGCCTTTGCATCGGTCTTTACCTGATCGCAAGCGCGCTGACCCGGTATGACCGGCAGGCGCTTGCGGGCTGGGAAACCGCCCTGCGGCTTGTCCTGGCGGTGCTGGTGCTGATGCGCGATCCGGCCTTGTTCGGCCCGGGTCTGGCGGTCACGGCGCTTTATCTTGTCTGGCACAGTGTTCGCGCCGGCGCATCCAAAGTCGCCTGAGTCGCCACACCTTTCATCCCCGACCGGCGGACCCCATGGTGTCGGTGGCATCTTTGACATCCTTGGGCGTCAGGCGATATTCCCCGTGAAAGATAACGCTTGCAACCCGGTGGCGGCTTTGGCGTTATGTTCGGGCAAACATATCTGAAAGTGTCCCTCTCGCATGTTCGGGCCTGTCCTTCGCCGTCTTGCTCTTGCCGCCGCGCTTGTGCCGCTGGCACCGCTTTACGCGACGGCGGCCGAGGTCACGGTTTTCGCGGCCTCCAGCCTGACCAATGCGCTGGGCCGTGTGGCCGAAGCCTGGACTGCCGCGACGGGGCATCATGTGGTGCTGTCCTTTGCCGGATCGTCGGCGCTGGCGCGCCAGATCCAGCAGGGGGCGCCAGCGGATCTGTTCATATCGGCCAGCCAGGACTGGATGGATGCGGTGGCGGGCACTGGCGACCTGCGCGATGGCACGCGGCGCGATATCCTGGCCAACAGCCTTGTGTTGATCGCCCATGGCCGCGACGCGGCCCCCGTGACGCTGGACAGCACCTTTGACCTGTCGGGTCTGCTGGGCGACGCGCGGCTGTCGATGGCGCTGGTCGATGCGGTGCCGGCGGGCATCTACGGCAAGGCGGCGCTCAGCCACCTGGGTCTGTGGGACAGCGTGGCCCCGAAGGTGGCGCAGTCCGATAACGTGCGCGCGGCCCTCGCCTTCGTGGCGCGGAACGAGGCGCCGCTGGGCATCGTCTATGCCACCGATGCGGCTGTCGAAGATGATGTGAGCATCATTGCCACCTTTCCCGCCGACAGCCATGCGCCGATCACCTATCCCGCCGCGATCACGGCGCAAGCGCAAAGCCCCGTGGCGCAAGAGTTTCTGGATTTCCTGTCATCGGACGCGGCGCGTGCGATCTGGCAGGGTTTCGGCTTCGGGTTTCCCGACTGATGGGCGGTGACTGGACAAGCTGGCTTGGCCCCGCGGAATGGCAGGCCGTGCGGCTGTCGCTGCGCGTGTCGTTCTGGGCGACACTCGTCAGCCTGCCGCCCGGCATCTTCATCGCCTATGCGTTGGCGCGCTGGTCCTTTCCGGGCAAGCAGGTGCTGAACGGCATCGTGCATCTGCCACTGATCCTGCCCCCCGTCGTCACGGGCTACCTGCTGCTGCTGGCCTTCGGGCGGCGCGGGCCGGTGGGTGAACTGCTGGAGCAATGGTTCGGCATCGTGCTGTCCTTCCGCTGGACAGGGGCCGCATTGGCGGCGGCGATCATGGCCTTTCCGCTGATGGTCCGGGCCATTCGCCTGGCGATCGAAGCGGTCGATCCCAAGCTGGAAGCTGCCGCCAGCACGCTGGCCGCCTCGCCCGCATGGGTTTTTGTCACCGTTACCCTGCCGCTGATCCTGCCGGGGATCATCGCGGGCTGGATCCTGGCCTTTGCCAAGGCGATGGGCGAATTCGGGGCGACCATCACCTTCGTGTCGAACATTCCCGGCCAGACGCAGACCATCCCCTCGGCGATCTATGCCCTGCTTCAGGTGCCGGGTGGCGAGGACCAGGCCGGGCGGCTGGTCATTGTCGCGGTCGTGATCGCCATGGCCGCGCTGCTGGTGTCCGAAGTCGCGTCTCGGCGCGTTGCAAGACGGGTGGCGGGCCGATGACGTTGCGCGTATCACTCAGCCACCATTTCGACGGCTTCGATCTGGATGTGGCCTTCGAGGCGCCGCGCGGCGTCACCGTTCTGTTCGGCCCGTCAGGGTCTGGAAAGACCACCGTGATCAACGCGGTTGCCGGGTTGTTGCGCCCTGATCTGGGCCGGATCGTCTCTGATGACCTGGTGCTTGTGGATACCCAGGCCCGCAGGAACCTGCCGCCGCACAAGCGGCGCATCGGCTATATCTTTCAGGAGGGGCGGCTTTTCCCGCATCTGACTGTCCGGCAGAACCTGCTTTACGGGCGCTGGTTCGCGCCCCGTGATGCGCGCGGCGAAAGCCTGGGCAGGGTGGTGGAGCTGTTGGGGCTGGATCATCTGCTGGAACGCCGCCCCGGTGCCCTGTCGGGCGGCGAAAAGCAGCGTGTCGCGATCGGGCGTGCCCTGCTGGCAGCGCCCAAGCTGATCCTGGCGGATGAGCCCCTGGCCGCGCTGGACGAGACCCGCAAGGCCGAGATCCTGCCCTATTTCGAGCGGCTGCGCGATGAGGTTGCAGTGCCGATCCTTTATGTCAGCCACGCTTCGGCCGAGGTTGCCAGGCTGGCCACGACGGTGGTTGCCTTGCGGGCCGGCAAGGTCGCGGCTGTCGGCCCGCCGGGGCAGGTGCTGGGCGATGTGGCCGCGGTGGGCGCACGGGGTGCGTCCTCGATCCTGACCGCGCGGGTCGTGGCCCATCACGCGGATGGACTGACCGAACTTGCCGCCGGAGAGGTGCCGCTCTGGCTGCCCCGGATCGAGGCTGCGCCGGGCCGGGTGGTGCGGGTCCGCATCGCGGCGCAAGACGTGATCCTGGCGCGCGAGGTGCCGCGCGGGTTGTCGGCGCTGAACATTCTTTCGGGTACGATCGCCGAGATCCGCCCGGGCCAGGGACCGGGGGTGATGGTGACCCTGAACATCGGAACGCAACGCCTGAGCGCGCGCATCACGCGTCGCTCGGCGCAGGCGATGGGGCTTGCGGCGGGTCAGATCTGTCACGCGGTTCTGAAATCCGTGGCGGTCGCGCCCGAGGATGTCGGGACCGGCACGCGGCTGTGACCGCGCCCACCGCTGTCGTCAGGCCTGTCAGGGCATGCGTGACGCCGGCCAGCGGGCTGACCTGATGCGTCATATCGATAACATAGACGCCATCCGCAATGGCCGGATGCGTGGTCATCCGCGCGCGTACATGCCCGCCCTGCGTGCCGTTTGGCCCTGTCTGTCGATGTTCGCGGATCCGGGATTGTGGCGTCTATCAGGTCCTACGGGATCGCCCGCAGGATCGCGGCGCCCTGCCATACGGGCGACAGTGCCTGAAAGATCGCATATCCTGCTGCAAGAATGACGCCTGCCAGACCCAAGCTGCGGTTGCCGATTGAAAAGCCAAGCGGCTTTGAGGTTTATGGGGCAAACGTGACTGTGCCGTAGAAAGAGTGATCAATGACCCTTGAACAGATATTCATGCTTGTCTTGCTGGCGGCAGTCTTCATCAGTTTCTTCAAGGAATTCTATCCGCCCGAGGTGACGGCGCTTGGCGCCTCCGCCGCCTTGCTGGCGACGGGTATCATCCAGACCGGCGATTTCCTGACCGTGTTCAGCTCGCCCGCGCCGATCACCATCGCGATGATGTTCATCATTTCGGCCGCACTGGAAAGAACCGGGGTGCTTGTGGTGTTGGGCGGGATGCTCAAGCGCAAGGCGCGCGGATCGTTCCTGCGCGCGATGGTCCTGATGATGGTGGGCGCGATGGGCGCATCGGCTTTCATGAACAACACGCCCGTGGTGATCCTGCTGACGCCGATCATGATCTCGATGTCGGCCTCGGTCGGCGTGGCGCCCTCGCGCTTTCTGATCCCGCTGTCTTACGCCGCGATCTTCGGCGGCACGCTGACGCTGGTGGGCACCTCGACCAACATCCTGATGAGCGGCGTGGCGCGCGATGCCGGGCAGCCCGCGATCTCGATGTTCGAGATGACCCTGCCGGGGTTGATCTTCGCCGGCGTGGGCATGGTCTACATGATCTTTGCGGGGCGCTACCTGTTGCCGGACCGGGCCTCGCTGTCCAGCATGATGGGCAAGGAAGGCAAGCGCAAGTTCATGGCGCGCCTGCTGATCCCGCACGAATCGAAATACATCGGCAAGCGGCTGTCCGAACTGCCATTCAATACGCTGGAAACCCGCATTCTGGACGTGGTGCGCGGCGAAGTGTCGATGCGGCGCACCCTCAAGGACATGACGCTTGAGGCGGGGGACCGGATCGTTCTCAAGACCGGCACCGGCGAGATCCTGGGCCTCAAGGAAAACGGGCAGGTGGCGTTCCGCGATATCGACGATCACGCCTTCGAACCCGTGACCGCCGACCAGACCATCACGATGGAGGCCAGCGTCGGCCCGAACTCGCATCTGCGGGGCCGCCCGATCAAGGATCTCAAGCTGCGCCGCAAATACGGCGTCTACCTGATGGCGGTGCACCGTGCCGAGCAGAACATCTCGCAGGATCTGCCGGAACTGCGGCTGCAATTCGCCGATACCCTGCTGCTGGAAGGTCCGCCCGAAGGGTTGCAGCGCCTGATGGAGGATGGCGGGATCATCAACCTGTCCGCCCCGTCAGAACGGGCGACCCGCTGGTCCAAGGCGCCCATCGCCATTGCCACGATCGTGGCCGTCATGGTGCTGGCCGCATTCGAGGTGATGCCGATCGCCGGGCTGGCCGTTATCGGTGCGGTGATCGTGATGCTGACACGCTGCGTCGATCCCGAAGAAGCCTTTGACGCGATCGACTGGCGCATCCTGTTCCTGATCTTCGGCATGCTGGGCGTGTCGATGGGGCTGGACGCGACGGGCACGGCCCAGCTGATCGTGACGGCGGTTGTCGCGTCGCTTGGTGACGCAGGGCCGCTTGTGATCCTGGCGGCGGTCTATTTCGTCACCAGCCTGTTGACCGAAATGGTATCCAACAACGCGGTCGCGGTTCTGGTCGGACCCATCGCGATCGCGCTTGCGCTTCAGCTGGGTTTCGATCCGCGCCCTTTCATCATGGCCGTGATGTTCGCGGCCTCGGCCAGTTTCGCGACGCCGATCGGCTATCAGACGAACACCTTCGTCTACAGCGCCGGGGGCTATCGCTTTGCCGATTTCATCAAGGTCGGATTGCCGCTGAACATCATCTTCGGGATCGTGGCGATTGCGATCATTCCGCTGTTCTTTCCGTTCTGAGGGCAGGACCGGCATGTTTGGCACCGTCACGCAACTGTCGTTTTTCGCCGCGTCGGTCCGGGGTGGCGGCGCTATGGTGCGCGGCAAGGGTCCGGGTTCGCGAATGGATGCGGCCGGGATGACAAGCGCAGGGGTATGACGTGCACGAAGTCGACTATGTGATCGTGGGGGCCGGATCGGCGGGATCAGTGCTGGCCAACAGGCTCAGCGCGGATGCCCGCAACAAGGTGCTGCTGCTGGAAGCCGGCGGGTCCGACCTGACATTCTGGGTGCAGGTGCCGATTGGCTACGGCAAGGTCTATTACGACGAACGGGTGAACTGGAAATACACCACCGAACCCGATCCCAACCGCAACGGCAACCGGTCCTACTGGCCGCGCGGCAAGGTGCTGGGCGGGTCAAGCTCGATCAACGCCATGGTCTATGTGCGAGGCCATCCGTCCGACTATGCCGAATGGGACGCGGTCGCCCCCGGCTGGGGATGGGACGACGTCGCTCCGGTCTTCAAGCGGATGGAGGATTGGGACGGCCCCGCGAATCCGACGCGGGGCACTGGCGGCCCGCTGCATGTACATGACGTGACAAAGGACGTGCACCCGTTGACGCGCGTCTATCTGGAAGCGGCGGAACAGGCGGGCTATCCCGTCAACCCCGATTACAACGCCGACGACATGGAAGGTGCCGCCCTCTACCAGATCACCACCAAGGGCGGGCTGCGCGCCTCGGCGGCGCGCGCCTATCTGCGCCCGGCGATGAAGCGCGCGAACCTCAAGGTCGAAACCCGCGCCCATGTCACGCGGGTGCTTTTCGAAGGACGCCGTGCCGTCGGTGTCGAATACGTGCAGAACGGCCGCACCCTGACGGCAAGGGCGCGCGCCGAGGTGATCCTGTCGGGCGGGGCGATCAATTCCCCGCAACTGCTGCAACTGTCAGGGATCGGCCCCGGCGCGGTGCTTCAGCGGCACGGGATCGCGGTGCTGCATGATGCGCCGCATGTGGGGCGCAACCTGTCGGATCACCTGGGGGCCGATGCGCTCTATCGCGCCCGCGTGCCCAGCTTGAACCAGGAACTCAACCCGCTGATGGGCAAGCTTTGGGCCGGGCTGCGCTATGTCCTGACGCGCAAGGGTCCGCTGTCGCTCAGCCTCAACCAGGGCGGCGGGTTCATCCGCCTGATTGAAGGCGCCACGCGGCCCGATCTGCAACTCTACTTCTCGCCCGTCAGCTATACGCGCGCGCCGGTGGGCACGCGGCCCCTGATGAATCCCGATCCCTTTCCGGGGTTCCTTCTGGGCTTCAACCCCTGCAAGCCGACCAGCACCGGGCATTTGCAGATCTGCTCGCCCGATCCCTTCGCAGCCCCCGAGATGCACACCAATTACCTTGATACCGAATATGACCGCGCGGTCATGCTGGCGGGCTACCGGTTGATGCGCCAGATCGCCCGCACACCCGCCATGGCCGCCGTGATCGAGGATGAGATCACGCCGGGCTGGGATGTAGACAGCGACGAGGCGCTGGCCGATGTGATCCGCGAAAAGTCATGGACCGTGTTCCACCAGTGCGGCACCTGCCGGATGGGGGCGGACCCCGCCCGATCCGTGGTTGACGCGCGGTTGCGCGTGCACGGGATCGAAGGGCTGCGCGTGGCTGATGCCGCGATTTTCCCGACGATCCCCACGGGCAACACGAATGCCCCCGCGATCATGGTTGGCGAAAAGGCATCCGACCTGATCCTGGCGGATGCCCGGCGCTGAGATACGCGCCTGGCCCAGCCCTCAATAGCTGTAGTCGAAAGTGACCAGCGTGCCGTCGGCGCGCATCATGGTGCGCGCATAGATCTCGCGCGGGCCGGGATCGTCATCGACGACACCATGCACCGTGATCTTCTCGCCCACCTTGGCGGGAACGACGTTCGGCCCGACATAGACACGGATCTCGCCGCTGCTGTCGCTCAGGCGGAACGTGTCCTCATCCAGAATGCGCGCGACCTTGCCCTGAACCGTCACCATCGTGCCGCGTTCGGCCTTGGATACGGGTGTCACATCCCTTTGTGCATGGGCCGGAAGGGCCACAAGCGTGATGGCGGCAGTCAGAAACAGATGGCGCACGGGATATCCTTTCAAGGGTTGACGCACCGGAACAGGGGTCACATGGGTGGCAGGAAATCCCCGTGCAATCGCCCCCCGGATAACATCGGCGTCAGCGATCCGTTATCGGCCTGTCACACCCGTGGCGGGCGGCTTTTGTAGACTGGCAGACGCCAGCCAAAGGCCAGCGATCCCGCGCGCAGCACCCATGTCAGCAGCGCGCAGGCCGCCAGAACCGTCAGTGTCCCGGCCCCCAACTCGCGCGCGATCAGCGCGGCACCGGCCCCCGCAAAGGCGGCGGATGCGTAAAGCTCGCCCTGTTTCAGGACCAGCGGCACCTCGTTGCAGACCACGTCGCGCATCAGCCCACCCAGGCAGCCCGTGACCATGCCCATGATCAGCACGATGGCGGCAGGCTGATCCATGCCCATGGCCACACCCACGCCCGCAGGCACCGCCACGGCCAGCGCCAGACTGTCCAGCCAGATCAGCGCGCGGTAGCGGCTTTCCAGCAGATGCGCAGTGAAGAACACCACCAGCGCCGCCGTGCAGGCGATGGCAATATAGGTGGGTTCCGCCACCCAGAAGACGGTATCGCGGTTCAGCAGCACATCGCGCAGCGTGCCGCCACCCACCGCCGTCAGGCAGGCGATGAAGAAGAACCCCACGATATCAAGCTGCGCGCGCGACGCGACCAGCGCCCCGGTCAGCGCAAAGACCAGCACCGAGGCATAGTCGAGCAGGACAAGCAGGCTCATCGGCCCGATGTCCCGTTGGCCTTTCCGTTCACCTTGAACGGGGCCATGCCCGCGCGGGCCAATTCATCCGCACGCTCGTTCTCGGGGTGGCCGGCGTGGCCCTTGACCCATTCCCAGGTCACCTTGTGGCGCGCCTGTGCGGTGTCCAGCCTTTGCCACAGCTCGACATTCTTGACGGGCTTGCGGTCCGCCGTGCGCCAGCCATTCTTTTTCCAGCCGTGGATCCACGCCGTCACGCCATTCTTCACATAGGCGCTGTCGGTGACGATGGTGATCTCGCTGGGCCTTTCCAGTGCCTCAAGCGCGTTGATCGCGGCCAGCAGTTCCATGCGGTTGTTCGTGGTCTCTGCCTCGCCGCCGTTCAGCTCGCGTTCCTTGATGATTTTCCCGTCACGCACCGCGCGCATCAGCGCGCCCCAGCCACCGGGGCCGGGATTGCCGGAACAGGCCCCGTCCGTATAGGCGTAAAGCTGCGTCACGGCTGATGATCCAGCGCGACATACCCTGGCAGGGCAGCCATGCGGGCACACCATGCCTGCAGGCCCGGAAAGCGCGTCATGTCAAAACCGCCGCGCGTGTCCGCCGTGCAGGTATAGCCGTAAAGCGCGATATCCGCGATTGTCGGACGCGCGCCGCAGAACCAGTCCTGCCCGGCCAGACCATCCTCCATCAGCGCCAGCAGGCCGTGGCCCTCCTCCAGCAGGGCGGCCATCCGTTCCGGCGTGGCCAGATGCGCGCGCTCGGGATAGCACCGCAGCGCCGCGCGGACGGCGATCACTGGCTCGTGGCGGTTTTGCTCGAAGAACATCCAGGCCAGCATCTGCGCCTGCGCGAATGGTTCGGCGGGCACCCAATCCGTGCCTGCGCCCAGATACCACAGGATCGCGTCGGATTCGTTCAGCACCCGCCCGTCGGGCAGATGCAGCACCGGGAACTTGCCCAGCGGCGCCTTGCCATCCGCCTTGGCCTGCGCCAGCGCGGGCGTTCCCGCCTCGCAGGGCACATGGGCATAGTCACGCCCCAGAAGCGCCAGCAGCAGCCGCACCTTGTAGCTGTTGCCGGAGGATGGCATCGAATAAAGGGTCATCCGGGTCATGATCGCATTCCTTGAAAGGTCGCACCTCTATGTCAGGCGAAGGCGACGACCGCCAGACAGATCACCACGATCGTGGTCAGAAGCACCCGCAGCCCCATCCACCATTCGGGCGCAAGCCCCTGTTTCCAGAACATCCAGTCCAGCAACAGCAAGCCCGTGAAGCCCGCGATCAGGTTGATCGAGGCGCTGACCGGACCGCCGCCCGTCATGAAGAACGCCCAGAGCGCCGGGATCACCGACAGCACATAGCCCGAGGCCGCGACCGCCCCGCTGGCCTTGGTGGCAAACCCCCACAGCACGCCGGACATGAACGACAGGATCACCGCGCCGTAGAACAGCCCGATATAGGGGCCTGTGAAGCGCCCCCCCAGTGTCTGACCGCTCCAGAAATTCAGCGGCTCGGACAGCACGGTCAGCGCACCCCAGACGAAGGGAACCAGACCGGCCAGGCCAAGGATCAGGGCGGAGCGGGGAATGCCTTGCATGATCCGCCTCAGGCCGGTTGCCGCAGGACACGCGGCACCTTGAATTCCACGTTCTCCTCGGCGGTCACGACTTGCTCGACGGTCACGTCGAACCTGTCGCGGAAGGCATCGACCACTTCGGTGATCAGCACATCGGGGGCCGAGGCGCCCGCCGTGATCCCGATGCTGGAAATGCCCGCAAGCGCGCGCCAGTCGATATCCGTGGCCCGCTGCACCAACTGGGCATAGGCGCATCCCGCCCGCGCCCCCACTTCGACAAGGCGTTTCGAGTTCGACGAATTGGGCGCCCCCACGACCAGCATCGCGTCGCATTTGGGGGCCATCGCCTTGACCGCCTCCTGCCGGTTGGTCGTGGCATAGCAGATGTCTTCCTTGTGCGGCCCCACGATGCCCGGAAAACGCGCCTTGAGGGCTGCCACGACCTCGGCGGTGTCATCCACTGACAGTGTGGTCTGCGTCACGAACGCCAGCTTGGCCGGATCGCGCACCGTCAGCCCCGCCACATCCTGCGGCGTCTCCACCAGCAGCACCTCGCCATCGGGTAATTGCCCCATCGTGCCGATGGTTTCAGGATGCCCGGTATGGCCGATCATCACGATCTGCAGCCCGTTGTCATGGTGCCGCTCTGCTTCGATATGAACCTTGCTGACCAGCGGGCAGGTGGCATCGACATAGATCATCTGCCGCGCCTCGGCGGTGGCGGGCACGGATTTCGGCACCCCATGGGCGGAAAAGATCACCGGGCGGTCGGCCGGAACCTCGTCCAGTTCCTCGACGAAAACGGCGCCTTTGGCGCGCAGCCCATCGACGACGAATTTGTTATGCACGATTTCGTGCCGCACAAAGACCGGCGCCCCCCATTTGTCCAGCGCCATCTCGACGATCTTGATCGCGCGGTCCACGCCCGCGCAGAACCCGCGCGGGGCGGCCAGGTAAAGGGTAAGGGGCGGTTTTGTCATCGCGTTCTCCTGTTACCCGCAGAGGTAAAGCCTGATCCGCCTCGGGTCCAGTCCCCAAGACGGCAGGGCCGCGATCTCACGGCGCTGTGACTTGCCCGCCAAGGCCCTGTCGCAGATGGTGCGGGCGACAACAGGAAAGGATCGTGACGATGCGGATGCGGATACTGGCCGTAATTGCCCTTGCGCCGGTGGCACAGCCGCTGAGCGCCGCGGAACAGGCCGGGTTTCTGCCGTGGCGCGATCCGGCGGCAGTGGCCCAGGGGCAGCAGATCTATGGTGAATATTGCGCGGCCTGTCATGGGGCAGGGCTGGAGGGGCAGGCGGACTGGCAGGTGCGGGACGAAGACGGCTACCTGCCGGCCCCACCCCATGATCCCAGCGGTCACACCTGGCACCACCCCGATCAGCAATTGTTCGACATCACGAAATACGGGATCGAGGCGATGGTCGGCGGTGGCTACCGCAGCCACATGTCAGGATTTGCGGATGTGCTGACCGATGCCGAGATCGCAGCGACGCTGGCCTATATCAAAAGCACATGGCCACCGCGCGTGATCGAGATTCACGATCAGATCAATGCGCGGGCCGCGGTGAAATGACCGCATGACGTGAAACGGGCGGATCGCATCCGCAACCCGCCCGCTTGATGTGGTGCCATGTGTTCCGGCGCCATCAGACTTCGGCCACGACCCCATTGTCACGCGGCAGGGGAAGGTCGCGCGGCGGCCGGCCGATCACGTCCTTCAGCTCGTCCAGTTCGATGAAGTTGTCGGCCTGGCGGCGCAATTCGTCGGCAATCATCGGCGGCTGGCTGCGGATGGTCGACACGACCGATACCCTGACGCCTTGCCGCTGAAGGCTTTCCACCAGCGGGCGGAAATCGCCATCGCCCGAAAACAGGACGATATGATCCACGCGCGGGGCCAGTTCCATGGCATCGACGGTCAGTTCGATATCCATGTTGCCCTTGACCTTCCGACGCCCCTGGCTGTCGGTATATTCCTTGGCGGGTTTGGTCACCATCGTGTACCCGTTGTAATGCAACCAGTCCACGAGGGGGCGTATCGGCGAATATTCGTCATTTTCCAGCAGCGCCGTGTAGTAGAATGCGCGCACAAGTTTGCCGCGACGCATGAATTCCTGGCGGAGAAGCTTGTAGTCGATGTCGAAACCGAGCGAACGGGCTGCGGCATAGAGATTCGAGCCGTCGATGAACAGCGCAAGCCGTTCGTCCTTGTAAAACATAAGTGGATCCTTCCGAGTTCCGGCACTGTCGCAACGGGGGGAGGGGGGCGGTTTTTGTAAAAAGACGAGAAATGATACGCGTGAGTGGTGTAAGATGTAAAATAAGCGACAGTTGCGGTTGAAATTATGCTGCGACCCGTACAATCGCAAGCCATTATCATGGTATCAAAAGATAGTTGATAAATCATGCACATACAGGAATTCCTCATCGCCCTCGGCGGCAATCTTCCTACGGCTGCGGGGGGCGCTGATCAGACATTGCAGGCCGCGCTGCGCGACATTGCAGCGGCGGGTTTGCAGGTTCTCGCGGTCAGCCGGTTCTTCGCTACACCCTGTTTTCCGGCAGGCGCCGGGCCTGATTATGTGAATGCCGCGGCGCGTCTGGCGGGGGGGCATACCCCGCAGGAGGTTCTGCAGATCCTGCACCGGATCGAGGCCCGGCACGGCCGCAAACGCCTGCAGCGCTGGGGGGGGCGGACACTGGATCTTGATCTGCTGGCCGCAGGGGACACTGTCTTGCCGGATGCGGCAACACAGGCCGCATGGCGCGATCTGCCGGCCGAGCGTCAGGCGCGCGATGTGCCCGACCGCCTGATCCTGCCCCATCCCAGGATTCAGGACCGCGCATTCGTCCTGGTTCCATTGTGCGATGTCGCGCCCGACTGGATACACCCGCTGACCGGGCAGACCGTGGCGCAGATGTGTGCGGCCCTCTCCGCAGCGGATCGCGCCGCCGTGCGCCCCTTGCAACGGGATCCGGCCAATAGCGGCTTGTAACTGGCATCGATCCGGCCTAAATAGCGGGTTTCTACAGTATACACCCTTGTGTGTATGACACGACATCCGCTGATTGGAGTGCTCTCATGGCCCGCGTAACCGTTGAAGACTGCGTAGACAAGGTTCCGAACCGGTTCGAACTGGTGATGCTTGCCGCGCACCGGGCGCGTGAAATCGCTGCTGGCGCTGCTCTTACCGTGGATCGTGACAAGGACAAGAACCCTGTCGTTGCCCTGCGCGAGATCGCAGAGGAAACCCAGTCCGCCGGTGAGCTGCGCGAGCGTCTGATCGAATCGAACCAGAACCAGATCGAGGTCGACGAGCCCGAGGATGATTCGATGGCCCTGTTGATGGGTGGCGGAGAAGCGGCTGACAAGCCGATGGACGACGACATGTCCGAGGAAAAGCTGCTGCGCGCCCTGATGGAAGCACAGGGTCAGGGCTGAGGCTCGCGCGCGGGAAGGAAGCGGACGGAATGATCGCGGTTGAAGACCTGATCGCACTGGTCCGCAACTACAACCCAAAGACCAACGAGGCGCTTATTCGCGCGGCCTATGACTATGGCCTGGCCCTGCACGAGGGTCAGTTTCGCCAATCAGGCGAGCCGTATTTCACCCATCCCGTCGCCGTTGCCGCCATCCTGACAGAGCAGCGGCTTGACGATGCAACCATCGTCACCGCGCTGTTGCATGACACGATCGAGGATACCAAGGCGTCTTATGCCGAAGTAGCCGAGCGTTTCGGCACCGAGATTGCCGATCTGGTCGATGGCGTGACCAAGCTGACCAATCTGCAACTGTCCAGCAGCGAGACCCAGCAGGCCGAGAATTTCCGCAAGCTTTTCATGGCCATGTCCAAGGATCTGCGCGTGATCCTGGTCAAGCTGGCCGACCGTCTGCACAACATGCGTACCATCAAGGCGATGCGCCCCGAAAAGCAGGCCAAGAAGGCGCGCGAGACGATGGATATCTTCGCGCCGCTGGCTGGCCGCATGGGGATGCAGTGGATGCGCGAGGAGCTTGAGGATCTGGCCTTCAAGGTGCTGAACCCCGAAGGCCGCGCCTCGATCATGCGGCGGTTCATCACGCTTCAGAAAGAAACCGGCGATGTGATCCATCGTATCACCAGCGACATGCGCGCCGAGCTTGAAAAGGCCGGGGTCGAGGCGCAGGTGTTCGGGCGCGCCAAGAAGCCCTATTCGATCTGGCGCAAGATGGAAGAAAAAGAGATGGGGTTCTCGCGCCTCTCCGACATCTACGGGTTCCGCGTGATCACCCTGTCCGAGGAAGACTGCTACCGTGCGCTGGGCGTGATCCACCAGCGTTGGCGTGCAGTGCCCGGCCGGTTCAAGGATTACATCAGCCAGCCGAAATCGAACGGCTACCGCTCGATCCATACCACGGTGTCGGGGCGTGACGGCAAGCGGGTCGAGGTGCAGATCCGCACCCGGCAGATGCATGACGTGGCCGAAACCGGCGTGGCGGCGCATTGGTCCTATCGCGACGGCGTGCGTACGCAAAACCCCTTTGCGGTTGATCCCGCCAAGTGGATCGCGGGCCTGTCCGAACAGTTCGACGCCGAGGAGGATCACCACGAATTCCTCGAGGCGGTGAAACTCGAGATGTATTCGGATCAGGTCTTCTGCTTCACGCCCAAGGGCGATGTGGTGAAACTGCCGCGCGGCGCGACACCCATTGATTTTGCCTATGCGATCCACACCCGGATCGGCAACGCCTGCGTGGGCGCCAAGATCGACGCGATGCGTGTGCCGCTCTGGACCCGGATCAAGAATGGCCAGTCGGTCGAGATCATCACAGCACAGGGACAGATCCCGCAGGCCACCTGGCTTGAGATCGCCACGACCGGCAAGGCCAAGGCCGCCATTCGCCGCGCCCTGCGCGAGGTGGACCGCGGCCGCTTCATCAAGCTGGGGCACGAACTGGCGCGCTCGGCTTTCGAACATCTGGGCAAGAAGGCCACCGACAAGGTACTGGACACCGCCGCGCGCCATCTGCGGCTGGACGGGCGCGACGAGGTGCTGGCGCGTCTGGGCAGCGCAGAGCTGAGCGCGCGCGAGGTCGTGCGCTCGGTCTATCCCGATCTGACCCCCGATCAGACGGACGAGATCGACACGAAACGTGCGGTCATCGGTCTGTCGCCGGAGCAGAATTTCGACCGCGCCCGCTGCTGCCAGCCACTGCCCGGTGAACGGATCGTGGGCATCACCTTACGGGGCAAGGGCGTGGTGGTGCATGCCATTGATTGCGAGGCGCTGGCCACCTACGAGGATCAGCCCGACCGTTGGCTGGACGTGCACTGGCACTCGGGCAAGCACCCGCCGATCCATACCGCCACCCTGAACCTGACCATCGGCAATGACGCGGGCGTATTGGGACGTATCTGCACATTGATCGGCGAGCAGAAGGCGAATATCTCGGACCTGCAATTCGTCGACCGTAAACCGGATTTTTATCGACTGCTGATCGAAGTCGATCTGCGGGATGCCGAGCACCTGCATTCCGTCATCTCCGCACTCGAGGCGGAAAGTGACGTGGCCGCAGTGGAAAGGTTCCGGGATCCGTCCCGTGCCGGCGCTTCGAACAGTTAGAGGAGGAGCAGGTCCTTGGTATTCAAGCGCAGGGAAAAGCGTCCGCTCTGGCAGGTCGTGTTCGAGTTCTTCTGGCCGCGTGGCGGCTGGACACGTGCGGCGCAATATGTCCGCCACCGTCTGCATCGTCTGCCCGATACGCCCGAGAAAATCGCCCGCGGCATATTCGCGGGTGTGTTCACGACCTTCACCCCCTTCTATGGGCTGCATTTCCTGACGGCCGCGATCATCGCCTTCGTGATGCGGGGCAATGTCCTTGCGGCCTTGCTGGCCACCTTCTTCGGCAACCCGCTGACCTATGTGCCGATTGGCGTGATTTCGATGCGGATGGGCTATTTCCTGCTGGGCACGCCCGCGCATTCGGACGATCACATCGCGCGCTCGCTTGGCGGCAAGTTCATGGATGCAGGCGAGGCGCTGAAGCACAATTTCATGGCGATGTTCACCGATGCCACGGTCGACTGGCACAGCCTCAAGATTTTCTATGACGAGGTTTTCTTTCCCTATCTGATTGGCGGCATCATCCCGGGGCTTGTCGCGGCGACGATCTGCTACATCATCAGTGTACCGCTGATCCGCGCCTATCAGAAACGCCGCAGCGGGGTGATCAAGGCCAAGCTGGCGGCGCTCAAGGCCAAGGCCAAGCGTTCGGCCGAGGCGCGGCAAAAAACCGACTGACGCGAAAGGATGATTGTGATGAAGCCGCTTGGAAAGCTCCGCCTTGGCGTGAATATCGACCATGTGGCCACCGTTCGGAACGCGCGCGGCGGCGACACGCCCGATCCGCTGCGCGCCGCGCGGCTGGCCGAGGAAGCGGGTGCCGACGGCATCACCGCCCATCTGCGCGAAGACCGCCGCCATATTTCGGATGCCGACATCGAAGGGCTGATGCAGGTGCTCAAGGTGCCTTTGAACTTCGAGATGGCCGCAACCGACGAGATGCAGCGCATCGCGCTGCGCCACCGTCCGCATGCCGTCTGCATCGTGCCCGAAAAGCGCGAGGAGCGCACGACCGAAGGCGGGCTTGAGGTCGCGCGCGAGGAAAACCGGCTGGCGCATTTCATCGCCCCCCTGCGCGAAGCGGGTTGCCGCGTGTCGATCTTCATCGCCGCCGACGCCCGCCAGATCGAGGCCGCCCACCGGATCGGCGCGCAGGTGATCGAACTGCATTCGGGCGCCTATTGCGACGCCCATCACGAGGGGCGTTTCGACGACAGGGATCGCGAACTCGAAGCGCTGCGCGAGATGTCCCGCTTTGCCCATTCCCTGGGCCTCGAGGTGCATGTCGGTCATGGCCTGACCTATGACACCGTGCAGCCCGTCGCGGCCTTCCCCGAGGTGATGGAGCTGAACATCGGCCATTTCATCATCGGCGAGGCGATCTTTCGCGGGCTGGCCCCGGCCATCCACGAAATGCGCCGCCTGATGGATGCCGCCCGCGCCCCCGCACAGGCCTGATCCCGTGGCGCGTCGGCGCAAGACCCTGTGGCGGCAGGCGGTCCTGCTGCTGGGGCTGGGTCTTGCGTCGCTGGCACTGTGGCAATTGGAACGCGCGCGGCAGGGCCTTCAGATCGAAAGCCTGATCGCGGCGGACAGTCCCGTGACCCGCGCGGCCTTGCCCGGTGCCGACGGCCCGCTGGTAATCGTCGCACACGGGTTTGCCGGGTCACGCCAGATGATGCAGGGCTATGCCCTGCCGCTGGCGCGGGCAGGCTACCGCGTCTGGTCATTCGACTTTCAGGGCCATGGCCGCAACACGGTCCCCATGTCCGGCGATGTCACCGTGATTGAGGGCACGACCATGCGCCTGGTCGATCAGACCCTGGCGGTAGTCAATGCCGCCCGCGCCGCCGAAGGCTGGACCGGGCCGGTCGCCCTGCTGGGCCATTCGATGGCCACGGACATCATCATCCGCACGGCTGCGGCCGACCCTGGCATCGGGCCAATCGTGGCCATTTCCGCCTTCTCGCAAGCCGTCACACCGGATTTTCCCGCCGATATGCTGCTGATCAGCGGTCAGGCAGAGCCGCCCTTGCGCCGCTTTGCCCTTGCTGCCCTGCACATGGTGGACCCCAAGGCCGCAGAAGGGCAGACCGTGACGGATGGCGCTGTCCGGCGCGCGGCCATCGTGGCGCCGGGTGTGGAACACGTCGGCGTTCTTTTCAGCAGGGCCGGGCAGGCGGCGGCGCTGGACTGGTTCGACCAGTCCTTCGGTCGCGTCAGCGATGTCACACCGCCCGCCACGGGCCGCTGGCTTGCGCTTTTGCTGGCGGCGGTCGTGGTGCTGGCCTGGCCCTTGTCCGGTTATCTGCCGAAGCTGGGCAAGCCCGTTGCACAGGTCACGCGCGGACAGTTCGCCTTGGCGATCATGCTGCCCGCCGTTTTGGCCCCGGTGCTGGCGGTAATGCTGGGCCTTCAGACTCTGCCTGTTCTGGTGGCCGATCATCTGGCGGTGCATCTGTTGATCTATGGTGGTCTGCAACTGGCGATCCTGTGGCGGTTCGGCCTGCGGCCCGGCCCGCTATCCCTGCCTGCGGCGGGTTTCGTGCTGTTGTGGGGGCTGGGGGCCTTCGGTCTGACGCTGGATCGCTACGGCGCGAATTTCCTGCCAACGGTCGATCGGGGTTGGATCATCGCCGCGCTGGCGCTGGGGGCGGTGCCCTTCATGCTAGCCGACGCGCTGATCAGCGGGGCAGGGCATGGCACATGGGGGCGGCGCATCCTGGCGCGGCTGGGTTTTCTTGTGTCGCTGGGCATCGCTGTGGCCCTGGACCCGGAAGGGCTGTTCTTTCTGGTGATGATCGCGCCTGTCATCCTGTTGTTCTATGTGGTCCATGGTCTTATGGGGCGTTGGGTGGCGCGGCGCAGCGGTGCGGCGGCGGCGGGCCTGGGACTGGGGCTGGTGCTGGCCTGGGCGCTGGGTGTCAGTTTTCCGCTGTTCAGCGCAATCGGCTAGCGTCTGCGGGCCAGAAAGGGAAAGACAATGATCCTGGGCATCGGCACCGACCTTGCGAATATCGACCGCATCGCCGCCACGCTTGAACGGTTTGGCGACCGTTTCCGCAACCGTGTCTTCACGTCTGTCGAACAGGCCAAGGCCGAACGCCGCAAGGATGTGGCCGGCACCTATGCCAAGCGCTGGGCCGCCAAGGAGGCCTGTTCAAAGGCGCTGGGCACCGGCCTGCGCATGGGGATCAGCTGGCGCGACATGGCGGTTTCGAACCTGCACAGCGGCCAGCCGCAGATGCAGGTCACCGGCTGGGCGGCGGAACGGCTGGCCGCCATGACCCCGCCGGGGCATGAGGCGATCATTCATGTCACCCTGACGGACGATCACCCCTGGGCGCAGGCCTTCGTGGTGATCGAAGCGCGCCCCATCGCCGAAAAAGGCCCGTAACCGGCAAAACCGGCAGACGGCGGCAGATCATCGCGCCCGGCTTGGCTTGACTCGCGCCCCCTCGCCCCTCATGTAGCGCTGACCGCCCGAGCAGGAGCACGACCCAATGGCCACCGATGCCAATAAAGGCAATTCCGTCATCGAGACGATCAAGACTGTCGTTTATGCCCTGCTGATCGCGGGCATTTTCCGCACGCTGTTGTTCCAACCCTTCTGGATCCCGTCCGGGTCGATGAAGGAGACCTTGCTGATCGGTGACTTCCTCTTCGTCAACAAGATGTCCTATGGCTATTCCTTTGCCTCCTGCCCGACAATCCGCATTCCCGTCGTGGGCCTGAACATCGACGCCGAGGACATCTGCGGCTTTGTCGGTGGAGACAATACCAGGTTTCTGGCCGGCGAACCGGAGCGCGGCGATGTCGTGGTCTTCCGCCACCCGGTGAACGGTCAGGATTACATCAAGCGCCTTGTCGGCCTGCCGGGCGAAACCGTCCAGGTGATCGGCGGCGTGTTGCAGATCAATGGCCAGCCGGTGCAGCTTGAGGATGATGGCATCTTCGAAGAGGTGATGACCGCCCAGGGCCCCCAGCGTCTGCGCCCGCGCTGCGAAAACGGCCCGGTGGGTGAGGGTGGCGCCTGCCTGAAGTCGCGCCAGATCGAAACCCTGCCCGGCGGGCGCAGCCACAAGGTGCTGAACATCGCGCGCCAAAGCTCGGATGACACGCCGCTCTACACGGTGCCCGCGGGGCATTACTTTTTCATGGGCGACAACCGCGACAATTCCACCGACAGCCGTGTGCCACAGCAGGCCGGGGGCGTTGGCTTCGTGCCCTATGAAAACCTGATCGGCCGGGCGGACCGGATCATGTTCTCCTCCGCCGGAAGCTCGATGCTGGCCTTCTGGACCTGGCGCAGCGATCGTTACTTCAAGGGGATCGAGTGAAGCTTTCCGCGGAACTGAAGGCGCTTGAGGGCCGGATCGGGTATACATTCCAAAGGCCCGAACTGCTGGTGCGCGCGGTCACGCATTCGTCGATGTCCTCGGCCACGCGGGATGACAACCAGCGGCTGGAGTTCCTGGGAGATCGCGTGCTAGGCCTGGTGATGGCCGAGGCGCTTCTGGCCAATGATCCCAAGGCGACCGAAGGCCAGCTGGCCCCGCGCTACAACGCGCTGGTGCGCAAGGAAGCCTGCGCCGATGTGGCCCGCCAGATCGACCTTGGCGATGTGCTGAAACTGGGCCGGTCCGAGATGATCTCGGGGGGGCGGCGCAAGCTGGCGCTGCTGGGCGACGCGATGGAGGCCCTGATCGCGGCGGTCTACATCGATGCGGGCTTTGATCCGGCGCGGTCCCTGATCCTGCGGCTCTGGGGCGACCGGATCGGCGCGGTCGAGGAAGACGCCCGTGACGCCAAGACCGCGTTGCAGGAATGGGCGCAGGCACGCGGCCTGCCGCCTCCGAAATATGTTGAATTGAAACGGTCAGGGCCGGATCATGCCCCGGTCTTTACCATGGCGGCCCAGCTTGAGACGGGCGAGAGCGAAAGCGCCACCGCGGGATCCAAGCGGCAGGCGGAACAGGCAGCGGCAAAGGCCCTGCTGGACAGATTGGAGAGCGCATGACACGCGCAGGATTCGTGGCCCTCATCGGCGAGCCGAACGCGGGGAAATCGACACTTCTGAACCGGATGGTGGGGGCCAAGGTCTCGATCGTCACGCATAAGGTGCAGACGACACGCGCGCGTATCCGTGGCGTGGCGATGGAAGGCGAGACGCAGATCGTCTTCGTCGACACGCCCGGTCTGTTCGCACCCAAGCGGCGGCTGGATCGCGCCATGGTGGCCGCCGCCTGGGGCGGGGCCGCCGATGCGGATATCGTGGTGTTGCTGGTCGAGGCGCATCGTGGCGTGACCGACGGCGTGCAGCGCATTCTGGAAGGGCTGGAAGGGATCGGCAAAAGCCGTCCCGTGGCCCTGGCCATCAACAAGATCGACCGCGTGAAATCCGAGGCGCTGCTGGCGCTGACCAAGGACCTGAACGAGCGCTTTCCTTTCGTGAAGACTTTCCTGATCTCGGCGGAACGGGGGCATGGGGTGCAGGATCTGCGCGCATGGCTGGCCCAGGAACTGCCCGAAGGCCCCTGGCTTTACCCCGAGGATCAGATCGCCGATCTGCCGATGCGGATGATCGCCGCCGAAATGACGCGCGAAAAGCTGACCCTGCGGCTGCATCAGGAACTGCCCTATCAGCTGACCGTCGAGACCGAGAACTGGGAAGAGCGCAAGGACGGCTCCGCCCGCATCGACCAGGTGATCTATGTGATCCGGGACGGGCACAAGGGCATCGTTCTGGGCAACAAGGGCGAGACCATCAAGGCGGTCGGGCAAGCGGCCCGCGCCGAGATCGAGGAGTTCCTGGGCCGCAAGGTGCATCTGTTCCTTCAGGTCAAGGTACGCTCGGGCTGGCTGGACGAGGCCGAGCGCTATTCCGAGATGGGTCTGGATTTCAAGGACGGCAACGCCTGAAACGGCGCGCCGCCGCACCTTGAGTATTTTTGGAACGATGAAGCAGGGGGCGCGGCATGTCGGATCGCTTGACCGCAAGTTTCTGGGTCGCGGCCTATCTGGCGCGGCTGCGCCTGGCCGATATCCCGGCCTTCGTGGTGGCGCATGGCGATGACAGCGCCGGCGCGGTTCTGGTCAAGCTGAATACGCTTGATCGGCGCGCCGTCGCTTTCCAGCGATCTTTCGACCTGATGTCGGGCGCGCGCACCTGGGTTGTGCTGGCCGAAGGGGACGAAGCCGAGGTGGATGCCGCCCTGCTTCGGCAGCGGGCGCGTGACCGGGATATCTGGGTGATCGAGGTCGAGGACCGGCAGGGCCGGCATCTGCTGGACGAACCGGGGCTGTCGGACTGACCCATTCTGCCCTTGTCCCGCACCCTTCCGCGTGGATAGTGAAACCATGGACTGGCGCGATCAGGGTATTTTGCTGAGCAGCAGGCGGCACGGTGAATCCGCGGCCATCATCGAGGTATTCACCCGCGAACATGGCCGCCACGCAGGCGTGGTGCGCGGCGGGGCCAGCCGCAAGATCGCGCCGATCCTGCAGCCCGGCGCGCAGCTGGACGTTGTCTGGCGCGCGCGGCTTGAGGATCATATCGGCAGCTATACCGTCGAACCCTTGCGCAGCCGCGCCGCCATGGCCCTGTCCGACAGGCAGGCCCTTGCCGGGCTGAACGCGGTCACGGCACTTTTGGTGTTCGCCTTGCCCGAACGTGAAGGCCATCCCGTGCTTTATGCCCGGAGCGAGGCGCTTCTGGATCTGCTGGGGGATCAGGACCTGTGGCCGCTGGCCTATCTGCAATGGGAACTGGCCCTGCTGGAAGAGGCGGGTTTTGGGCTGGACCTGAGCACATGCGCCGTGCTGGGGCATGGCGCCAATGACCTGAGTTACGTCTCGCCGCGCACGGGGCGCGCGGTGTCGCGGGCCGGGGCCGGCGACTGGGCGGACCGCTTGCTGCCCTTGCCACCCTGCCTGATGGGCCATGGCCCCGCCCCCGATCACGAGATTGCCGAAGGTTTCCGCACGACCGGGCATTTCCTGCGCGAACATCTGGCGCCCGCCATGGGCAACAAACCTCTGCCCGAGGCGCGTCAGCGCTTTGTCGATGCATTCGCGCGGCGCAGCGCGCCGACCTGAGGCCGGGATCAGCGCAGCGCCAGCACCAGATCGACCAGCGACCCCATCGGACCTGCATTGTCGCGACCGTCACGCGCGGCCAGGTCCTGCATGCCGACATGGGCCGCATAGATGATGCGGGCCATCTCGGGGTTGGTGATCTCGACTTCGGTCAGAAGCTGCTGGATATGATCGATGCGCGCGGCATCGACGCCGGACAGCACCTGGGCCACCTTGTCATCCCCGCGCGCCCAGGCGCGGATCGCGGGTTCGACCGCCAGATCGCCCAGCACCGGATGACCATCCCCGGCCACCACCTGTCCCAACCGGCGCAGACGTGCGACGGGCGTGGGCTGATCGGCAAGCAGGGCCGGGATATGCCCCAGCGCCCCTTCGGCCCACAGCGCAAGCATCTGGCGATGAAAATCCGGCACATCGGCGAAATGCCAGTAAAATGACCCCTTGGTCGTACCCAGCCGCCTGGCCATCGGTTCGGCCTTCAAGGCGACGGGACCGGCCTCTGCCAGGGCGTGGAAGCCGGCCAGCAGCCAGTCGGTTCGGGTCAGGCGGGCGCGTGTGCTCATGACTTGCGGCCTACGCTGCACCCGTGATTCCCGCAATATCGGACATGTGATCCACGGCGAAATGTCGCGCTGCGGTGCAGCGAAGACGCGCATATGCCTGCAAAGCTTGCAGATGCCCGGCGAAACGCGCCGATGTCACGCGATCCGGTCAGCCCCGGCGGCACGCCCCAGAACCACCGCGCTAAGCAAACCGTTGCCGGACAGATAGCCGCTGTCGGCCGTTCCCGATACACCGCAGGCGGCCCCGCCTGCCGCATGCAGGTTGGGGAAAAGCGTGCCGTCCTGATGCCGCACGCGGCCTGTGCCGGTCACGTCCAGCCCGCCCTGCGTATGAAACAGCGCCCCGGTCACGCGCACGGCGGCATAAGGGGGTGTCAGCGGCGGGGTCTGGAAGCTGCGCCCGAACTGATCCGTGCCGCCCTGCGGGATCGCGGCCAGCGTGTCGGCCAGCGCATCGGCAGGCAGGCCCGTGGCCTCAGCCAAGGCAGCAACAGTGTCAGCGGTCTTGACCGCGCCCTGCGCCTCGGCCGCCTGAAAATCGGCAAACTGGCGGGCTATTCCGGCAATGCGGGTATCGAAGATCGCCCAGGCTTGACCCTGCGGCTGGCCCATGACGGCGCGCGCGGCCTCGGAATAGCCTTGCGCCTCGTTCCAGAAACGATGCCCTTCAAGGTTCACCTGTACGCCGCCTTCGGTGATGACGGCCCATGTGATCAGGATGCCATGGGGATGTGCGACATTGCCATGCCCCTGATAGGCGCCCAGATGCCGGGTGCCTGCGCCAAGGGCCTGACCCCACAGAACCGCCTCGCCCCGGTTGCCATCATGGCCGAACCAGAGCGCATCACTGATCGCGGGCATGTGTTCGGCCACCATCGCCCGGTTCCCGCCATAGCCGTTGCAGGCCAGGATCAGTCGCGCGCAGCCGATAGTCTCGGTGCTGCCATCGGGCAGGGCGACGGTGACGCCGGTGATTGTCCGGCCCTCGTGATGCAGGACCGTCGCGCGGCGTTCGCAGATGATGTCGATGCCTTCCGCCTCGCAGGTCTGGCGCAGCCGGTCCACCAGTTCCGCGCCCGACCGCGTGGGCAGCCCGTGCATCCGCCGCCGCGAATGGCCGGGATAGTCGAAATCCGTGACGACAGAGAAGGGCAGCCCGAACCGATCCGCCAGCCAGTCGATCGCGGGGCCTGATCCCTCTGCCAGGGCCGCGACCAGATCGGGGTCGTTCTCGTCATGGGCCTTGCGCTGGATGTCGGCGGCAAAGAGCGCGGCATCATCCGTGATCCCGGCGTCCTTCTGGAACCGGGTGCCCGCCGCCGGGATCAACCCCGCCGACAGCGCGGTGGATCCGCGCGGCAGGAGATCGGCCTCGATCACCAGCACCTCTTGCCCCGCCTCCTGCGCGGCCAGCGCCGCCACCATACCGCAGGCGCCGGCCCCGATGATCAGGGTCTGCACCTCAAGATCGAACCCTTGGGCGGGGCTGGGGGCGATGGTCATGGGTCAGCCCTTGTCCTGCCCGTCGAACCGCTGACCCATGGCCAGCATCTGGGGCGTGCCGATACAGGCATTCAGCCCGTCGAAATCGAACATCCGGTCGGCGAAGGGCGTGTTGGACCCGTTGGCCCGCAGGCTGGCATAGTAATCCTGCGCCGTGCGCGCGAGGGCCCGCACGATCCCGCCCGGAAAGATCACGATGTCAAAGCCGATGGCTTGCAGGTCCGTGGCCGAGGTGATGGGCGTATGCCCGCCCTCGACCATGTTCGCCAGCAGCGGCACGCGCCCCTTGAAGGTCTGCGCGATGGTCGCCAGTTCCTGACCCGAGCGGGGCGCCTCGATGAACAGCACATCGGCCCCGGCCTGCACATAGGTTTCGGCCCGGTCCATGGCGGCGTCGAACCCTTCGACCGCGATGGCATCGGTGCGCGCGATGATCAGCGTGTCGTCACTGGCGCGTGCATCGGCCATCGCGGCGATCTTTCCCGCCATTTCCGCCGGCGAGATCAGCGATTTATCTGCCAGGTGCCCGCAGCGCTTGGGATATGTCTGATCCTCGACCTGCAAGGCCGTGGCCCCCGCACGTTCGTACAGGCGCATTGTGCGTTGTGCGTTCAGCGCATTGCCAAAGCCGGTATCGGCGTCGATGATGACCGGCAGCGCCGTGCGGTCACGGATCAGGCCCATCGTGTCGGCCATTTCCGACACCGAGGTCAGGCCGATGTCGGGCCGCCCCAGTCGCGTATAGGCGACCGCGGCGCCGGACAGATAGAGCGCCTCGAACCCGGCCTGTTCGGCCAGCGTGGCGGTCAGCCCGTCATAGACGCCGGGCGCGATGAGGATGTCGGTCTGGGTCAAGCGGGCGCGCAGGCTCATGTTGCAGACTCCAGCAGGGCGATGGTTTCGGCGCAGGTCATCACATGGGTCACGGTGCCAAGCGACATCAGCGTGGCGTCATGCACCTCCTGTTTGAAGGCGGCGCAACCATCGGACAGCATGATCGTTTCAATGTTGCGAAGATGCGCGTCACGCAGGGTGCTGGCGACCCCGCCATTGGTGACGATCCCGCCGACGATCAGCGTGTCGATATCCAGTGCGCGCAGGATGTATTCCAGCCGCGTCTGGTAGAACGCGGAATAGGCCACCTTTTCAATGGTGTAATCCGCAGGAGCCAGGTCATCCACAAGGCTGTGGCCAAAACCGCCGGGCGCGAAATCGCCCTTGGTCAGAAAGGGGCGCAGCTGTTTCAGATGTGGCGCGATCAGCGGCTCGCCCCCTGGCCCCGGCACCAGCGTGAACTGGGCCGACACATAGGTGCCACCCTTGGCGCGCAGCGCGTCGCGCACCGGGGCCACGCGGGCGGGTAGGGCCTTGATCGCCTCGGATCCCTGACCCGCGCGGCCGTAAGCCCCCTCGGGATGCAGGAAGTCGTTTTGCAGGTCGATCGTCAGAAGCGCCGTGCGTTTCGGGTCAATCGTGGTCAATGCGCCCATGGCTCAAACCTCCTGCCGTGTGATGATGGTGTTGCCATAGGCATCCACCGTGCCGGTCAGGCCCGGTTCGATCAACACCGTTGTGTCGGGTTGCTCCAGAATGGCGGGGCCGTGGATCACGGCACCCACCGGCAGGTCCAGCCGGTTGTAGATGGCGGTATCATGCCACTGGTCGCCGAAATGCACCGGGCGCGCGCCCTTGCGGGCGTCCTCGGCCGTGCCTGTTCCGCGCGGGGCCAGGGTCGCCAGATCGAACTTCGGTCGCCGTCCCGTCACGGCAGAGCGCAGGTTCATCACCCGCCGCGCGCCCTTGGGCAGCAACCGGCCATAGGTGGCCTTGTAGGCGGCATCGAAAGCCGCGGCGATCTGGGCGCGGGTGGGCGGCACGACCCGGCCATCCGTGATCGTCACCGGCAGCGGCACCGCCACGGTATGCGTCTGCCCGACATAGGCCATGTCCAGCTCGAACGCCGTTTCGCGCGCCTCGAACCGGGTCTGGGCCGCGTCCAGCATCGCCATGCCCTGCGTCATGTGCGACTGCATGAAACCGGCCAGCGCGCCCTCGTCCAGACCGTCCACCATGGCATTGATGGTCTGCACGAAATCCTGGCGCATGTCGGCGATCACGCAGCCCATGGCCGAGGTGACGCCGGGATAGCGCGGTACAATCGCCCGCGCCAATCCCACATCCGCCAGCATCGCGCCGGAATGCAGCGCGCCCCCGCCACCGAAGGGCATGAAGGCGAAACGCTTGGGATCAAAACCGCGCTCGATGCTGACCAGACGGATCGCGCCTGCCATGCGGCTGTTGGCGACCCGCAGGATCGCCTCGGCCGCGGCCAGGGTCGACAGGCCCAGGGGCTTGCCCACATGCGCGTCGATGGCTTTCGCCGCGGCCTCCACGTCCAGACGCGTGAGCTTGCCGCCGATGGGGTTGTCCGGGTCGATCCGGCCCAGCACCACATTGGCATCCGTCACCGTGGGACGCGTGTTGCCAAGGCCATAGGCCACGGGGCCAGGGTTCGATCCGGCGCTTTCCGGCCCGATCATCAGCAAGCCGCCCTTGTCGACCCATGCGATGGACCCGCCGCCCGCGCCGATCGTCGTGATCTCGATCATCGGCGAGCGTACGACCATGCCGAAATCTATGGAGGTCTGCGGCGACAGCATCGACTGCCCGCCCGCGATCAGCGACACGTCAAAGCTGGTGCCGCCCATGTCGCCCGTGATCACATCGGGAAAGCCTGCGGTCTGCGCGATATAGGCCGCCGCGATCACCCCCGCGGCGGGCCCCGACAGCGCCGTGCGGACCGGCAGACGGCAGGCGGTATCCACTGCCATCACCCCGCCATTGGATTGCACGATCATGAACTCGCCACCGAAACCGCCCTGTTTCAGCGCGGTTTCCAGACGGTCCAGATAACCCGAGACCTCGGGTTGCAGATAGGCATTCAGCGCCGTGGTCGAAAACCGCTCGAACTCGCGGATCTCCGGCAGGATCTCGGAGGAGGCCGAGACATGCGGGTTCGGCCAGATTTCGCGGATCGCCGCCACCGCCGCCGCCTCATTGGCCGGATTGGCATAGGCATTGGCGAACATCACCGCCACGGCGGCGCAGCCCTGATCCATCAGCGTTTGCGCGGCAGCGCGCACCGCGTCCAGATCGACGGGCGTGCGGATCGTGCCATCGGCCAGCGTGCGTTCCGGCACCTCAAGGCGCAGATCGCGCGACACCACGGGCGTGAAATCCCCGCGCAGACCCCAAGTCCGGGGCCGGTCGCGCCGCCGCATCTCCAGCACGTCGCGCAGCCCTTCGGTGGTGATCACGCCGATCCTGGCACCCTTGCGTTCCAGCAGGGCGTTGGTGCCCGCGGTGGTGCCATGCACGACCACGGCGACGCTTGACAGGTCCGACACCTGCCGCCCGATCCCGTCCAGAAATCCGCCCGACTGGTCGGGCCGCGTGGTCGGCACCTTGGCGACCGTGGCCGTGCCTGCGGCCTCGTCCAGCACGAACACATCCGTGAAGGTGCCGCCGACATCGACGCCGATCATGCGGCCCGCGATTGTTGCCTCGCTCATGCCTGAACCCCTTTCCATGCGTCGCCATAGGCCTTGTCGGCCTCATCCGCGCTGATCAGCCCCAGTGCCACGTCATGCGCGACAGCCTTGGGGTCGCGGTCCGCCGCCTGGCCATAGCCCCCGCCGCCGGGTGTTTCCAACCGCACGGCCTGGCCCTGCGTCAGCTTGATGCCGCGCATCTTCGAGGCCAGTGGTGGATGATGCCAGCCATCGGCCTGTTCGTAGGAAAAGACGTTCAACGCCGCCTCGCCGCCGCCTGCGGCCCCCTTGGGCGCGAAACGCCCGCGTTCACCGAACAGGAACGCCTCGGCTCCGTTTTCCTCAAGCACTTCGATCTCATAGATGGCACCCAAGCCCCCGCGATGGGCACCTGCCCCGGCGCTGTCGGGTCGCAGCGCCCATTTGCGGAACATCACGGGATAGGCCGCCTCGAGGATCTCCATCGGGGGGATCGTCGCGGTGGAAATCGGCGCGTTGCCATGGTTCAACCCGTCGCTTTCCGGCGATCCACCATGACCGCCGCCGTAAAAGCTGAACATCACCCAAGGCTGGCCGTTCTTGCGCTTGCCCGCAATCGACAGCGCGTTGATCGTGCCATAGGCGTTGGCCACCACGCGGTCGGGCGCGGCCTGACCGGCGGCGGCAAAGATCACGTCGATCATCCGCAGGATCGTTTCGGTATAGCCGCCCACGGGCGCGGGAAATTCGGCCGCCAGCAATGATCCTTCGGGGATACGCACATCAATGGGCCGCATGACACCGGCATTGGCGGGCAGGGCCGGAAAGATATGCTTGATCGCCACATAGGCCGTGGCCACCGCCGTGGGCAGCGCGATGTTGACGGGCCCGGCACAACGCGGTGCGGTGCCAGCGAAATCCAGCACCATCCGGTCGCCCTTGATCTCCAGCGCGACCTTGATCGGCAGGGCCACATCGGTGATCCCGTCATTGTCCAGGTAATCCAGCGCTTCCCAGCGCCCATCCGGCAGGGCGGTCAACTCGGCCCGCATCAGCGCTTCTGCCCGGTGCCCCAGCGCGTCCAGCGCCGCGCGCACGGTGTCGGCACCGTATTCGTCCAGCAATTCGTCCATCCGGCGCACGCCCAGGTCCAGCGCGCCCAACTGCCCGTTCAGATCGCCCATGGCCGATTGCGGCAGGCGCGTGTTGCGCATCAGGATGTCGATGATATCGGTATTCACCTCGCCGCCGCGCGCAAGGCGGACGGGCGGCAGCACAAACGCCTCCTGAAAGGCATCCGTGGCGGCGGGGTTGTAGTTGCCGGGAACCGCGCCCCCCACATCATGCCAATGCCCGACCGAGGCGAGATAGCAGAACAACTGCCCATCCCGGAAATAAGGGCGCACCAGACGCATGTCCGACAGATGGGTGCCGCCCAGATGCGCGTCGTTGAAGATATAGATATCGCCGTCGCGGATCTCGCCATGTTCTGCGGCCTTGTCGATCACCGCTTTCACGGCGAATGACATGACGCCCACGAAGATCGGCAAGCCGGACTTGCCCTGCACCAGCGTGTCGCCGCTGACCGCGTGATAAAGCCCGTGGCTGGCGTCATGCGCCTCGGCGATGATCGGGTTGAACGCGGCGCGGAACAGGGTCGCGTCCATCTCGTCGGCGATCTGTTCCATCCGGCCGGCCAGAACGGCCAGGGTGATCGGGTCGATATCGGCGGTCTGGGTCATGCGTTCGGGTGTCCTGATGCTTTGACTTCGGCAATGTCGTTCCAGACGTCCTGACGGGTGATCTTGCCCGCCGTGACCTCGAAGCGGTCGATGAAGCGGATGCTGTCGAACGGCGCGCCATCGGGCCATTCGCCGTATAGCGTGCCGCGCGCATAGACGACGGCGCAACCCTCGCCTTGCAGGGCTTCGAACCCGTCATAGGTTTTCTTGACGAAACGGTAGCGCGGTTTCGACCATGCGATCAGCTCTTCCAGCGTGGTCAGGCCGGATGCGCCGGGAAAGTTCATCACGAAACCTGCCCCCAGCATGGCGCGGGCGCTGTCCAGGTCGCGCGCTTCCATCGCCGCCAGATAATCGCGCACCGCTGCACAAGGATCGGGCAGGGCAGGTGCACCGCTGCGATGGGTGCCGCCGCGCATGTAGTGGGTGCGCGGCATCTCGTGCAGAATCACGGTGATGGCATCTGGGGCGGCGGGAACGACAAGCTGCACCGCATCGGTCAAAGCCTTGCCAAGACGCGTTTTCGCATCATTGTCATAGCCTTCCAGAACATGCGCCTCGATGATCGGCATCGCATCCCTCCCTCTGAAATCTGTATCTTTGGTAATACAGATAGTGGTATCTGGAAAGCGCAAATATTTGCGCCTTGAGGTGACGGATTGCTTGCTTTTCAAAAAACCGTTGATACGGTTGAAGGCGAATCCGGTCCGTTTGGCCGGCATTTTGGGGGAATGATTTGGACACGCAGGGCAGGGCAGGTCTTCCGGAAGGTGGCAAGGCGCGCAGGGTCTATCTGCTGCTGCGCGATGACATTTCCAATGGAACCTACGTGCCCGGTAGCAGCCTTCCGGGTGAGCAGCGTCTGGCCGAAGTCCATGCCGTCTCGCGCGTTACCATCCGCCGCGCGCTCGAGGCGCTGGCCGCCGATGGGCTGATCGAAAAGCGCGTCGGCAGCGGCAGCGTCGTGCGCGCCCCTGAGGGGGCGGCGGCCCCGCTGGCGGCTGACTTTACCACGCTGATCCCGCAGCTTGTGGCCATGGGTCAGGCCACGACCGCGCGGCTTTTGTCCTTCTCCTACGGCCCCGCGCCCGCAGTGGTGGCCAGGGCCATGGCCCTGCCGGATGGGGCGCGGGTGCAGACCGCCGTGCGCGTGCGCCTGGTTGACGGGCGGCCCTTCTCGCATCTGACAACCTATGTGCCCGAAGCCATCGCCGCCAACTACACCGAGGCCGATCTGGCCACGACGCCGCTGTTTCGCCTGCTGGAACGCTCGGGCGTGCAGGTCGATGCGGCGCATCAATCCGTCACCGCTACCCTCGCCTCGCCCGATGTGGCCGAGGCGCTGGGCGTGTCCGTGGGTTCTGCCCTGCTGTCGCTGCGCCGGGTGGTGCGGGATGTCAGCGGGCAGGGGGTCGAATACCTTTCTGCGCTTTATCGCGCCGATGCCTTCCGGCTGGAAATGACCCTGAATCGCGTCGGCCAGGGTGCCGCGCGGCACTGGGAGCCGGTGATCGGCGATCCCGCCACGCGGGAGGCCGCGGAATGAGCGCGCATCCCCGCACATTGTTCGACAAGGTCTGGGACGCGCATGAAGTGCTGCGGCGCGAGGATGGCGCATCCCTCCTCTGGGTGGACCGTCATCTGGTGCACGAAGGCTCGCACCACGCTTTCGCCAAACTGGCCGAACGCGGCTTGCCCGTGGCAGAACCTGCGCTGACCATCGGCGTGGTCGATCACTACGCCCCCACCCGGAACCGCGACCGGATCGGTGACCCGGATATCGCGCGGATGATCCGCACGCTGGAAGAAAACACGGCCCGCCATGGTATCCGCTGCTTCGGGATGCGCGATCCGCGTCAGGGCATCGTGCATGTGATGGGGCCGGAACAGGGGCTGACCCTGCCGGGCCTGCTGATCAATTGCGGCGACAGCCACACCTCCACGCATGGCGCCTTCGGCGCGCTGGCCTTCGGGATAGGGGCCACCGAAGTGGCGCATGTGCTGGCCACCCAGACGATCTGGCAGAAGCGCCCCAAAACAATGCGGATCACGGTGACGGGCCAGCTTGGCCCTTCAGTCACGGCCAAGGATCTGGCGCTGTCATGGATCGCCGAACTGGGTGCGGACGGCGCGCGCGGCCATGCCATCGAATATGCAGGGCCTGTGGTGCGGGCGCTGTCGATGGAAGGGCGCATGACGCTGTGCAACCTGTCTATCGAGGGCGGCGCGCGCTGTGGCATGATTGCCACGGATGATGTGACCTTCGCCTATATCGAGGGCCGCCCCTATGCGCCCACTGGTGCGGTTTGGGACGCAGCCGTCACGGACTGGCGCGCGCTGACCACGGATGAAGGTGCGGTGTTCGACCGCGAAGTGACACTGGACGGCGCGGCCATCGCCCCCACCGTAACCTGGGGCACCAGCCCGGAAGAGGCGTTGCCGATCACCGCCAGCCTGCCCGATCCCGCCAAACTGCAAGGTGGACGTGCCGATCAGGCCCGTGCCGCGATGGATTACATGGGCCTGACCCCCGGCCAGCGGATCGAAGGCACGCCCGTCGATCAGGTCTTCATCGGGTCCTGCACCAATGGCCGGATCGAGGATCTGCGCATGGCAGCCGCCGTTCTGGCGGGCCGCAAGTCCAGGGTTCCGGGTCTTGTCTCGCCCGGTTCGGCCCTGATCAAGGCGCAGGCGGAACAGGAAGGGCTGGATCGGATCTTCACCGAAGCCGGGCTGGATTGGGTCGCAGCAGGCTGTTCCATGTGCGTCGGCATGAACGGCGATCTGGTCGCGCCGGGCAAGCGCTGCGCCTCGTCCACCAACCGCAACTTCAAGGGCCGTCAGGGGCGCGGCGCTCGCACCCATCTGATGAGCCCCGCGATGGTCGCCGCCGCTGCCGTGACCGGCACGCTGACCGATGTGCGCCCTTTGCTGGAAGGGCGGATGTGAACATGGCGGGCTGGAACATCATCGAAGGTCGGGCCGTGGCGCTGCCGCAGGACAATATAGACACCGATCAGCTGATCCCCGCGCGCTTCATGTCGGTGCCGCGCAAGGATGGCTATGGCCCCTATCTGCTGCACGATCTGCGCTTCGATGCCGAGGGCGCGGTGCGCCCCGACATGCCCCTGAACCGTCACCCAGAGGCCAGCATCCTGGTCACACGTCGCAATTTCGGGTCCGGCTCCTCACGTGAGGCGGCGGTCTATGCGCTGGTGGATTTTGGCATCAAGGCGGTGATCGCGCCCAGTTTCGGGGATATCTTCGCCTCGAACGCCGTGAACAACGGCCTTTTGCCGGCCCGCCTGCCAGAGGACAAGATCGAGGCGCTGATCGCGCGGTTGGGCGTTGATGCGGCCGTGATGACCGTGGATCTGACGGATGGCGTGATCCGCATCGGGAATGAGGTGATCGCCTTCGATCTGGATCCGATCTGGCGGTTGAAACTGCTGAACGGCTGGGACGACATCGACATGACCGCCAGCCATGGCGCGGCAATCGCGGCTTTCCGCGCGGCAAGGGCGAAACATGCGCCCCATGCCATGCTGCCGCAGGAGACTTGAAAGACCCGCGCGCCTGATGTGGCGCGTGGCACCAATCGGGTGACCCTGAAAGGGCACCTTCAACAGGGCGGGGGCCACCCCCGAAAAAGGAGAGAGAACGATGAAAATGACCCTTATCGGCGGAATTGTCGCCGGTTCCACCATGTTCGGCGCGGTCGCCACGGCACAGGAAACCCTGACCGCCGTCCACGCCTTCCCCGGCACGCTGATCTATACGCAATCCTTCCTGCAGTTCGTCGACAAGGTGAACAAGGCCGGCGAAGGTGTCGTGCAGATCGAAGTGCGCGGCGGCCCCGAGGCCATCGGCATGTTCCAGCAGCCCGACGCCGTGCGCGACGGGATCGTGGACATGGTCTACACCCCCGGCAGCTTCTACGGTGGCGCGCTGCCCGAGAAGGATGCGCTGGTCGCGTCCAACCTGACGGCCGTTGAAGCCCGCGAGAATGGCGGCATCGCCCTGATCGACGAAATCCATCAGGCCAAGATGGGCGTCAAGTACCTGGGCTGGTTCGACAGCGGCGTCAGCTATAACCTGTGGATGAAGGACGAGCCCAAGCTGGATGCGAACGGCAATCTTGACGTCTCGGGCATCAAGCTGCGCGGCAACGCGGTCTACAACGCCTTCTTCACCGAATATCTGGGCGCACAGGTGATCGACCTGCCCACGACCGAAGTCTATGCCGGGCTTGAGCGTGGCGTGGTGGATGCGACCGGCTGGACCCAGATCGGCCTGATCGACCTCAAGTGGAACGAGTTCCTGAACTACCGTGTCGAGCCGAGCTTCTTCTCGACCGACCTGGGCGTGATCGTGAACCTGGAAAAGTGGAACAGCCTGTCCGACGAGGCCAAGACCATCCTTCAGGATGTCGCAATCGAGCATGAAAAGGCGTCCGTCGAAGCGCTGCGCGTCAAGCGTGACGAGGATTTCGCGGCACTCGAGGCCGGCGGCATGAAAGTGGTCGAGCTTCAGGGTGAAGCGCGCGCCAACTACCTGGCGGCCGCCCGCGAAAAGACCTGGGGCCGCATGAAGGGCCTGATGGCGGAAAGCCCGATGGGTGACGGCCAGTATGACACGCTGATCGGCCTGTTCTACAACGCCGAACTGGACAAGTAAGTCCGGTCTGCGCGGCCCCCGTGACGGGGCCGCGCTTTCCCTTCCCGGTGCGGACATGAAAACTGAACCGCACCCGACCGCCAGAGGCACTTATGCAGCAGTTGAGCCGGTTCTATTCCCTGATCCTTTACGGCATGGCCGTTCTTGCCGGGGCCATGCTGGTCTGGGTGATGATCGCGGTCATCATGTCGGTGGGCATGCGTAATATCGGCATGCAGCCTTGGGCGTGGCTCTTCACCTCGACCGAATATGCGATGCTTTACATCACCATGCTGGGCGCGCCCTGGCTGGTGCGGGAAAAGGGCCATGTGCATATCGAACTGGTCACCGCCGCCCTGCCGCCCGCGCTGCGCCGACTGGTCAGCCGGGGTGTCGCGCTGGCCTGTGTGCTGGTCAGCCTGATCCTGGCCTGGAAAGGCTTCGAGCTGTTCCAGACCAACATCGCGCGCAACGACTATGATGTGCGCGCCTATTATTTTCCGCGCTGGATCCTGACCGTGTCATTCCCGATCTGTTTCGGTCTGATGGCGATCGAGTTTTCGCGCTTTGTCTTCGGGACCGAGCTGATGCATTCCGGTGAAGCAGGGATACACGAATAATGGAATGGTATGAGGCACTTGGCCTGCTACTGGGGTCTATCCTGGCGCTGATGGCAATCGGCATGCCGGTGGCGCTGGCCTTTCTGGCCGCGAACATCGTCGGCGCCTGGGTTTTCATGGGCGGCGAACGCGGCATCGGTGCGCTGCTCAACAACGGGCTGGGATCGCTGACCAGTTTCGCGCTGGTGCCCATCCCGCTGTTCCTGCTGATGGGCGAGATCTTTTTTCATACCGGGCTTGGCGGGCGCATGTTCAACGCCATCGACAAGCTGCTGGGCAAGCTGCCGGGGCGGCTGTCCTATGTCACCGTTCTGGGCGGCACCGGCTTTTCCACGCTCTCGGGTTCGTCCATGGGATCGACTGCGCTGCTGGGATCGCTGATGGTGCCGGAAATGAACCGGCGTGGTTACAAGAAACACATGTCCATCGGCCCGATCCTGGGCACGGGTGGTCTGGCGATCATCATCCCGCCCTCGGCGCTGGCGGTGCTGCTGGCGACACTGGCGCGGATAGACGTGGGCAAGCTCTTGATCGCGGGAATAATCCCCGGCCTGATCCTTGCCGCCTTCTACCTGGCGACGATCTTCATCCAGACGAAAATCGACCCCGACGCCGCCCCCGCCTACGAGGTCGAGCCGATGACCCTGGGCCAGAAACTCTCGCTGTTCCTGCGCGATGTGGTGCCCATGGTGGGTGTCATGGTGGTGATCGTGGCGATGATGGTCGGCGGGGTCGTCACCCCCTCCGAGGCGGCGGCCTTCGGTGCGCTGGGCGTGCTGATCCTGGCCGTGATCTTCCGCTGCCTGACATGGGAGGCGGTCAAGAAATCCATCGTCGGCGCGCTGCGCGTGACGTTGATGGCCTATCTCATCGTCTTCGGTTCCGCCACCTTCAGCCAGCTTCTGGCGTTTTCGGGCGCCTCCAGCGGGCTGATCAAATGGGCCACAGGTTTCGATCTGGAACCCATCGCCATGCTGCTGGTGATGTTCGGGGTTCTTCTGCTTCTGGGCATGTTCATGGAACAGATCAGCATGATGCTGCTGACCGTGCCGATCTTCTTTCCGCTGGCGGCAAGCCTGGGCTTCGATCCGATCTGGTTCGGCCTGATCATGCTGCTGGCGCTGGAAATCAGCTTTACGACACCGCCCTTCGGGTTGCTCTTGTTCGTCATGAAAGGCGTGGCTCCGCCCGATACGACGATGCGCGACATCTACATGTCCGCGATCCCGTTCATCCTGTGCTCGCTCTGCCTGGTCGCGCTGCTGATCCTGTTCCCGCCGCTGGCCCTCTGGCTGCCGGGCTAGGGCGGGCGGTCAGCCCGGCCTGGGCGCTTGCAGCGGCGCGCGGCTTTGGTCGTTGCCGGCCCGCGTGGTCTTGCGCATCAGGGTCATGAACTGCGCCCGCTCATCGGCGGACAGGCCGGTCAGGATATCATCCTGAAAGCCGCGCACGATCGGGCGCACCTGGTCCAGCAAGGCCACACCCGCAGCGGTCAGGCGCAACGAACGGGCGCGGCGGTCCTGTCGGCTGACAGTGCGGCTGATCAGGCCCTTGCCCTCCAGCCGGTCAACGACCCCGCCGATGGTGACCCTGTCATAGGCGATCAGTCCGGCCAGCGTGGCCTGGTCTATGTCAGGGTTCGCGTCCAGGGCGCAGAGGGCGGCAAACTGCACCGGTGTCAAATCCACGCCGGCCGCCTTCATCCTTTCCGCAAAGACCGAAACCGAGATCTGGTGCAACCGTCTGATCAGGTGTCCCGCCATGTCATGAAGTTCAATCATGCAATTCCAATCGCTGCGCTGTTCCCCGGCAGGTTACCGTTGCCGGATCGCATTAGACAAGTATGCACATCGTTTGTATGCGACGTGATCCGCGGGCCGTGGCATGGCTTTGGACTGTGCCGGGAAAAGATACGTTTTCCCTGCCGGATTTTGGACTTATAGATCACGATGCGGGGCAGGGCAGCACCCTGAGCCGCAACACGACGCCCATTGCAGGAGGCAATGGGCAAACAAGAGGAGCCCAACCGTTGAGCCATTTGTTCGATCTGCCCGCCATTCCCGCGATACCCGTGAAGGGCGAGACCGCGACCTATGCGATCCGTCGCATCTTCTGCGTGGGGCGCAACTATGCCGCGCATGCTGCCGAGATGGGGATCGCGGTGGATCGCGAGAAACCATTCTATTTCACGAAATCCACGGCCTCGGCGATCCTCAGCGGGGCGACCGCGCCCTATCCGCCGGGCACGGACAACTACCATTACGAGATGGAGCTGGCGGTGGCCATTGGCGCACCGGCCTTCAAGGTTGCCGTCGATCAGGCGATGGATAGCGTCTACGGATATTGCTGCGCGCTGGATATGACGCGGCGGGATCTGCAACTGTCCGAACGGGCACATCAACGCCCCTGGGATCTGGGCAAGGATGTCGAGAATTCCGCCGTGTTCGCCCCGATCACCAAGGCCGCCGCCTTTGGCGCGGTTGCAGATCAGCGCATTCACCTGTCCCTGAACGGCGAAGTCCGGCAGGACGCGACCCTGGCTGAACTGGTCTGGTCCGTCCCCGAGATCATCAGCCACCTGTCCGGCTTCTATCACTTGCAGCCCGGCGACCTGATCATGACCGGCACGCCTGCCGGTGTTGGCGCCGTTCTGCCGGGCGATGTGATCACCGGAGGGATCGACGGGCTTGAGCCGATCAGCCTGACGATCGGCGCTGCAGCCTGACGCAGGGGAGCCGGGAAATTAATACCTGACAGAAAAACTCGGATTGACGTATCCGGGTTTTTTTGTCAGATATGGAGGTGTTCCAGCCACCCCCGCTTTCACTGAGGGGAAGCCCGAATCGCAAGATGAAAGGACTTCCGCCATGTCGCCCCAGAACAGACATCATCCCCTTTTCGAAAGACCGCATGCCCCGGTCGATACTGGCCGCGATCACATGATCGCGCTGGATTTGCTGCAAGGCTTGAGCCTGCCGGATGCCTGCAACATCGAAACCTGGCTTGACCGGATCGAATACACCAACGGTCGCGGGTCACGCCCATGATCACCCTGCGCCAAGTCACCGCCCAGATGCAGCCCCGCCCCGACGGGCCGCCCAGCCATGCCGCGCGCGACCTGACTCAAGGCGGATCACAAGCCCGGATCGAACTGGATGGCCAGATCTATACCCTGCGTATCACACGCGCCGGAAAGCTGATCCTGACGAAGTGAACGCAAGCCGGGCGACCGCAGGGCCATGCCCCGGCGGCGCCAGCAGGTCTGGCTGGTTTGTGGCTGTGGGACCCATCCACAAGCCACCCTCAACCGCACCTTTAACAGTGATGCAGTGGGGCCTGCGGCCTTGTCACTACCCTTCAGAATGTCTTGCGAAACCCCAGGATCGCGGCCGTGTCCCGCTGCCCGGCGATGTGACCGTGGTTGATCGCATGGATCGCGCCCACGAACAGATCCGTGCCACGTCCGATGGGGGCGTCATAGGTGACCGACAGGTTGATCTCGCGATCACGCGGGGCATAGTCGATACCGACCTGCTGGTAGTTGATGCCTGTTGCGCTGCGGGCTACCGGCAGGGCAATTTCGGTCCTGCCCGATGTTACCGCGATTGGAAGCGAGACGCTGAAGCGCAGCTTGTCGCCGGTCCGCAGCACATCCCTTTGCCCCGCCTCGACACGAAAGGCGTTGAAGCGCACGTCGGATTGCTGTGACAGGGCCGCGCCAGCCCCGCCGGGGGCCATGCCGAAACTGCCGCCCAGTTCCAGGAAGGCGCCGCTGCTGTTCTGGTGGGTAAAGCCAAGTTCCAGCGCGGCCAGCGTGTTCGACTGCCCGCCGATCCCCGGCAGCAACGTGCCATCGTCACGGGTGATGTTCAGGCCGATGAAAACCTCGCCCCCGGCGGCGGCAATTTTCTGGCCGACGGTGGCGGCCATGGCGGGATCGCCACTGACCGTGCGGCTGGCGTCAGGCGCGATGAATGCCATTTCGAAGCCACCATTGCTGATGGCCATGTCAGCCCCGCCATAGGCCTGTATCACGCCCGGACGCTGATCCCCGCTGAACAGGCTCTGCAACAGCTGTGCACTGATCGGCGGGGCGGATGGCGCGGCGGTCAGGGCGGACCCCGGCATGGTGAAATCCCCGCCCAGAGCATCGGTAACCAGCACCGGCACAGCCGCCAGGCTGCGCGCAACCGCGTCCCCAGTGGCACCACCGGCCACGATCATCGGCTGATCGGCAACCTGCACCGTGCCGTCGGCCATGCGGGCCACCGGCGTGCCGATGGGCAGAAGGGCGGCGCGCAGATCCAGAAAGCCGTGACCCCATTCGGTGCTGAAATCGTGAAACACGCCGGAACCGGGTATGACCTCCAGCCGACCCGAGGCGTTGAAGCCGGCGAACTGATTGTCCGCCGTGGCGATCAGGCGGGCGCGCAGGTCATGGGCGGTCAGCGTCGGAAACGCCTCGGCCAGCAACGCGATGGCGCCGGATACCACGGGGGCCGCGAAGGACGTGCCGATCAACGGACGTGTCGCATAGCTGCTGGCACTGTCCGCACTTGCGCCACTCCATGATCCGTCGGCCGCGATGCACCAGCGCGCCGCTTGCAGGCAGGGGGCGGATATCCTTTGCACACTCAGGATGCGGGTGTCGTCGAAAACCGGCACGCCGCTGATCACGGTCAGCCAGCCCGGCTCCAGTTCGGGCACGAAGAGGGGCAGCGCCTCCATCAACCCGGCGGTGGTATCTGTCGGGTTGTTTCCCGCAGCAAAGACAACGATGCCATTCTGCGTATAGTTTCGCAGGGCGTTCAGGTAGTTGCTGCCACTGGGGGTCTGCAACGCATTGTTAAACGTGGTGTTTGTTGCGGGACTATTCGCGAAACCCCATGAATTGTTCTGAACGATGGCGCCCCTGGTTCGCGCCAGATTGGTGGCATCGGTCAGATCCTGCAGCGTGCTGTAGGAGTTCAGCAACAATTCCGCCTCATAGGCGACACCGATCATGGACCCGGAAAGACCTGCGGCAACAGAGGCCACCGCCGTACCATGGTCAATCTCTTCCCGGGTGAAATTGGTCGTGTCACTGGGGGGCGTGTATGACAGGACGCGGCCTGAAATGGTCTCGTGGGTTGGCAGAAAATCACCGTCTACAACGGCGATGATCTGCCCGGTTCCGGCAAGCCCCGCAGCATGGGCATAGTCCACCCGCGATGAGGCAAGCGAGAAGCTCTCGTAACCTCTCTCGTTCGTATCCTGCTGTCCGTTTCCGTTGCTGTCCGCGTACCACGAAAAATTCTGTATCTGGAATCGCGCGGTGTTGCGTTCGTCTTGCGCCGCGCGGAGCCAATCGGTCGTGATGCTCTGGTAGCGGCTGACCGACAAGGCTTCGGCACTGAAGGTGCCCCCGGTCAGGGTCTCGACCATCAGGTTCAGCACCGCCGTAGCCGTGCCACCGCCGCCGCCGCCGCAGCCCGCCAGAACAAGGCAGGACATGGCCGCAAGATGCATCTTTTTCAGGTAGCGACCCACGCGGACGTGCCTCTTATGGTTCAGGCTGTAGGACCGGCAAGCACCAGATAAAGTTGAAGGTCACACAACGGACGCACGGTAAATATGATTCTAGCGCAAGCTTTGCTTTCTGGGCAACCAGTCGTTGGGCCGCCCGGACACTTTCGTGGCCGGGCGCCAGTTTTTCGGTCGCGACAGGGCTGCGTCAGGCGGATAACCTGTACGAAAGGTCAGGCCTGTTGTGGCCTGTTCCGCCGGCTCTTGGCCCAGTTCAACGCGATGATCCCAAGAACGACGGCGGCGCCCGCCGCTTCGATGATCTCATCCGGGTTGAAAATGGCAATGACGCCGGGCACCACCAGGATGCGCGACAGCTTGTCCATCCAGGTGAACAGATAGCCTTCGATCGCGGCCGCAAACCCGACAAGACCGATCACCACGATCACACCTGTCCAGATCACATACCAGGTCTCGCCGCCCATGATGATCTCGGGGTTGTAGACCATGAAGGCGGGGATCAGATACAGGCCCTTGGCGTATTTCCAGGCCTGCATGCTGGTTTCCATCGGTTTCGATCCCGCAATCGCGGCCCCGGCGAAACCTGCCAGCGCAATCGGCGGGGTCACATTGCTGTCCTGGCTGTACCAGAACACCACCAGATGCGCGATCAGCAGCGGCACGCCGAATTCCTGGTTCAACGCCGGACCGACCAGAACGATCAGCACGATATAGGCGGCTGTCACCGGCAGGCCCATGCCCAGGATCAGGCTGGCGATCAGCACGAAGATCAGCGCAAGCGCCAGGTTCCCGCCCGAGAGCGAGATCATCATCGACGAGAACTTGAGCCCCAGACCGGTCAGGCCCACGACCCCCACGATGATGCCGGCCACCGCACAGGCCACGCTGACCGCGACTGCGTTGCGCGCGCCCAGCTCAAGCGCCTGCCCGATCAGGCGGACCCCGCTCCAGATCGCTTCGCGCAACCGTTCCCCCGTCAGGGGCTTGCCGGCTTTCGGGTCAAGGAACATCAGGGTAAAGCCTGAGCGCAGCGCCGTGACCGCGATGACCGAGATGATCGCCCAGAAGCCCACGCGCGTCGGCGAGATGTTGTTGACCAGCAGCCAGATCAACACGAGCAGCGGCACGATGAACTGCCAGCCTGCGGCCAGCACATGCCGCACCACGGGCAATTCTGCTGCCGACATGCCGGTCATGCCCGCCTTCATCGCCACCAGATGCACGAACAGGTAGACCGTGCCCAGATAAAGGATGGCCGGGAAGATCGACACCATCACGATGTCGATATAGGGCACATTGGTATATTCCGAGATGAGGAACGCACCAGCGCCCATCAGCGGCGGTGTGATCTGCCCGCCCGTCGAGGCAGCGGCCTCGATCCCGCCCGCTTCCTTTGCCTTGTAGCCAAGCTTTTTCATCAGCGGGATGGTAAAGGCGCCGGTCGTGACCACGTTGGCGATGGCCGAGCCCGAGATAGACCCCATGCCCGCCGATGCGATCACGGCCGCCTTGGCAGGTCCGCCCGGCTTGCGGCCCGTGGCGGCGAAGGCCAGGTCGATGAAGAACTTGCCCGCGCCGGTCACTTCCAGAAAGGCGCCGAACAGGACGAACATGAACACATAGGTCGCGGCCACCCCCAGCGGCAGGCCGAAGATCCCTTCCTGACCAAGATAGAGCTGCCCCACCAGGCGATCCACGCTGGCGCCGCGATGCGACAGGATCCCCGGCATCCATTCGCCCAGCCAGGGCAGGGCCCCGCGCGGACCGGCCAGGGCATAGGCAATGGCGATCAGCCCGATGATGGTCATGCCAAGCCCCACAACGCGGCGGCTGGCCTCAAGCACGGCCACGGTGGCGATGATCCCCATCACGATGTCGGTCTGGGTCCACCACCCCGCCCGGTCGATGATATCGTCGAGGAAGTAGAAGATATAGAAACCACTCAGGAAAGCCGCCGTCAGGAAGGCCGCATCGATGATCCAGCCAATCGTGCCACGCGGCTTGGTCGGGCCTGTGACGGGAAAGATCAGGAACGCCAGGAACAGCACGAAACCCAGATGCGCCGACCGCTGGTAGAACAGGCCAAGCGGTTCGATCCCGGCCGTATACATCTGGAACAGCGACATGGCGATTGCGGACAGCGTGATGATCCACAGGATCGGACGCGGCTGAACGAGATCCGACAATTGCGCGGTCGGCGGCAATGCGGCTTGCGACGATGTTGCGGCGGTTGGATCGGTTTTCGGGTCGGTCATGATGTGGTCCTGTCGGTACACGGGGGTGGCACTTCGGTATCGGGTCAGCCTTGGGGTTGTCGTGTCAGGGATTCTACGGGATCAGCCGCAGGTTGACGCGCGCGCCAGCGGCCCGTGCGCTGAGGTTCAGCCGTTGCCCGGACCCTCGCAGAACATGTGCGACGCGCGGGGCGCCCACGCGCAAGGGAAGCGCGTTGCCGGGGATCGGCTCGTCTATGCCGTCGATCCAGTAGCCGCCACCTTCCGCGGAACGCAGGGTCCCGCGTCCAGCAACCTCGCCAAGGCCGGCGGCGAAATCATGCAGATAGGATCGCGTCAGCATCAGGATGCCATCCTTGTTTTCGAAACAGTCGGACACAGGGCCGCCCGTCACGGAATGCGACCAGGACAGGCAGACTTCCTGGCCAGGATCGAAACGCAGCTGCCCGATCACAAGTCCCTGACGGCTTTCCGCCACAAGCAGCGGCTGGGCCAGAACGGGTGCGGCGCAGATCAGGCTTGCCGTCGCCACGCAAGCAAGAAGGGCGGTTCCGAAGAACCGCCCCGCCAATAAGCGGATCACTTGCGCTGGTGATCCTGCACGGCAGCGCCCACTTCTTCCAGGTAGCGCAGCGCGCCGGGGTGGAAGGGGATCGGGGTGGAAGCGATCGAGAATTCGATCGTGGTGTCGTTGGCCGCGGGATGGATCGCGATCAGCTCTGCCACGTTCTCGTACATTGCCTTGGTGATGTTGTAGGCCAGTTCTTCGTCCATGTCGGCATGCACCACCAGGACGTTCGGGGTCGAGATGGTCGTGACCGCTTCGGCCATGCCGTCATACATGCCGGCGCGCAGCGTGTAGGGGGCAAAGGTCGGTTCGGCCGCGCGGGCCTTTGCGATCTCGTCGGCGGTCAGTGCGACGACGCTGATCTCGCGGGTGGCCGCCAGGTTCATGATCGACGAGGTGGGCGGTCCGACGCTCCAGAAACCTGCGACGATGTCACCGTCACGGATTGCATCGGCAGTCTCGTTGAAGTTCAGGCGCTGAGGGTCGAAATCCTCATAGGTGATGCCGTTGGCAGCCAGGATGACCTGAGCGCTGAGTTCGGTACCCGAACCGGGCGCACCCACGGACACGCGCTTGCCGCGCAGGTCCTCGAGGCTGGTGATGCCGCTGTCGGCCAGAGTCACGAGCTGCACCGCATTGGGATAGATCGAGGCCAGCGCACGCGCTTCCGGGATCGCCTTGCCCTCGAACTTGCCGGTGCCGGTATAGGCCTGGTAGACCGCATCAGCCAGCGCCAGCGCCAGATCGCTTTCGCCGCGCTGGATCAGCGCCATGTTCTCGACCGATGCGCCGGTCACTTCGACGCTGGCCGTGAAGCCGTCGACATGCTTGCCGATCACTTCGGCAAGACCGCCGCCATAGGGGTAATAGACGCCACCGGTTCCGCCGGTGGCAATCGAAAGCTCCTCGGCATGGGCCGCGGTGCCAAGTGCGAGGGCCGCGGTTGCTGCGATAAGCAGATGTTTCATAGTTACTCTCTCCCGGTAATGATGTCGCGTTTGTCGCGAACTTTGGTGCAGGGAAAAAACACGTTGAAGCCCCGCAGGTCAACCAAGATCGGATGCAGACGCGCATCGCCGGCTGCATATTTTGCGATCCGGATGTGAATCCGGCTGTCCTGCGACAGCCAGACGTTCTGTCAAAGTGGCGCGCAGAAAAGCCGCCACTTGGCGTCACCCGGCATTCAAATCCAGATAATTTCTGTTGTAACAATGGGTTGGCGCGCAGGGTGCCGCCTCAACCCGCGTTGCAAGGCATCCGAGATTTTCGCCAAACGGTGTCTCACGCGGCGGCAAGACATCAAAAGCCATCCAGATCACGGGTCTCAGCGGGCTTTGCTGACAAGACGTCACGAATTCGCTGATTGCCGCGCGGACGGGGTGGGGGCGGGGTCGCGCGGGTTGAGGGCGCATGCCCCTCCGATCGTCGGCGGAGTTGTTCATCCCGGGGCTGTGATCCTGTCTTCATCCCGGCAAGGTCCGGATCCAAGGGGCTGTGTCCATCTGGGCGGGGGTGACGACCATTCTGCGCCTGTCCCGTCTTGCAGCCTATGTGCCGATGGCCTTGGGGCAGGCTGGAAATTCCCGTGCTATCCAAAGGTGGTTCTTGGAGTCCGAGATTCGCAAAAAAGGGTCTGATCGGCGCCGCTGAGCTACCTGTAGTGGTCAGAACCCTGCCAATCGTCCACAAATTGATGACAATCTGTGCAAAATAAGGGGCGGTGTTTCCAGAAAGAGCCAATTAATTGTGGCAAAAAGAAGGTTTTTCATTGCCCGAGGTGCAATTCTATATGTATAGTCAACTTGAAATAGTATCCGTTCCGAGTGAATTGTTTCTAGTCAGGCGGCTGCCGTCGTCTTGGGGGAAAATCTAGTTAAGGAACGCATAGCGTGATTGCATCAAGAATTATCTCGACGTCGCTTGTTGCTGCTACAAGCTTCGCAATGACCGCTTCAATGGCTCTGGCAATGGGTGGCCGCTCGTCCCGTCCGGGCGGTGGGTCGTCTTACTCCAGCTCAACCCTGTCTTCTTCGGGCACCAACACGCCGGTGTCGGGTGGCGAGGTTGTGCCTGCCAACACCTCTGTGGCCAGTGTCCCGGAAATCGACGCATCGACCGGCCTGTTGGCATTGGCTGCCGTTCTGGCAGTGGTCGCGCTGGTCTGGGAACGCAATCGTCGCCAGCGCGCCTGATCAAGGCACCGGCGGATGAATAAGGGGGCGTGGGGACATTATCCCCGCGCCCCTTTTTTGCTGGAAACAGCTTTTCTGACCGGCTTTGGCGGTCTGGCATCTCCCTAAACGCCCAGTATCGGCCCAGTCTCGGACCAGTCTCGCCGCAGGCGAAGGTGGCAAAGAATTGAGGGCGCGCGACGCGGATGATCCCCCGCCGTGGCATCGGAACGGTGCTTATAAAGAAAAGGGGGCAGGTATGACCTGCCCCCGTTTTTGTGTCACAAAACCGGTGTTTGCCGGATCACTTCGGCAAAAGCACGCTGTCGATACGGTGGATCACACCGTTCGAGCCGATGATGTCGGCCTGCGTGACATTGGCCTTGTTCACGCGCACGCCATCGGTGGCGTTGATGTGCACGGTCTGGCCCTGCACGGTTTCCACATCCAGACGCTGGCCTGCCAGTTGGTCCGAGGTTACCGCGCCCGGCACCACATGGTAGGTCAGGATCGATACCAGAGTGTCCTTGTTCTCGGGCAGCAACAGGCTTTCGACAGTGCCGGCTGGCAGGGCGGCAAAGGCAGCATTGGTGGGGGCGAAGACGGTGAAGGGGCCGTCGCCTTTGAGCGTCTCGGCAAGACCGGCAGCGCCGACTGCGGCGACAAGCGTGCTGAACTGGTCGTTGCTGGCCAGGATGTCGACGACATCAGGCTCGGAGGCCATGGGGGCGCAGGCGGCAAGGGTCGCGGCAAATGCAAGCGCTGCTCCGCCTTTGAAGACATTGCGGCGGGTGGCGGATTTCATGGTAAACTGCATAGTATTCTCCCAGTTGATAAAGCATCCCTAAAATCGGACGCCTATCAGAGGTTACGGAGATCGGTTCCCATTGGATCAATTTCGTTCACAATAACACGTCATGCGTGTGATTGATCCGCCGGAACATTTTTGATCCCTGCCAGCCTTGCGGGCTGACAGGGTGGACTGCGGATCAGGATAACGCTGTCTGTCGCGCGGCTTGGCGTGGCAATCAGGCGGTTGCTGGTCTCAGGTTGCCCTTGACCATGCCGCGCGCCGGGGTGCGGGTGTAACGGTCAAGTCCAAGGTCGCTGCTGTCGATCTGCGTGGCGCCGCCCGAGATGAGATCGGCCAGCACCCGTCCCGACCCTGCGGCCATCGTCCAGCCCAGTGTGCCGTGGCCGGTGTTCATGAACAGGTTTGCCACGGGGGTCTTGCCGACAACCGGCGTGCCATCGGGCGTCATCGGGCGCAGGCCGGTCCAGAACTGCGTCTGCCGGGTGTCGCCTGCACCGCCGAAAAGATCCTCGACCGAATGCAGCAATGTGCGCTTGCGCTTTTCACTCAGGGACAGATCGAAACCGGCCAGTTCGGCCATGCCACCCACGCGGATACGGTCGCCAAGGCGGGTAATGGCGATCTTGTGGGTTTCATCCATGACGGTCGATACCGGCGCGCGGGCTTCGTCCACGATGGGCATGGTGATGGAATAGCCCTTCACCGGATAGACCGGCAGGCGCAGGCCCAGGGGCGCGACCAGCCGGGGGGAATAGCTGCCAAGCGCCATGACGAAAGCATCTGCCGTGACGTCGCCCTGCGATGTGGTGACGGACGTGATACGGCCGCCCGCCATGTTCAGGCGATCAATCGATATGCCGTGCCGGAAGGTCACGCCAAGCGCTGCGGCTTTCGCGGCCAGCCCTTGGGTGAACTTGAAGCAATCGCCGGTTTCGTCCCCCGGCAGGCGAAGCCCGCCCACGATCCGGTCGGCTGATGCGCGCAATCCCGGCTCTGCGGCAAGGCAACCGGCCCGGTCCAGCAGTTCGAAGGCAACGCCACCCTGGCGCAACACCTCGATATCCTTTGTGGCGGCATCCAGTTGCTTTTGGGTGCGGAACAGTTGCAGCGTGCCTTGCTGACGCTCGTCAAAGCTGAGGCCGGTGTCGCCGCGCAATGCGGTCAGACAGTCGCGGGAATACTCGGCCAGCCGCACCATGCGCGCCTTGTTCACGGCATAGGCCGCTGTCGTGCAGTTGCCCAGCATCTGCGCCATCCAGCGCAGTTTCGTCATGTCCAGTTTCGGCTGGATGATCAGGGGCGCGTGCTCCATGAAAATCCATTTCAATGCCTTGAGGGGGATGCCCGGCGCAGCCCAGGGCGAGGAATAGCCGGGGCTGATCTCGCCCGCATTGGCGAAAGAGGTTTCCAGCGCTGCGGCGGGCTGGCGATCAATCACGGTCACCTCATGCCCGGCCTGCGCCAGATACCAGGCCGAAGTTACCCCGATGACGCCAGAGCCAAGAACCACGATCTTCATGCCAGATCCCTTCCGATAGGACAGATGTCAGATTGCGCGGCATCATAGGCATCCCGTTGGAAATGTTCTGGCGATTGTCATGCCGGAAACCCAAGTTTTCCGAAGAAAACACGACATTAGTGCCGATAGATGGAACAATCTTCGAACTTATTCGATGTCTTGCGAATTATCGACGGACGATTCAAGGAATCGCCGGCGATCTGCCCGCCGCGCTGTTTCGGCTTGGCAAGGGCTGCCTCAGCCGTAGTCCTGCGGGGTGATCTTCATCGTGCGGATGCGCGAATAAAGTGTCGTGGGTTGCACCCCCAGAAGGGCTGCGGCGCCATCGGGGCCCGACACCTTTCCCCCGGTTTCGCGCAGGCAGGCCACCAGGTTGTCGCGTATCGCCTGCTGGATCTCGGCCTCGGTCCGGATGGCTTGTGGCGCGGGTGTGCGGACCGGCGCATCATTGCCCAGTTCAACCATCAGCTTGCCCCCGGTAGACAGGATCGCGGCGCGTTCGATCACGTTCCGCAATTCGCGCACATTGCCCGGCCAGCGATAGGCGCAGAGGCGTTCCATGATGCGTTCGGTGATCACGGTGCGGGGCCGGTTCATCCGTTTGCAGGCGATATCCAGAAGATGCACCGCCAGTTCGGGGATATCCTCGGGCCGGTCGCGCAGCGGGGTGCAGGTGATCGGAAAGACATTCAGGAAAAGCCACAGATCCTCGCGCATGCGCCCGGCGGCAACCTCGTGTTCCAGGTTCTTCGTCGTGGCGGCGATCACGCGAATGTCGATCTGGCGCACCCGCGTATCACCCAGGCGCGACACCTCGCCCGCCTGAAGCGCGTGCAAAAGCCTGCCCTGCTGTTCCAGCGGCAGTTCCGAGACGTCATCCAGAAACAATGTGCCGCCATGGGCCAGTTCCAGCTTGCCGGGCTTGTCGCGCAGCGCCCCGGGAAAGGCGCCACGCATCTGCCCGAACAATTCCGCCTCGGTCGCGTCGGCGGTCACTGATCCGCATTTGAAATGGATCAGCGGGCGGCGGCGGCGCGGGCTGTCGCTGTGGATGGCGGTGGCGACCAGCGCCTTGCCGGTTCCGGCCTCGCCGGTGATCAGAACCGTCGCGTCAGTCTGGGCGACCAGCCCGATCTTGGTGACAAGCTGGCGGATCGCGGGCGAACGGCCGATGATGTCATGATGCGCCCGCTCGGATGTGATCGCCTCTTGCAGATAGGCGTTTTCCTGTTCGAGCCGGTCGCGCAGGGCGGCGACCTCTTCCATCGCCTCGCGCAGTTTGCGTTCGTTTTCCTTGCGCTCGGTGATGTCGCGGAAGATGACCACGGCACCGGCCAGCACCTTCTGGTCATAGATCGGGGTCGAGACATATTCGACGCGGATCGGCTTGCCATCCTTGCGCCAGAATACCTCGTCCTCGATCCGGGCGACCTGTTCGAAGCGGAAGGACTGGTAGATCGGGCAGTCATGCGAATGATAGACCTCGCCATCCAGATGGTGATGGTGGATCACCGAATGGATGTCCTGCCCCAGCAGATCCTCTGCGGTCCAGCCCAGCATTTCCTGTGCCGCGCGGTTCAGGAATGTGGTCTTGCCGTCGGCATTGACCCCGTAGATGCCTTCGCCCGCCGCGTTCAGGATCAGCTGGTTCTGCCGTTCCAGTTCGGAAAAGAACCCCTGCGCGCGCCGCCATTCCAGCAGGCCCGAGCGGTGCAACTCGGCCGCTTCGGCGATGCGGTCATGCCGCTCCATCTCATCCAGGTCCAGAACGGTCAGCAGCAGATGCGAGGGGTTGTCTTCCAGCAGCCGCCCCCGGATCTCGCAGCGCAGGGGTGTGCCGCCCGCCGTCGCCAGGGTGATGTCGCGGCTCCAGGCTTCGCCGCGATGGGCGATTTCATCCACGAAAACGATGAATTGCGGCAGTGTCGCACCGACCAGCGGCGAGAATGTTGTCTCCGGGTCCTGTGGAAGATCCAGCAGGGCGCGTGCACGGCTGTTGGCGGCGACTGTCCTGTCCTCGGCCAGGTCGATCAGCAGCGCAGCCTCGGACAGGGCATTGAGCAGGGAATCGGGAGGGGTGTGAAGATCAAGCATGATCCAATCAGGCCCGCTGCGGCGCAGCATGGCAATACGAAAAATCGTAAATTATGAAATATCGTAAAGCAATCCAGGGTGTATTTGAGTATAAGCTATTAATATTAATTAGAAAAAATTAATGCCTAACTTTTGTGCGTGCCCCTTTTGTGATGCACCCTCCCTGTCAGAATATGGGTCAACAACACCTGACCGAGAGGACCTGACATGACCATGAAGAGCCTAGGCAACCCGTTTTCCGAAAATTCGGATCTGCGACACGGCGCCGCTTGCGGATGCGACAGCTGCAAAAGCGCGCAGCACAACCATGCGACCGAGGTCATGTCGTCGGAAGCGATGATGGAACGCGCGGTGGAAAGCGCGATCGTCCGCTCGGTCTTCGGGCACAGCGACATCGGTCGACGGTCCTTCATGGGCATGATGGGGGGCGGAACGGTGGCCGCGGCGCTGGCCTCGGTGTTCCCGATCGACAAGGCCAAGGCTGCGATCCTCGACAATCTGGGCACGCCCGAAAAGACAGACCTGAATATCGGCTTCGTGCCGATCACCTGCGCCACGCCCATCATCATGGCGCAGCCGCTGGGCTTTTATGAGCGTTACGGCCTGAACGCGAGCGTCATCAAGACCGCTGGCTGGGCCGTTGCGCGCGACAAGTCGCTGTCGGGTGAATATGACGCCAGCCACATGCTGACGCCGATGCCGCTGGCGATGACACTGGGCGCGGGTTCGGTCGCACAGCCCTACATCATGCCTGCCGTGGAAAACATCAACGGCCAGGCCATCGTTCTGTCGAACCAGCACCTGGACAAGCGCGATCCCAAGATGTGGAAGGGCATGACCTTCGGTGTGCCTTTCGAATATTCGATGCACAACTTCCTGCTGCGTTATTACGTGGCCGAGTTCGGCCTGGACCCCGACAAGGACATCCAGATCCGCGTGGTCCCGCCACCCGAGATGGTCGCCAACCTGCGGGCCGGCAACCTTGACGGCTATCTGTCGCCCGACCCGTTCAACCAGCGCGCTGTCTGGGAAGGCATCGGCTTCATCCACATGCTGACGAAAGAGATCTGGGACGGTCACCCCTGCTGCGCCTTCGCGGCACCCCTGTCCTTTGCCGAGCAACTGCCCAACACCTATGGCGCGCTGCTGAAGTCGATCATCGACGCCACGCAATACGCCTCGAACCCGGAGAACCGGAAAGAGATCTCTGCCGCCATCGCGCCGACCAATTACCTCAACCAGCCGGTCGAGGTGATCGAGCAGGTCCTGACAGGGATCTACGCCGATGGTCTGGGCGAGGTGAAGAACGTGCCCGACCGGATCGATTTCGATCCGTTCCCCTGGCATTCGATGGGTGTGTGGATCCTGACGCAGATGAAGCGCTGGGGCTACATCGAGAACGAGATCGACTACAAGGCCGTGGCCGAGCAGGTCTATCTGGCGGCTGACGCCAAGAAGGTCATGAACGACCTGGGCTATGCCGCACCTGATGTGACCTACAAATCCCATGTCATCATGGGCAAGACCTTCGATCCCGCACAGCCCGAAGCCTATGTGAAAAGCTTCGCGATCGGGAGGGGCTGATCAATGCCCTCCCTGTCACTGAACCAGCGCGCCTTGCTGCTGTCGGTGGTCATGCTTGTTGTCGGCCTCCTGGTATGGGAGGCCGCCATTCCCGCGCAAAAGGCGGTGGGCGAGCTGACCGAATACGAGCGGCTGACCGGCGGCGGTGTGCCCAAGGCTGGTGTGCCGCCACCCAGCCAGGTCATCGCCAAGGCCTGGGAAGAACTGTCGAACCCCTTCTATGACGCGGGTCCCAACGACAAGGGGATCGGCATCCAGATCGGATATTCCATCTATCGCGTTCTGTCGGGCTACCTGATGGCCGCCGTGGTTGCCATTCCGCTGGGTTTTCTGATCGGAATGTCGCCCGTGGCCTACAAGGCGCTGAACCCGTTCATCCAGGTGCTGCGCCCGATCTCGCCGCTGGCCTGGATGCCGCTGGCGCTGTTCATCATCCAGGACAGCGAGGCCAGTGCGATCTTCGTGATCTTCATCTGCTCGATCTGGCCGATGCTGATCAACACGGCCTTCGGCGTGGCCGGTGTCCGGCAGGATTGGGTCAATGTGGCGCGCACCCATGAGCTGGGGCATCTCAAGACCGCCTTTACCGTGATCCTGCCCGCGGCCGCGCCGACCATCGTGACGGGGATGCGGATCTCGATCGGGATTGCCTGGCTGGTGATCGTCGCGGCCGAGATGCTCGTGGGCGGAACCGGCATCGGTTACTACGTCTGGAACGAGTGGAACAACCTCGACCTCACCTCGGTCATCTTCTCGATCCTGATGATCGGCGTCGTCGGCATGATGCTGGATGCGGCTTTTGCCTCGCTCCAGCGTGCCGTGGCCTATGCGGAATAAGGAGAGTTCCCGATGACAAAACCGTTTCTGTCGATCGAAAACCTGACCCAGACCTACCCGGACGGGCAGGGCGGCACGATGACCGTCTTCGAGAATGCAACCTTCGGCGTGGAAAAGGGTGAATTCGTCTGCATCCTGGGCCATTCCGGCTGCGGCAAGTCGACCATCATGAACATCCTTGCCGGTCTGGCCGAACCGACCAGCGGTGTGGTGGTGATGGACGGGCGTGAGGTCTCCGGCCCCAGCCTTGATCGTGGCGTGGTGTTCCAGAACTATTCGTTGCTGCCCTGGCTGAGCACGCTCAAGAACGTCAGCTTCGGTGTGGCCGCGCGCCATCCCGAATGGTCCAAGGCCGAGGTGCTGGAGCATTCGCGCAAATATCTGGCCATGGTCGGGCTTGAGGGTGACGTGATCCACCGCAAGCCAAGCCAGTTGTCGGGCGGGATGCGCCAGCGTGTGTCGATTGCGCGGGCCTTTGCCAACCATCCCAAGCTGCTGCTGCTGGATGAACCCTTTGGCGCGCTGGATGCCCTGACGCGGGGCACGATCCAGGACGAGCTGCTGAAGATCTGGGGCGATTCCGGTCAGACGGTGTTCATGATCACCCATGACATCGACGAGGCGATCCTGCTGGCTGACCGTATCTTGCTGATGACCAACGGCCCCTTCGCCCGCGTCGCGGAATCGGTGGAAATCACCATCCCGCGCCCGCGCAACCGGACCGCCATCGTCGAGCATCCCAACTACTATGCGATCCGCAACCATCTGGTGCAATTCCTGGGCAAGCGGTCCAGGGAACTGGCCGGACAGGCGTCGGATGGCGGCACGCACAGCCCCGAGACGGTTCGCATCGACCTGACCGATGCCACCGATGAACCCACACCCGAGCCACGGCTTCGGGCCGTGAACACCTGATACTGACAAGATGAATAACTGGAGGACGACATGAAGGACAATCTGGACATGCCCGCACTGATGACCAAGGAAGACGTGACCACGCTCATCCTGATCGCCAAGAAGAAATCCGGGATGAAATGGGAAGAGATCGCATCGGGCATCGGCATGTCCCCGGTCTGGACCCATTCCGCCTGCATGGGGATGAACGCCATGCCCAAGGCCAAGGCCGAAGCGCTGGTGGCCCTGCTGGACCTACCCGCCGAGGCCGTGTCCGTGCTGGAGGAATACCCGACAAAGATCTGGGAACAGGCCGTGCCGACCGATCCCTGCATCTACCGTCTTTACGAAATCGTGGGCGTCTACGGCCCGACGATGAAGGCGCTGATCCAGGAAGAATTCGGTGACGGTATCATGTCGGCCATCGACTTCGACATGAAGATCAGCCGCGTCGCCAATCCCAAGGGCGACCGCGTCAAGGTCGAGATGTCGGGCAAGTTCCTGGGCTACAACAGCTGGTAATCGGCTGATGCCAACGGGGCGCCGGGCGTGGCCGATGGGTCGCACCCGGCGCCCTTTTCATTTGCGGCTTTCGCCTGTCCGCACACTCTGCAGGCAAATCACTGGTTGCGGCCGGGTAATTTCCGGGGTGCGCGCCTTGGCTTTCCGGACCTCAGCGGTTACGGGGGGCAGGCACGAACATGGACCCGGCCCACAGGTGCCGGGTGGCTCTTCCAGCCGCCGATCCGCTGGACAACGCTAGACAGGGACCGCGCCACGCCTTCGGGCAAGGATCAGACCGGGCGCGCAGGTAAGCTGAATGATATCACTGGACGCCTATCGCCGGCAGTGGACGGGCAATATCCGCGCTGACCTTCTTTCAGGGCTGGTCGTGGCGCTGGCCCTCATCCCCGAGGCCATCGCCTTTTCGATCATCGCGGGCGTGGACCCCAAGATCGGGCTTTACGCCAGCTTTTCCATCGCGGTGATCACCGCGATCACCGGCGGGCGGCCCGGCATGATCTCGGCCGCGACAGCGGCGACGGCCGTGCTGATGGTCACGCTGGTGCGCGATTACGGTCTGGAATACCTGCTGGCCGCCACCGTTCTGGCCGGTCTGATCCAGATCGGGGCGGGGATCCTGAAACTGGGTTTCGTGATGCGCTACGTGTCGAAATCCGTGATGACGGGCTTCGTCAATGCGCTGGCGATCCTGATCTTCATGGCGCAACTGCCCGAACTGGATCCGCGCGCGGTGCCATGGATCACCTATGTGCTGGTCGCGGCCGGTCTTGCCATCATCTACCTTTTTCCGCTGCTGACGCGCGCGATCCCCTCGCCCTTGGTGACGATCCTGGTGCTGACCGCCCTGGTCTGGGCGCTGGGCATGGATGTGCGTACTGTCGGCGACATGGGCGCCTTGCCCGATACGCTGCCGGTGTTCCTGATCCCGGACATTCCGCTGACACTTGAGACACTGATGATCATCCTGCCCTATTCGATCGCGGTTGCGGTTGTGGGGCTGCTGGAAAGCCTGATGACACAGAATATCGTGGATGATCTGACCGACACCAAGTCCAGCCGCACCCAGGAATGTATCGGTCAGGGCCTGGCCAATACCGCCACGGGCTTTATCGGCGGCATGGCAGGCTGCGCCATGATCGGCCAGTCGATCATCAACGTCAAATCCGGCGGGCGGGGGCGGTTGTCGTCCTTCGTGGCCGGGGTGTTCCTGCTGATCCTGGTGGTGGGCCTGGGCGATCTGGTCAGCATCATTCCCATGGCGGCACTGGTTGCGATCATGATCATGGTCTCGGTCGGGACCTTCTCATGGTCGTCGATCAAGGCCCTTGGCACGCATCCGCGATCCTCCTCGATCGTCATGCTCGCGACCGTCGCGACCGTTGTCTATACGCATAACCTGGCGATTGGCGTGCTGGTCGGCGTGCTGCTGTCGGGCATTTTCTTCGCGGGCAAGATCGCGCAACTGTTCAAGGTCACCTCGACCATTTCAAGGGATGGCACGGAACGCACCTATGTGGTCGAGGGGCAGCTGTTCTATGGCTCGGTCGAGGATTTCATGAACGCCTTCGATTTCCGCGAGGCGCTGGAGCGTGTCGTGATCGACGTCAGCCGCGCGCATATCTGGGATATTTCCAGTGTCCAGGCGCTGGACATGGCCGTTCTCAAGTTCCGCCGAGACGGCGCGGAGGTCGAGATCGTGGGCATGAACGCGGCGTCTGAAACCATCGTTGACCAGCTTGCCCTGCATGACAAGCCAGGCGCGATGGACAAGCTGATCGCGCATTGAGGGAGGGCATATCATGACTGACAAGATCATCGCGCTGGTGGACGGCTCCATCTATTCCGAAAGCGTCTGCGATCACGCCGCCTGGATCGCAAGCCGGACAGAAGCGCCGGTAGAGCTGATCCATGTCCTGGGGCGACGCGAGGCCCCCGCGCAGCATGACCTGTCAGGCTCGATCAGGCTGGGCGCCCGCTCGCAATTGCTTGAGGAACTCGCCGCGCTTGACGCACAGCGCGCCAAGCTGATCAGCCACCGCGGCCGCGCTATCCTGGATGATGCCCGCGCCATTCTCGAGAAAGATGGCGTGACCGAGATCACCACCCGCCTGCGTCACGGCGACATCGTCGAGGCCGTGGCCGAGGTCGAGGGCGATGCCCGCGTCATCCTGATCGGCAAGCGTGGCGAGGCGGCGGATTTCGCACGTGGCCATCTGGGATCAAATCTGGAACGCATCGTGCGCGCCAGTCATAAACCCGTCTTCGTGGCGTCCCGCGCCTTCCGGCCGATCCGCAAGGTGCTTGTGGCCTATGATGGCGGCACATCGGCGATGAAGGCGGTGGATCACATTGCCCGCAGCCCCCTGTTTCAGGGGCTGGAACTGCATGTCGTGACCGTGGGCGCGCCCACCCCGGAGGCGGCGAAGGGGCTGGCGGATGCCAAGGCTCTGCTCAGGGCCGCCGGTCTGGTCGTCGACACCGCGATCCTGCCGGGGCAGCCCGAAACCGCGCTGTCCCGCCTGGTCGAAGAGGCGCCGTTCGACATGCTGGTGATGGGCGCTTACGGGCACAGCCGTATCCGCAGCCTGATCATCGGATCGACCACGACGGCGATGATCCGCTCTTGCAAGGTGCCTGTCATTCTGATGCGGTAGGCCAGGAACGGACCCGACACCGCAACATCAGGCAAGGCCTGATGCTGCGCGCCAGCGGCCCGATGCCGATGCGCCCTGACGGCGGCGCGTGTTGAAAGGGCGGGGCTGTGACTTTCCTTGATTTCCTGCGCGAGAACGCCCGCTGGCTGGCCGCAGGGTTCCTGCTGACGTTCGCATCCAGTTTCGGGCAGACCTTCTTCATCTCGGTCTTCGCCAGCGAGATCCGCAGCGCCTTCGATCTGAGCCATGGGGCCTGGGGCGCGGTTTACGCCACCGCGACCATGGGATCGGCGGCCGTCATGCTGCTGGCAGGCGGGCTGACGGATCGTTTCCGCGTGCGCCATATCGGGGTGGTGGTTCTGGCAGGGCTCGCCTGCGCCGGCATCGCCATGGCCCATGCTACCCAGGTCTGGATGCTGGTCATCGTGATCTTCCTGCTGCGGCTGTTCGGGCAGGGGCTGATGGGCCATACCGCGATGGTCGCCATGGCGCGCTGGTTCGTGGCGACGCGGGGGCGCGCGGTATCGGTCGCGGGGCTTGGCGTCGCGCTGGGCGAGGCGATGTTGCCGATCGTCTTCGCAGCGGCCCTGACCCTTGGCGATTGGCGCAACCTCTGGCTTGTGGCGGCCTGCGCCCTGTTGGCGCTGGTACCCGTGCTCTGGGTTTTGCTGCGGCAGGAACGCACCCCGCAATCCTTTGCCCAGTCCACGGGCGCCGCTGGCATCGGCGGGCGGATGTGGACCCGCACCGAGGTGCTGCGCCACCCGGTCTTCTGGTTGATGCTGCCCGCCCTGATGGGCCCCGCTGCCTGGAACACGGCCTTTTTCTTTCAGCAGGTCCACCTGGCCGAGGCAAAAGGTTGGGGGCATGTCGCGCTTGTGGCGCTGTTTCCGCTGTTCACGGCGACAAGCGTCGGGTTCATGCTGTTGTCCGGCGGGCTGGTTGACCGCTTTGGCAGCACCCGTCTGGCCGGGGTCTATCTTGTGCCGCTGGCCCTGGGCTATCTGGGGTTTTCGCTGGCCGGTGGCATCGGCGCGGGTGCCCTGTCCATCATGCTGATGGGCGCAGGGGTCGGCATGCATGTCACGATGATGGCGACCTTCTGGGCCGAGGCTTATGGAACCCGCCACCTGGGTTCGATCCGCGCGATGATGGCCGCGATCATGGTGCTGGGAACCGCGATCGGCCCCGCCCTGACAGGCGCGCTGATCGATCTTGGGATCGACTTCCCGGCGCAGAGCCTTGGGATCGGGCTGTATTTCGCCCTCGCCTCTGCGCTGGCGGGGCTTGCCGGACGCGGGGCGCAGGCGCGAAGCTGACCCAAGCGGCGATGCATCCGACCCTCCCCAATTCCGGCAGGTTGGGCTATGGGTTTCATGGCCCTTCTGCGGTAGCGGCTGACGGTCTCCGGCGGGCCGATCGCATACCTGCGCCTTACCCGGGACGTGCAGGCCACCCAAAGGTGCAGGCTTGACCTGAATCAAGGCGCCCCGGCGCATCTGCCGCAATCCTGATCGCAAGGCGGACCATCCTGGGGAGGAGGGGCAGGCCATGACATTCGACATCATTCGCAAGGCGGCAGCGCCCGCGCAGGACCCGCAATCGGCGGCCCCCCCGGATTGGGACGCGCTGATCGAAGGGCTGCCGCAGGGCAGGATCAATATCGCGCATGAGGCATTGGATCGTCACCTGGCGGCCGGTCACGGCGCGCAGACCGCGTTGCGCTGGTTGTCGAAAGACACAGGTCAGCACGACATCACCTATGCCGCGCTGGCCGGGATGTCGTCGCGCCTGGCCAATGTGCTTTGTGCCCATGGGCTTGTCCCCGGTGACAGGGTCTTCGGGTTGCTGGGACGCCAGCCTGCGCTTTATGCCACGGCCTTGGGCACGCTGAAGGCGGGCATGATCTTTACGCCGCTGTTCTCGGCATTCGGGCCCGAACCGATCCTGACCCGCATGCAGATCGCCGACTGCACCGCGCTGGTCACGACCGCCGCGATCTACACCCGCAAGATCGCGCCCCTGCGCGATCAGGTCCCCGGTCTGAAACTGGTGCTGGTCACAGATGACGATGCGCCAGAGGGTTGTGTTGCCCTTGGTCCCGCGCTGGAGGCGGCCTCGGCGGAATTCACCACCTTTCCCGCCGATCCGGAAACGCCGGCGCTGATCCATTTCACATCCGGCACCACGGGGCGGCCCAAGGGGGCGGTGCATGTCCATGGCGCGGTCAGGTATCACGCGTTTTCGGGGCGCCATGCGCTGGGGCTGGAACCCGGCACGGTCTACTGGTGCACGGCTGATCCGGGGTGGGTCACGGGCACCTCCTACGGGATCATCGCGCCTTTGGTGAACCGTGCCGTCACGATCGTGGATGAGGCCGAATTCGACCTGGAACGCTGGTACCAGACCATTGCCAGCCAGAAGGTCGCGGTGTGGTATTCCGCCCCGACGGCCATCCGCATGATGATGCGTGCAGGCGAGGACGCGGCGCGCGGGCATGACTTTTCATCGCTGCGCTTTCTGGCCAGCGTGGGCGAGCCTTTGAACCCCGAGGCCGTGGTCTGGTCGCACAAGGTCTTCGGCAAGCCGTTTCATGACAATTGGTGGCAGACCGAAACCGGCGGCATCATGATCGCCAATACCGCCGCCATGGATATCAAGCCCGGCTCCATGGGCAAGCCGCTGCCGGGTATCGTGGCGGGGATTGTCGAGACTGCCGATGGCACCGTCACCGAACTCGGCACGGGCCAGATCGGCGAGTTGGCCCTGCGGCCCGGCTGGCCCTCGATGATGCGGGCCTACCTGCACGAAGAGGCGCGATATGCTAAGGCGTTCCGCGATGGATGGTATCTGTCCGGTGATCTCGCGATGCGGGACGAGGACGGGTATTACTGGTTCGTGGGGCGCGCCGATGACCTGATCAAATCCTCGGGCCACCTGATCGGCCCATTCGAGGTCGAAAGCGCCCTGATCGAACATGACGCGGTGGCCGAGGCGGCCGTGATCGGCCTGCCCGACGACACCGCGGGCGAGGTGGTCAAGGCCTTTGTCACGCTGAACCCCGGTTTTGATCCATCCGAAGCGCTGGAGCGTGACATTCGCGGCCACGCCCGCAAGCGGCTGGGCGCCGCCGTAGCCCCGCGCGCGGTCGTGTTCCGCAACACCCTGCCCAAGACGCGGTCCGGCAAGATCATGCGCCGCCTGCTGAAGGCGCGCGAACTGGGTCTGCCCGAAGGGGATATTTCCACGCTGGAGACTGATGAGACATGAGCACGTCAGACAAGCCGAAACTGGACCGGGCGCATGTGTTGATGCTGCTGCGTCACATGATCCGTATCCGCCGCTTCGAACAGGGCTGCGCGGAACTCTACACGCAAGAGAAAATTCGCGGCTTCCTGCATCTCTATGACGGGGAAGAGGCGATCGCGGCCGGGGTCATACCCGTTCTGACCGATCAGGACAGGATCGTCGGCACCTACCGTGAACATGGTCATGCGCTGGTGCGGGGCGTGCCGATGAACACGGTCATGGCCGAGATGTTCGGCAAGGCCACGGGCTGTTCCGGCGGGCGCGGCGGGTCGATGCACCTGTTCGATGCGGCGACCAATTTCTATGGTGGCAATGCCATCGTCGGCGGCGGTCTTCCCTTGGCGGCCGGCCTGGCGCTGGCTGACCGGCTGCGTGGCGATGATCGCGTGACCGCTTGTTTCTTCGGTGAAGGCGCCGTGGCCGAGGGCGAGTTTCACGAGACCATGAACCTTGCCCGGCTCTGGTCGCTGCCGGTCCTGTTCGTGTGCGAAAACAACGGCTACGCCATGGGGTCGGCATTGGCGCGCACGGAATCCCAGGTCGATATCCAGGCCAAGGCGGCAGCCTACGGCGTCACGGCACAGCGCGTTGACGGCATGGATGTGGTGGCCGTTGAAGTGGCCGCGCGCAAGGCGATCGCAGCTATCCGCGCGACGGGACAGCCGGTGTTTCTGGAATGCGCCACCTATCGTTTCCGCGCGCATTCGATGTTCGACGCCCAGCTTTACCGCGACAAGCAGGAGGTCGAGGCATGGCGCAAGAAAGGCCCGATCCTGCGGTTCCAGGGCTGGCTTGTGGAAAACGGGTTGATCCACCGCGACGATGTGGACCGGATCGAGGCCGAGGTTGATGCGGAAATCGACGCCGCCACAGCCTTTGCCGAAGCCGCGCCTTGGGAGCCGGTCGAGCACCTGTCCCGGCACGTTCTGGGGCCGCAACCTGCGCCGCCCACGCCCGCCGCACCATCGGGCCGCACGGTCGAGACGACCTATCGCGAAGCCGTGAAAGAGGCCATTCGCGACGCGATGACACGCGACGACCGTGTGTTCCTGATGGGCGAGGATGTGGGCGCCTATGGCGGCTGCTACGCGGTATCCAAGGGGCTGATGCAGGAGTTCGGGCAGGACCGTATCCGCGACACGCCGCTCAGTGAATCCGGTTTTGTCGGGGCCGGTATCGGCGCGGCGGCCGCCGGAATGCGCCCCATCGTCGAGGTGATGACGGTGAACTTCAGCCTGCTGGCGCTTGATCAGATCATGAACACGGCTGCCACGATCCGGCACATGTCGGGCGGTCAGTTCGGCGTGCCCGTGGTGATCCGCATGGCGACCGGCGCGGGCAAGCAACTGGCGGCACAGCATTCCCACAGTCTTGAAGGCTGGTACGCCCATATTCCGGGCCTCAAGGTTCTGGCCCCTGCCACGGTCGAGGATGCGCGCGGGATGCTGTGGACCGCGCTGGACGATCCCGATCCGGTCCTGATCTTCGAAAACGTGATGCTCTACAACATGACGGGCCGGATCGACGAGGCGGCCGGGCCGGTGGATATCAGCCGGGCCCTGGTGCGGCGCGAAGGCCGTGATCTGAGCCTGATCACCTATGGCTGGTCGCTTTGGAAAACCCTTGAGGCCGCCGAGGTGCTGGAAGCCGAAGGTATTTCCGCCGAGGTGATCGACCTGCGCAGCCTGCGCCCGCTTGATGACGCCACGATCATGGCCTCGGTCACGAAGACACGGCGCGCGGTGGTCGTGGACGAGGGCTGGCGCAGCGGATCCCTGGCCGCTGAAATCATGGCGCGGATCTCCGAACAGGCGTTCTGGTCGCTGGACGCCCCGCTGGGGCGTGTCTGCTCGGAAGAGGTGCCGATCCCCTATCCCGCGCATCTGGAACAGGCCGCCATTCCGCAGGTTGACAAGATCGTGGCTGCGGCCCGCGCGCAGATGGGGCGCTGACATGGGTCTGTTCACCATGCCATCGCTGGGCGCCGACATGGAGGCGGGACAGCTTGTCGAATGGCTTGTTGCCCCCGGCGACACGGTCAGGCGCGGTGATGTGGTGGCCGTGGTCGAAACCCAGAAAGGCGCGATCGAGGTCGAGACATTCGAAAGCGGCAGGGTGGACCGCCTGATCGCCACGATAGGACAGGAATTGCCGGTTGGCGCGCCGATGGCCGTGATCCTGGCGCAGGGTGAGGTGGACCCGGACGCTGACAGCCAAGCGGTGTCGCCCGCAGCCCCCGCAGCCCCCGCTGTTGGTGAACCCCGTGCCGCACCGCTATCCGCCATTGCCTTGCCAGAGGTCGGGGCGCTTGGGGAAGGTGTTCGGGCATCGCCCGCGGCGCGCGCCCGGGCACGGGCGCTGGGCATCGACCTGGGCGGGCTTGCAGGGCGCGGTCCGGGCGGGGCGATCGTGCTGGCTGATGTCGAGGATGCGGCCCGCGCCGCCAGGGACACAGGTGTCGCGCCAAACTCCGGGGTCCGGCCAGCCCCAGGGGCCGAGATGCGCCGCGCCATCGCGGCGGCCATGACACGATCAAAGCAGACGATACCGCATGTCTACCTGTCCCAGTCCATCGACATCCAGGATGTCATGGACCGGCTGAAACAGGACAATGCCGCACGCCCGCCTGACGCACGCATCCTGCCGGGGGCAGTCTTTCTGCGCGCCACGGCGCGGGCCGCGGTGGATGTGCCGGATATCAACGGCCACTGGGTCGAGGACGGGTTTCGCCCGGCCGATACCGTGAACGCCGGCTTCGCCATTGCGCTGCGTGGCGGGGGGCTGGTGGCACCCGCCCTGATGGGGGCCGAAACCCTGTCGCTGTCACAGACAATGCAAGGCATGCGCGATCTGGTCAGCCGGGCGCGCGCCGGGCGGTTGCGTGTGTCCGAGGTGACGATGGGCACATTGACCCTGTCGAGCCTGGGCGAGACCGGGGCCGAGGCGATGACCGGCGTAATCTTTCCGCCGCAGGTGGCGCTGATCGGCATCGGTGCGCCACAGGTCCGGCCATGGGTGGTGGCCGGGGCCGTGGTGCCGCGCCTTCTGATCACACTGACCGTATCGGCCGATCATCGCGCCGTCGACGGACGGCAGGTGTCACGCTTCATCGCGGCGTTCGAAACCCATCTTCACAGCCCGGAGGCATCATGACAAAGGACGACATAAGGGCCTGTTTCCTGGAGGAGCTGACCAGGGTGGCCCCTGATATCGACCCTGAAACGGTCGGGCCCGGCGCGCATCTGCAGGATGATCTTGGTCTTGATTCCATGGATATCCTGAACCTGGTGGCGGCCCTGCATGCAAGGCTTGGCATCGACATTCCCGAAGACAGCTACCCTGAAATCGCGACACTGACCCGCGCCGTGGACTGGATCGCGCGCCAGCTTGGCTAGGGGGCACGTCAAGGGGCCGCACCCTGCGCGTCCACGGTTTCCGGCACGCTTTGATCTGCGACAAGGTGGCCGTTCCGTCGTTCATCTATGATTTTAAATGTGATCGAGGGGATCACATCAAGGAGGAGAACAGACATGAGACGTTTCAGTGCAGTGGCTTTCTCGGTTGTACTTGGTGCATTGCCCTTGGCCGTTCAGGCCGATGGGTTGTCGATCGGCGAGGCCGAATACATGAACAGTTGCGCGCAGTGCCACGGCCCTGCGGGCAAGGGGGATGGTGTCATTTCAGGGTTTCTGAACACGAAGCTGCCGGATCTGACCCAGATCCAGAAGAACAACGGCGGTGTTTTCCCAGTGTCGGCGGTCTATTCGACCATTGATGGTCAGTCCGCATCCGGGGCCCATGGCAGAGCCGACATGCCGGCATGGGGTATGCGCTATTCCCGCGCAGCGCCGAGAAGCCTGGGTTTCTATTATGGCCCCGATGATGAGGAAACCTTCATCCGCACGCGCATTCTGGCCCTGGTCGAATTCATCTCGTCAATCCAGGAATAAGCGTGCTTTCGCGGCTGGCCGATCAGCCGGCATCGGCGGTCGGTTCGTTGCCAATGGCGTGGCAAGACTTGAGGGGGTATTGCCCGTGAACGCAAAGCGCGAAGGCGATCCTGACACCGTCGCGATCGCCTTCGCCAAAGGTCGTGGGGTAAACGGGCGGCCAGGGCTCTGTGCTGCAAAAGCGGCCTGATGTCGTCTGGCCTGACGCGGTAACGGGCTGCGTTCTGAAACCGGGATATGAAAGAGCAGGCAGATGGCGTGGGTCGAATTCGGTGTCGTGATCTGCCTGTTCCTGCTGTCGCACGCGCTGCCGGTGCGCCCGCCGCTGCGGCCTTGGCTTGTTGCGCGGCTGGGCGCGGGCGGTTTCACGCTGATCTATTCGCTGCTGTCACTGGCCCTGCTGGTCTGGCTGATCTCTGCGGCCGGGCGCATGCCCCACGTGCCGCTTTGGGATACGGCCCCCTGGCAAAGGCATCTGCCGATCCTTGCGATGGGGCCAGCCTGCCTGATCCTCGGCTTTTCACTCGCAAGGCCCAACCCCTTTTCCTTCGGTGGCGCATCTGATGCGGATTTCGATCCGGCAAGGCCGGGGATCATCCGCTGGATGCGTCATCCGGTGCCGGTTGCGCTGATAATCTGGGCGGGGGCGCATCTTGTCGCCAATGGTGATCTGGCGCATGTGCTGCTGTTCGGCCTTTTCCTGGTGTTCGCGCTGGCGGGCACGGTGATGATCGACCGGAGACGCCAGCATCAGATGGGCGCGCGGTGGCAGGCCCTTGCCGCCATGGTCGCTGCCGGCCCGGCCTGGCCAAAGCCGGTCAGCCGGACGGGTGCCGCGCTGCGCCTTTTTCTGGGGCTTTGCCTTTACGCGCTGCTGCTGGCGCTGCATCCCGCGGCAATCGGCGTCTCGCCCTGGCCCTGAAATCCGCGTTTTCCTGCGCCACTGGATGCGATCGCGGCTTTCCTTTTGGTTTCAAAACAGGAAGACTCCCGCGACAGGAACGGACAGTGCTTCGCGACGGCCCGCGTTTCAGAAGGCGCAGAACAATGCCATCGCAAGGCAGGTATGAGGGGCAGGGATTACCAGTGAACGATACAATCAAGAACATGCGACCCTGGCAGCGCCGCGAGCGCGAAGAGCAGATCAGGGCCATTGCGCTGGCGCAACTGACCGCGCCGCGCGAGGGCTTCGACCCCTTCGTCTATATCGACGAACTGGAATTGCTGTCGCCGGCGCGGCGCCGGACGGTGGAAAACCTCGAGGCCACGATCATGCTGTGCCTTGGTGCGCGCCTGCGCCCGACACGGACAAAGCAATTGCTTGGATTTCTGCGTGAAAAGCGGGAAGAGAATGGTGAACTGGCGCAATTCACCGAGTTCGACGCCTTTCTGAAGGAAGCCATCGGCAGCGATGTTCTGGTAGCGCATGATTTTGCACCTAGTGTTTTCGCGTCCATGGACCATGACGCGATCTGGAACGACCTGAGGGGCACGGTCGCCCGCCTGAGCGATCTGGGGCCGGGCGTTTTCCTGAACTCCGGCACGCTTCTGGGTGTGACCCGCGACAAGGCGCTGATCGCGCATGATGACGACATTGATCTGGCTTTCGTGATGAAGGCGCAGGACGCAGCCGGGGCCGCGCGCGAATGGATCGAACTGCGTGGCAAGCTGATCAGCATGGGATTGTTCTCGAAAGAACATTACAATCCCAAGAATGTTGCCATCCTCAAGGCGACATCGGCAGGCGATTACATGGTTGATCTGTTCCCCGCCTGGGTCGAGGATGGGCGCGTCTACGTCTATCCGCATACCTGTGGTGAGCTGGATGTGGCGCAGGTTTTGCCGACCAGGCCATGCGCGGTGACGGGCCTGCCCGTGCCGGCAGAACCCGAGGCGATGCTTGCCATCAACTACGGGGCGGGGTGGCAGGTGTCCGATCCCTACTACAAATTCCCCTGGGCGAAGGCCAAGCGCAAGTTCGCGGCCTTTCTTGACGCGGTAGAGCGTGAGAACAAGCAAGCCTGAGCTGCCCCCGCGAAAGGGGGCTGCCGCCAGCCTGCTACATACAGATTGCGCCGCGCGGTCTTGTCAGGACGACATCTTGCTGCGTAGCGTGCTGATCATGCGTGCGTTATCCAGCGCGATGACGCTCTGATCCGCAAAGACCTGCGCCAGGGCAGTGGTTTGCGCGCTGAACGGCCGGACGTTCTGACGGTAGATCGTGAAGGCGCCCACCAGCCGGTCGCCCGACATCATCGGGATCGCCACGAAGGATCGCGCGCCACCAAGAACCGCGGTGGCATGGCGCAGCGGATCGTCGGTCTGGAAGATTTCTTCGGCCTGAACATCATAGATGTTCACGATGCCATGTCCGGTAAAGACCCGTCCCAGGCCTGTGCGTGGACTGACCCGGAAGATGTCTTGCGCCTCCAGCCAGTCGCGGAAGGGTTGCGGGATGCCGCGGGAATGGCTGGCGGCGAACTGCCCCTCGCCATGGTGGTCGAACAGGATGCCGAATTCCGCCTCGCACAGGTCGAGGGCGAAGCCCAGTATCGCCGACATGACCCTGTCGATATCCCCGCGCGAACGGCTGATGATACGCAGCACCTCGGCCAGTGTCTGCTCGCGGCGGATCGCCTCCTCCAGGCTCAGCGCCAGTTCCGAGATCACGGCGGCATGGTCTGTCTGCACCTCGGCCGAGGGAAATGCCCCGACAAGCCGGGCATGCAGGTCAAGCTTGGACGAGACTTCGAGCTTGCGATAGATCGTGGCCAGATGGGTACGCACCGTTGATGGGGCGATGCACAGCCGCGCCGCGATCGCCTGGTAGGTGTCGCCCTGCGCGTATGCGGTGGCGATCTCGATTTCGCGCGGGCTGAGGATTTCATCGGGCGACAGGGTCACGCCAATTTCCTTTTACTGAGACGCCCTGCCATTCTGTTGGAAGCGCCGCAATCAGGCAATCCTGCAGTTGCAGTAGAAGATTACTACAGGTTGCGGGCGCAAAATACAGCATATGCCGGACTGCTGCAGCCTGCGGAAAGGCGTAACATGCCCCGTGATGACGCGGAGGACGGACAGATGAGCAAGGCACAGACATCACGCGGCCCGGCCGGGGCATGCAAGACAGGCGACGGGTGGACTGATGATGCCGCCCTGCGCCAGCCGGGGTGCGCGTGATGCGTTGGCGTATTCTTGCCCTGCTCTTTGCCGCCCGTGTTGGCCTGGGGCTGCAGTTTCAGACCATGGGGTCGGTCGGTACGAACCTTTCGGATACATTCGGGCTTGATAATGCCCAGATCGGTCTGATGATCGGACTGTTCATGGCGCCGGGTCTGTTCCTGGCCTTGCCCGCCGGATTTGTCGGCCGTTTCGCCTCGGATCGCATGTGGGCCGGGTTGGGGCTGATGTGCCTGGCCTTGGGGGGCGCCATAACGGCGCTGGCGGCTGGCCCCACATTCATCGGTTTGGGGCGCGCCCTGGCCGGTGCCGGGTTTCTGTTCTCCACGCTGTATTTCACCAAGATGACGGCGGACTGGTTCGAGGGCCGCGAGATCGCAACGGCGATGAGCATCCTCGTGATGAGCTGGCCCTTCGGCATTGCCATGGGGCAGGTCGGGCATACCTGGCTTGCGGGGCTTTACGGCTGGCGCATGCCCTTCGCGGTGGCGTCGGTCTATTGCCTGCTGGCGGCCATTGCCGTGTTCACCCTCTATCGTTCACGCGAGGATCTGCCGACACTGGTGTCAAGCCGGATCAAGGGCCTTTTGCCGCGCGAGGTGGGTTTGATCCTCTGTGCCGGCATCGCCTGGGGCGTGTTCAATGCAGGCTATGTCGTCTATCTCAGCTTCGGCCCTTCCATGCTTGAGGCGCAGGGGATGAACATCCTGGCCGCCGCGTCGATCATCAGCGTCGGCAGTTGGGTCATGATCCTGTCAGGCGCAGCCTGCGGCCAGATCGCTGACCGGTTCGGACGCCGTGACACGATCCTGACCGTCTGCATGTTCAGCGCGGTCCTGGCGATGATGCTGCTCAGCATGCCGGGCGCGGGTCTTGCCGCAAGCCTGATCTTCGGCCTGCTCGGGATGGCGCCCGCCGGGGTGATCATGGCGCTGGCTGGCCAGGCTGTCGCGCCGGAACGGCGCGCCCTTGGCATGGGCGTGTTCTTCACGGTCTACTATGCGATCATGGCGGCAAGCCCGCCGATGGCCGGCTGGATCCTTGATCGTACTGGCGCACCCGCTGATGCCATCCTGTTCGGGGCCGTGCTGTTTGCCCTTGTTCTGCCTGCCGCCTTCCTGTTCCGGATGCTCAAGGCCAGGGCCATTGCGGCCAGCGTTCAGACGGGCGCATGACGCCCGCAACCACAGCCCGCAACCCCAGCCCGTAACCCAAGCCAGCAAACCCGGTTTTGGGGCGGCGAAAGGTTGGGTTTGCCCCTTTGCCTTGGCGCTGGCGCAAAAGCGCGCCGGTGCGGGCTGCACCATGTGAATGCAGGCTCTTGTCACTCTCTGGTCATCAGGAACTCTGCCACCGCCTGATAGGCTGGCAGCGAGGTAGGGTCGATGAACCCGTTCTGCGCCCTTGGATAAGACGACAGCCGCACCAGCACCATCTCGGCGGTCGGATCGACATAGATCGTCTGCCCATGCACGCCGCGGGCGGCAAAGGCGCCGTGGTCGTTATGGAACACCCACCACTGGCTGGTGTAGCTGCCGTTCGGAATGGTCGGGAAGCCTGCGAATTTCGACGGATCGCCGCCTGTGCGGATCTTGTCCACCACCGCCGCGGGGAACAGCCGCTGGCCGTTGCTGACCCCCTCGTTCAGCATCAGCAGGCCAAGGCGGCCCAGATCCCGAAGGCCGGCCGTGACCCCGCCACCCGCGAAGGGCACCCCTTTGCCGTCAACCGTCTGATAGGCGTCCTGTTCGGCACCCATGCGCCGCCACAACCGCTCTGACGCAAGATCGGTGACCGACTTGCCGGTGACGCGGCTGATGATCCAGCCCAGCATGTCCGAGTTTATCGTCTTGTAGTGAAACGCGTCACCATGATTGCCGTCGGGCTTCACCTGCTGAAGGTACTCCCAATAGCCGTCTGGCCCGTCATAGCCTTCGGGCTTGGGAAGCGGGCTTGCGGCGCGCGAATAGACCCAGATATCGGCGTTGGGGTCTGAATAATCCTCGGAATATTGTACGCCTGTGGTCATGTCCATGACCTGCCGCACGGTGGCCGTGGCAAAGGCGCTGTCGCCGATATCAGGGATGATATCGCGCACCAGGGCCCTGTCGTCCAGCGTGCCCTCGGCCACCAGGATTTCGCCCAACAGGCCGGTGATGGACTTTGTCATCGACATGATCGCGTGCTTGCCGTCCTCCTCAAGGCAGCCGAAGTAACGCTCATAGACGACCTTGCCCCTGTGAAGGATCAGCATGCCGTCGGTATAGTTGGCATATAGCGAGTCCTGCCATGTCATCTGATCGGTGCCATCTATCGGCGTGAAGGCAAGCGCGTCGATCCGGGCGCGCAGGTCGGCAAATTCCGCAGGCGACGGATAGTCAAGCGGGACGGGCGCACCCAGACCGCGGCTGATCTCTTCGGTGGGCAGGAATTCCCGCAGATGGCAAACCGACCAGCGCAGCTTGGGAAAGCTGAAGTAATTGGCATCCGGTTGGGTGATCAGCTTGTCCACAGGCGGGGGAAAGCCCTGCATCCAGCCCATCACGGCCGGGTCGGACTCCTGTGCCGACAGCGGCGCGGATTGCGCCTGCGCCGCGCTTGACGCGCCAAGCGCGATGGCAAGACCCGCCGCTGCGGCGAAAATGTCAGAAGTTGAAAACGACATTGATGAACCCCCCTGTCCATGGTTCCGCGTCTCCCCCCACCACATCCTTGATCCCGCGTCCGGGATAGGAGACCGAGACACCGGCCGTGAGAAAAACATGGCGATTGATAATGCGGCTGTATTCAAGGAACAGGTCATCGGCGAGATGTGCATCACTCACGCCGGACACGATGTTTCCGCTCGCGTCCACACGGGTCGCCTGACCGAATTGCACCGGGCTGTTCAGCTGGTTAGCCCGGATATGGGCATAGCGCAGGGTCAAGGTATCCTGCGGTGAGGGTTGCACCCGCAGCGCCAGCGTCAAGGCGTTCACGTTCGAATTGATGAAGGTCGAGGCCGATTTGGATCCCGTCGCCCAGGCGCTTGGGCTGCCCTGGTAATAAAGCGGATCGAACCGTTCCAGCGTGGTCGTGTCCGGATCGTCCCCGGAAAAGGTCTGATAGCCCAGGGTCAGGTTGGGCGACCATGGCAGGTTGGCAAAGGCATACCCGGCTGTCACGCGCCCGGCCCAGGCGTCCATGTCGATCCTGTCGTTCCACTGATAGGCAAAGTCACCCGTGAAGGTCCAGTTCTCAAGGGTGTCCGCAAAGGGGTTTGTCCTGGCATAAAGATTGAAGGTGTTGGTCCCCTCGCGCGCGCCGCTGGTCACCCTGGGCGGGCCAGATCCGCCGGCCGCCGCCTGCGGATAGGGGGAATCCGATTTCAGGACATGCACATAAGTCGCCCCGAGATACCCGCCCCGCGGGTCGTCAAGACGCAGGTCCAGGCCCGCCAGTTCGTTGTTCCCGTCCGTCGATGGCAACTCGTTCGGGTCGATGTAGAAGGCCGTGGCTGCAAGATTGCCTTGCGACAATCGCCCGATCGCGGCCATTTCCCAGGCCTTGCGCGGCCCGAATTTCAGCGCGCCGCGCTCAAAGCCGCTGGTCGCGCCATTTGCGATCAGCATGCCGGTTCCAAGCGACAACTCGCGCGGGCCAATCGACAGATCCCAGGACAGGCCGGAACCCGACACGCCACGCACGGCAAAGTAGGCTTCTTCAAGCGTCGTGGCACCCGTGTCGCCCCTGTCGAATGCGTCTGTCCCCCAGGTATGGGAGGACACCGCCGAGACTTTGCCGTAAAGGGTCGCGCCCGTATCGAGCTGGTAGTCGAAGCTCAATCCAGGCTTCAAATAGCCCTCCAGCCATTGCGTGTTCGGATCGAACCCACTGCCAGAGGCCGTCGCCGTGGCAAGGTCCCAGAACAGGTTGCTTTCACTGACAGCGTTCAGCCCACCCTGAAGATGCCAGCGCAGGGTCAGGGCGTCCGTCTCAACGATCGTGGTGCGGTCCTGTGCCCGGGCATGACCGGAAAACATCAGCGCCGCGGTAATGCCAAGGATCAGAATTCCGCCTGTTGTATTGCCGTGATGCGGCAGCCGGGATTTTCGCATCTGTCGTCCTTGTCATCAGCATGGCGCGAAAAGGGTGCATTTAAAAAGGGGCTTTTTTGAATTTCTACTTTTGCAAATCTTGATCAGTCAACCTTTACGGTAAGACGGAACGGCTGACCCGTAATCCCGAGATCACCAGAATGAACGGGGCATGTTCGGCGCCTGTCCGGGGTGGTCTGTGGCAATCATCCACATGAAGCATCGGGTCACTTGCCGCCATTTCGCCTGCCACGCAGGCTGTGAAATGGCTAGGTCCCCTGCATCTGGCGCCGGGGTTTTCACGGGACATTTCAGCAAGAACAGTCGGCCGGGAAATCCAGGCGGGAAGGTGGGCAAGCATGGCTTCCTTGCCGCCCCATGCACCGGGCGGGGCGTGACCACAGGTGATGGTAAAGTGTTTCAAATGCCACAAAAGAGTTTGCGGACCCCGCCAGATCGTTGTTTCCCTTGATAAAAAACACCCTCTCCATTTCTATTGAGTTAAAAAAATCGACCTTGAGTTGATTGAAATGAGAATTGAGCAGGAAATAATCAGATGACCAAGTACCGCCTTGCCCTTGCCGCGTCTGTCCTATTTGGCGTTGCACCCCCAGCATTTGCACAAGTTGAAACCGGACAGTTTACCGGACCGTCCATGGATGCGGCCGTCTTTGCCCTGTCTGGGGTCGGTGGATTTCAGCAGGGCCATGCGGCGCGCAACGCAATCGACCAGACCTTGCGCGGACGCTTTCAGTTGCCGGGCGCCTCGGGAACCGGCGATGCGGTGACCCGGTCTGACCTGTTCGTCTCGACGCAGGGAAATTCTGGCGCCGCGCATGAGGCGAATGCCTGGCTAGCGTTCGGCGGGGCCTCCTATTTCGATGGCTATGAGGGGTATTCTGCCGATCTGTCAGCTGGCATGGACTGGCGTCTTGGCCAGTCTGGCGTGCTTGGTCTGATGCTTGGCGCAGGCAAGACCGATCTTGAGGATTCCGTTTCCCCCGAAACCGGCACATCGTCCTACACGGTTGGTGCCTATGCCGCGCATGCCTTCGCATCCGGTGTCGTGATCGACCTCTACCTGGCCCATTCCGCCCTGGATTACGAGGTGGGTGCAGCCGCGTTCGATACGACAAGAACGCAGGCCGGTTTTTCCGTCAGCGGGGCAGTCGCCATGTCTACAGGCGTGTTGCAGCCACGCATGCGTCTGTCCGGTTCCTGGGAGGATTTCCCGCTTGGGGTTGGCGGCGTGACGGGTGGGACGACAGAACAGTTCATCGGATCCGTCGGTGCACGACATGCGTTCAACGCGACTGTCATGGCGGGCGGCCTGACGCCTTGGGCGTCCTTCGATCTTGAGTATGGCCACCAGGAAGACACGACTGGCGTGATCGACTATTTCCTCTCCCCCCGGGTCGGACTGGGGGTCACGGGGGATCTGGGCGCAGGGGTGCTGTCGACAAGCATAGACATCGGTTACGTGCGATCCGATGTCTATGGTGTCGGCATCGAGATGTCCTACGGGTTCAGCTTCTGACGCGGGCAAAGGCGCCTGAGGTTCGAAAGTCACCTGCGCGCACACAGGCCCTGGCCGAAGTGGCAAGGCCGTCCGAAGACCGCCCGGGGTGCGCCATGGTCATCGGGCGGCTTCGGTGCGCGACATCAGCCCAGCCAGCGCGATCCCGGAAATCACATGCCACACCCCCCAGAAAGCGGCCACCACCGCCATTCCCCCCAGCCCGCCGAAGAACCCGAAGATCAGGATCAGGCCAAGACCCGAATTCTGGATGCCGGTCTCGATCATGACCGCGCGGCGGTCAAAGGCCGATAGTCCCATCACGCTTGCAGTGACGTACCCGCCACCAAGCGCCAGGGCATTGTGCAACAGCACAAGAAAAGTCACAGCGCCTGCGAACTGCAGGAAAAGCGTCCAGTTTGCCGCCAGTGCCAGGACGATGAAAGCGATGAAAATCCCCATCGACACATATTGAAGTGGCCGGCGCAGGCGGGCGGTGACATCGGGCCGCTTCACATTCAGCATCACGCCAAGGCATAGGGGCAGCACCAGCATCAGCCCGACAGTGATCGCCGCCGAAACCGGATCAATCGAGGTTTTCTGCAACAATTCCCGGGTCGGTCCATAAAGGCTGCCCCAGAAGCCCAGGTTGAAAGGCGTCATGACAATGGCCGCGACCGAGGCAAAAGCCGTCATCGAGACCGACAGCGCCGCGTTGCCGCGCGCGCGATGCGTGATGAAGTTCGAGATATTGCCGCCCGGGCAAGCCGCGACAAGGATCAGCCCAAGCGCAATGGACGGTTGCGGCGCAGTCACAAGGATCAAGCAAAAGGTCAGGGCCGGCAAGACGACGAATTGCGAAAGCAATCCGACAAGCAGGGGTTTCGGGGCGCGGCCCAGCCGCTTGAAGTCGCCGGGTTTGAGGTCGATCGCGATGGAAAACATCACCACGGCCAGAACGGCATTGAGGATCTGCAGGCTGGTGGGTGAAAAGTTCAGCAGCACCTCGTCAATGCCTGCGGTGACTTGATTGTTCATGATGCCGTTTCTCGGTGCATGCGGCCAACCTTGCCGGTGGCGATCGTGGGACAAGCTGCTTGCGGTGGATGATACACTTTACGAATATCTTTGACATGCCTCATCGGTTGTCTGCCGGGCGATCCGTCGGCTGCGGCAGCAGTGTCTTTCTGGTCCGGGAAAAAGGTGGCATTATAAAGCTGGCCGCCGCTGAACCTGCCTGACCTTGAACAGACCGGGGGAATGCCATGTCGACGTGTTCGCAACAGCGGTCTTTCGTTCAGGGAACAACGTGGTCAAAGCCAGGAAACAGAACCCGATGGATGCCCTTTTGCGCGCGCGGCTGCGTATTGCAGAAGGCGCGGACCTGCGTCTGAAAGCGCTGCGACTTGGCATGCAAGGCGTGGACAGGATTTGCCAGCGCGTCATGGGGCAGGCATTTTTCGCGCTTCGGGAAACCGAACAGGTTCTGATCGAACTTGGTGACAGAACCGGGCATGATCTGGTGCGGGCGTTGCTGGAAATGAAAGGCGGCACAACCATCACGGCGCATGGCCTTGACAATATTCCGACCGAAGGCGCGGTTGTCATCGGGGCGACCCACCCGATCGGCACGTTTGATTTCATCGCCCATGCCGGTGCACTTCTGGATCACCGCCCCGACCTCAAGGTTGTGGCAAACCGCGAGGCAGAACGGTTTCTGGGGCCAGAGCGCATCATCGCGGTGGACTTCGATCGAAGGGACAAGGTCGTCTCTGCCCGCCAGACCAGCGCGGGGATGCTGGCACATCTGCACGACGGTGGCGCGCTGCTGGTTTTCGGATCTGGACGTGTGCCGGATATGAAGGACGGCCTGCTATGCGAGCCGCCCTGGCGCTCTGGCATCACGCGTACATCCGCGGCCGCCAAGGCCCCGATCGTCCCGGCCTCTGCGAACATGTGCAATTCCGTGCATTATTACAAAACGCGGAAATTTGCCCGGGTGATCAGCGGCGGAAACGATGATTTTGCGCGCACGGTCGCCTCATTGCGTTACGTGTCCGAACTTCTGGCCAAGCTTGGTGGCAGCTATGACGTGTATTACGGCCCGGTACAGCCCGCGGGCACCTCGGCGGAGGCGTTGAAAAAGCTGGCCGAAGGGTTGGTTCCCGGGCTTTACGCGGGATCGTCAAGCTGAGACCCGCGGCTGCGTGGTCTTGACCGCGCAGTCAGGGGGCAAGGTTGCCTGTGGGCCATTCCCGGCCTTGCCGCCTTCGTACCCGTTGACCAGCGCGCAAGAATGACGGCATCCCATCTTCGGCAGCAGGTCCGCCGCCCGTGCTGCCCGTCCCGCGCCGCCCGTACCGATCGGTCACTGATCAAGCGACTGGATATACCCCACGATATTGTCCAGCGTGCCTTCGAAAATGAAGGTGTGAAACTGCGGCATGATCGACACATGGTCCGGATACATGATCTTCAACCGCATGATCTCGGGATCCATGTAGGTGGCGATTGCCTGAAAGCTTGGTGGATAAAGCTTGAAGGCGCCGCCGGGGGCAATGTTGTGGCACTGGGCGCAATTGGCCTCGGCGGTGCGTTTGCCGGATGCGATATAGGCATCTTCTGCCTGCGCCAACGAGGCAAGACCAGTGATGGCAGCGAAAACAATGCATGACACTTTCATCTTCCCACTCCTCTTCATGAAATGCTGATGAAAAACTCGACCATACCCTGCGGGAACGGGTCCATGATCTGAATCATTGCAGGGCCTCGGGATGGCGGACCCGCGTCAGACTTCGGCACCCTCATCCCCGCAGAGGATTTTGATGTCGTACCTGAACTTTTGTGGCCCCAGCATCGCGATGGCCGCGAATGCGTTTTCCGATACCGTGCTGGGCACCTTCCGACAGGTCGCGCATGAATCCACGACCGTCGCACGCGCAAGGGGCTCTGCCTTTGGGGGACCATCGGGCTGCCGGTTCAGAAGGCCGCCTATGTGTCGCCGCCGCCATGCCGCTGGACATTCGGTCAAGCCAACTGACCGGCAAGGAAAATTCCACAGACGGAAGATCGGTTCTTCACAAACGGCAAGGCGATCCGTAGGGGTCAGGTCTGGGCTTGCACGATGTCTTTCGGACGAAACTTGCGCCCTATCCGCGCGATGATCGCCGCCTCTTCCAGATGTGACCAGGCCGCCGCATCGGTCGAAATGAAACCGTTGCTGGCCAGCATTCCTTGAAGGCGGGGCAGATCCAGCTCACCCAGGGCCAGCCGAGCGCGTGGCTGGTTCGGGCGGGCCCATGTGCGCCGCAAGGCATCGAAATTCACAGGCTCAATGCCGCCAAAGCTTTGCAGATGGGCATTGATCTGATCTGTTGCGCGTGACCGACGCCGGATGATCATCCCGAACTGTTGATGAGGCCGCGCAACCAACGCAAAGAAATGCACGGCAGACCCCTCTGCCGCGATGATCTTCTGTGCCGCCTTGTACCGCGCGACCTGAACGGAAAGCCTGTGCTTTTGCGGATGGAAAATCTCGTACCCTTCTGCGGCAAGCCTGTCTTCCAGCTCGTGCTCGCCGATCAGCAGCCCCTTTTGCAGGGATAGACCCGAGCGGCTGATATAGAGCTTTTCACCCCCGTCAGGGGCAATTGACGCTCCGAACCGGGAAAAGAATGCCCGCGTGGCCTGCGTTCCCTGAACGATGTCGCCCAGTCCCAGGCCCTGGCCGGGCACTAGAAGGCGTTCCACCTGCAAGGGGCTGGTGGCCAGTTCAATGCGTTTTGTCACACCGGCCAGGTCAAGAAAGTCTTTCTGCCACTGATAAAGCGCGGTCAGCTTGGGCCCCTTGGGAACAAAGACAATGCCGTCAGCTTCGGGATATTCGTCCAGACCCCAGAGCCGCCCAGTGCTTTCCATCAGGAAATGACCGAAATGCCCGGCCAATGTTCCGCCCCAGATCCAGGTGCCGGGCAACTTCCGGGTCTCGCCCGATGGCATCTTTGGCGACAGGGTAAGGGGGCGAATATTGCGCCACAGCGCGGCGCTGGGGCAGGGGGCGCCATCGGCATCAAGCACGCCAGATGCCGAAACGAAGCTGCGGCTTTCAGGTGGCACGACAACCGCCTGTGCAAGCTCCGTTATGCGGGTGGACCAGCCGCCATCGGGGGCCGGCGGGGGCAGTGACCTGGCCGCATCGTCTGGCAACGAGGTCTTGTCCTGCACATCGGATACCGCGCGCGCACAGGTCCAGACAGTTCTGGTCGACTTTTCTCCGATCTTCGAAAAGCCCGCCTGGCGCAGGATGTTCTTGCATTCCTTCATCCCGTCAATGCCATAGACTTCGGGATGGAATTCGACGACCACGGCACGAAAGCGCGTCAGGTCGATCTGACGAAAAAGCTCCAGCTCTCCGCCTTCGATATCGATCAGCAGGATTGTTGCGCCGAAGTCGGCTGCGGTGTCATCAAAGTCTGCCGTGGGAATATCTATCGCGGTTGTTTTCCGCTTTGCGTTGTCGATCAGCGATGACCCAAGGTATGAGCTGTGCACGTGAAACGTCACCGTGTCCGGCTGTTCCGTGCCCGCGACCAGCACGGTGTTCACCACGCGGATACGTTCGGACAGTTTGTTTTCTGCATAAAGCGCGTTGATATGCGGTAATAGCGCCGGGTTGGCCTCGAAGGACAGGACGGCCTGGGGTTTGCGGTTCAGGGCTGTCACCGCGCCGACAATGCCCAGCCCCGCACCCAGTTCCAGCACCCTGTCACCGGGTTCCACGACATGAAGCGCGCCCGCAATCTCCGTGCCTTCATAGCGCGCCGCGTTGATCCGCTTGATGCGGGTCTCGTTCAGGAAGTTGGACGCCGGAATCCGCAGCCCATGACAGGTTGCAACGATCTCTGTCATTGGGGACACCTAAACACTTTTTCATTCGTAAACCGAGGGCTTTTCGACTTGCAAGAATGGTCTGAAAGACCTGCACGATCAAGCCGTAAAGTCGATTTTCATCCCTTGGGGATCACGGTAGACCGCCGGGATTCCGCGCGGGCGGATGCGATCGCCTGCGGCTTCGGCCATGGCTTCGGCTTCGCGTTCAGAGATTGAACCAGCGCGATCGTCGCGTTTCGTCAAAGACCTGCTTGAAGTGCTTTCCGGCCAGCGACGGCGGATGATACACGGCCTCGAGTTTGGGACCTGTCAGGAAATCAAGCTGTGCATAGCTGACACGCCCGTCACCGTATTCGACGATGCAGGTGCCTTGGCCGGTGTTGCGTTGCCCGTCGCCACCCTTGAGCTTTGCCAGGATGGCCGTCGATACGCATTGGGCCGCGCTTTCCGCGAATGTGCCGGATTTCGGCAAGCCGGTGGCCGCCATGTCACCAATGGCGTAGACGCCCGGAAAACGGGTCTCCAGCGTCTGCAGGTCTATGGGAACCCAACCGTTTTCGGTCAGCCCGCTGTCGATGACAACCTGCGGCGGCTGGTGCTTGGGCACGCCAAGGAACAGATCGAAGGGCAGTTCGGTGCCGTCATCCAGAACCGCCATTCCGGGATCAAGCCGCATGACGGTGCGTTGCTTCAGAAGCCGGATGCCGAATTCTTCGAACGAATCCATCAAAGCCTGGGCCATCTCGGCCGAGGCGGGCATCGGGCTGGACAGCGGCGAGACAAAGGTGATGTCGCAATCGGCCCTTATCCCGCGCTCTGTCAGGTAATGGTGCAAGGTCAGGGCGCATTCGCTGGGGCCGGGTGGGCATTTGTAGGGAAAGCCGCAGATCCCGACGATGATCGGACCCGATGTGAAGCCCGGCAGCACCTTGCTTAACCGGTCCGCGCCGGCGTCGGAATAAAACTCGTTGCCATGTTCGATAAGGCCCGGCGTCGCCGCCATGTCATAATCGGCGCCAAGTGCGATCACGAGGACGTCGGCCTCATATGTTCCGCCATCAGTGGTCACGCGCTTCGCGGTGGCGTCGATGGCCGTGATCGTCTCCTTGACCAGGTGTATGCCGGGTTTTTCGAAGGCCGTGTAGGGCAGGCTGACATCGTCCAGCTTGGTCTTGCCGAACATCACGTCGATCCTTGAATACCCGAAAACGAAGTTATCCCTGCGGTCGATCAGGGTGACATCCGCGCTTTCTCTCAGGGCTTCCGACAGAAGCGTGGCCAGTTCCAGGCCGCCAAAGCCGGCGCCCAGAATAAGGACTCGTGATTTCATGGTGACCCTTGCTGATGCGACCGAGCCCGCAGCGGCCCGAAAATACGTCAGGTCTGTTGGAGAAGGGTCTGGTTCATTGAACGAATACGCATTTTCACATGAAACAAGGCAGAAGTAGGCGGGACATTGCTTGATAAGTCAAGCATTGCGAAGATGACCCCGTGCAGCCGCGCAATGCACGGCGTCCCGCAGGACAACGGGCATTTGGCCGGACTGGACGCGCCCTGATCAAACCTTGTCCCGGCCAAGAAACTCCAGCGCGGCTGACATGATCTCGTCCCAGGCCGGGGTCGATTTCAGAAAGATGTGGTTGTTGCTTTCGACCAGCCTGAATTCGGCAGCCGGGATTTTCGACGCCAGCAACCGGCCCTGCGACACGGGGTGCAGGGCATCACCACTGGCGTGAATGACCAAGGTCGGAGCCTGCACTTGGCCAAGCAGGTCCACCACATTGAACTTGTCGATCGTCATGCGGACGCGCGCCGCCATTTCGGCTGTGGCCGAAGCCAGCTGGCTTTCTACCAGGCTTGCGCGTTCCGCGCGTGAAGCATCCGGGCAGAACATCGAAATGAAGGCCGACATGAACGCGCTGTCGGGTTTTCCCCATCCCATCCTGACAAGGGTCATCAGAACCTCTGCCTCTTCGCGGGAATAGTTGTCGTCTCGGACCATACGGCCTTGGGCGAAACCGCCGCACAGAACAAGCCGGCTGACTCTGGAAGGGTGGGTCGCGGCGAAATGAATTGCGATTGGCACGCCTTGCGAGGTCGCGAAGATCGGGAACCTGTCCAGCCCGACAGCGTCGGCGACCGCCAGAAGGTCATTGGCATAAGCCTCGATGGATAATTCCTCGACGTCTGTCTGCGATAATCCGGTGCCTCTTTGATCATAACGGATCAGCTTGTGATGCGCGCTGAACATCTCGATTGAGGACCGGAAGACCGAGTTGCGCGCGTCCTTTTCGAGATGGGTCAGGAAATGCCCGGCGCGCATCAAGGGCGGTCCGGTTCCCGAAATGGCGTAAGCGATCTGCGTGTCGTCCACCGATGAGGTATATCGCACGGTCTGCGTCACAAGGCCGTCGGCGGCATCCGCGGACACGGGCTCTTGGGACGCATCAACCATCAATTCGAAACCGCGACGCGGTATGGTGCGGATGATGCGTTGATCCTTTCCGGTATCACCCACCGCGCTGCGCGCGGCATTGATGCGCGAACTGATCGTCGCTTCTGATACGATGCGCCCGTTCCAGACAGCTTCGATCAGCTCGTCCTTTGTCACAAGCTCTCCCGCCCGCTCCGCGAGAAGATGCAGAAGATCGAAAACCTGCGGCTCAAGCGGAATGGTTTCGCCATCGCGTGTGAAGCTGTGGCTGACCGTGTCCAGCACGCAATCGGAAAAGCGGTAGCGCATTTCAGAAGCCCCCCAAGCAGTTCGGAGCTAGGGTCAAAGGTTTCGCATTGAAAATCAAGGAAATCCCAAGGTGTTCTGAAGGTCTTCTTCAAGCGCGGGCGTTCAAGGGTCGGTAAGTTCAATACATCGAACAACAAGGAGACCTGACATGACCATCCAGCATGACTACAAGACCACATCAAGCGGCGCGATTGATTATGCCCATTACACCCGCCGCGCCCATGAGATCCGCAACGAGGATGCCTGCAAGGCCATTGATGCGATCGGCAGGGGGCTTGCGCTTCTGGGCGCCATGATCTGGCGTCAAACCTGGATCAGGATCGCCCCGATGACCAAGGCTGCGAGCGGTGCGCGGACTGCCTTGCCTGCCGGTCATCGGACGCCGGCGTAAGCTGCGATTTGCGGCCTGCTGGGTCCATCCTCACCTGCACGAAGACGCCACGTCCAACCCGGTTGCGGTCACCGTCTTGTTCGAGACCTCCCGCAATGCAATTCAACACAGCGCGGCCAGGCTGACATTTACCCCTGGCAGCCCGGCCGCGCCGTGCAGGCGCGGTCCAGTGCGTCGACCGTTTTCTGAACGTGATCCACTAAGCCTCGGGAAACCCGGCCGCACGTAGCGCATCACACATTTCTTCGACGAACCCGCGATCCACGACCGGGTTTGACTCGCGAACTGCCGCGAGGGTCAAATCGGGATGGATTGAACGCAGCCGATCACCGGCCTCTTGCAGCGCGTCCATGCGGCCAAGCTTGAAATAACATTGCATCAATCCGCGCAAGGCTGTTTGAAAACCCGGCATGCCGGCAAGCGAGCGCCTGAAATAGTCCTCGGCCTGTGCGTATTGCTGCTTCTGCATCAGCGCAAGACCCAGCCCTGTCTGGTCAATCGCTATTTGCGGATCCAAGGCATTCAATCGCATCGACCGCTGAAAGTGCAGGATGGCCTGATCCGGCTCGGCCCTGTAAAGCCGGACATATCCCGCACTCCTCAGGACGATGGTGGAATTGGGGCTGAGCAGCAATGCGTGATCCAGCGCGTCCATGGCCGGGTCGAACCTGCGCCCCAAAAAGGCAAGTGCAACCCCCGCATAGGCCAGCGTCGCGGGGTCATCCATGTGATGTTCAAGCGCCGCCTGCGCATAGGGAATTGCCGCCTTCTCGCGTTCGCGGTGGATCAACCGATTTGAGGCGGCGACAAGATGCGCGTAGGCATAAAGCGCCTTGGAATAGGAATAGTCCGGATCGGCCTTGATCGCCAAACACAGCAACCGAAGCGCCTCGTCAAACACTGGCAGCGAAAAACAGGCCAGCGCCGATGGCAGGGCTTGCAGGCAAAAATCATAGGCTTGCAAACTGGCCGTCGGCTTGGCCTTTGCCCGTTCAATCTCGGCCATGATCAGCTTGGGTTCGATCGCCGCCACCACGCTTTCGGTGATCTTGTCCTGCAAGGCGAACACGTCATCCCGTGCCCCGTCAAACCGCGCGCTCCAGATCATGCGCCCGGTTTCGGCCTCGACCAGTTGGGTGCTCACGCGCAGCATCTGGCCGGCCTGCTGGAAACTGCCCTCCAGCACATAGCGCACGCCCAGTTCCCGCCCGACCTCTCCGACCGATACGTTGCGGCCCTTGAAGGTGAAGCTGGAATTCTGCGCGATCACGAAAAACGCCCGGACGCGGGACAGGCCGTTGATGATGTCCCCGACCACCCCGTCGACAAAATACTCTTGCGACATGTCACCGGACAGGTTGGCAAAGGGCAACACGGCAAGCGACGGCTTGTCTGACAGCGGCGGCCCCTCGGATGGCCTTGGCGCCCCGGCGCCCTCTGGCGGTGTGAAGCGATAACCAAAACCCGTGACGGTCGAGATGATCCCCTTGCCCAACAGTTTGCGCAGGGCCGAAACCTGCACGGTCAGATTGCCGTCCTCGACGACCACACCGGGCCAGACGTGATCCAGCAATTCGTCCTTGCTGACCACCCGGTCACGGTTTGCCGCCAGAAAGGCCAGCACATCAAAGGCCCGCGCGCCAACTGGCGTCACCTGTCCTTCGATCAACAGCACGCGTTCAGCCGGGCGAAGTTCGAAACCAGGAAAAGACAAGTTGCCTGTCATGGATATCCCCTGTCGGCGATCAGCGGCGAAAACGGCCTTGTGGAAAAGGGAACTGTGATTTCTGGCGGGTGTCCAGCCCAAAACCCGACACAAAGGAAGCTGGCGGGCCGCCAGTTTCCGAATTTTCCAAGAAAATTCAATGCGCGCCATCGCATGGTTTTGACCGGACACGCGCCGCGCCACGCCTGAACACCGGTCGTATTCTAGACCTTGATGAATTCCATGCGGTAAACAACGTCTTCGCCGGTTGCCGGATCAATGCCGGGGGCACCGCTGATCACCAGCCGATCACCCGCAAGCTTGAATGGACGTGACAGATCACCGAACCAGTTCGGATTCCACGAGCCATCGACGTGATGCACGACCTGATCCCCCTCCAGATGGTATGACGCGACATAGGCCAGCATGCTGTCAAACAATTGTGCCTTCTCGGCATCCGTCCACCCGCCATGCTTGGGCCCCGGTCGGTCACTTCGGAAAACGGTGGCCATCATCCGGCCGTCAGGATGATATGCAATATAGCCAATCGGTGAAGGCCCCAGAGCATCGCTGATCTCTCCGGTCCTGACGGATGTGCGGGTCCACTCTTGCATCCTCCACGATCCGATCAATGCACTTTCGCTTGTCATGCCCCCTCCACGATTCAATATTCAGTGTCTTGGATAAACTTCGGCGTTTTTCCATGATAGCACCGATTTCACCCGATCACGGGCTGTTGTGCCGCGCAATACCCCTGCTGCCATCAGCCCCATTTTGACGTCCGGAGCTTGCGGGATTCTGGACAAAACCTCCCAGTTCTGGACAAAGGTTCCTTGAAAAAAGCGGATTGCCTTAATTTTGCTGCTTTTGTGCTGAAAATCCATGGCGAACAAAGTTGACGAACTGCCCTTGGGCGACAGCACGCAGTGCGCGGAGCCTCCAGGGTTTCGGTCAGGGACGGTCAGAAGGCCCGAAACACGTGGGAGACGCAAAACAATGAGCACCGTTGCCATCCTGCTGATCGCATACCTTCTTGTATCCCTCACCGTCATGCTGGCCTTTTGCCGCGCTGCTGCGCGGGGCGACCGCGTGATGGATGGCAGCCGGCGCGGTTAAATCTGGCACTGCTAAGCGATCGTGAGACACGGCTTTTCAGAAGCCAACCTCGCCTTTTTGGTGTGATCGCAGCCGTGCCCGTCTTGCCAAGCAGCGGGATTTTCAATGCATTTGTCCCACTGAGTGTCAGTCTTGCGCGGCGTTGATTGGGCTTGTGCGCCTTGGCGACCGGCATCTTCCTTTCGGTGGTCCAGGCAAGCTTTTGCAACCTGTGGGGTGTAAAACGCTTGATCGGTTGGCGACATCAGACCATCATCCCATCAAATGGCAGGCCACTTGCGGAATGTCGGTTGGGGCGCGCTGGTCGCGGGAATTGCCATGATTTCTGATAAACGCGGAGAATTCCGCCTCGATCATGAATCGGGACCCGCAGCATTGCCGCGCCGGCGAGACCTCATTCTAGGGGCGGCCTCATTTGCCGCAGTTGGTGCCTGTAGCCCGATGACGGTGTCGCCGCCCACCGAGGTGCCGACATCTGCGGATCTCAAGGGGCTGCCATATCATCCCCTGCCGTTTCACATGGATTTATGCATCCTGAGCTATCAGCTTTATGCACAATCTCTCGTTTGGCCGTTCGACCCTTATTACGTGAAGCACGCGAACGCAGCGGCAAGCTATATCTACCGGCAAAGGGTGCAGGCCTGGGCTGGCTCGATGCAGTCGCGTCAGTCAACGGCGGCGCCAGTGCCTTTCGGTTATCGCGGTCCGGGAAGGCTTCAGGGGTTTGCTGACAATCCACGCCACGAACCAATCCTGTTTCGCTACGACACCCTCAGACCCTGGGTGCCGGCCGCATCCATCGCCGAAGCCACCTGGGCCGAGCAACAGACCCCTCAGGCGATCACGGGGCGCATAGCCGAGGTTCAGATGTGCGCGCGTCCCACTGCCGCAGGCGAAGGTGTCGCCCGCATTGCTGATGTCGCGCGCGCCGGATCCGCAGGTCTGCCCGGAGCGCGTGACCTGCTCATAGCCTTTGAAGGCGGTACCGGCGACAAGGGCGAAGAAAACCAACCCGCCTCGCAAAGCCTGATGGGCTTTGTCCTTATGCGACATATCGACGGCAGTCGTGACTATGATGTTCACATTGTCTTCCGTGGCAGCCGTAGCGGCTCTTTGACACGTGCCGCGGGACTGGCATTCAGTGACAGTGGGGCGCGCGGAAACCCTGACTGGATCACTGATCTGGGCTACGATTTCATTCAGGCCAATGACATCTCTGCCATCGGCCAGGTTCATCGTGGATTTGCCCACAGCATGAGAAGCATGCTGCCCAATCTCAGGGCGGTTTTTTCACGCATCGCCAGCCGCGCGGGCGGACGGGCGCCAAAGAGGATCTACGTGACCGGACATAGCCTTGGTGGTGGCCTTGCGCAGCACTTCGTGAGCGCGATGTTGCTGGGAGAGCGATTTGGACCGGATGGGCAGGGCCCAGACATGCCGCGGCAACTTCGCGCCTGGCCCTGGTCATCCATAAAGCTGGTCAACTTCGCAGCACCTGTCAGTGGGGACACCACTTGGGCGCAGGCGCTGACCTCTGGCAGGTTGCAGGAACAATTCTTCAGTAAGCCGGAACTTGGAATTACCCTGTCTGATCCTGACGCACTCCCCGTCAATGACCCTGATATTCTGCGGCGCCTGACCGCCACGGATCGACCCGCCGGTTTTCGGGTGCTCCATGCTTCCGACCCGATTACGACGATCCGCTTTCTCGGTGGCCATCATGTGGGTCAAACGGTCTACGTCGCGCCTGCAAATCGCTTTGGGCTTGCCAATCCAAAGCTGCATGAACCCTCGGATATCCGAGACCGGATGCTTGGCGCGTTGTCCGACCCAAGCCTGCCGGCAACAGGATGGCGATATCGGCCCATGAAAGAATTCGCACCGGGGATCGCACGCACTGATTGGGGTCAGCCATCTGTGTTCGACAGGTTCTTTGACGCGATCGAAGGCTTCTATGCAGATTACTCTGCAGATTCCGAAATCCAACGGCTGCGCGCGGATTACGCATTGTTCCAACGACTGATGGACCGAGGCTGAGTTCGACCCAACCGCCCCATGCTTTCCATACCGACGCGTTTCAGGAGCAAGGATGTTCCGCGCTATCCAGAGAACGCGAACCCGCCCTGCTATCAACCCGAACTGGCTTTTTCTGGATCAAGGTTTCCAGACCCGGTCAATTGAGCGGATAGTGTCGCTTTGGCGCGGAACAGAAAAGATCAACCCTTGGAAGGCTTTTGGTTCGAGAAGACCGCGTTGCTTGAGTTTTCTGTTTCAGAATGACTCCCAAACATCCGCGGATAAAGGACGCTCAATATGTATCACGCTCGCCTGATCGACGGGAGAGTTGATCTGCGGCAACGCAAAGCCGATCCGTTTTGGGTCAGATGATCGCATCTGTGGCTAAATGCCCAAAGGCGGAGACGATACCATCACAGCGAGATTGTCACGAAGGAAGGGTCGCTGGTCCAAAGACTGACAGTGGACCGCCACACGGGTTGGATGCAGCCGGGCCAATAACCATTCGCAACACATCTGGCGCATTCTACTGCTTTGCGGAAAGCGCGAAGCCCTGTGTGTCGAAAAAAGCAACACGCACTGGACCATGGCCATGAAGGCCCGTGCAGCCCTCGGCGTTCTCGCCGGGGGTTTCCGACTTTGCTTTTCAAGGGTGCAGAGTGCAGACTGACGCTGTCGCATATGCCAATCGATGCACCAAGGACAAAAGCCCGATGTGGAAGCAAACAGGTCGAGAACAACCAAAGCCAGAGAAGCGGAGATGCACCCGTTGCAGTGGCTCCGGTCGCATACCTTGCGAGATATGCGGCGGACGGGGGGACGTGGTATCCGGACGTGATGCGCGTGGGAACCCGACCCATACCCGCTGCAGCGCATGTTCTGGCTTGAAAACCATGCGGTGCCGGAATTGCGGCGGCGAAGGATTCATATAGATCCAAGAAAGCCCGGTGGATGGCGGGGATGGAACGGGCCCGTAAGCCCGCTCTGCGTGTTGCGAGGCTTTGCCAAAGGTGCGCGGGGGGCTCTGGGCCGCAATATCCTTAAAGCGTACAAACTCCCCACGCGTTGGTCTAATTTGAGCTCTAAGACGACTTTTGCTGCACGGATTTTGAAAGACCGCTCCGGGCCGCTAACGGACCTTCGTGGCGCTCACGACCAAGTTCTGCCATGCGGACACACCAGAGGTTGACCGCTATCGTTTTTCGACCTCATCACCGGCATGACCCGCGATTGGGTCAGGCATTTTGACGACGTTCCAGCAGACCATCAACCACCCTGAAGGTATCCTGCATGAACCTTTTTCGGTCATGAGCCTCGGCCCACCATGCCGCGCCTCCCGGCGTGGTCAGCATCTCTGCAAAGGTGTTCATTATCGCGTCTTCCAGACCGACGAGTTTGCGCGGCAGTGAATCGTTGTGCTTCAGGAAGTTGCCCAGGATGTGGACGCCTTGCTCCAGAAACAAACCGAAACTCATTTTTTCGGCGGGATCCAAAGCTTCGTAGTCTTCATGTGCGCGCACCAGAAAAGCCGCGAAGGCGATGTCATTCGTTGCGGCCTTGTAATCCGTGAAAGCTTGCAACACCTCACGCCAATTCGAAAGTTCGGATTGCTTGCGTGTCATGTGAAGTTCGAAACCGACAAACGCAAGTGAGGCGACAATTGCCAAGGCTGCGACCAGATCGGCAATATCGGCGATGTTTGACAGATCCATTCAGGCTTGCCTTTCCAATACTGCAATGGCTATGCCCATCGCCTTCCTGCAGTATAGGGTCTCGAAACGCTACGGGCCAATAGCTGTCTCGGGTTCGAAATGGACTTTCGCTGTTCTGGACAATCTGAGGTCTATTGATCGCTCTTTTGGTTTTGGCTGCGCGTAGTGGTAGGATCCATGAACTGGGTCTGGCTGTCACTGTTGCCTCTGCAATCAGGAGGGTTCGGATGTGCGGCACACCTACGGCAAGGAGTTTCAAACCTTTCTCGATGAGCAGATCGCCAGAGTTCCAGTGCGGGAAGCCTATTCCGTGCGGGAAAAATGGAACGCGGAAATCGCCGCACTCGCAAAGAAACATACGTGACCGTTCTGCACGGACTCTGCTGAATCACTGGCTCAGACACCACGTTGGGCCATCTGTGCCCCTGTCAGCGACCCTGCCCCCCGTTGAAAGACAGGCCCCTCGCATCCCGCTTTCGGTTCGCAACGCGGTGTACTGCCGCCCAGCATCCGTAGTCGTTTCTTTTGAGGTGCGATGATGAAGCCGTGCCATCCCCCTGGGCCACCGGTTTGCTCGACCGACACCCGGCCCGCACGTCAAGGCATAGCCCGACTGAACCGCAATTTATTCAGGTGAGTTGGCTGGGGCAGCAGGATTCGAACCGACGGTACACGGCGGCCAACACTGATGCCATTTCTGCAATGCTCTGGCGTGAGAGCAGGTGGGTGGTAAACGTCAGTCCTTGGAGCAACGGCTGCGGCGGCAGTTGGCCGGGTTGAAGGGCCGATCCTTTGGGTGGCGCTTAATCTCGATCGACTATTGCCCTAATCCAGAGTGCGATTGCAGTGCTCAAGCCAACAAGGAAGAACAAGGTAATTCGTAACGCTCCGCCCTGATCCGGGTTGGTGATTCCGTGTATTGCAACAAACCACCCGTTCAGACCTACATAGAACACGATCGCGATAAGACCTGACAGAGCAGCCGCTTTGCTGAAAAGGCCCCATATGGCCCAACTTCCAATTATCACGTTTGAAAGAATGCGGACCGGCTCCACCTGACCGGTGCCGACATGAATCGCAATATCGAACAGCTGAACTGCAACCAGCGATATCAATAAACTTCGTGCAAACTTTCCGTTACTCACGTCACAGTCCACCCCAAGTTGTCCACTCAGAGTAGACTAGCGGGAAATCTCAGGGGCAGGCCACAGAAAAATGGGTAACAATCGAGAGTCCGTCCGTTGTGCCCTGTTCGGCCTTCCGCGACTTGCTGACCTTTGCTGGCGTATACCCGGCTATTGCACCAGAGAACTCAGTTCGCTTTCAGCGACCAGCCCCACACTTGCACCGCCATCCCTGCAGAGTCAGCCTGTACAGTCCGGAGCGCGACGGCACCGCCTGGCTCGGGGCTGGCGAGGCCGGTGATCCGTCAGAGATAGATCGAGGCCCTGCAGAAGGCAGCACAAGCACCCCTTTGCAGGGGCCCCACACGTCAAGGGTGAGGATTGTCCATTCGGATGCGTCCCTGCATCACGTCGTCAATAAACGCGCAGGCATCAGGCCGTTGATTCAGATGGGTCCACGCGCGAAGCATGAAAGTATCGGGCGCCATGAAAAGCAATATGGGGTTCAGGGCGTCGCGAGGTACCTTGATGTCCATCTCCAGCTTGGCTTCGAAAGCTGCCAGATGTTCTGAGGGCAGCGACATGATTTGCATGTTGTAGGCGAGATATTCACTTGCGATCAGGCAACCGTCAAAAGGGCAGGGCAATGTATCGAATGCTTGGTGTGCAAGTTCATGTGTCAACGCGCTTTCAAAAAATACCCTGAGAGGGAGATGCGAGAGACTGCTGTCCGGTTTTCGGATGCGCTGCAATGTCTCTAGCGTGGGCAGTTCGATCCGGTCTTCGCCGCAATGATAAAGCCCTATGCAACCGTCCGGCATTTCGTCTTTCAATTCGAAAAGAACCGGACGAGTGACAATCACGTTGCAATCGGCAAGCCTGGTTGCCGCCCGCGACGCCACGGCACAAGTGTACTTGGCAAGGGCTTCATCCTGCGACGAAACGCGAAACCTGTAATCCGAACACTGGAGTGTTTCGGAAAGCGCCGCGCGGCTCAACAGCAGCGTGAGCACGGCAAACCATTTCAGGACGCAGGACAAGTGACCCTCCTGAAAGCAACTTGCCGAGTAGGCTTTGGCGCTGGATCGGCTCGCAAGGCGCGGGACATCGGATCGTCGAGGGCCAGTTCTTTTCGAGCCTGTCGACCGCTGTGATGTCTCGGTATCAAGGTCATCCAAACGAAAGCTTTGCTATAAAGTCATCTGATTGAAGCATGGGTGAACCGTATCAAAAAAGGAACAGATTTCAAGGGCCGCACACGAAAGCCGATCCTCGCCGCTTTCAAAAATACAAGTAAAAACAAGATCGTATCTGAAAATTTCCTTGCAGTTCTCGCCAGTTAGAGTGCCCCTTCTGAAGTGGTCCACCAACTGGGATGGTATGATCCCGTTATGGACTTCACCCCGATGCCCGGCTTCCTTGCCGTCCAGCAATCCGCTTGCCCCTCCCCGCGCTTCGGTCTTTAACGGGTAGTTCAACGAACCCGCGCGGATCCCGGTCTACGCAGGGCAGGGCCAGCGAGATATCACATTGCTTTTCTTCACCATCTGGCCCCTTTTCGCGCTGATCTGCCTTGGCTATTTCCTTTTCCAGCGCGGCTTTCCCGATCCCGGTTTCTGGCCCGCCGCCGAACGGATCAACTATTTCCTGCTATTTCCGGCCCTTTTGATCACTAGTCTGGCCGATGCCCCTGTTCGCGATCCACAGGTGCTGCGTCTGGGAGGTGCGGCCGTCGCAATCATCCTGCTCGCCGCAATCGCCCTGGCCCTGACCCGGCGCGCCCGCCCCATGCCGGCGGCCCGCTTTGGCCCGCTGCTGCAAGGCACGGTCCGCTTCAACACCTATCTGGGGCTGGCCATCCTGGCGACGCTGGCTGGACCTGTCGGGATCGAACAGGCGGCGCTTTACCTTGCCGTCGCCGTGCCTTTGGTCAACGTCCTGTCGATCATGGCCCTGACCGAGGCAGGTCAGGCCCGCACCCCCCTTGCCATGCTACGCACAGTGGCGCGCAACCCGCTGATCTTGGCTTGTCTGGGGGGCATTGCGCTGGCCCTGACTGGATGGGGGCTACCCTTTGGCACCGGGCGCTTTCTTGACCTTTTGGCACAAGCCAGCCTTCCGCTTGGTCTGCTATGCGTGGGGGCCGCTCTGCAACCCGCCGCCTTGCGTCGCGACGGGTTGACCCTTGCTGCAGCCGGCGCCCTGCGCCTTCTGCTGATGCCCCTGCTTGCCGCGCTCATAGCGTATGCCTTCGGCCTCAGCGGGGTTGCGGCGCTGGTGGTGGTCGTTTTCTCGGCCATCCCCACGGCCCCCACGTCCTATGTGCTGACCCGACAGTTGAATGGCGACGGCACGCTGATGGCAGGGATCGTCACCTCGCAGACCATTGCCGCCATCGCCACCATTCCACTGGTTCTGTGGGCCCTTAGCCTCTGACACCACCGGATGCTGTGGAACTGCTGCACACATACGCTCCAGCGCGCACAAGAACGCCGCGTTCGGGTGTTTCTTGGACGCTGCGACGCGAAGCGGCCGTCTACGAATGACCGTCATGTTTCCGGACAGGACAGAAAGGCAAGAAGCCGTCCTTCAGCCCAGTTGAGGGGTTCTCCGGCGCACGCTCATCAACAGGCCAATCGTCAAAATAACAAGCGCCAGGACACTTATCACGCTCAAGCTTTCGCCCAGAATAAGCAGTCCCAAAAGGGCTCCTCCACCCGGCACCGCGGCAAGGATGGACGAGGTGTTTCCGTTCCCGATTGTCCGTGATGCATGGGCCACGAAGAGCAGACCAATAAGGTTTGGCACAAAACCTTGGTAGACAGCTTGGAGCAATAACGGGCGCAAGGGCGCGTCTGCAAGTCCGGAAGGCAGCCAAAGAACCCAGACAGGCAGATAGAGAGCCGCGTTGACGACGGTCCCACAAAAGATGATCTGCATCGGACGGAGCTGCCACCGCTCGGACAGGATGACATATGAAGAGAAAAAGATTGCTCCGACCACAAACATCAGATCACCGACCCATGCATTCTGGATGTTGGTGACGCTGGTATCCCATGCCAGCACAACCGAAGACACAAGGATCAGCGCCGCGCCCAGAAGCTGCTGCGTTCCAGGCAGTTTGCGGAAAAGGAAAATCCCGAAAAGGATGCTGATCAAGGGCAGCACCCCATTCATGAAAATTCCGCCATGTGCGGCGGGTGCATAAAGAAAGCCTGAAAACACAATCAGAATGTAGACGGGCCCCAAAATAAACGAGAGCACGGCGATTTGCGACAGACGTAGTCCACGCCAGGGCTTGTAGTAAAGGCAAAGCGGCAGTGCCACCAGCGACGCCAAGCCATAGCGCATCGCGGCCAGATCATAGACCGTTAGCCCACTGTCATTGGCAACCCGGCTCACGATCAGCCAAAATGACCAGACCAGAACTATGGTCCATGCCGCAGCGTAGCCAGTGACGTGTGAAGGGGAACTGGTTGGCATCTGGGCTGCGCTCAATCTGACGAATTATGTGAAGCTACGATGAACCTGCAGTAGGAGGAGCCATGCCGAGAGGCAAGAGAGCGGAGGAAATAAGAAAAGACAGGGATCAGTTATGTTCTGGCGTGAGGATCATTTGAGACAGGGACGAAGGTTTCCCACCTGGATTTGCGTCCAGAAGGGGTGATTGGATACAGCGTTCATCCTGAAGGCCAGATCAGTGATTGCTGACAGAGCGAAAGCCACCTTCATTCAGGGTGCGGCGCTTGGCATTGAGGGCGCAAAGCAGTCGTTAGCGGCACTTTGCCTGAAAGGCCGATATACATACGGCGGTTACGCACGGCCCTGTGGCGTGATCGTGGCCATCGGGTAAGCCCCGCAAGCAAGAAAGAAACCGTACACAATCAGCGAAATCATGGCCAATTGATATAACTATGAATGAAAGAATGACGGAAATTGCATTTATTTTTTGGATCAGGGTAAGCGCTGGTGTAGGCTCAGGCAAGCAATGCCGACTAAAGATAAAGACGTTGAACCCAATTCGAAAACCGGAATGCAGTGAGCTCGAGGTGTTACAAGTTTTTTGAGCTGTTTTGATAAAAGGAAACCGAAATGATCAAGCAATCATTCTCAATGATAAAGTTGTTCGGTCGTGAAGAGAGCGGCGTCGCTTTAATGGAGTACCTGATGCTGCTTGGGTTGCTGGTGGGCAGCGTGATTGGCGTTGTTGCAGTTTTCGGATCCTCTCTTTCAGCCAGCTTCGTCGCATGGGGCACTTGGTTTCTCTCGATAACAATCTGACCTCTGGTGCCTTGTTTGACACGCCTTCGGCACGCAACGCGGCGTACTGACGCCCTGCATCTGTGGTGATTTCGCGCTGGGGACGATCATGGAAACCCTGCCGCCCCTGTCGGCAAGAATTGAACCTGAGATAGGGGCAATTGAACCTCGGCTGGATGCTGGCACGATCCTTTCCTGCTACACGCTTGGTCGTAAAGAATTCGACAACCCTCAAGTCACGGACATTTCTGGGATGACATTCTTTTTGGGGATAATAAAGTCGGGCCCCCGCTCAAGGCGATGCGGGAGCCCTGGGAGGTTCGCTTCAGTAGCGGTCACCGTCATAAGCCTGTGAATCGCTGATCTTGTAGCTCCAGGCCAGCCCGGCATTGCGCCAGCCATTCATCACACGCTGGCCCTTG